>JAGKSW010000044.1 GCA_018993265.1 Nostoc sp. TH1S01
CAGGGCGAACGCATCTAAATATAGTAAACGTATACTAAGAAAGCGACAAAGGTAGCGATCGCTCTCCGGGATGGAGGTTGAGCAATAAGACTTTGATGGTAAAGTCATTCTAGAAGTAGAGGAAAGCCCTAAAAAAGCGTGAAGCTCAAGCCCAAAATTACGATTGCTGACCACTTTGCCTTGATGGAAGACCCAAGAATAGACCGCACGAAGCGGCACAAGTTGATAGATATTTTGACCATAGCCATCTGTGCGGTAATATGTGGAGCAGACAGTTGGGTCGCAATTGAATTGTATGGTTGCACAAAATATGAGTGGTTAAAAACGTTTTTAGAGCTACCAAACGGGATACCATCACACGATACATTTGCGCGAGTATTTGCCCAGTTAAATCCTCAACAGTTCCAAGAATGTTTTCTGTCATGGATGAGAACAATACAGAAGATAACGTCAGCAGAAATAGTAGCAATTGACGGTAAGACTCTATGTGGTTCTAATGATAAAGCATCTGGGCAAAGTGCGATTGAAATAGTTAGTGCCTGGGCAACGACAAATAGAATGGTATTAGGTCAAGTAAAAGTAGATTCTCATTCCAATGAAATTACAGCAATCCCAGAGTTGTTAAAGGTGCTAGAACTGTCTGGATGTATTGTGACAATAGATGCAATAGGCTGTCAAAAAAATATTGTAAAGTTAATCGCCCAGCAAGATGCAGACTACGTAATTACCTTAAAAAAGAATCAAGGAAATCTTTCTAATGAAGTAGAAGAACTGATTGCTGAAGGAATAAGAACAGACTTCCAAGGATTAAAGCATAGCACGTATAAAACAGAAGAATTTGGTCATGATCGTCACGAAATTCGTCATTATCTAATGATATCTAATATCGGAGAAAAGCTTGACCCAGATTCAGTCTGGGCAAAATTAAATAGCATAGGCATGGTGGAGTCTGTACGGGAATTAGATGGCGAGACAACGGTAGAAACCCGTTATTTTATTAGTAGCCTGAAAGATAACGCCCAAAAGTTTGCTAATTCTATTCGCAGCCATTGGGGAATTGAAAATTCACTACATTGGATCTTAGATGTAGCATTAAACGAAGATGGCTGTCGCATAAGAAAAGATAACGCACCACAAAATTTTGCAGTTCTACGCCACATTGCAGTTAATCTGTTAGGTAAAGAGAAACGGGTGAAGGTAGGAGTAAAAAATAAACAATTTCTAGCTGCAATGGATAATCATTATTTAGCTAGATTACTTTCTTTGGCTTAAAGCTGATTTTATAGGGCATTGAATCAGGCTGTAACTAATTTTCTATTCAGGTTGCAGTCATTAATTCCTATTGTTAACTTTCTGTTAATTGTTGATTTAAAATCATATCTTCATAGCGAGTAATAAGTTTTTAATATCTAAATTTATCCTTTGATTTACATTCAATATTTATCTAAGATAATTGGTTTTATTCTAGATATTTGAATTTGCTTCCCAATTCTTATTAGCAATTAAGATGCGTTCGCCCTGGTATATTCATAACCTTTTTGACGGCAATTATCTAAATTAATTGCTGCTAAATGCCATAAATCAGATTGAGAAATTTCTGTTTTTAAATCAGTGGTGCTGGCTTCGGGTTGAATTAACTCAATTGGGCGGTCTTCTGTGATATCAGCATCAGGTAATTCTTCACGCATCCTGGCTGCTTCTTCTTCGGTCATTTTTACAATAACCGTCCCTGTAATCACCGTTTCTGCTTGAGCAATTTGAATTACACCATCCTCTCGCGCGTCGGCAATCCAGCGTTGAATTTCTTGATAAACTGAGTCTTGCTGCCAAAAAGCTTTTACTTCCGCCGCTTGCATCCTCCGACTTTGGGGCGTTAATTTTCTCGACATCAGGGAAAGAGAGCGAGTAACTGAGGAAGTTTTAGGGCGAATAATATACAGCTTCATGAAATTGAAGGGATTTTAGCAGCTATTCTTTCATTCCTCAGTCTATGTGATTCTAGCTACAACTAGATAAATCTTTAGACATTCTTCTTCTGGTGTCATAGCTATTACCCTGCTCTGTCGCTGCGTTAGTTTTTTGATATGGCAGACGCATCACCATTATGAATTATGAATTGATACAGAACTCATATTTAATTTAGGAAAAAATCAGTACACGTAGATAAAGCTTCTTTCCCACTCCCGGTTACTGAGCGCAGTCGAAGTACATTCCCGATTCCCTATCTAAATAAGTAGATGCGGAAATCAAACCAGATTCCTAATATTAGGGTACTTGTTCACTGCTGAGATGGGCGATCGCTTGTTTAATCCAATCTTCCACATAAGCATCTTTGGGTAGTCCAATGTCTTCACTGACGACGTGTAAGGCGTGGCTAACTTCGTGGGCTGTGTAACCCAAGGCGAACAAAGTCATTTGCACTTCTTCTAAAATCCCTGGTGCTGGCCCGCCTGTAGCGACGAAGAACCCGGCTGATTTGCGCCACTCAATCAACTTGCTTTTCAGTTCCAAACAGATGCGTTCTGCGGTTTTTTTGCCGACACCAGGGGCTTGAATTAGTATTTGTGTATTACCAGCGATAATCGCTTGGACTAAATCTGGTAATTCCAAAGTATCTAAGAGGGCGATCGCCAATGCTGCACCAATACCGCTAACTGTTAGCAAGTGGCGAAATAAGTCCCGTTCTGCTGGTGAGGCAAAGCCATACAGTAAAGGCACTTCTTCCCGAATTTGGTAATGGGTGAAAATTTGCGCCACTCCGCCCGATTCAGGTAACTGCTGTGCTAACCGTTGCGGAACTTGCAAATCGTAACCTATGCCATTGACTTCGATAGTCAGAATGACGCGACTACCGCTAATTGTCTGAACACCAGCAACAATTCCTTTGAGATAGCTAATCATAAGAATCCAAAATATTGCAAACCTTCTAGAATTCCCCCAGCACAAAAACTTTGTGCTAAGTATCGATAGTCAGCCGGATTGTCAGTATGCCATTGAAGTAATTCTGGTCTAGCATTACCAACTATGATTCCCCGTTCATTGCCCACAGCGAACAAAGCAATATCATTACCTGAATCACCGCAGACAACTGTTTGTTCTGCTGCAAATTGCCATTTTTGCCTCAGAAACTGCATTGCCTGACCTTTATCGCTGGTAAGCGGCACAATGTCGAGGTCAATACCGCTGCTATAGATTAACTTTATATTTAAAGCATATTTTTGTAATTTTGTCTCAATCTGTGGTAAAATTTTATCTGCAAATTCTTGTTTTAGGAAAAAACTTACCTTAAAAGGGCGTTGTTCAGAGTCTGGCTGTGGGTCTAACTCAGGAAAAGACTTAGCTACAGAAAATACTATTTCGCGGTTCCAGCCAGGCGAGAGGATATCTGACCAATCAGCATCCGGGTTATCACTGCCATCGAGGTACATTTCTGTACCCACAGAACAAACAAGGGCATCGGGTTCGATGAGATTTTTTTCAACTTGTAATTCTCGATAAAGCACAGGCGATCGCCCTGTGGCATAAACTATTTTTGTGCCGTACTCTTGGCGATGTTGACTCAGTATTTGATTTAGTTCTACTAAAGCTTCGTCATTTCCTACGAGGGTGTGATCCAAGTCAGTGACAAAGAGAAAAGGTTTCATGATTTTTTCCCAGTTAGTAGTTGCCTAAACACCTGAAAATTCTGCGGAAGCTGATTTTTAGCTTACGTGTCCGAGTTACTCTACCAGATTTTGGCTCTTGTGTATTATTACTAACGAGAGAATTATCTCCACCATTCTCGCCTACGGCTACGATAATCTCTATTGGATACCTAAATTTCCTTGTAAACCGCCAGTGTGAATCAGTAGGATGCGATCGCCTTTGCTAAAAAATCCCTGCTGTAATAAATCCATCACCCCATAAAACATCTTGGCAGTGTATACATAATCTAAAGGTACACTGTGGTTTTGCTGAAATTGCTGAGTGAAATTCAGTAGTTCATCGTTAACTTTTGCATAACCGCCGAAATGGTAATCACAGATTAATTCCCAGGAACACGCAAATTTATTAGGTGCAGGTAAATTAGCAGCGAAGTAATTCTGTAATAGAGTTGCGATTTCTGGTTGCAAAAATGAGCCATTTTTGAGGATAGGAAAAGCGATTCCTTTCTGCTGTTGAGTTAGTGAAAGTAAAATACCCGCAAAAGTAGTACCCGTCCCACAAGCAACACAGACAACATCAAAATTTTCTGCTTGTTGAAGTATCTCTGTACAACCGCGTACACCGTTTAAGTTACTTCCACCTTCAGGAATAATAAAAACTTCACCGTAGCGTTCTCGGAGTTCTGCTTGTAATTCTGTAGAGTTGCGCTGTCTGTAACTGGCGCGATTCAGGTATACAAGTTGCATCCCCTGTTCTATAGCAAAACTCAACGTCGGATTCAGTGGTAATGTTTCCTCACCACGGATAACACCAATTGTCTGAAATCCAAATAATTTCCCTGCGGCTGCTGTTGCAAAAATATGGTTGGAATAAGCACCGCCAAATGTGAGTAGCGTTGAAAAATTTTTCTCCTGAGCCTCTAAAAGATTGTATTTCAGCTTATACCACTTATTTCCATTAACCCACGGATGCATCAAGTCGAGACGCAGCACAAACATTTCCACACCAGCAGTTTCGATGATTTCGCTATGAATCTGCTGTGTAGGAGGAATATAGAACTTCTCATTTCCCTCAAATACAGATTTATCTGCGTTCATGGGAAACATCAGATCCTGATAGACATTCATGGTAAACGTAAGATTTAATCAAAGTATTTTGAGCAGTCAGGACTTTTTTAAGGAAGCCAATGAATAAAATTATACTGAGTTTACTTTCTACCCCTATGCTGATTAGTTCTATTCTGTCTATGACAGCTATGTTTAATCAAGCGCAAGCAGTTGAACCAGTAGGAAAAAGCGCAGAAGACCGTTTATCTTGCATCCGCAACAAGCATAAAGTTGGCTTAGTATGCGCTAGAGCTTCTGTATTGGCACAAATCCCGATTGAACAGTCGGAGGTGGAATTTTCTAACGATAATGTGCCGATGTTAGAGTTCAGTGACCAAGAAAGCGATATGGCAATTACTTTGTTTGGTTGTGACTGTCCAGCCTGCATTAATTCTTTACGTCAGATGAGTGGTGCTAGACCTTTGGTTTATTAAAATTTTTTCCAAGCGATCGCTTTAATATTACCTGTTGTAGACGAAAATTTTTAGGGACACAATAGCGATTGTGTCCCTATTACATCCTGTAATCACTAGTAACAGCCAGCCCAAGTTATCCATTTATGAGATAAGCCTAAGTGTAGTACTTTGCCAGTCATCTCATATTCAGTCACAATTGCTTTTGTGAAATCAGCGCCGCTAATTTCTGCTTCATTAATGTTACTAGCAATCAAATTTGCTTTCTTGAGATTAGCACCAGTTAAGTCTGCACCACTCATTTCTGCTTCACTGAGGTTTGCACTTAGCAGGTTGGCTCTTAATAAATTAGCACCTCGCAAATCTGCACGACTGAGATTAGTTCCTTCTAGGTTAGCCCTAATCAAGTCTGCACCTATTAAGTTTACCTCACTCAAATTTGCCCCATTCAGATGAGCCTCACTAATATCTGCATCAGTCAAATTTGCCCGACTAAAGTTACATCCACTCAAGTTAGCGTGACTTAAATCAGCGCCACTTAAGTCAGCTTCCACAAAGTTTGCGCCCCTCAAATCAGCATTGCCAAGATTAACTTGATGCAGATTTGCACCCACAAATTCTCGCTCTCCTGCTGCATATAAACTCAGGAGTTGGTTAGCATCCATATTCTCACCTCAACTTGTCTATAGGTAAGCAAGTCTGTGCATTCACACTACTCAAACCACACCAAAGACTATTTTTGAGTTGCTATAGCAATCGGGATTTTAATAAAAGTTGTATTTCTATTTTGCTATGGTTGCTCCTATTTGTAACCATAACTTCATGGAAATATACTTCCAGTCATCTTTAGGTAAAGATACTCGGATTGCTAATTCTGCCAACTTCCTATCTCAGTTGTAAAAAAGCAGAGATGCTCCTAATTGTTATTGATTCTCAGCACAATATCGCAATCCTACTTGAGTTGGAAAAATTGAGAGGCTCAGATACCCGACTTCTCAAAGAAGTCGGGTATCTCTTTGTTCACAAATGATTTAGACTGCTATATATTTTGCTTCCTGTCGAAGATTTACCTTATTTTCTCAACTCAAACTATTATATATATTTAAAAATAAACTCTTTTTATCCTTGCTTGAACACCCTGTTTTCATTGCCATTAAACCAAAAAATATAGAGATGATTTTAGATATAATGAAACAATTGTCTACGAATTGCAAAATTAGCTAGCCTAGCAGGTACACGAGAACGTTTCAGTACTTGCAAGCGCAAAAATTTACCTGTTAGTAAACGAGCTAGTCCTTTTATTCTTGCTTGCAACCTGACAGAGAAAAACTTAAAATAATCTACTCCTTCAATTGAGGCATACATAGGCATAAAAGCAAGCTGATTATATAAGACATCTGCTCTATGAGTTTTACTTAATCCATGACGAGAATGTTCTAGATTAGGTAAACCACCATGCTCTCCATAATTTCGGAAGGGTATGTAGTTTTTCAACTTGTAATTGCGAAGAAAATTATCAAGATGAGCATCCCAGGTAGTATAAACATTAGGCTTTAATGTTTGTATGAGTTCTTCTGCAAACTTAATTAATTTTGCAGCCCCTTGAGGAGTCACAATATAAGCAACAGTTGAGACTGAAAAACCTTCGGCATAGCCATCTGCTGAAATACTATATATCTGAGGCGCACAAGTATATAGCCAACACATACCCACATCAGTTTGATAAGGGTTAAAAGGGAGAGGAAGTTTGCCAAACCCTACAACTGGAACAAAATCTGCCTCAACAATTAAAGTTGGTTGAGCTTCCCTTGCAGCTATTTGCCAAGCTCTTAAATGGTTTAGTAAACATAAATAACTGGGAGAAAAGGCTTTATATTGTGGTTGATGCTTCTGTCGGAGAACTGAACACTGTAAGCCTTCTTTCATCAAGGCTGTTTCTAGTAAATTAGTTTGTTCCTTATAGGCAACAATAAAAGCTCTGCCTATCACATCCGCAATTTGTAAGGAAGCAAAAGTTTTATTTGTCGATAACTTTTGAGAATATTTGCAGTATTCAAGTGCTTTTTCCAATATATCTTGAGACTTAAATGCATTTTTATTTTCAAGGGTTATCTCTGACATTCAAGCATCTCCTGATTAGTTGTAATAATGTGGAACCACTTAAGAAATAATATGCAGTTCCAAAATAAGAATAGATACAGTGTGTATGATTAATTTTTTCCTTGTTAATACTTAATTTCGCTGTTTATAGCGAAATTAACTAGGGTAATATTACGTAGAGATAGTTTAAAATCCGTAAATTATATTTGATATTTGAGTATGGTTATTTTGTAATATTTTTATCTTTTATCTTGATGTTTTATGACAATCTTCAAATTTTTTAGCCACAAAATATGATTTAATTACTAGCTAAAAAGTATCAAAGTCTCAGTTGTTATTAAGTATTCTATTTAAACTACTTAAAAAAGTTAGTGGTTTGAGCAAAATTTTCTAACTAACTTTTACATCAAAATGTGAAGGTAAGGCGCTCAAAGATTATAAGCCTAAAATTTATTTTCTCAGTATAATTACTATTTTAGGTATGAAAGTTGGAATTTTCATATAATTAATTAGTAAATACTAGTAAAATTTTAACTTTTTAATAAAAAATTAGTTTACAAAACTCGTAAGTTCCACGTTGTCATTTATTAACAGAGTTAGTTTTTTGGAAGAAAATGATTTTTATATAAATTAATTGCCATTTAATATTACTGTGGTTATATTTGTTTTAAGTAAGTCGCTGCATCTATCTAAATTCTTAGGGCATTTACCTAAAAACTGATAACAAGATTGACTGTTATATTTTGCCTCGGAAGAAGCTGAGGTATCACAGGATATTTTCTGAAAGGGTTTTTAATTTTTAAATCACTGTAATTGAAAAATATACAATATTTGATTTGGTAGAGCTATGACGATGTTTGTAAGTCCAGCAGGGAAATTTTGCCAGCTTGGACAAAATAAAGTTGCTGATACCAATCAGAAATTAATATTGTAATGCTGTTATCAGGTTAACAACTTGATGTGCCATTAAACATGACTGGAATTTTGGAAGAAATATTTAAATAAATGGAAATTATCAAAAATATAATTAACAACCGAAAATATAAATTTTATGTATTGTGTATAAAAAACATCTGGATATAAAAAATCGTTAGACGAAGAGCATAATATTCAACTTAAATATTTTCTTTCAGGTCTAACATAGGGTGTTTAAAACAAACATGATTAATTATTTTCAAGAATAAATTTTTCTCATTTTTATTGCTCATATTTTGTTCTTTTAAAGAAAAAACACATTTTTTGATTTTGATATAGCTATGAAGTTGGTAAAAGACTGGAAGCAGAGTTATCTTCTCGTGCTTCTGTTGCTTCCTGGGATTTTTTCTGTTGGCATTTCAGCCGTAATTGCAAATCAAACTACTAATACAGCCGTGCTGGGAGGTGACAATATTCAACCTGTTACTTCTAATACTGTGTTCTTTACTAAAGGTGCAACTGCATTAGAGATTGTCAAAACAGCCGATCGCATCGCCGTGGAACCAGGTGATACAGTAATTTATCGGCTGGCTATCCGCAACACTGGTAACTCTCTCGCCAGCAACATTACCCTGACTGATACTCTACCCCTCGGCTTGAATTTCGAGACGCGATCGCTGCAAGTATCTTTAACCAGCAATAACACTACCACACCCGTAACTGTATCCAGTAGCCAAGACAACCGCACAGTAACCATCAACTACGCTGGTACTATCCCTGCACAGGGAACGATGAATGTCGTTTATGCAGTCACAGTCACACCCGATGCTGTTCGCGGAACAGGGAAAAATCTAGCAGTCGCTGCCGCAGGTAATATCCGTAGTAATACAGCCAGCCATTTACTAAAGATTCGTCCCGGTATTATCTCTGATTGTGCAACTTTAATTGGACGAGTCTTTATTGATAAAAACTTTGACGGTGAACAACAACCAGGGGAACCAGGTATACCCAACGCCGTAATTTATATGGATGACGGAAACCGCATCCTTACTGATGCTAATGGGATGTTTTCTCTGGCTAATGTGATTGCTGGTAATCGGACTGGAACTTTAGATTTAACTAGCCTACCCGGATATAGCCTTGCACCTAACCTCTACAACATCGAAAAAAATAGCCAATCGCGCCTCGTCCGACTCGCACCCAGAAGTATGGGACGGATGAATTTTGCAGTCACACCAGCATCAGGGGAGGCACGTAAGTAAGATGACGCAGATTAGTGTTAGAAAGCGTGACTTAACATTATTAAGCATTTGTAGTGCCTTTCCGATTCTGCCAGTTGCGGCGGCGACTGCACAAACACCACCACAAACACAACAAAAAGTTGAATCCCCTAATGTACCGGAGTTAATTGCACCTGTAGAAGATGATCTAGAAGTTGTTTTCTCTCCACCAAGACCAAGCCAACCTGACAAATTGATAGCTTTAGATCAGACAGACTTGGTTACTGAAGCAAAACAAACCAAGGAACAAGCCGAGAACACAGAAATTCGCATTATCACACCAGTTGCAGGTGTAACGACTGCCAAAACGACTAACTTGGGAGTTCAATATCACCCTAATAACCAAGTAACGGTGACATTGAATGGAAAACCCATTGATGCAGCTATTTCCCAATACTTACATAAAGACGAAGCGCAGCATTTAAACACCTTGATTTGGTACAACGTGCCGTTAAATAAAGGTGAAAATACGATTACTGCTCAAGGTGCTGATGGTAAATCAACAAGTGTGAAAGTCACTGTTGAAGAGGTGCAGAGAAAAATTGCGATCGCACCTACCCAAGAACCCAGAATCCCCGCCGATGGTCGTTCCCTCATCACCTTAGAAGGTAAAATTACCGACGAAAAAGGCGAAATCATCACCGAAGATATTCCTGTCACCTTAACAGCTAGTGCAGGTCAATTTGTCGGTGCAGATCAAGATAAAGACGCACCAGGGTTTCAGGTACTCGCGCGTAAAGGTGAGTTTACAGCCACACTGCAAGCAGGTTTAATCGCTCAAAACGTGAAAATCCGTGCGGCTATAGATCAAGATGCAGAGATTGAAACTTATACCAATGTAGAATTTATTACCAATCTGCGTCCTTCCCTAGCCACAGGTAGCATCAACGTTAGGATTGGTGCAGGTGGTACGGATTACCGAGGTAGTTTCCGCGACTATCTCAACCCTGATAAAATCGGTCGCACTGATGTAGATGTAGATGCAGCCGTCTTCGCCACTGGTAAAGTTGGAGATTGGTTATTTACAGGCGCATTCAATAGCAAACGTCCCCTAAATCAAGATTGCAACGGAGAGAATCGCCTGTTTGGTGGTATCCAATCTTGTGAAAAAGACTATCCCGTATATGGTGATAGTTCTAGCTTTACTAACACTGCACCTTCTACAGATAGTGTCTATGCTCGCATTGAACGTACACCAGACATCCCAGGCGCAGAATCAGACTATTTTATGTGGGGTGATTACAGCACCGAAGAGTTTGCCAGATCATCCCAGTTATATACAGCTACTACCAGACAACTCCACGGCTTCAAAGGTAATTACAACTTCGGCAACCTGCAACTAACAGCCTTATACGCCAACAATATTCAAGGCTTCCAACGCGATACAATTACCCCCAACGGAACTAGTGGTTACTACTTCCTCTCCCGCCGCTTAGTTATTCCCGGTAGTGAAAACGTCTTTATCGAAGCCGAAGAAATCAACCGTCCTGGTACAGTCTTGGAACGTAAAGCTTTATCCCGTGGTTCCGACTATGAAATAGATTACGATCGCGGTACATTATTATTCCGTCGTCCCATCTTCGCTACAGAGTCCAACCCCTTTGGTAAAACTTTGGTACGCCGCATCGTTGTCACCTATCAAAACGACGCTGGAGAAGACAGCAAACTTTACGCTGGACGACTGCAATATAATCTGAGAACTTCCGAAAATAGTCAAAACGGAAATCCATTTATCGGTGCAAGTTACCTCAAAGAAGACCAAGGACAACAAGACTTTGAACTATACGGATTTGATTTCTTTGCACCTTTAGGTAATTCTGGGCAAATTATCGGGGAATATGCACACTCTCGCCACAATACCCTCGCCTTTGGTAACGTCAGTGGTTCTGCATACCGTTTAGAAGCCAGTGCGAATCTCGGTAAAAACTTCCAAGGACAAGCTTACTATCGTTCTGTCACCGAAAACTTTGCCAATAACGCCACTTGGAGTTTCACACCAGGACAAACTCGCTACGGCGCAGCCTTAACAGGGAAACTGGGACAAACCACCAGCTTTAATCTAGGGTACGATCGCGAAGACAATTTTGGTATTGCTCCAGCCGAACGCACCCAGTTAATTGACTTATTCAACCCCCAACCCCAAGCCGTACCAGGAAGCAAAATTAATAATTCTCTCACCACCATCCGCGCGGGTATCCAACAAAAAATCGGTCAATCAGATTTAAGCCTGGAATACATCAACCGTTCTCGTGAAGACCGTATTACTAACCAATTCAACGGAAACGCCAGCCAGTTAGTCTCTCGTCTTGACGTTCCCTTATCCGAATCACTCACATTCCACGCGCAAAACGAACTTAACTTAGGTAAAAGCGACCCACTTTATCCCAACCGCACCACATTCGGTTTAGATTGGGCATTGTATCCTGGCGTAAGTATGCGACTAGCACACCAATTTTATGAAGGTGGTTTATTACAAGGCAACAGCATCACCAGCCTAGATACAATTGTCGAACACAAATTTTCCCCAGATACCACCGTCAGAGGTCGTTACTCAATTTTAGGCGGTGCGGATGGAATGACAGACCAAGGTTCCGTATCTCTCAATCACGGTATCCGCCTCGCACCAGGATTAAAATTAAGCCTCGGTTACGAACACATCTTCAAAGATATTTTTGGAGACTCCGCTACAGGTATCAGATTTGCTCAACCTTACGCAGTCGGACAAACTGCTTCCTCATTAGGGTTGTTTGCGGGTGATGTTTACAGCATCGGCTTAGATTACACCGATAACCCCAACTTCCAAGCCAACGCCAGATTAGAACATCGTAGCGGTAGCGAAGGCAATCATACAGTAATTTCCGCCGCCGCATCCGGTAAACTTTCCCCAGCCTTAACTGCGGCGGTACGCTATCAACAAGCAGGCGGCGCAAATCAACTCTTGCAAGGATTAGGAGACACCGCAAATCTGCGCGTCGGGTTAGCTTACCGTGACCCCAACGACGATAAATTCAACGCTTTATTAGGGTATGAATATCGCCAAAACCCCGCCACCACACCCGATACCTTATTAGCTGGCAGAAGTAACGGTTCCATCGACCATATTTTCTCCGCCGAAGCGATTTATGCACCCAACTGGCGATGGGAATTCTACGGTAAATACGCCTTCCGCAGCAGTTCTACTTCCCTAGCCGAAAACTTTACCAACCATAGCAGCGTTCATTTAGCACAGTTACGCACAACTTACCAACTAGGCTACCGCACAGATTTAGCCGTCGAAGGACGTTGGTTAGGTCAACCAGAACAAGGCTTCAACGAATTTGGCTTGGCTGTCGAAGGTGGGTATCATTTAACACCAGATTTACGAATTGGTGTCGGTTACGCCTTTGGTAGTGCAGATGACCGAGATTTTAGCGGTTATCGCTCCGCCGGCGGCCCCTATTTAAACATCAGCTTTAAAGTCAACGAGCTTTTCGGTGGTTTCGGTAGGCAAAAAGTAGTACCACCACAACAGCAAGAGTCAGTAGTTCAACCAGTAGCCTTAGAGTCGAAGTGAGGAGAGCAATGATACCAAAAAATCCCCCTAATTCCCTAAAACCCACGAAAAAACCCTCTCTTCTTCCTCTTCCTTTGCGCTCTTTGCGCCCTTTGTGGTTCGTTCCTTCTTTACTTGTAATCATCCCCCAAATTGCGATCGCTCAATCATCCCCTACATCCTGACGAGTAAGAGTCAACAGTAACCTTCTTGTCTATGCGCCCTTTGCAGTTTATTTATTCAAAATGCTAAAACCCCAAACTTCTCAAAACCATCTCCTAAAACTAATCCGTAGCGTCACCCTCATCCTCACTACCCTCAGCTATCAAAGCCTCATATTACTCACCCAAACACCAGCGACAGCCCAAGTCATACCTCGCTTATGTGCCACCCCCGGCAAAGATGGCCCCAGCAGTTTAGGCGGCATCATCAATACTTACTACGCTGGTGCGACAAATACAACCGTTGCCGCAGGCTCAACTTCCATACCCGTAGGTGCAATTAACCCCAACGGTGCTACCACTCCCATTACTGCTGGTGACTTGTTGCTCATCATCCAAATGCAAGGCGCAGATATTGATTCCAGCAACACAGATAGTTACGGTAATGGAGTTTCTGGTGGTGGCAATAATAGCAATGTTAACCTTGCTCCCGCAACCACAGGGGCTAGTGGCAACCTCAACAATGCCAACTTCACCGCAGGTAATTATGAATACGTTGTTGCTACTGGGCCAATATCTGGTGGTTCTATCCCCATTCAAGGCACAAATGGTGGAGGATTAATTAATTCCTACAGTAATACTGCATTCGGTTCTCAAGGACAAAGAACCTATCAAGTCATCCGTGTACCCCAATATTCCAGTGCCACCATGAGTTCTAGCCTCACCGCTGCACCTTGGAACGGTGCTTCAGGGGGAATTTTAATTTATGACGTTGCAGGTAACTTAAATCTAGGAAGCGCAACGGTAGATGTTAGCGGCCGTGGTTTTCGCGGTGGTGCAGGTCGTGACCTAGGTGGTGGTACTGGCAGCCATACAGACTATGCAACTTCATCAAACAACAATGCCAATGGTTCTAAAGGAGAAGGTACTGCTGGGACACCCCGCTTTGTACTTAATTCTGCAACAATTTCAGCCATTGACAACGGCGTTGAAGGCTATCCTGGCGGGAGTTACGGCCGTGGCGCACCCGGTAACGCTGGTGGTGGTAGTACCGATGGTAAACCATCTAGCAACAATGAAAACTCTGGTGGTGGTGGTGGTAGTAATGGCGGCACTGGTGGTCTAGGTGGTCGTTCTTGGACATCTGGGGTATATGTTGGTGGTTTTGGCGGTGCTACCTTTCCTGCTACCAGCAGCCGTGTTGTCTTAGGTGGTGGTGGTGGTGCTGGCACTACAAATCAGGCAACTAGTGCAACTACAGGTGTTCCAGCTAACGGTATTGCCAGTAGTGGAGCGACTGGTGGTGGTATGGTATTAATTCGTACTGGCAGTGTCAGTGGCAGCGGGACTATTAATGCTAATGGAGCCACAGCTTTTGATGTTCGCCAGGATGGTACTGGCGGGGGTGGTGCTGGTGGTAGTGTGGTCGTGATGGCTGCCAATAATAACCTTGCTGGTTTAACGGTAAATGCTAGGGGTGGTAATGGTGGCAATGTCAAATTCAGCAGTGCCACTCAACCTTTTGGTGGCGCTCACGGCCCTGGTGGTGGTGGTGGCGGCGGGGTTGTCTTTACCAGTGCTGGTGCTAGTGTTAACGTTACAGGTGGGCAAAGTGGCACAGCAACAGACCCGATTAATTCCTCAGATCCTTACTTTGGTGCTACCGCAGGTGCGGGTGGGATAAGTCAAGCTGTTGGCGCTATCCCTGGTGTCAGTTCTGGCGCAGAATGTATTCCGCAACTGACTATTACTAAAACCACCAGCACGCCAGGGCCAATTATCAAGCCAGGTAAGGCAACTTATACCATCACTGTTGCTAATGCTGCTAACAGAGCGACGGCTACCAATATTGATATTGCCGATCCTTTGCCGAGCGGTTTTAGTTTTGATGGCTCTGTTACTCCTACAGTGACCTTGAATGGAGGTGCAACACGTACTAGTGTGACTAATCCAACTACTGGTGCAACTACTTTGAATTTTGGTAGGTTCAATATTCCTGGTGGTGGAAATGTACAAATTACCTTTACTACTGATATTGCTGCAACTGTACCTGATGGGGTGTATAACAATGGTGCTACAGCTACTTATCTTGACCCCACTCGAATTACAGTAAATGGAACTACAAGTGTTAGTTATGACCCAGCCACTACAGGAGAGGAAGTAACAGTCAGTTCTGCGACACCAACGCCAACACCAACCCCAACGCCAACCCCCATATTGCGCTTGCGAGGTGTGAAAAGAATTACAAATATAGTCAGAAATGGTTTTCCTCTGAGTGGTGTGAACTTTGGTAGTTTTATTGATGATCCTAACGACCAAAATGATAACGCCGCAGGTTGGTCTCAACTTTCCCCAGTAGGAATTATTAACCTGAGTTCGCAATTCACTCTACAAAGTGGCGATGAAGTTGAATATACAATTTACTTTCTTGCCGATGGCAACCAGCCAATACAAAACGCCAGATTTTGTGACCCTATCCCTACAGGTACAACATTTATTAGTAACAGCTTTGCTGCCGCTAGTGGAATTTTGGTAAATCTAGCTAATACAACTACACCTAGAAGTAATGCTACAGACGGCGATAATGGTAGCTTTTTCTCGCCTTTAGCTCCTTTAAGTGCCAATAATGTATGTCCTAATCAAACTAATCCCACAGGTGCAGTAGTCGTAAATTTTGGCACTATCAATTATACGTCTGGTAGTAATTTTGGGTTTGTACGCTTCCGTGTTCGAGTGGATTAATCAATTTTTTTAAGCTGTTGAGCAAAGAAATTTTTATTACTCCTAATTTGTCAAATAATTATCTAAGCTAGGAACATCAACCCAGCTACGAGCTTGATGAGATTGATGAGATAAATCCATCAACAATTGGGAATAAACACCTTCGCGTAAAGATGGGACTACTGATTGTTTTTGGTCAATTCCTTGTAGCCATTGGTCTACTACCCGGATGAATGCAGAAATGCGACCGTCGGTGAAGTTTTGGCTAAACATTAACTGCTGGGGAATTTCAATTTCTGTGAGTGGTTGTCCGACTTGAGAACCCCAAACGCGGAAACCGTGAATGTAGTCTTTTTGATTTTCGCTACCTAATACTAAAGTACCGCGATCGCCATACACTTCTACCCAGTGTGTTCTTGGTGCATGAACCACCGCACTAATATTCAGTTGACAAGGTGTTCCATCAGCTAATTCCAACGACAGCAAACAATTATCATCTGTCTCTACTGGCTTGAGTTGACCACTACTAGAATCAATGCGGTTGGGGATGGCTGTACTTAAATAAGCACTTAATCTGCGGACTGGCCCAAATAACCAATAAATATAATCAAAGGCGTGGGAACCCAACGATCCCAATGCACCACCGCCTTGTGCTTGAGAAGAATACCAATTCCAAGGGCGAGAGGTATCAGCGCGGGAAGAACCAAACCAATCAATTTTAATTAGACGTTTGTTTCCGACATAACCTGATGCTAATAATTCTGCAAATAATTGCCATCCTGGGACAAAACGAAACTCAAAATCTACAACCGCAGTTACTTGATTTGCGATTGCTAATTGATATAATTCTTTAGCTTCTACTGCGTTTAAAGTTGTAGGTTTTTCTAATAATAAATGTTTGCCTGATTTTAGGACTGTTTTTGCCATTTCATAGTGCAGAAATGGTGGTGTAGCAATACTAACTGCTTGGACTTCTGGGAGTTTTATAATATCTACAATATTGTTACAAGCGTGAGGAATATTATTAGCATCAGCAATGGCTTTAGCTTTATTAATATCACGATGACAAATAGCAACCACATCGGTTCTGGGATGGGCGAAAAACCCAGGTATATGGACTTTTTGTCCAAATCCCGTACCGACTACAGCCACACCAACTACATTGTGATTCATAGTTAAATCTGCACCCTTGAATTAATTGTAACAATAGATATAGCATCTACTTTCATAATCTTGAAAAACTATCAAAATATAATTACGATAGTAAAATTCATTACATCGGAAACTTCTGCGATCGCTCTGGAATGAATACCTGTTTTAGTTTTTTGTGTTTCTCCTATTGTGCTTGATATACAGCTTAATTATTTTATGACTTCTGAAGAGCCTATTGCTTCACCCGTGAATGAATTAGACTTGTCCGAAGAAGCCTTTTTCTTTGAGCGATCGCTTGATTTGCTGTCGGTCATTAGTATGGAAGGCTACTTTCAGCGGATCAACCCGGCATTTACCCAAACTCTCGGCTACTCAGAAGCGGAATTCTTAGCGCGTCCTTTTTTGGTCTTCGTACATCCAGATGACCACTTTGCCACATTGGCAGAAATGGAAAAATTAAAAGCCGGCCTACCTACACTCAATTTTGAGAATCGTTACCGGACAAAGGATGGACACTACCGATGGCTAGAGTGGACAGCATCACCACAAATTGGTAGGGGAATGATATATTGTGTTGCCAGAGATATTACCCAGCAAAAACAGACGGAAACTGCCCTACAACAAGTTAACCAGGAACTAGAACAGCGCGTTGCCGAACGGACTGCCCAATTAGAACAGCTAAATGCGGCACTACAGGAAAGCGAAGAACGCAACCAGTTAGCAATGGAAGTTGCTCAGATATTTACCTTTGAGTGGGAAATCAGCACCGATGCTGTCAAGCGATCGCCTCAATGTGGTGTGATTCTGGGGTTAAGTTCGCCATCGGCAGAACAGGATACAGGCGCAAATTTTTTTCAGCGAATTTATCCAGATGATCGCGATCGCTTCGTAAGAGTTGTACAAGCACTAACACCAGAGAACAGCACTTACAAAACCACCTATCGAGTCGTGCGCCCAGACGATCAAATCGTTACCCTTGAGGAAAGTGGACGCGGATTTTTTGACCAGCAGGGAAAGTTAACCCGACTGATTGGGATCACGGCAGACATCACAGAACGCCAGCGCCTAGAAGCTGAATTAGAATTAAGTAGGGCAACTTTGCAACGGCAACTAACAGAAATTGAAACTATCTACCAGTCTGCTCCCATTGGCTTGAATGTTCTCGATTCTGAGTTACGGTTTGTGCGAATTAACCAGCGATTAGCGGAAATTAATGGATTTTCTATACAAGAGCATATCGGGCGGACTGTGCGAGAGTTACTCCCTGACATCGCCGATACTGCCGAGCAATTACTACGTCCTATCTTTGACACAGGAGAACCATTACTCAACGTCGAAATTCGCGGGGAAACTCCAGCACAACCGGGAGTAGAGCGTGTTTGGTTAGAAAAATTTTTGCCGTTGAAGGATGGGGAACGCGTCATTGGTATCAGCACCGTCTGCGAAGAGATTACCGAACGCAAACGTACCGAAGAAACACTACGCCAATTTAAACTGCTAATTGAGTTGTCTTATGAACCAATACTGGTGTGGAGCTTTGAGCAAGGCATTATCACTTGGAATCAAGGTTGTGAGCAACTGTACGGTTATACAAGAGAACAAGCAATAGGGCAAAATAGCCATACCTTACTCCAGACAATTCACCCCTTACCCCTAGCTGAACTCATCGCCATTCTAGAACGCGATCGCCTATGGACAGGGGAGTTAAAGCATACTACTTATACTGGGCAGCAAGTAATTGTAGAGAGCCGTCAGCAACTAATTGAGACAAACGGGCAAAGATTAGTCTTAGAAACAAACCGCGATATTACTCAACGCAAAGCCATAGAAGCCCAACGAGAAAAGTTATTCCAACAGGAGCAAGCAGCACGGGAATCAGCAGAACGTGCTAATCGCATGAAAGATGAATTTCTCGCTATTCTCTCTCATGAATTGCGAACACCGCTTAATCCCATTTTAGGTTGGGCGCAGATCCTGCAATCACCCAATATTAATACCGACAAACTCCAACGCGGCTTAAACACTATTGAGCGTAATGCCAAACAACAGGTGCAACTGATCAATGATTTGCTCGATATCTCTCGGATTATTCGGGGTAAACTTGCCCTCAACTTTGGGGCTGTTAATTTATCTGAACCAATCACGGCGGCTCTAGAGACCGTGAGTTTAGCTGCACAAGCAAAAGCTATTAGGCTGGAAGGGTTTCTTCACCCATTAGGGGCTTACGTAAGAGGAGATACGGGCAGATTACAACAAGTAATCTGGAACTTACTCTCGAATGCGGTTAAATTCACCCCCATCGGCGGACAGGTGACAGTGCAACTCACATATATTGAGCGTTATGCACAAATTCAAGTCAGCGATACTGGTAAGGGCATCCAACCAGAATTTCTGCCCCATGTGTTTGAGTTATTTCAACAAGAGGATAGTTCAACAACTCGGAGTTTTGGCGGATTAGGACTGGGATTAGCGATCGCTCGTCAAGTAATTGAAGCACATGGGGGTATGATTACAGCTGCGAGTCCTGGAGAAGGGCAAGGAGCAACCTTTACAGTGCAGTTGCCATTAATGCCGATGCCAAATCTCGATACTGTTCATAATTACCGCAATCATCAAACACTTAATCTAGAAAATCTCCGAGTGGTTGTGGTTGATGATGAAGCAGATTCTCTAGAACTGGTGAAGGTGGTTTTGGAGCAGGAAGGTGCAGTTGTGCAGGAAGTATTATCTGCTACTAAAGCTTTGCCAATGTTAGCGGAAGCACCATTTGATTTGCTGATCAGCGATATTGGGATGCCAGAAATGGATGGCTACACCTTTATTCGCCAAGTTCGTAACTTCATGCCTCAATTTAACAAGGATATTCCTGCGATCGCTCTGACTGCCTACGCTGGTGACACAAATCAACGTCAAATCCTCGCCGCCGGATTTCAAGCACATCTAGCCAAACCAATTGAACCGCAACAACTTTTGGATGCGATCGCAATGGTAATCACTTGATATTCAAAGGCTTAATTTAAGCCCAGTATTCTGGTTGAATTAATTCGTTGACAAGCAGCATTAAGTTAGCAAAATCTATCCGGCTAAAGAGTATCAAAAATCGAACTTGGGCGCGGGAACGGTGAATACCTGTTGATTTAATCATCCGCCACAAGGTCATAGCTAATGGCAACCAAGGATATGTGAAACGAATCACTTGCCAGAAAAGCTTGCAAGACATCTTTCTTTCAAAATTAGCTATTTGAAGTAATCAAAATTTAGCTACAAGTAAATTCACTAGGATTGACTGGTTGCACATTTAATTCCTTACGCCAAACTGCCACAGGCTTTTCCCAAGCTTCTTCCCATTTTTGGGCAATCAGGGGTTTGGCATTTTTCCCCATTTCCCATCCCCGTGCGATCGCCATCAATAGTACAGAGAGTCTCTGCGGTTGCCATACTGTCACAGCAATCAACGCATTGGCAATTAGCAAACTGGCTAAAGGTAGTTGAAATTGCGCTAAATAAAAAGCTTGCAAGCCAATTTCTCCTATTTCGCTCGTATCAAATCCGGTAATGATGTGCCAAATATCATGAGTTTGTTGCCAGCGATTCTCGACGTAACTTGTATCAGAATTAATCTCAATACCTGCTTCTATAGTTTGAAAAGCCAATTCTTTCATTTGGCTGGCGTAGGTATAACCTAAAGAATCTGGAGGATATTGTGATAAAGCCACTAAATCATGGGGAGACGCAATATAACGTTCTGCCAAAATATTTGCCACTTCTGGATTTTCTCTCATGGTTGCAATTGCTAGTTGAAAAGACCGACTGTCAACCAGACTGTGGCTCAATTGCCAAACTGGTTCTAAATTACCAGTTTCATCAAATAAAAGGGTCACAAAAGCTTTGATACCTTTGAGTTGCTGCACCATAGCTGGCAAGGTTGTCCAGAAAGATTGGTTTATGAGAGTCAGAGATGACATGGTATGTATTTTTCAGTATGGATTTGAAGAAGAATTCAGAAGTCAGAATTAAATTCTGAACTCTTTTTTGATGGGTCTAATATGAACATCGTTCATGTTTTTAATATATGAACATTATTCATATTTTGTCAATGGTAGTCTGGAAGAATGACAAAAGAACCGCAGAAAGACTCAACCATGAGGAAACAACCCAAGCAAGCACGCAGCCAAGAACGAGTGCATCATATTTTAGATGTAGCGGAACAGTTGTTTATTGAATTGGGGTATGAACAGACAACGACAAGAGCGATCGCTACTCGTGCAGCGGTTCCCGTGGGGTCGTTGTATCAATTTTTTCCCGATAAAGATGCGATCGTTCGAGCGCTGGCCAATCGCTACTTTGAGCAGGAATATCAAATGTTTGTGCAACTTCATATAGAGTTGGCAGAAGCTGATCTTAAAACCTATGTAGACTGTATGATAGATGCCTTTGAGCAGTTTGCCGAACAACATCCAGGTTATCGAGCAGTTTTAGGAAGATTAATCGATTTCATTACAGTTGCTGATGCCAGTAAATTGAATGAATACGACCAGCAAATGCTAACTGAAATTGCTCATTTTATATATCAACGCAATCTCGAACTTGATGCGTCTCAATGTGACTTGATAGCAACAACTGTATTCAAAGCTGCTAATGAATTGCTCTGGCTTTCATTCACCCGTGATCAACAGTATCGAAAACAACTGTTAGCAGAAACCAAAATTTTAATTACTGCCTATTTGCAGACTTATAAAATTTAAAAACTTATATAGGACTTACGCAACGCCGATATTGTCATTGCGACCGGAACGAAGTGTAGGGAAGTAACCCCAGGGTCAGGGGAGATTACTTCGCTATCGCTCGTAATGACGGAGTTACGTTATTTTTGTGTAAGTCCTGAACCTTTCAAACTCTTATTTACTGCAAAAATCTGATTGTAGAAGAATAGCGATAAATTTTACCTCTATAAGCTTGAATTGCTGCGGCAATACAGCAGATAATTTGATGTAAAAAAGTAACTCCGATGGGAATCAATACCAAGCCTAAGTAATAATTTAACTTCCACCTTGCTACACTATTGGCTGCGGGAATCTGGCTGAAATTAATTCCACAACTGGGAGCTAATAATATGACAATAATTATATAAATAAGTACATAGATAGTTAACGAGATTTGAAAATTTAATGATTCCTTGCCGTTAATATCTACCCAAGAATATTGATTTTTCTGACTTTTCCAAATAAATAAAGGTAATAAAATATTAATAAATGGAATATAACCAGCAATATGGAAAAATATTGCACTAATTAGATAAATGGGTAGCCAAATAAGAGCTGCAAGATGACATAACATTGCCCATAATCTTGCTTGGTGTTCGATATGATGACTCATCGCCTATCTCAAAATTCGCCTTGTCAAAAGATAGCAGTGATTTTCACGATTATAAGCTTTGATAGTGGTAAATTTGGCTAGGAATGATTGTCATCAAAGTATTGCTGATATTGACATTCGGGGCTTAAAGCAACTGATTTGTAAAAATTTATTTAAAATATTTTATTTTAATAAATAAAAGTTAACTTTTTTTAATTGGTAATCCTACTGAAACTTTATAAAAAGTAAATTTAATTCTTTTATATATAAAAATCGCAATATCTTTCTCAAAAAAACTGGACAAATGATAAGAAAACAAATATTTATAAATTAGGTAAATGTCTAGCAAAAAATGACATTTTTTGCGATAAATAATTCAATACTCAGAATATTTCCTTCTAAATTATTGTGAATAGACTAATGTATGTGCATCATAAACTGAGATTTGCTCCTTCGCAACTAGTCACTCTAACAGTACTACTAACTTTACTCTTATTTATTCCTCAAATTTGGTTAAATTTGCAAGCATACTCTAATTTCAATAATCTAACTAAAAATGAATTTAGGTTACAAAAATTGAGTGATGAAATTGTTTATCTCGATGAAGTATTAACCATGTCAGCCAGGATGAATGCTGTCACAGGTAACATAATGTGGGAAAAACGATATCGTCAATTTGAACAAAAACTGGATATTGCTATTCAAGAATCTATTAAACTAGCACCTCAAGCATATAAAGATGAAGATGCCAAAAAAATTGATGTCGCTAATCAGCAATTAGTTAAAATGGAATATCAATCTTTTGATTTAGTCAAAGAGAATAAACAACAAGCAGCACAACAACTATTGTCTAGCCGCGACTATGAAACTCAAAAGCAAATTTACGCTGATGGTGTTGCGAAAAGAAGATTGAATATATCATTAGAATTACAACAACAAGTTACTCAATATCGCCAAAAAATATTTTGGGCAATTTTAGTTTCTATTATCAGTTTAATATTGCTGATTCCCTCATGGTTTCTGGTACTGAGATTATTGCAGGAATATTTAAAGACCAAAAAAATTGCTCAAATTGCCTTAGAAGAAAGTAATTTAACTCTGGAAACAAAAGTCGCAGCCAGAACGGAAACATTAAATCAAAAAAATCTTGAATTAGAAAAAACATTGCAAGAATTACAAAACACCCAATTACAATTGATTCAAACTGAAAAGATGTCTTCTCTTGGTCAACTAGTAGCTGGGGTTGCTCATGAAATTAATAATCCTGTTAATTTTATTTACGGTAATTTAATGTATGCAAGGGACTATATTCAGAAATTAATAGCTTTAATTAATTTATATCAACAAGAATATTCTGGTAATAATTCAAAAATAACTACGTTGATGAATGAGATAGATATAGAATTTATTCTTGATGATTTACCTAATATTTTGTCATCAATGGAAGTTGGTTCTGAGCGTATCCGCGAGATTGTACTCACATTGCGTAACTTCTCGCGTCTTGATGAAGCTGACATGAAACCTGTAGATATTCATGAAGGTATTGACAGTACTTTGCTAATTTTGCAGTATCACCTGAAAGGTAAGAATGGGCAGCCAGAAATTAAAATTATTAAAGACTATTGTGATAATTTACCTCGTGTTGAATGTTACGCAGGAAAATTAAATCAGGTATTTATGAATATATTGAATAATGCTATTGATGCTTTACGAGAAAAGGAAATAGAAGATAAAATACAGGATAGTTATATTACTATCCAAACTCAAGTTAAAAACGAAGAATATGTAGTTATTAGCATTAAAGATAACGGTTTTGGTATACCAGATAAAATTAAAACAAGATTATTTGACCCATTCTTTACTACTAAACCTGTGGGAAAAGGTACTGGTTTAGGATTATCTATTAGTTACCAAATTATCGTAGATAAGCACAAAGGAAATATTAACTGTATTTCTTCACCAGGCAAGGGTACAGAATTTGAGATTGAGCTTCCTATCAAGCAAACACAATCAAGTTAGGATATTCACAAATTCTAGCTATAAGATTAACTTTTATCTTAAAATTCGCATTGTTAAAGGATAGCGATAATGTTCTCCATGATAAGCTTTAATAGCAGCAAATGTAACCAGGAATGACTGTAATAAAAGTAAGGCAATAATTAAAAACGTCCAGACCAGAAGCAAACCATCTAAAACCGGTTTGACTTCATTAACTGCGCCATTGGTGGTGATAGCAATGCCACAGCTACCCAGTACAAGTAGTAGAGAGAAAATAATCACTACTAAAGTATACAAAGTTAATGAAATTTGAAAGTTTAAAGATTCTCTACCTTGAAAGTCAATCCAAGGATATTTAGCTTTTTTTAGCCGCCAAATGACTAAGGGTAATAAAATATTCAACGGTAAATACAAAGGAATGCCAAGAAAAACTAATCCAAATAACAATAGCCATGCTACTAAAGCCGAAATATGACATAACATCGCCCATGTACGCATTTGTTTTTGGACTTGTTTTCTCATGGCTTGTTAATGAGGATGTGGATGAATGAAATTTCTATTTACCACACTACCTTTAAACTAGCAGGAGAAAAGTTTAAAATTTAAGTATTTCTCGCTCATAATTTTCGGGTAAAGGTTCTACTTCCCACACTATACCTTCCCCTGGTTCTAAAGCCACTTCTACAAAGAGTTGTTCGACTGCGGTTGTAGCGATATCTTCGTTGTTGGGGAAAGGCTGTAAGTCTTCTGTCAGCAGTCGTAGTTTAAAACCGCCGGGAATGGCTGCGCCGACTGTGGCGTTACGCAACTCAAACCGCCAATAAGGTGCATCAGGTTCGCCTTGGGGTGTAATGATTAATTCGTAGATTTGTCCAGCGATCGCTAACCGCCGTGATATATTTGCCTCAGTTTGTCTATCTTCGACACTCCGCGCCGCCGCACTTAATTCTAAATTCCAACGTTCCCAACCAATCGCTTGTGCAAGTTGCGATACACCGCTTTCTAACCATTGCAACACAGAACGCTGTTCTGGTAGTCCGATACGTTTTTCATATAAACTTTGTCGCCAACCGCTATGTTCAATTAACCCACCCCACAGTTGAAAAGGAATCGCTAACCGTGGCGTGATGACTTCCGCGTTGCCGAGGCGGTTAATTAAGTTTTGGGCTTGGGCTTGTGGTAGGGTGGGAATTGCCGCAACGGTAGTACGTGTCGGTTCGGCTGGACAAAATTCTCGCGCCACAGCTAAAACATTGATATCTGTAATTATCTCACTAGCATTCAGAGAGTAGGTGCGATCGCCTGCATCATATTTACCCTGCTGCTTTAGTTGCGTGTGAGTACAATAACCCCAAACCCTGACATAGCCTGCATCTGGTTCTACTTGCACCGCCAAATAATAATCTCCCAGCCAACTCGCCAAATCTACCCATTCTTGGGGTACACGTAATTCACTTAAATCAATACTTTCACTGGGAACTAAGATAAATCTCGTTGCATCTACTGTCACAGCAGTTCCATTTACCAGTTCCCAGAAACTGGATAATGCAGTGGTTGTTGGCCAAACCTTTGCCTGTGGTGTCAAGTCCTCCTGTAACCAAGGTAAGACAGCATTCAGGCAAAGTTCATTCAGATAAGCTTGATATTCAGCACTAGGATGAGAAAAAGCTTGACCACTTTGGGTAAATTCCGGAATTTCTAAAATTAAGTCTGTAGAATTAGCAAAAGTAAAAGTCATAGCGGTTTCTCCGGGGAAAGGTTTGGCTTGTTTTGGCGCTACTAGGGAACATTCTCTTCCGCGCACAGGCTACAAAATCGGTTGAGGCTTGGCTTAGTGAGAAGATACACTATAGCGGTAGTTGCATAGGTTAGGATAGATGATGAGCTTGAATGCCAGGAATAGTAAGACTTTTACCTTCTGCCTCCTGCCTCCTGCCCTCTGCCTTCTGCTATATAGTAATTTTGTAGCCATTCTTCAATCACAGCACTCATGCTTTTAAGTAAGTCTGATGTCAGAGAAATATGCAGGCTATCTTGGCACCAATTAGCTAAAGACCGCAACAAAACTTCCTTAGCTTTTGTCAATCGCCGCGAAACAGTGTACTGCTTGATATCTAATTGTTTGGCGATCGCATCTTGATTTAGTTGCTGTGCATAGTATAGTTGCAATATTTCCTGAATTTGCGCTTCTAATTGGGCGATCGCAGTTAATAATACTTGGTTAATCTCAGCTTTTTGTTGAGTTCTCGCTTGTGCTTCTTCTTGGGCGATAATTTCGTTAATTATAGATTCTTGCGTCCCTGGTAAATTATCCAGTAACTCAACTCCATCATCACCGCCTGGAGAAACATTCAAAGAATCTGGCGTGGGATAAAGATACTTACGGACAGCTTTCGCCGCATTTAACAACCATTTTTCCAGAGTTGGAGAATTAGCAGGTTGGGTGGTTTGGGAATTGTAGAATTTAGCGATCGCTTCCCAAGTGCTATCATCTGGGCGAGATAATTGGCGAGAATTACTGGCTTTGCTGGGGACATACAAAGTTTTAAATGCATTCCAAGCCACAATGTAAGCGCGAATTGTCTCAGGAGATAAACCAGCGTTTTGCAAAGATTCTACTAACCGCTTTTGACTCGTTTTGCGTAACAAACCCCAATCACTACAAATATCAACTTCTTGACGCTGACGCAAAGTTTCGCGGATAGCAGTAATAAAAATCAGACTGGCGTAGTTTTTTAAGGTACTGCTTTGGGAAGGATTAAAATTTTTTAAGACCAGTTCAACTTGGGCGATCGCAATTTGGAAGCAATCAGACAATTTAAATTGGCTACTAGCGAAAGCAGCACAGATTTTTTGCGATGTCCAATAACAAGGTTCTTTTGAGCCACTCCCCCGTTTT
>JAGKSW010000201.1 GCA_018993265.1 Nostoc sp. TH1S01
GGTCGAGGAAATGGTCGGTTTCATTCGCAATAAGCAGGCATATTATCAGCGAGGTTTAAGGGCTATGAAGCTTATACAGCAAGCTCTTTAACTCGCTTGTCGCCCCTTGAAGTCTTCCACTCAACATGATTAACTTAGGCGGCTTTTCTGGGCATCTTATATATAAAAAGCGATGTCAACGAACAATCCAATGGGGCAGCCACAAAAACCGATAGCAGCCGAACAAACAATCATTGCTTTGGGACGTGTCCTCCAAACGCTCAGGGAAGAGGATAATGTTGATGTTCTGATTGATACTACTATTTCATATATTAGAGAGCAGTTTGACTACAATCTGGTTTGGATTGCTTTATACGACCGACCAAAACATACATTAATTGGTAAAGGTGGCATTGCACCGGATGGTGACACCAAATTTTTACGCAAACAGGTGACACTAACTCCTGGTGGTCTTTTAGAACAAGTAGTAATTGAACAGCGTCCCTTGGGTGTTGCAGATTTACGTTTAGAACCTCGTGCTGCCGAATGGCAAGAAATTGGCAAAAAATTTAATATTCAGGGAACGATTGTTTTACCTATTCGCTATCGAGACCGTTTTTTAGGTTTATTATTATTTGGTTCCGAACGTTGGGGATATTTGTTACCAGGTGATGCCAAAGCTCGTGTATTAATTGTGTTAGGCGAACTTGGCGCAGTGCTTTATCAAAATGAACTGAATTTGCAGCAGCAGCAAACGAAGAATCTTGATCAGCCAATATTACAATTATTAGAAAATTTACGTAGTCTCAATAACGTAGACCAAAAGCTGAAAGCCGTCGTCCAAACAACACATCAATTTGTTTCTCCTAGCCGGACGAATATTTACTGGTTTGAGCGTCAAGGGCGTTATTTTTGGTGTCGGATGAGTAATCAACTTGCCAACATCGGCCGCAATAATAGCCAACAGCAAATAGCTGCGGGTATGACAGTACAAGACTTAAATGAATTTTATTATGCTTTGTCAGTTAATCAAATTGTCTTGATTGGTGATGAGCGCAGTTCCTTAAAAAGCCATTTTACGGCCAAGGTCTTGCAACGCTTACAGGTGCGATCGCTGTTAGCTGCACCTATCCTCTGGCAAAAAGAACTACTGGGTTTTTTAGCGGTAGAGGCGAATGAACCGCGCATCTGGACAGAAACTGACAAGAATTTTGTTCAAAGTGCAGCGGGGCTAATTTCTTTAGTTGCACCTACCGAAACGATGGAAACTACCATCAAGCAAATTCAAGATGATGCCCAATTAAGTAGCCAAGTTGCCCAAGCTATTTATAATGATGAGGATTTGCACGCAACTTTACGTGACTGTGCGAATAAAGTATTAACACGCTTTACCGCCACACGCTTTTTATTATTACAGTACAATCCTGACCTGCATAGTTACCAAATTATTTTTCAAAGCCAATCACAAAATCGCCGTCACTTAACAGTCAGCTTCAATGCGCTCAAAGATATGGATGAGCAGATGTTGAAGTCAGCCAAAACGGCGGTAGAGGTGCAGAAGATAGAAGAAGATTTGCGGTTTTTTAACTGGCGACCTTTATTAGTAGAACATGGAACGCGATCGCTATTGGTTTGTAACTGCACTCAAGGTCATTCGCCAAATGCACTTTTAGTAATTACCCACGAAACTAATCGTAGTTGGGCCAGTTTAGAAAAAGAATTATTATGGGCTGTTAGTCAACAAATTGGTGTAATTGTCCGCCAATGGCAACTACAAGCTGAAGCTGAACAACAGCAAAAAATTCTCCATAGTATTCAGCAATGCTTACGGATTCAGGAAAAAGCCCAAGGTGACACAACAGAGTCGGGGACAAAACATCTAGAACGGACTGCAATTTCACAAATCGCCACAGTACTCAATTCTCCCTTAGCAGTATTGTTATCTTGGTCGCCTGGAGAAGATGTTGCCGAAATTATTCCTAGCGTCATTAAAGATAGTCGATTTGGGGTTGTGGCTGACAAACCAATTCCAATTCAGACGGAAGCTATAATTCAGTGGGCATTAGCCAAAGATGATTATATATGTGTGTATGCCGATGATTTACCGCCAGAAACCAGAAAATGGTTAAATGGTCAAAACATTGGTCAAGTTTTAGCGATCGCACTCCGCACTACTGCTGATTATGCACCCACGGGCGTTGTGTTAGTTGCCGATTATCGAGAACGATATTGGACAGAACAAAGTCTAAATGCTACAGAAACCCTGGTGACTCAATTAGCTTGGTCGCGTCGTCAACAGCAAATCACCAAACTACTTGAGTCCTCAAACCAAGAATTGCGACAACTCAATTGGTATAAACATCGCCGCCTAGAGGAAATTCAACGAACAGCAACACAGTTATTAACCCAGATAGAAGACTTGGGGATTCCGACTAATGAACTGACACAGACACGCTATAAGTTATTACTACGGCAATTAGACCATAATACTGCTGCCATGACTGCCCTAGTCAAACTTGAGCAGTGGGAATTGCATCAGAGTTCCGAAATCATGCCTATAGCCACTTTGCTGAAGCGATCGCTAGAACGAGTCGAAAACCTCCTGAAACAGCGTAAAATATGGGCAGGAGTGCATGGTTTAGGACAATCTGCTACCGATGCAGATTCCAGTAATACGGGAATATTCCTCAAAGGACTGCAACCTTCAAGTTATCCCTCATCGTTAGCGCTCGCAGGCGATATAGTCAAATTTGAATTAGTTTTGTATGAATTATTGGTTGTAGCTTGTAACCGTTCTCAAAATGGCGGCAGAATTGATATCTGGTGTCGCCGCTTAGAGGAAAGATTGCTAGAAATATCAATTACAGATCATGGCATTATTGAACCGCATTTATTAGCAGCACTACAAAATCATACACCCAAAGATGTGTTAGCCACTTTTTACCTGAACCAACCACCTGCTTTACACCTGCTGATTTGTCAACAACTAATGCAGAAATTGGGTGGGACGTTAGATTTTTATCAGTTACCAGATCATCGAGTAGTTAGTCGCTTGGTATTACCTCTAGCTGATTAGCCTGAGTTTGGTTGACCTCATCTTTAATTCCAGCTCTTTTTTCCAATTCTCATACTAAGTTGCTTTCAGAAATAGTATTCCCACTCCCTACTCCCACCCAGGTCTTATGTTTCAGCGCCAAGAAAAAATAGTTCACAAAGATATCAACACATACGCTGTTCCAAGTGATTTGAATTTGGTACTTTCGGCTTTGTTTGGTATAAGTTTAAGCTAAGTGACTAATGGCAATCAATACTCCTCAAATCAATTCAAACTGGAGGGGATCAAGATGACTGTGAAAACGAAGCATCAATTTTCATTTGAGTGGCAGCAAAACCGTTATGCGATCGCTTACGATACCATAGGCCAAGGTAAACCCGTCTTACTGCTACCCGCATTTAGTACGGTTTCTAGCCGTTCTGAAATGACAGGGATTGCCGAGCGCATTGCCCATCGCTACCAAGCAGTGACACTCGACTGGTTAGGATTTGGTGAATCTGAACGTCCTGCTTTAAACTATCAACCTGCGCTATTGCAGCAGATGCTTCAGGCGTTTGTCCAACAGACTTTCTCAGAACCCGTTGCAGTAATTGCGGCTGGTCATACGGCTGGCTATGCCTTACAACTAGCTCAACAACAACCCCAAGCTTGCTCTTGCATGATTTTAGTTGCTCCGACCTGGCGTGGCCCTTTACCTACAATGGGAGTACCCAAACCTCTGGCCGCAGCAGTCAGACAATTGGTAAGATTTCCAGTTATCGGTCAAGGACTTTATCAGGCAAATACAACTAAGGGGTTTCTGCGGCTGATGTATGGAAGACATGTTTATGCAGATCAATCGCGCCTGACTCCAGAGTTTATCGAGCAGAAGCAGCAGATTACCCGCCAACCAGGAGCGCGATTTGCTCCGGCGGCGTTTGTAACTGGTGGACTTGATCCCGTGCGCGATCGCCAAGAATTTATCACACTACTGCGATCGTCTCCTGTGCCGGTGCTGCTCATCCTGGCCGAGCAAGCTCCACCCTATTCCAAACAAGAAATGTCAGCAATGGCGGCACTACCTGGAATTCAATCATTGAGCCTTCCTGGTACATTGGGAATGTATGAAGAGTATGCAGCTGAAGTTGCAGAAGCCGCATTGCCATTTTTAAGTAGAGCGGCGTAAATATTTGTAGTTGGGATAAGGCAGGAGGCAGAAGGCAGTCCCGATGAAACAAGTTTCATCGCCAAGGATAAAAGTGGGACTAGCATTTTTACTCAGCACTCAGCGAGAAGTTGCGTGCGGGGGTTTCCCCCGTTGAGCAAACTTCGGTGACTCAGCACTCAGCACTTTCAAGGCAGAAGTCAGGAGGAGAGAGGGTTTTAATTTAATTAACCTTTCTTAACCTGACGAGAATACGAAATAAGTTAAAACATAGCCTCGATAAGCTTCATAGCCCTTAAATCTTGTTGATAATACTGCGATTTATTGAGAATAATAATCATTAATTATGCCACTAATTCCACACAACTATCTTTGAAATTCACCCAAGTTTGACCATTAAATATAAACTATGACTCATCAAATATATACAACTGATATCTTAGTTGTGGGCGGGGGAACTGGTGGAACAGCTGCGGCGATTCAAGCAGCGAGAAGGGGTGTTAAAACTATTTTGGTGAGTGAGTTTGCTTGTTTGGGGGGAATGCTGACTGCGGCTGGAGTTTCTGCACCGGATGGGAATGAATTAGTTGCTTGGCAAACTGGGTTATGGGGTGCGTTTTTACAAGAATTACACCATCGCCAACCAGGAGGATTAGATAACAGTTGGGTCAGTTTTTTTAGTTATGATCCTGGTGTGGGGGCGGATGTTTTTGCTAATTGGGTAAAGGAGTTGGCAAATCTGCAATGGATTTCTGGACAAGTCCCACTAGAAGTTGTACAGGAGGGAAATTGTATTACTGGGGTGCGGTTTGCTGATTTTACTGTGCAAGCCAAGGTAATTCTCGATGGTACAGAATTGGGTGATTTATTGGCGTTGGCGGAAGTTCCTTACCGTTGGGGTTGGGAGTTGCAAAGTGAATGGGGAGAACCCAGCGCCCCAACTAGTTATAATGCCTTGACGGAGAGATATCAAGTACAGTCACCAACTTGGGTAGTAGTTATGCAAGATTTTGGTGATGCTGTTGCACCAGAAATCCCGGCTGCGCCTAATTATAATCCGGCGTTGTTTGCGGGGGCTTGGGAAAATTATGGTGCTGAGAAGTTTTTAAATTATGGACGCTTGCCGGGCGATCGCTTTATGATTAACTGGCCTATTAAAGGTAATGATTACGCTGAAGGTGTCGGGCGTTTGGTAGAGTCAGAAGCATCTAAAGCTGAGTTTCTCCAGGAATGTCGCTGGCATAGTCAAAATTTTGCTCATTTTATCCAAAATCAGTTAGGTCGTCGCTATGGTTTGGCTGAGAAGGTTTTCCCTGGAACTAATACAGCTTTTGCACTACATCCTTATTACCGTGAAAGTCGCCGTTTGGTAGGACTCACAACAATTCGGGAACAAGATATTTTACCTGTAGCCGAGGGTAGAGTTGCATCTTTATTTGCTGATGCAGTTGCTATTGGGAACTATGCCAACGACCATCATTATCCAGGGTTTGATTTACCACTACAACCGAAATCAATCCGCTGGGGAGGACGCTGGACGGGAACGCCGTTTACTATTCCTTACCGTTGTTTAGTTCCGGCGACTACAGATGGTTTATTAGTTTGTGAAAAAAATATTTCTGTATCGCACATAGCTAATGGTGCAACAAGATTGCAACCTGTGGTGATGGGTATCGGTCAAGCTGCTGGTATGGCTGCTGCTATGTGCGTGGAGTTAGGTGTACAGCCGAGAGATTTACCAGTTCGGATTTTACAGGAAGCATTATTGCACGATAAACAAGCACCTGCGGCGATCGCTCCTTTATTTAATCTAGATTTTTCCCCCAATCATCCAGAATGGTTGTCTACGCAACTAGATTATTTAAATAATCCTCAAAATTATCCTGCAAGTGGTAATTGCCCTCATTTATCTTTGGTTGAGGAAGTATCAACACAAAACTGTGAGTGTTTGACAGGTATTTTCCAACGCATATATCAGCAGAATTACCAACTTGTAGTGACTGAACCAACAATTTATCAAGGGCAAACTTGGCAACTAGTAACTTTGCGATCGCACATAGATGAAAAACTAAAACTTGCTGTACATGAACAATTAATTACTGTGTGGGGACGGCTAAATTACTCTGGGAATTGGTTATTAGTTGACAATATTAACTGATATATTGTGTATGAGTTTTGGTATTTGTGTACAAATCTGGAAAGTTTCTTTCCTCCTTACTTTTATAATATTAATTATCAGTCTTTCGCCGAAGAATATATTATTCCACTACTTTCTATTTTCTTCAGGTTTGGTTAAACATATTTTAAATTCTGCTCCTGGTTGGCAGGTAATTTCCATTGTGCCTCTTAACTGCTTGACTAAGCCTTGAACAAGATTTATCCCCATTTTTTTAGAATGGTTGAAAGCGATATTTTCAGGTAATCCTATTCCATTATCTTTAATAATCAGAATTAATTTGTTATCTATATTCTGATAAAACTTAATCTGTATTTCCCCGGCTTGATTATTAGGGAAAGCATATTTTAAAGTATTAACAACCAGTTCACTAATAATTAAGCCACAAGGTATAGCAGTTTCGATGTCTAAATATATATTGTCAATTTGAGTATTAAGTTTTATTTTGTCAGAATTAATATTATAAGTACTAAATAAATAGCCAATCAAATTAGGAATATAGTAAGCAAAATCAATATTTCCCAAGTCTTCAGAAAGATATAGCTTTTCATGTACCAGAGCAATAGAATCAATCCGATTTTGACTATCAAGTAAAATTGCATAAGCTTGTGAATCCTGAATCCTTCGAGATTGCATTTTGAGCAAGCTACTAACAATTCCTAAATTATTCTTCACGCGATGGTGGATTTCTTTAAGTAACACCTCTTTTTCTCGGAGTGATGTTTCTATTTGCTCTTTGGCGTGTTTTTGCTCTGTGATATCTTCAACAATATAGGAAAACATGGGGTAGCCCGCGGGACTAACTGCAATTGGACATACACTTACGGAAAGCCACTTTTTTCCACTATGGTTTTCGTGGAGATATTGAAACCGCATGGGAGCTTGAATTAGAGCTGCTTGCTGATAATAGCTCATCCATTGCTTGATGATTGGTTGAGTTACACCTAAATCGCTGGCAAAGCGATTTTGCATAGCTTCGGGAGTTGTACCGAAAAACTGAGCAGATGCCAAGTTATCAGAAATGTGGAATATGTCATGCTCATGTAGCTCCACAATACCCATGAGCATTGCTGCACTGTTGAAGAAACTGCGGAGTGTTGATTCACTGCGTTTTAATTCGGCATTGCTTTGGCTTAACTCGGCTGTACGCTGTACAACTCGCCTTTCTAATTCTGCCTCGGCTTGTTTGCGATCGCTAATATCTCGACAAACACAGAATCGCAAAATTTCGCCTTCTAATTCCACAATGGTCGCACCAATTTCTACATCGTAGACTGAGCCATCTTTGCGGCGGTGCAGTGTCTCAAATACTACATTGTTCCATCGTAAGTGGTCATCCAATACTTGCTGAATTTCTTGTGGGGTATACTGAGCATTCCAGTCAAACACACTCAGCTTGGCTGTTTCTTCGGGCGTGTAGCCAAGCATCTGGGCAAATCTAGGATTGGCATCTACGACATTGCCATACAAATCTAAAATCACAATGCCATCAAATGAAGTATTGAACAACGCGCGGATACGCAGAGCTTGTTTAGCTAAGGTTTGTTCCACTCGCTTGTGTTCGGTAATTTCTTCACATACGGTACTAATGCCAATGATGCGATCGCCATCTTTCAAAGGCAGAAAGCTTTCTAACCAAGTTCGACGCACACCAGGTTGGGCTGGAGTTTCCCCACTGATTTCAACATTGAGTAGTGGTTTGCCTGTTTGTAGGATGGGAAGCAGCAATTGTTCGGCAGTGTCAGCTAAATTGGGTAACAACTCCCGCACAGTGCGCCCAATATGCTCTTCCACAGAAAAACCGTTAATTTCTGCTAGACGCTGGTTAATGCGGACAAACCGGAGTTCTGTATCCAACACATTCAACCCAATCGGGGCTGATTGGTAAATAGTTTCGATTTCTGCTAGTTGACGCTGAAGTTTGATTTGACTTTCCTGAAGGGCAGCTTCGGCTTGTTTACGTTCGGTAATATCTGTGCAAGTACCAATCCATTCACTAACTTCTCCATTAACATCGAGAATGGGTACACCTCGAACTACAAAGTTACGATAATTACCATCTTTCATCCGCACGCGGAACTCAGTTTCGTAAATGGTGCGGTTAGTGTAAGATTCTTGCCAGCATTCAACAGTGCGATCTCGATCGTCAGGGTGAACAACATTCAGCCAACCCCCTCCCATATATTCTGCTGGAGTTTGGCCTGTAAGTTCTTCCCAGCCTTTTGGCGATGATTTTGCTATGCCGTTGGCATCAGCAATCCAGACAATCTGAGCCGAAGCATTAATTAATGAACGATAGCGTTGTTCACTTTGTCGCAATTGCTCGGCATTTTCCTGTGCCAGTTTTTGATTAAGTTGTTGAATCTTCTGTCTACTAGCTTGAAGATTGCTAGTGAGCAGGTTAATTGTCCAGGAAACGACTAAAAATATACCTAACCTTAAGAGATTTTTTGGTTGCTCTACCCAAAGTATATGCACTGGTGGAATGAAGAAATACTCCATTGCCAGAGTTGACAAAACAATTGCAACAATGCCTGGACGAAAACCACCATACCAAGTACTTACAACAATAGATATGTAAAAGAATGACCCAGTAGTTCGATAGATAATTGGTTCTAAGCATAATGACAGCAACAGAGCGATCGCCGTTGAAGCAATAGCAACACTGTAAGCTAATAATCGCGGATAAAGTTTCATAACTCTTTACCTTTGTTACCTTTGCACGGCAAATGTTTTCACATCAAGCGCAAGGTAAAAGAATTATGAAAAAAATTTGATAGCTGTGCGCCCATACTATGTAAAAACAATACTTTTTACTGTAAGAGAGATATAGTGAAAAACCAATCATCTTCACTTTTATACTCTTACCTGATCCCACAGCTACCAAAGATTGGTTTTGCTTATAAAAATACGGTTAATCTATCGATTTATGAATGTATTAATTAATGTTGTGATGATAAAATTTGATTTATAGTTAAATATATCTAAGGATAGATGAGTAATCAAATTGGACACTCAAGCTACAATTGGGTGCAATCTCATAATCCTGCAAAGTTAGATGTGAAACTGCAACAAGAAATACCAAAAGAGCCAAAATTTTATTATTTCGCTTATGGCTCGTGTATGTGTCCGGTCGATTTGAAGCGATCACTTGGGGAAAACACCCACCCTTACGTCATCGGCCCTGGAGTATTAAAAGGATATCGGCTGGGGTTTTATCTCTATTCCCCCACACGCAAATGTGGTGTTTTAGATGTAGTTAAAGACCCAAAAGCCAGTGTAAAAGGTGTACTTTATCAATTACCCTGGCGATTAAGTGAATATTTAGACAAACGTGAAGGTGTTGGTCAAGGGCTATATCAACACGAAATTGTAGACATTCACAACCACAACTCTACATATAAAGATGTGCGTACCTACGTTGTAGTTGACAAACTATCAGAAGAAATGGCTCCGAATGACTGGTATTTTAACGTAGTCTTGCGGGGTGCTGTTACTTGCGGTTTACCAGAAGAATATTGCTGGCACTTGTTTAATCACATGTATCACTTGCAACAACGCCACCAAGCACAACTGATCAGGCGATCGGCTTAGTTAAATTAAATGTAAAAATTTAGCAAAAATACTCATAATTAATAATCACTGCCGACTGATTTCCCATACAGCTTTATGGCTGTGATATTATGGGAGACTGCTGCATATATTTAGAAAAATTAGAAATTAATCGATCATGGCTCTGACGCAACAGCGCAAACAAGAAATAATTTCCAACTTCCAAGTTCACGAAACCGATACCGGTTCGGCTGATGTCCAAATTGCAATGCTGACCGAGCGGATTAACCGCCTCAGCGAACACCTCCAAGCTAATAAAAAAGACCATTCTTCCCGCCGTGGCTTGTTAAAGCTCATTGGTCATCGTAAACGCTTGCTGGCTTATATCCAACAAGAAAATCGGGAAAAATATCAAGCTTTGATTGCTCGCCTTGGTATTCGTGGATAGGGACTACCGCTTATGTCTGCTGAAGAATCTGAACGCAGTCGTTTGCCTTTTGAACCGAACAAAAAACGCCAAAAACCTGTAAAAGTTCAAAAAACTCCCATCAAATCCAATACTCCCGAAAAATCAGCCAGCCAGAACCAGCCATTTACCAAAGAAGAGATGGCTATCCCTCAAGTGGTGAGTCAGCGGATGATTCGGCGGGTGGCATTTTTTTGTGGTGTCCCCACAGCCTTGGGGATTACTACATTAGTAGTTAGCTATCTACTAGCTACCCAAACCCAGATCAAGTTAGCTCCCATTGCCGTTTTACTGGTTAATATGGGGCTATTTGGTTTAGGTGTGTTAGGCATTACTTACGGCGTTCTTTCAGCCTCTTGGGATGAAGAACGACCCGGAGGTTTACTAGGAATCAGCGAGTTTACTACCAATTTTGGACGTATGGTAGAGGTTTGGCGCGAAACTCGACAAAAGAACGTCTGATAATTAGCGATCAGGTATTCAGATAACTCAGTATTGGGTAATTTGTCAGTAAATGTTGAAGTTAAAGTTATGTAGCAGGGAACAGGGAACAGGGAACAGGCTTTAAAGTCGCTGAGTGTCCATGTTTGATAATTAGTCTTTGTTATTATCTATGCTTCTACTGCTACATAACTTCAACATTGCTAATTGAAAAATAAAGTATCTAATTAAACCCAATATTCAGTAGACCCATGACTGATCGCTTGATTTTTTGATAAATATAAATGTTAATTTCTCATCATTAAAAATTACGCTAAAAACTTAGAAGTACGAGAATATAGTTAAGCTGATTCATTTGATATTTCACCCAAATTATCAGGTAATTTAAAATGATCGTAGTCATGAAGATTGGTTCCCCAGAGGCGGAAATCAACCGCATTGACGAGGAACTAACTAGCTGGGGATTAACACCAGAAAAAATTATAGGTAAACACAAAGTTGTAATTGGTTTAGTAGGCGATACTGCTGATTTAGATCCCCTACAAATTCAAGAAATTAGCCCGTGGATTGAGCAAGTATTAAGGGTAGAACAGCCTTACAAACGCGCCAGTCGTCAATTTCGTCACGGTGAAGCCTCAGAAGTAATAGTGAATACTCCTGATGGCGCAGTTGTATTTGGCGAACAACATCCTTTAGTGGTGGTGGCTGGCCCTTGCTCTGTAGAAAACGAAGAAATGATTGTAGAAACAGCACAGCGAGTCAAAGCCGCGGGTGCTAAGTTTTTGCGTGGTGGTGCATACAAACCCCGGACTTCTCCCTACGCTTTTCAAGGACATGGTGAGAGTGCTTTGGATTTACTAGCCAAGGCGCGAGAAGTTAGCGGGTTGGGTGTAATTACCGAAGTGATGGACGCTGCTGAACTCGATAAAATTGCTGAAATTGCCGATGTTGTGCAGGTGGGGGCGAGAAATATGCAAAACTTCTCCCTACTGAAAAAAGTAGGCGCACAACCCAAACCAGTGTTATTGAAACGAGGTATGTCATCCACAATTGAAGAGTGGTTAATGGCGGCTGAGTATATTTTGGCGGCGGGAAATCCGAATGTGATTTTATGTGAGCGCGGAATTCGTACCTTTGACCGCCAGTACACCCGCAACACTCTAGATTTATCGGTAGTACCTGTATTGCGGAAACTCACACACCTGCCAATTATGATTGACCCTAGTCATGGTGTAGGCTGGGCGGAGTTTGTACCTGCTATGGCGATGGCTGCGATCGCAGCGGGTACTGATTCTTTGATGATTGAAGTGCATCCCAATCCTAAAAAAGCTTTATCTGATGGGCCACAATCTTTGACACCAGAGCGTTTTGACCGTTTAATGCAAGAACTGTCTGTAGTTGGCAAAGCTGTAGGACGCTGGCCACAACCCGCAGTAGCTTTAACTTGAGGAAAATCAAGCATGATTCTTGTAGGGTGGGCATTGAAATGCCCACCCTACAAAATTTAGGAGACTTTTGCATCGCTGGATAGGGTTAGGCAGCAGATATGACATGGTAAAGTACTAGCAAGAGAAAGGGCGATCGCTAAATGATCACAATCAAAACTTAGGCAGCAGAATTGTCTGTCAAAATTGGGTATAAACTTTTCACAATTGCAGATTGTAGATTTTGGTTCACAATTATGTGTAGATAGCCAAAATAAATCATAATGCGCCCTTGGTTAACTAATTCGCCGTAAGTCCCGCGCTATAGCGGTACTCCGTTTAGCGTCGGGATATAAGGCGGGCGGCGACGATTGCATCTTTGAGTAAATCTTCTCGTAGGGAAGACAGGGAAAAGATGTATGAGGAGTCGCCAAATATTTACGAAATAGTGTTACTGTACTATGCATATAGTAGTAATAGGTCGATATTTGGAAGCGTTTAGATGAGACGACAAGCCGTA
>JAGKSW010000202.1 GCA_018993265.1 Nostoc sp. TH1S01
CGCGTCCAACTGCGATGGTCATGAGAGTGAAACTCCAAATATCTTATAAGTACTGTTCTGCCGATAATCTGACTTTTGACAGCCGACCTCATGCAGAAGATTAACTGGATTGTCAATCCAATTTACAATTTTTTACTGACTCTAATAATTCTAGGTAAAAATCGTGAATTTTTCCAGTGGATTCTGAATCAAATTTAATATTTAGAGATTTGGGACTAGGGGCTAGGGGCTAGGAGCGATTAATGAAGAATTTTGATCCTCACCTCCAACCTCTAACCTCTAACCCCTAACCCCTAGCCTCTCATTCCCTATCTGGTAACGCTAAAATGAGTCCTACAGATATGTTCGATTAATCCTAAATGTTTACCATTGACATAAGTGTAAGAAACACTGCCTTTCCTATATCCGTTCAACGTAAGTCAACAGAAGACGCTGAGGCTGTCTATCAACTCATTTTGGCAGCAATGCGTTCTGGCAATCCTGATATTGTGGAACTCAAGTGTGAAGGTAAGACAGAGAAAAAAATCGCTGTTCGTGCTAGTGAAATTTCTGGGGTACAAATTATTCAGAAAGATGGTGTTAGCACTAGTAGCGGCAGACCACCTGGCTTTTTTGCCTTAGCAGGCGAGTAAGGTGTAGCAATGGCGGAAGTGGGCATTCAAGTCAAAGACTTAAATTTTAGTTGGCCTAATGGTGAGACGGTTATCAAGTCTTGTTCTCTAGCAGTTCCCAAAGGTGAATTTTGGATGCTTTTGGGTACTAATGGTAGTGGCAAATCAACTCTACTCCGACTGTTGGCGGGGCTGTTACAGCCTCAGTCTGGTGAAATTGGTGTTTTACCTCCTGTCGGTTTTGTGTTCCAAAATCCTGATCACCAATTAGTCATGCCAACTGTTGGTGCAGATGTGGCTTTTGGACTGGTGGAAGAAAAATTGCCGCCTGCTATGGTGAGAGCAAGGGTTGAGGAAGCTTTAGGGGCGGTGAATTTGCTGCAATTGCAGTTACGCCCGATATATGCTTTGAGTGGGGGGCAAAAACAGCGTGTTGCTATAGCTGGTGCGATCGCTCGTTGTTGTGAAGTCTTATTATTAGATGAACCCACAGCTTTACTCGATCCTGATAGCCAACTAGATTTAGTCGCTGGTGTCCACCGCCTAGTCAAAAGTCGGGGCATTACAGCCTTGTGGGTAACTCATCGCCTCGATGAGTTAAATTACTGTGACGGCGCTTTTTTACTGGATAAAGGTTCTTTAGTTGATTGGGGTGAACCTCAACGCCTCAAACAACGATTAATGACAGCAAATGATGAATTACCTTAAATGCTAAAGCTAATTCATCAATAATTATTAACATTTACGACGCGTCTAATTAAAGGCGCGTTTATATTTTGCAACTAAATAAGTAAAGCAAAACAGAAGCAGACAAAACTCTTGTCCTCAAAGGGTTTGCAACCTCTAAATTGATTTATGAAATGCTGCCTTCTGGCAACTGACCTCGAAAATTAACAGCTTTTTCTAGCTTAATTTTGCAATCTCTTCGCATTATTTGTTGTTTTGTAACATAGTGTTACAGCGAATGCTTCAATTACTATAAAAGTTATGAATGGATTGTGTTAACTCTAGAAAATTGTGATTAAAAACCATGCCCTGTTCCTCAGTCCCAGCCGTTCTGTTGGTGGACGGTTACAACATAATTGGCGCTTGGCCTTGTCTGAAAAAAACCCGTGATAGTGCTGGTTTAGAAGCATCACGTTGGGAACTGGTCGAAGCCATGATCGGTTACAGTGCTTTTCATGGTTACGAAACTCAAATAGTTTTCGATGCTCAATATCATAACGCCTCTAGCAATAAAGAAGTGATTACAGAGTTAGTTTCTGTTCACTACACTGATTTTGGCCAAACAGCAGATACTTACATCGAAAAAATTTGTGCATCCTTGCGATCGCAGATAATTGCATCTCGAATTTCTCGGATGATTGTGGCTACCTCAGACAGAGCGCAACAATTAGTAGTACAAGGATACGGGGCAGAATGGTTATCAGCACAACAACTGTGTAGTGCTGTAGAAACCACAGTTTGCCGAGTCCGTCAAAAATATCAAACTCGCAAAAAATCCAACAGTAGATTTTTGGCTAGTGCTATTGATGATAAAGCACGGCAGAAGTTGGCGGCATTACGTATGGGATTACAGTAACTTGGCATCCAAAAGTCTTTAATCTCCCTCTAGATAGGGTTTTTGGCAACAGTCATGGAAAAAATTAGAGTTTGGAAAAAAAATTAGCGAAAGTACTTGCCATTTCTGATTGACTACGCTACTATTAGAAATTGTGAGCGACAGCGTTCCTCAGTAGCTCAGCGGTAGAGCGATCGACTGTTAATCGATTGGTCACTGGTTCGAATCCAGTCTGGGGAGTTTGAAAAAATATGAAGGATAAAGTATGAAGTATGAAGAGTTAGATTTCAAACTTCAATCTTCATCTTACCAAGAGCTATGGTCACTTGACCCTAATGTAGTTTTTCTTAATCATGGTTCTTATGGTGCTTGTCCAAAAGCGGTGTTGGCAGTGCAGCAGAGTTTGCGATCGCAGTTGGAACAAGACCCAGTAAATTTTTTTGGCAGAAAATGGGAACCGCTATTAGACAACGCCAGAAGCAAGTTGGCAGCTTTTATTCATGCTGATGTGCAAGATTTAGTATTTGTCCCAAATGCGACAACTGGCGTAAATTCAGTGTTACGTTCTTTGCATTTTGCCCCTGATGATGAAATTCTGACTACTAACCATGAATACAACGCTTGTCGCAATGCTTTAAACTTTATTGCTAGTCGTACGGGAGCGAGGGTAGTTGTAGCGCAGATTCCTTTCCCTGTGGAGTCTCCACAACAAATAATTGCAGCCGTCTTAGAGAAAGTTTCTGCCAAAACTCGTTTAGCATTACTAGATCATATAACTAGCCAGACAGGATTAATCTTTCCTATAGCGCAGCTAGTTCAGGAATTGCAGGCGCGGGGTGTTGAGACATTAATCGATGGCGCTCATGCACCAGGAATGATTTCCTTAAATATGCAAGAAATTGGGGCAACTTACTACAGTGGAAACTGCCATAAATGGCTTTCTGCACCCAAAGGAGCAGCATTTTTGTATGTGCGGCGGGATAAACAACCAGAAATTCATCCGCTGACAATTAGTCATGGTGCTAACTCACCACGTACAGATAAAAGCCGCTTTCAGTTGGAATTTGACTGGACAGGTACAGATGATCCTACAGCTTATATGTGCGTACCAGAAGCGATCGCTTTTATGAGTTCGCTGTTACCTGGTGGTTGGATAGAATTAATGCAGCGCAACCATCAGCTAGTTGTACAAGCCAGACAGTTACTTTGTACGGCGCTACAAGTACAACCTCCTTGTCCAGAAGAAATGATTGGTTCAATGGCTGTTGTACCAATACCTGTTATTATGGAAAATTGTAGTCATATCTGGCTACATGATGAATTGTTTGATAAATTTGGCATTCAAGTACAAGTAGTTCCTTGGCAAGAATCACCAGGAATACTCATCAGGATTTCAGCACAGATTTACAACACTTTAGCGCAGTATGAGTATTTGGCAGCATCGCTAAAAAGTTGCTTAAAAACTTAACACGTTAAAAAGGAACAGGCAACATTTAAGCTTTTTGCTAAGAATTCAGGAATCAGAAGAGTAGAAGAATCAGGAATTCATTTGACTCATAAATATACTTATGACATCAAACCTTTTATAAATTCTCACTTCTGACTCCTGAGTGATGAATTCTTACGCTTTTTGAGCAGCTATTTTTTGTCGTTTCAACACCGCTACGCCCGTCATAGTAGCTAAGAAGATAGCACCAAGGGTACTAGGTTCTGGAACTGATTTAGAAGTACCTACTTTAATTTGAAAAGCCAGGTTAGAACGACTAGGCGCATTACCAACCCAGCTAAATACTGTTTTACCAGTTAGTGTAAAGGGTGCAGAAAGACCAGTTAGATGGAGATAGTCTAAGTCCTTTGTAGCACTTGTACTTGCCGATGCTAAACTTCCTAACTGTGTACCATTAAGAACTAAATTAGTTAAAGAAACAGCGTTTTGAAGGTTGTTACCACTACCTTTATTAGCCAAGGTGCGGATAAAGATATCTCTGACTGCACCGCTAAATTCTTCAGTCATTAGTTGGAAGGTTTGGCTAGCATCAAAAACTTTGTAAGTAACCTTACTACCTGTATATTCCAAACTAAAATCCCAAACTTTACCATTACCCCAGACTAAATCTGCTTTAGCGACGGGTTGCCCCGTGTTTACAGTTGCTCTAATATCTCTATTAATCCCTAATTCTCGCTCACCGTTGCCAGCAAAACCATTGTTACCAATTCGCGCTTCAGCAACAAACAACTCTTTAAAATCTCCTTGATCTAG
>JAGKSW010000203.1 GCA_018993265.1 Nostoc sp. TH1S01
GCCAGTTGCGTAAGTCCTGAAAATGTGAAAAACATTGATTTATATCAATTTCATCCAAAATCTATTACAACATTTTAGCTGTGTCAGTCCACTACTGGACTGACACAGCTAAAATGTTGCATTAAAATTAAGGGATTCCTCTTCCTCAAAAACTGGATAAAGATGTTGCAGTTTCACCCTGGTATCCTCAGTAGAAAACCGCCATATTACTTTAGAAGCACTATGATTGCGTTCCTGTTGCCAGTTTAAGAGTTCAAGTTTGAGTTGTTCAGATGTAGGAATCCTTCTGGCTAAACATTGCTTTGATAAAATACTCAGTTCAATTTCGGCTACGTTTAACCAACTGCCATTTCGGGGAGTATGATAAATTTCTAGCCGTCTGGCTAATCGATGGGCAACTGGTGCGGAAATGCTTCATAAAGTGAAGCGATGTTGTGAGTGTTGAGATTATCACAGACTAACTTTACTTTTCGCGCCTGAGGATAATCTACATCCAAAAGTTGACGGACTTCTTCTGCCCAATCAACACGAGTGCGATGGTCTCGGTTGCTAACTCTGCGCCATCCCCGATTCGGGTCAAAAAACATAAACAAAGATTGCAATTAAATTATTATAGCTCATGTTACCTGGGTAATTGAACTGTAAAAATGCTACCTTTACCGAATTCACTTTGTACATTTAATTTGCCTTGATGTGCCTGAACAATTGCTTGAGCAATGGCTAATCCTAATCCAGAACCACCAGTGTTACGAGAGCGATCGCTACTTACCCGATAAAAACGATCAAAGACTCGCCTTAGTTCATGTTGTGGTATACCAATACCTGTATCTTGAACTTTAATGACAGCATAATTATCATTGCTTTCTAAGATAACTGTGACTTCCCCTCCTTTGAGTGTATATTGAATTGCATTGACAATTAAGTTAGAAACCAATCGATAAAGCTGATCGGAATTCCCTATAACATTCATATTTTGCTTAACTCGGATTGATGATGTTAACTTTACTCCTGCGGTAGTTGCCATCGCTTCAAATTCTTCAATTAAATCGCTAACAATATCATTTAAACAACAAACTTCGTGCTGTAACTTTTGAGCTTGCCTATCTAAACGTGCTAACATCAATAAGTCAACAACTAAAGTTGTTAACCTCTGATTTTGACGCTGTATAGTTTGCAAGATATCTCGTGTTTCTTGTTCATCTATTTCTGGCATTAAAAGTGCAGATTCTACAGTTGCACTTGTCGCAGCTAAAGGCGTTCGTAATTCATGTGCAGCATCGGCTGTAAACTGTTGAATTTGTCGATATGACTGATAAATTGGCTGCATCGCTAATCCTGACAACCACCAACTGGCACCTGCAATCATAACCATAGCCATCGGCAGCCCTAATATCAAAATTAGCTTGACGCTATCCAAATAATGATTAAACTCTTCTAGACTTCGCCCTACCTGCATATATCCCCAATCTTGATAATTTTGGGTATGCAGAGATAAAGTAATTTGATGGTATTCGTTGCCTTTGCTATCTTTGAGAAATTGCCAAGTTTTTTGATTAAAAATATTAGGTAATCCGTCTGGATAATAACCAGCATTAGCAATTAATTTTCCTGAAGTATCAAAAAAACGTATATAGTAGCTAGTTTTAGTAACAATCCCAAGAAGATGACGTTTAGGATGGGGCTGTTCTTGAATACAATTACTAGCCCCAATTCTACAGTTACCTGTATTTGGAAATAACTGATTTACTAATGGTTCCAAACGTCCAGGTGACTGTAGTTTTAGTTCAATACTGTCGTGCAGTGTCCCAGCTACAGTCTCAATTTCACTGTCTAAAGCTACCACATGAGCATGAAACACAGACCTGTAAAAGCTAAAGGCACATAGGCTTAAAATCAAACCCATAACAATAGCATAATACAAAGCTAAACGAACGCGGGTGAGCCGAAACAGTTTATTTTGATTCATCTGAGAAATTAAGACGATACCCCATACCGTGCAAAGTTTCAATTGGGTTAGGACAGTCGTTACTTGTGAGTTTACGACGTAACAAACGTATTTGCGCTGCCACTACATTACTACTAGATTCCGCATTAACTTCCCAAATTTGATTACGAATTTGCTCAGTCGTAACAATCTGGTTAGGATGGTTCATGAAATATTCCAATAGTTGGAATTCTTTATTAGTTAATGGAATACTTTGCTGTTCACCTGTTGTATTTTGTCTAACAACTGTACTGTTGCCATAATCTAGAGTCAAGTTACCAACAGTTAATTGTTGGGGTTGAAAATGGGGGGAACGACGCTGCAAAGCCCGCAATCGTGCTAGAAGTTCCACCATGCCGAAGGGTTTTACTAAATAGTCATCGGCACCTGCATCTAGTCCGGCAACTTTATCTTCCATTCTATCTTTAGCAGTTAGCATCAGGATAGGAAGAGGATTACCTTTATAACGTAGTCTTTTACACAATTCTAAACCACTAATTCCTGGAAGCATCCAATCAAGAATCGCTACTGTATATTGTGCCGAACTGTTTTCTAAGTAAGCCCATGCGTCATTACCATCCATAACCCAGTCAACTAGGTACTTTTGTTGATTTAAAGTACGTTTAATAGCAGCCCCCAAATCCGGCTCATCTTCGACTAGTAGCACCCTCATATCAAATTGGGTAGTTAAAAGTTCTTTGTAAATTTGTGATTCTAGCATAGTTCGCCATAGGGATACCCCTATTAATAGGGTTGCAGAAATTTATGAAATTAGGATGAAATTCTTAAAAATTAGGATTAAGCTATACAAAACCTGATAGTAGGCTAGTATCTTGTCTATACATCACTAAATAGAAAAGACTCAGTAAACAACTCGCTAAGGTATGGTGTGAGCTTAGTTTGAGGAGTTATAGAAACTAAGTTTTACAAGATGTTTATTGAGTCAATAATAATTTTGACATATCGATATGAAATTAAGATGAAATTCAGAGTAATTAAATAGATTTCATAAATTTTATAATTATCGTTATTTAATGTACAAATACATTTGTTTTTTTAACTAAACCTATAGGTTATGTAATACATATTATAGAGGATTATAATTAATACGTATTCAATATCTCTTTTTTGTTGATACTTTGCGTTCTGCTCAAGTTAATTAATTGACATAAATAAATTATCACTACTGATTTTTAAAAATTTTAAATATTAAATAAAAAATTTCATCTTGATTTCATATTTCTCCTTCAACATAAAAATATGTCGAGTTCGTGATGGGTGTCAGTATTTTTATGGGCGTAACTGAAATACTTACTAAGTTAGTCACCGATTCAAACTTAATTGCTATCTATTTTTGAGTAAATTGAAGCAGATTTAAGATGTAATTAACTATACGGGCAATAGTTGTTAATCTTTTTATTTTCAAGAAAGCAATCTAGTAACGATGTTTCAATAAAATCAACCCCAATGAGCAAGTTCATGTAGCTATGAGAATTTGTACTAATTTTTGAATTTTTGGGTACTTAATATGAATTATCTGGCAAAATCTTCATCCTTTGAAAGCATTGTCAACTCTCAGTGGAATCATCATCGTAAATGGAAAAATACTACGGCTGCTGATGTTACCCAGGCTATAGGAAATGTTCCGATTGTAAAACTCAAGAATATTTCTCCTATATGTGCGATCGCAGAATGCTTCTTGAAATTGGAAAGTTGTAATCCTGGGGGTTCAATTAAAGAAAAAAATGCAGTCTACCTCGTGACGCGTGCGGAAGAAGAAGGGCTGCTTGTACCTGGTGGTACGATTATCGAGTCAAGCTCAGGAAATTTCGGCGTTGGGCTGGCGATGGTAGGAGCAGTTCGCGGTTATCGAGTGATGATCGTCGTCGATGCGAAAACTCCTCCACCGTTCAGACGAATGTTGAAAGCATACGGTGCAGAACTTGTGGATGTACCACTTTATGAAGCAGACGAATCAGGCTCAATGCAGAAGGCAAGAATGAAAAAAGCAAAGGAGTTGGCTGCAACCATACCTGATGCTTGGTATCCATGTCAGCACCTTAATCCTTTGAATACGGAGGCACATTCGTACTATACTGCCCGTGAGATTGAAGCACATTTTTCTTCTGATCTGGATGCTGTGGTAGTCGGTGTTAGCACTGCGGGACAGATCATGGGCATAGCTCGTTATCTGAAACCGCGATTCCCAAACATACGCATTGTTGGCGTTGATGTTGAGGGTTCAGTAATTATGGGAACGCCAGCAAAACCCTACAAGATGACGGGTATTGGCTTATCTTTCTTTCCGCCAAATCTGGATCTTTCCCTGCTCGATCGCGCTTATATAGTACCAGAGGATTTGGCTTACTCAGTGTGTCACATCCTGGCACGTCGTGAGGGATTGCTTCTAGGTGCATCAACAGGCGCAATTGTAGCAGGAGGATTGCATCTGGCGCATGAACTGGGTGAGGGTGCGCGGATTCTGATGATCAATCCAGACCGAGGCGATAGATACCTTGAGACAGTGTATGATGCCGATTGGCTTGAGCGTCATGAATTTACCCTCAAACAAGGGAAACTTCTTGAGGATGCGATCGCTTCACTAACTCCCGTTTATTTTAAGTAGTGCTGAAAAATATCATGAACACCTCACCCCAACAGAAACAAGAAACAACTTCTGGGCGATCGCTGTTAGCACTACTGACGCAGTTTATTCCACTTTCTCTATCTGATGTGGCCATGACTCTTGGCGATCCGCTTCAGACATCTGCACTCAGTCGCCTAGCCTTTCCGCAAGAGACATTAGCCGGAGTCGGAGTAGTCAAAGGAGTTGCCGTATTTCTGGAAAGCCCAATCATCATGATTCTTCATGCCTCAACCGCACTGGGAGGCCAAGCCAAATCTCGACGCGCACTTTGGCAGTTTACGATGATTGCGGGATTGTTTCTAAGTGGTATCTTTCTATTACTCACTTGGGAACCCTTGTATAACTGGCTATTGCTTGATGTATTCGGTGTTAGCTCATCCATTGCTGCACGAGGAAGAACTACTTTTTTGTTAATGTTCTTATGGCCTTTTGTGATTGCTTGGCGGCGATTCTTTCAAGGGTTGCTAATCCGCGCTCAAAAGAGCATAGCTGTTGGTTGGGCAAGTGTAGCACGATTGACTTGGGTAATTGTGTCGCTGGTAGTGGGAGTAAGTTTGAGGTTAGATGGCGCATTCCTGGCAGGTATCACCATGATGGGAGCCATACTCATTGAGGCAGTATTGGTGACATGGTTTTGTATGCGTCTTGGTGCTATTTCTGTTCTTAACCAACAAGGATATTCTGAGACTAATAAACTGCCTCAAACTTTGTCAGGAGTCAGCTTTTATTATCTGCCTTTAGCTTCAACCATGCTTTTGGTTTGGGGCGCAAGAGCCATACTTTTGAGTCTGATTGCTCGCGCATTTGATGGTAGTTTAGCACTTGCTGTTTGGCCTGCGGCATGGGGACTTGTGCTGGCGATCGCTAACGGTACACGTATGATTCAACAAGTGGTAATTTCTGCTTATGAAGAAACTTCCAAGCGAACACTTGCTGCTTTTGTAATTATTGTCGGGCTGAGTTTTACTTTCATACCGTTTTGGCTGGGGTATACAGAGCAAGGATTATTTTTACTGCGTCAGTTTTTGGGGAATAATCCCTCTCTTGTGGAAGCATCTCGTCCAGTTATACAAATACTCTCATGTTTTCCCCTGCTCTTGGCTCTGCAAAATACATGTCAAGGGCTACTGATTCACAAGGGCAAGAACTGGTTCATCAACATAGCAACAGTAGTTGCTGCAACCTTTACTTTAGTAGTATGTGGAAGTTTAATTTTTACCAAACATAGCGGAGCTACTTCAGCAGCCTATGGAATGCTGGCGGGTGTAATTAGTGAAATAATCGTGCTTTTCTTCGCCCTTCAAAGGAAATAATCAGATCAATTATGACTAGCTATTATGGCACTATTAACACGGAACAAAAAGTGTGATGAAGTACATAATTGCTAACACGACCTAATACCAATTCTTCTATACCAGAAAGCCACCGCCGCCGTCCAATGACAATCAAGTCTGCTTGCCAATTTCGTGCAAATTCACAAATGGTTTCGCCAGGTTGACCAAAGTCTTGTTTGTATTCTACTTCTACACCTGCTGCTGTTGCTTCTGCTGTATATAAATGCAGCATTTCTAACTTTGGCTGGGAGAATTTATCTAACATTTTTTGGGTATATTTTACGGATTCGGTGTCTTTATCTTGCTCATAGTAATTTAACAGTTCAGAGTTATCTAAATATCCATCTTCTTCAGGACATACAACATTAAATATCATCAAGTTAGCCTTGGTGAGCTTTGCTAGAGAAAGTGCTTTTTCAAAAACACGCTTGCTAACTTTAGAACAATCTATTGCCACTAAAATTTTTTGAAACATAAAAATATCTCCTGAGTTTTAGAAAAACCTTCAGGGCAGATAGGCATTCGTGACATACTGCTGTACCATACGGTGGGTATTGAAAAATGAGGCATTTAGTGCGATCGTATGTCGCATTACATCCACCCACCGCTCGCGCTCTTGATAAAACATTGGAGCTATTACGTTTTTCAACTTCTGATATAAGTCCTCTGCATCCTGGCGGTTCAGGACATCTGAACCAGAAAACTCTGGTTCTCTAAAACCAATAGACCAACCAGTCACCCCTTCAATATGTCCCTCAATCCACCAACCATCGAGTATGCTGAAACTGGGAACACCGTTATGTGCTGCTTTCATACCCGATGTTCCAGAAGCTTCTAAAGGTCGCTGTGGCGTATTGAGCCATAGATCCACGCCAGATACAATCAGCTTAGATAGCTCCATGTCATAATTTTCCAAAAAAACTATAGGTATCTGCTTCTGTAATTGGTGGGAAATTTCAAATATCCATCGAATTAACTCTTTGCCAGCGTAATCTTTAGGGTGCGCCTTACCAGCAAAAACAAACTGTAAAGAACCAACCTTTTTGGCAATTTGCAAAAGTTGATCGATATCTGAAAAAATTAAATCTGCCCGCTTGTAAAGAGTAGCTCTGCGAGCAAAGCCAATCGTCAGAGTCTCCGCAGATAGCGAAAAATCGGTTTTTTCCTGAATGTAAGTTAAAAGACGAATTTTAGCCGCTAAATGGGCTGACCAAATCTCCTGTTGGGGAATACTGATGGCGTGCCTTAGCATTGAGGGATCGTTACTCCAACCAGGAATATATCTCTCGTAGAGGGTTCTAAAGCTGTCACAAGTCCACGTCCATGAGTGAACACCATTTGTAATGTGATGGATGGGATAGCCAGGGAACATTTCTTGCGAAACTTCCTCGTGCCGCTTGGCAACACCGTTGACATAGTGGCTCAAGTTTAGTCCTAGCATAGTCATGTTGAGGCGATCGCGTCCCCCCAACATTTGCAGTACATCAAACGGCACTATTTGTCCCAAACTATACTGCACTAAACCGTAGTCAAACTGGTCGTGTCCTGCTGGAACAGGGGTATGAGTAGTAAAGACGCATTGATTTCTGATGCTACTAAAATCCCATGTTTCTGTATTTATCCCGTTTCGTTCTTTTAGCAACTCCAAAACCAGCAAACTGGCGTGTCCTTCGTTCATATGGAATCTTTCAATTCCTCTGTAACCGAGGACGTTGAGCATTCTGACACCACCAATTCCCAGCAGAATCTCCTGGGCTAGCCGATATCGCTCATCGCCACCATAGAGAACACCAGTTAAAGTACGGTCATAATCGGTATTTTGCTCAACATCAGTATCTAGCAAAATTAAAGGGACGTTGTAGTCACTTAAGCCAACAATGTCATATTGCCAAGCTCGAACTTGTACAGTTCTCTGTTCAATTTCGACCTGAACAGTTTCAGACAAAAGGCGTAGGAAACGTTCGGGACTCCACAAAACAGGAAATTCTTGCTGTCCTCCCCACTCATCCAGCTTCTGGTGAAAGTAACCTTTGCGATAGAGTAGACTTACCCCAACCGCAGGTATTCGCAAATCGGCAAAGGATTTCAAAGTGTCGCCAGCCAGTATACCTAAGCCGCCACTGTAAGTTGGCATAGCAGAACCAACAGCCACCTCCATCGAGAAATAGGCAACCCGCCGATTTTCTTTGGCTTCGTCGTAGCTGGTGGTAGTTAATGTGGTGATGTATAGCTCTGGATGCTGAAAAAATTTGTTTCGACAGAATTCGGAGCAGAAGTGAATTTTTTGCTCCTGGTAAAAGGCAGTGATTTCTCTGCCTGGTTGAACGGTCATGCCACAAACTGGGTCTTTTAAAATAGGGTTCATGGGTTTTCTTTTATTTTGATAGTTATTAACCCTTGTGATGCCCAATCTTTAGTTTTTTCGAGTATGAAGTTACATTGTTATCAACTTAATATTCCGGTAATTTCTCCCTACCCTACTGGCATAGGTGATAGCATCAACCGTAGGGTAGGATGAAAATTTTTGCAATAATACATTACTGCCAGATTTACAAAGGCTTTTCATGTATATTGAATTCTTTACCTATTTGCAAAGCTGTTGTAGAGACGAGCTATCAGGGCGGCATATAAAGCTGTGCCTACAGTCCAAAATAAAAGGCCAACAATAAAGCTTCCCCAAGTAATAACTCTAGTAATATTGCTCAAGTCCATGTGCAGGACATAGCTAAAAAAAGCCATTGCTGCTTTTGGTGCTATTGCTACTAACAAAATACAGGCTATATAGACTAAGGCTGTGATTATAGCTGTAGCGAGAGAGAGCGATCTCGTGTTTAGCTTGTTAATAGGATGCCTGACATTATGTTGATTTTCTCGATGATGACTTTGTGATACCATAAATCACCTCTGATTAACTGAGTGGAAAGCTTGAATAATTGCAATCGAAAAAATTTAAGTTTTTAATAAATCAAAAAAATATATATTTATTCCACACGCACAATATCTCTCATTCCTAGCCAGTTATAGCGTCGAATTAACCAAGGCAACACTATAATTACAACGAGAAAAATAACAGAAATAGCGATTCCTAAAGATGTTCCTACGCTTAATGCTCCTCCCATATATGTTAGTAAAAATGTTGAAGGAATCATGCCTAAAAAAGTAGCAAGGGCATATTTAGGGAGAGAAATACCAGCGATTCCCGCAGCGTAGCTAATCAAATCAAAATAAAATATTGGCAGCATCCGAGTAATAAAAATTACCCAATTTAGATAAGTCTCTCCTTTGTTTTTCGAGAAATAAATTATCTTACCAGTTAAAGCTTTAATTGCCGATCGCCCCAAAGTACGCCCCAAAAAATAAGCAATTAAACCACCTATAAAACCTCCTATGATGCTGTAAACTCCTGCCATGAATGTCCCCCAAATAGTGCCAGCTATAACTGCGAGTGGCGCACTGGGAATAGGACTAATAACTACAGATAAAGTCAAGATACCAATATAGACAAATGGGCCAAGTAACCCTAAATTTTTTACAGTTTGTCTAAATCCTTCTGGTGTTAATATATTTATCTGGGGATTCAGTAGCCAATAACAGACGGCTAAACATAGGAGCAAAATTGCCAATGCAAAGGCGTTTTGACGATTAAACAGGATTTTGATTCTTTCCTGTCTTTTCACTTACTTAGTTCTCCCAATATTTTAGGTATTACTTCTCTTGGTGGTGTCTCCCAGACGAGGGAAAAAAGCTGGTGTATTGCTGGCATAGCGATCGTACTCTGCACCAAATTCTGCTCGCACCTCACGTTCTTCTTGGCGTGCCAGTCGTGTATACATCCACACCAGCACCGGAAACATCAATAATGTGAGAATTGTCGGCCACTGAAGCAAAAAACCAAACATGATACTGATAAAAGCTAAATACTGGGGATGGCGAATTGTTGCATAAGGGCCAGTAGTAGCTAATGTGTGAGTACGCTGGGCTTTGTACAGAACCTCCCAAGCTGATGCCAATAAGATAAACCCACCAAAAATGAGGATGTTACTCAAAATATGCAACAGATTAAAGTGAGGATTGCCTTTCATCCCCAGCATTGTCCACCAGAGATGCCCTACATCATGGGAAAGTAAATCCAACTTGGGATAGCGGCTTTGCAACCAACCTGAAAGTAGTTGAGCC
>JAGKSW010000045.1 GCA_018993265.1 Nostoc sp. TH1S01
ACACCTTTTTTCGTTCACCCTAAAAACCGCTACAGGAAAACCACTTAATAGTTCATCAATATTAGCCACTCCTGTATAAACAAAAGGTTGGTAAAAAGTGTAATAGTAACCATTTACACAGTCAAAAATATTAGTATCTGACCTGTAAATTGGCATATTAAAAATATGAAGAATATGTAAAGAGGATTCTAATGATATAGACAGGCTAGTAAATGTACTGTATCTTTTTTTTCATAAGTTCTGTGTTTTCTAGCTATATTCCCACTGCAAAAGTATATTCAATTGTACCTTTGTTGTGTGCATAAAATTGCTCGGTTCTCTTGTAGAAAAATAATTTAAATAAGTCAGATAGCGCACCTAAAAGTTACATCTTTGTCGTCACATTGTTATTGGTCATTTGTTTATTTTCCTTGAAAAAAACAAATGACCAATAACGAAAGATAACAATCATAAGTTGGAGTACTATAATTAAACCCGACTTGAGATTGACGGGTTTCGACACTTCGATCCTTCGACAGGCTCAGAGTGGCGCTGCGCTCAGTATGCACACTTCGGCAAGGCTCAGTAATCACTGCGTTCAACCCTCTTTTAGCAAGGCTACCGAGCATTGAGCGACTTGCCCTGAGCCTGCCCTGAATCTCGACACTTCGACAAGCTCAGTGCATCGCTTCGCTCGATTACCGAGCAGCGTCTCCGATAGGAAAAGAAAGTCGAAATGCGTCTTCTAAATAATTGTGTCCACCTACTTTATTAAATTTGTAACTTAAATTTGTAGTGTCTGACTATTATTAAATCTGTCAAAAGAGCCAGTCTTTAAAAACAATCAAAAGCCAATTAAAGGTGACATCAATTATGCCGACAGTGCAAAATTTCGGTAAATTCTTAGTGGCTTAAACCAGCGCTAGATACAAGTGAAAAATTGTAGAAAATATTGATTCACAAGGGTTAGACTTATGGCAAGTATCAATGGGACAAATGACAATGATGTAATCTATGGTAGTGATAATAATGATACTATCAAAGGTTTCGCAGGATACGACTCACTCTATGGAGGCTTAGGCAACGACATACTCTATGGCGGTGATGATAATGACTACTTATACGGACAAGAGGGAGATAACAGTCTATACGGTCAAGCAGGCGATGATTACCTCTATGCAGACTACTCCTCTGGAAACAACCTTTTAGATGGTGGCGAGGGAAATGATTACCTTAATGCTTCTTACTCAACTGGAAACAACACTCTCAATGGTAGAAGTGGATCTGATACTTTAGATGTTTCCTTCTCTTCTGGAAATAACATCTTAGATGGTGGTTCTGAGAATGATTTCCTCAGCGCTTCTTACTCAGATGGAAGCAATACTCTCAGAGGTGGTACTGGTGATGATTATCTAAGTATTTTTTCTTCTTCTGGAAATAACATCTTAAATGGTGGTTCTGAGAATGATTTCTTTGATGCTTCCTCCACTACTGGCAACAATACCCTCCGAGGCGGTACTGGTAATGATTATTTAAGTGTGATCTATTCTTCTGGTAAGAATGTCTTAAATGGCGATGCTGGAAATGACACCCTTGAGATTAGTTACTCTACTGGTAATAATACAGTTTCAGGTGGTACAGGGGCAGATACTTTTTATGCCTATGAAGTTCAGGGTACTAACACTCTCAATGGTGGTAGCGGCAGTGACTCTTTCTATATTAGCGCCCCATTCACCGCTCCTTCGTCTCTAGTGACTCAAACTGTAGATGGGGGAACAGAAGATGATTACTTGTATGTTGATTACAGCAACGCCAACGCAGGAATCATCACGACTTTCAATGCTAATAATAACCAAACTACTATTACTGCTGGCACAAATCGAGTTCGCTACAGGAATATCGAACGATTAGAAATTAGAGGTACAGCCTACAATGACAATATTGTAGGAGGCAATGGCAACGATGTACTCTATGGTGGTAGTGGTGGTAACGACATCATTACTGGCGGTGCAGGTAATGACACCTTGGGTGTTAACTATTCATCAGGTAATAACACCCTCAACGGTGGCACAGGCGATGATACATTGACTGCTGACGGCTCATATGGCAGCAACTTACTAGAAGGTGGCGAGGGTAATGATTATCTCTCTGCTGCTTCTAGCTCCTACTATTACTATGGCAGTGGTAACACCTTAAATGGTGGCGATGGTAATGACACCTTGAATGTTAACTATTCGTATAGTAATAACACCCTCAACGGTGGCACAGGCGATGATACATTGACTGCTGACGGCTCATATGGCAGCAACTTACTAGAAGGTGGCGAGGGTAATGATTATCTCTCTGCGAGTGGAGATTACTACTACTACTCTGGTGGTGGGAACACCCTAAATGGTGGCGATGGTAATGACACCTTGAATGTTAGCTATTCATTCGGCAATAACACACTCAACGGTGGTGCTGGCGATGATGCCTTGTATGCAGACTACACATCAGGCAGTAACTTACTAGAAGGTGGTGATGGCAATGATTATCTCTCTGCCACTGGATATAACTACTACTACTATGGCAGTAACAACACCCTCAACGGTGGCGATGGTAATGACACCTTGAATGTTAGCTATTCATTCGGCAATAACACACTCAACGGTGGTGCTGGCGATGATGCCTTGTATGCAGACTACACATCAGGCAGTAACTTACTAGAAGGTGGTGATGGCAATGATTATCTCTCTGCAACTGGATATAACTACTATTACTATTACTATGGCAGTGGCCACACCTTAAATGGTGGTGATGGTAATGACACCTTGAATGTCAATTCAACATACAGCAATAACACTCTCAACGGTGGTACAGGCGATGATACCTTGACTGCTGACTATTCATCTGGCTACAACTTACTAGAAGGTGGCGATGGTAATGACATCTTGAATGTTAACTATTCGTATAGTAATAACACCCTCAACGGTGGCACAGGTGATGATAGCTTGACTGTTGACGGTTCATCTGGCTATAACCTGTTGGATGGTGGTGATGGCAATGATTATCTATCTGCCTCTGGTGCTTATGGTATTAACACCCTCAATGGCGGTAATGGTAATGATGCGCTGATTGGTGGTAATGGTAGTGATGTCCTCAACGGTGGTGAGGGTAATGATTTCCTGATTGGTGGTAATGGTGTAGATACTTTTGTCTTCAATAATTATTATGAGGGTCTGGATAGTATCTATGGCTTTGACAGGAATAATGAACTCATTCAGATATCTGCGGCTGGTTTTGGTGGTGGCTTATCTATAGGTTCACTTTCTGTTACTCAGTTTACTCTTGGTACTGTTGCAACAGCGAGTGATCAACGATTCATTTACGACAACAGCACAGGAGCGCTTTACTTTGACCAAGATGGTAGCGATAATGGCTTTACTCAGGTACAATTCGCACAATTATATGGTGTATCTTCACTCAGCGCCAGCAATGTTGTAGTAGTGTAATTTTCGGTGAAATTAGGAATTAGACATGGGTAATTGATGAATTTCCCTGTCTAATTCCCTGCGTTGAACTTACTTCGTCTCCATCCAATTCTCACCTGCGCGTACATCTACTAGCAACGGCACACTCAAAGATACTGCTCCTTCCATGACTGATTTAATTTGTGGTTGCAATTCTTCCCATTCGTGAGGTGGAACTTCAAACACTAATTCGTCGTGAACTTGTAATAATAACCGAGCCTGATATTGTTTTAAAATTTCATGCAATCTTACCATTGCAATTTTGATAATATCAGCACTAGAGCCTTGAATTGGTGCATTGGCAGCAGAACGCAACAAGCCAGCATCAAAAGCACCTAAATTTTTTAATTTACTCAAGTCAATATCTGCGGGATTGCTATTTTTTAACTTGCGTAAACTGTTATTAGTAAAGTCAAAATAACGACGGCGACCCAGAATAGTTTCGACATAACCTTGTGCGATCGCTTGTTTTTTGACTCCCTCTAAATATGCAAACACTTTAGCATATCGTTCGTTAAATCGCTTAATAAACTCGTTAGCAACGTTTTTATCTATCCCTGTTGAGCGCGAGAATTTCAGCGAACCCATACCATAAATTACACCAAAGTTAATTGTTTTGGCTATTCTTCTTTCATCTACGGAAACATCTTCTTTTTCAAATACTAATCGCGCTGTAACTGTGTGAATATCTTCATTTTGTTGATATGCTTGCACTAACAACGGTTCTTGACTCAAATGTGCTAATATTCTCAACTCAATTTGTGAATAATCAGCAGCTACCATTAAGTAATTTTTTTCTGGTAAAAATGCTTTGCGAATTTGCCGACTAAAAGCCGTTCTAATGGGTATATTTTGTAAATTTGGATTAGAAGAAGATAACCGCCCAGTTGAGGTTGCAGTTTGGTTAAAGTCTGTATGCACCCGTTGAGTATCTTGACGCACCAATGCTGGTAAAGCATCTACATAAGTAGATTTTAATTTTGCTAATGTGCGATACTCAATTATCGCCTCAACAAACCCAGTGTTATCAACTTCTAATAGCTTTTCTAAAGTTGCAGCATCAGTAGAGTAACCTGTTTGAATTTTGCGAGAATATTTTGTACTTAATCCTAACTTTTCAAACAATATTTGGCTTAATTTTTTCGGAGAACCTAAGTTAAATTTCTCTCCAGCGATTTCTGTGGCTTTCTCCTCTAACCTTTTTAAATCTACTTCTAATTGTTTTGAGAGTTCTTGCAAATAAGCAGAATCTATACGCACACCTGTATATTCCATCTCTGCAAGCACTGCTTCTAATGGCTGTTCTATTTCTAATAGCAATTGCGATAAAGCGGGAAATTTATCGAGTTCTGCACGCAATTTTGGCACTAATTGCCATGTTGCATGAACTTGTAAACAACAATAATTGGCGACAGCCGCAATATCTATATCAGCAATGGTTTTACCTTTGGGAACCAAATCAGTATAATTTTGAATATTCAACCCCAAGTAACGTAAAGCCAAGTCGCTTAAATTATGGCTAGTATCGGGATTCAAAACATAACTAGCCAGCATTGGGTCGAAAACAATTCCTGCTAAATTAATTCCTTGACAGCGAAATACTAGGCGGTCAAATTTACCATTTTGAAATGTCTTAGGATAATTAGCACTTTCTAAAATTGGACGTAGTGATGTCAGTGCTATCTCGTGATTTAAATTTTCCCCGTTTTTATGCGCTAAAGGAATGTATGCAGATTCATCTGGTTGCGTTCCCCAACAACAACCAATTCCGACTAAAGCTGCATCTCGCGGTTCTAAATCGCTAGTTTCCGTATCCCAAGCCACTGGGTTTTCAGGGTCGATAAATTGGTGTAATAAATTTACCAACTCAGTCAGTTTGGATTCACTATTAATTATTCGTGGTTGAATTTCCGAGACGGGTTGCTGTTGGAATGCGGCTGTATCAGCAGCAGTAAAAAACGATAAATCATCATCGTCGTCATCTGTAATAGATGCTTGTGGTGGTTCTTCTGTTGCGGGAGTTGCTGTAACTACACCACCAAATTTTTGTTGCAGTTCGTTGATTTTTTTTAAAAAAGTATTGAATTCTAGTTTTTCTAAAATGGGAGTGAGAATACTTGTGTCAAAGCCAGTTAATTTGCAGTTGTCTAAATTAATTTCTAGAGGTACTTCTGTAACTATTTGTGCTAAATATTGCGACTTTTTAGCATCTTCTTGACCTTCGGTGAGTTTTTTTTGAGTTGCGCCTTTAATTTCAGCGATCGCCGCATAAATATTATGCAAAGAACCATAAGTATTTAATAGCTGAACTGCCGTTTTTTCACCTATACCTTTCACTCCAGGAATATTATCTGATTTATCACCACACAGAGCTTTAAAATCAACTATTTGTGTAGGTAATACGCCTAATTTTTCTTTAACTTGTTCTACACTAAATTCTGTAATACTATTTGTAGCGCGTTTTAAAGCATCGGGACTAAAGTTTAAAACCGTAATTTCTTTGTCTGGGTCAATCAGTTGAAATAAATCGCGATCACCTGTTAAAATCTTCACCTTATAACCAGCCGCTGTGGCTTTTTGCGCTAAGGTTCCCAACACATCATCAGCTTCGTAACCAGGCGCAGTAAAAATCTTCAGGTTCAAACCTTCGAGTAACTCGTGCAGATTTTTTAAATCAGGAACAAAGTCTTCTGGCGTTCCTGGACGGTCAGCTTTGTATGTATCGTCAGCTTCGTGGCGGAAAGTTGGTAAACCCAAATCAAATGCAACGGCCATTGCTTGTGGCTGTTGTGTCGTCATCACTTCCAGCAAAGATTTGAGAAAGCCAAAGCACACACTCGTCGGTATCCCTGTTTTAGTTCGCAGTCCGCCATCTCGTCCTTTGGCGAAAGCAAAGTAAGAACGAAACGCTAAAGAATGTCCATCGACTAAGATGAACGTGGGGCGTGTTGTGGTTAAATTAATAGAATTTTCCGGCATATTTATATTGTAGCTAATAGCGTTGAATTAAAGAATTCAGAAGTCAGAATCAGAAAATCTCAAATTGCATAAAATTAACCATAAATGAACCCGGATATAATTTCTGTGGTGTCGCTGATTAATAATTTGAAGAAATGCTTTTAACTTCTGAATCTATTTTTGCAGTCTTCTTTTAGATAGAAATATTATTTACTCCATTGGTAAGAAGAGTTTTTTGATTTTCATCTCTAGAGTAAACCAAGATAAACAGATTTTTAATAATAGCAATCATATCTCATTAGGGAATTGGGTGATAGCATTTTTAACTGCCGATGCAAAATCATCCGCGTTTATCTGCGGTTAATTATTTTTATCTCATCAATTTTCACAAAATCAGGACTTACGCACAGGTTATGGAAAATCGAACCACAGAGGCGCAGAGAGAAGTTGCGTGCGCGGGTTCCCCGCGTTGAGCAAACTTCGGGAGGTCACGGAGGAATAAGAGTTTGAGAGTTTTTTACGTAAGTCCTAAAAATTTTTATCAACATTCCAAATCAAAAGTAAATTGCTGTTAATTTTGATAATTTTAATTAGGAAAATAATTATGACTACACAAGAGCAACTGCATCAATGGTATGAACTAGCTCAACAGTTGCGTATTGATAGTATTCGCGCCACAACTATTGCTGGTTCTGGTCATCCGACATCATCTATGTCGGCGGCGGATTTGATGGCGGTTTTACTTGCCAAATATTTTCACTACGATTTTGAGCATCCCGAAAATCCGAATAACGATCGCCTGATTTTTTCTAAAGGTCACGCTGCACCATTACTTTATTCTATGTACAAAGCCGCAGGTGTGATTAACGATGAGGAATTGCGATCGCTCCGAAAATTGGGTAGCCGTTTAGAAGGTCATCCCACACCTATTTTACCTTGGGTGGATGTGGCAACTGGTTCTCTAGGGCAAGGCTTACCGATTGCAGTGGGTTTAGCTTTAGCCGGGAAATATCTCGACCAACTTCCCTATCATGTTTGGGTGTTACTTGGAGATAGTGAAACCGCCGAAGGTTCAGTTTGGGAAGCCTTTGACCATGCTGCACACTACACCTTAGATAATTTAATTGCGATTATTGATGTCAACCGCTTGGGTCAACGCGGTCAAACTGAATTAGGCTGGAACACACAAGCATACGCTAATCGTGCCAAAGCTTTTGGTTGGCAAGCTATGGAAATCGATGGACATGATTTTACCGCAATAGATCAAGCTTTGAGTGCGGCTATTGAAATTAACGATCGCCCGACAGTCATTATCGCCCGCACCAAGAAAGGTAAAGGCGTGGCTACTATAGAAGATTTAGGCGGTTGGCATGGTAAAGCTTTAAAACCTGAACAAGAAAAACAAGCAATTGCCGAATTAGGCGGTGAACGTCAGATTATCATCTCAGTCAATCAACCAGAAACCCAAGCACAACCAGTTCCTACGGGTCAGCCTCAACCACTGCAACTTCCTAGTTATGAAAAAGGTACAAAAGTAGCTACACGTCGAGCCTACGGCGATGCTTTAAAAGCTTTAGGCAATGCTCAACCAGATGTAGTTGCCCTTGATGCTGAGGTCAGTAATTCCACTTATGTCGAAGATTTTGCCGAAGCTTTTCCCGAACGCTACTTTGAAATGTACATTGCTGAACAACAAATGGTAGCGGCTGCGGTGGGTTTGCAAGTCAGAAAATATAAACCCTTTGCTTCTACTTTTGCCGCTTTTTTGACCCGTGCCTACGACTTTATCAGGATGGCGGCTGTTTCCCGCGCCAATATTAAATTAATGGGTTCCCACGCTGGCGTATCCATCGGTCAAGATGGCGCTTCTCAGATGGGATTAGAAGATTTAGCGGCTTTTCGGGCTGTGTGGAGTAGTACCGTATTGTATCCTAGTGATGCGAATCAAACCGCCAAACTAGTAGCACAAATGAGCGATCGCCAAGATATTGTCTACTTACGTACAACCCGCGAAGCTACACCCGTCATTTATGGTGCGGAAGAAGAATTTCCTATTGGTGGTAGCAAAGTTATCCGCAGTTCTGACCAAGACCAAGCCACTATCATTGGTGCAGGGATTACTTTACATGAAGCCCTCAAGGCTTATGAACAACTGAAAAACGCCGGGATTACAGTCCGGATTATCGATGCTTACTCTGTCAAACCCATTGATGTGCCAACCCTACATCAAGCCGCACAGGACACCGAAGGTAACTTAGTCGTAGTTGAGGATCATTGGCTAGAAGGAGGATTAGGTGCGGCGGTATTGGATGCTTTTGCAGGTGTTGGGGAAATGCCAACTTACGATGGGCCACAACTACAACTCATCAAATTAGCTGTGAGTGAAATGCCAACATCGGGAACCCCAGAAGAATTACTTCATGCTGCCAAAATCGATGCTGATGCCATAATTGCCGCAGTGCGATCGCTAGTTAAACAACCAATTCACACACCAGTCTAGGGGCTTGCAAATAAAAATATTCAATTGCCAGGGGTAGCAGAGGTGCAGAGCTACCGTGTACACACAAGTCGAAAATTTGCTGGATGAAACCGCATCCCGCCTTGAACTAAAGTTCTAGGCTGATAGCCAAAGTCCACAAAGCGTGGACTGAAATGAACTTCTGCTTGAGTCCTCTTGAGAGGACTTGCACTATGAGACTCGGAATTTATTCCGAGGCGGGATAGATGCGCTTAACCCGGATTTGTGTGTACACCGTAGCCGCTTCGGAGAGGGGTTTAGGGAGACACACATCTTGCACCTAACGATTAAAATCGTCGGGGCTTGATGCAAGATTTGAGGATAGGTCGTCGTCACGTATCATTAATACCGCTCCAGGGAGCAGAGGGTAATTCAAATACGTTTACTCAACGCAGCAACTAAAGCTACTAATTGTGCTGGTTCGATTGGTTTAGCTAGGTGCATTTGGTAGCCTGCGGCTAAAGCTTCGGTATAATCTGCATCACCAGCATAGGCGGTGAGGGCGGCGGCGGGGATTTGTCCTCCAATTTCGGGGCTGAGTTCCCTGACTTGGCGAATCAGCGCATAACCGTCTTCTCCTGGTAAGCCAATATCAGACAACAGTACGTCGTACCCGCCAGGATTGGCCATTAATGTTGATAGTGCGGCGCTGGCTGAGGCGACGGCGGTGACTTCAACTCCATATTCTTCGAGGATTAATTGAAATAATCGACGGATGTCTGGTTCATCGTCTATTACTAGCACCCGCACGCCTGCTAATGAGGGAAGATCATCGCTGGGGATTTCCGGTGGGCTGTTTCTGGTGGCAGATGCTAAGGCAGCAGTCAGCACAGAAAATTCTTGTTGGTTAGTTTGTAGCGGTAGTCTGACAATGAATGTTGCGCCTTGGCCTTCACCTGGACTTTCAGCTTCTACTGTGCCGCCGTGGAGTTCTACCAAGTGGCGCACGATTGAAAGACCTAATCCTAAGCCTGGGTTAGAGCGGGTTCTGCTACCGTCAGCTTGGCGGAAGTGTTCAAAAATGTAGGGTAGAAATTCTGGATTAATTCCTTTACCTGTGTCGCTGACTTGAATTTGCGCTTGCAAAGCTGTGTATTCGAGGGTGACATCAATTCTGCCCCTGATTGGGGTGAATTTGATGGCATTAGAAAGTAAATTCCAGACTACTTGCTGTAAGCGGATAGGATCACCAACGATTGGTCTGCTTGTGGACGCTAAATTAGTGTGAATTTGAATATTTTTGCTTTCTGCTGCTAAACGCACAACCGCGATCGCAGCTTCAATAATCGGCACAAGCTCAATTTCTTGAGGATTCATTTGCAGTCTACCTGAGCTAATGCGGGAGATATCCAATAAATCACCAATCAAATGGGCTTGAGCCTGGGCGCTACTTTCAATGGCTGCTAAACCCTGATTAACTGTGGTGGCTTCTAGTTGGTGAGTTCGCAGCAAGTTTGCCCAACCCAACATCGCATTCAAGGGGTTTCGCAGTTCGTGAGACAGAATTGACAAAAATTCATCTTTGGCGCGGTTGGCTGTCTCGGCGGCTTCACGGGCGGATTGTTCTTGAGCCAACAGTTGAGTCCGTTCTGCTTCTAGCTGCTTTTGTTGAGTAATATCTTCTATCACTAAAAGGATCATCTGTACATCGTGGATGTGCGACAGTTTCCGCGCATTCAGCCGCATAATTTTCTGCCCAATTTGCTCAAAGTTATGCTCAACTTCTAAGTCTTGGAATTGGCTTTGTTGGGGCAGAATCTCTTCCAGGAGCGATCGCAATTGCGGGATATTCCACTGGCCATTGCCGATTTCATAAATCAAACGCTGTTCAGTTTCGGCTGGCAATACCTGAAATTTTTCGTAGAAAAACTCATTGGCGGTAATTACGCGTAAATCTGTATCTAAAACTACTAACGAGTCGCGCACAGTGGCGACAATTGCTTCGGCATAATCTCTGGCTGCTGTGATTTGTCTGGCGCTGCGTTTCAGAGCATCAATATCAACCAACACGACAACAGCCCCGTCAATTTTATGATCGATGGTGCGATAGGGACGGATGCGTAAATCATACCAATGTCCCTCTTGGTCTTGGACTTCCTGGGCTTTAAAGTTGAGTGTGTTAATTACTTCTAAAATTTGCTGTTCTAAGTCAGGGATATTTAAGTTGTGATTAATATCACTTAAGGGTCGCCCGACATCCGCCGGAATCAGGTTAAAAATAGTTTCAGCTATCGGAGTAAACCGTCGAATTCGTAAATCGCCACCTAACATCAAGATGGGAAGATTAATACTGCTGAGAAGATTTTGTAAATCGTTGCTGATTTGGGTGGATTCTAGGTTACGGCGTTGCAGTTCATCATTAATTGTGTTTAATTCTTCATTAGTGGCTTGAATTTCTTCTTTAGCAGTTTCCAATTCTTCATTGGTGCTTTGCAACTCTTCGTTACTAGAAAGAATTTCTTCGTTAGCCGCCCTTAAATCTTGGTTAGTGCCTTGTTGTTCTTCAATAATCGACTGCAAATATTCTTTATTAGTAGCTAACTCGTGTTGCAGGCGTTGAATTTCTTCTTGGTGATCAGTTTGTGGGCTTTGGCGGATATCGCCAGTTACATCAGACACAGAAGCGGGGATATTAGGTATCTCGGCAAACAGAACTAAGAAGTAGCGTTCTGTTGTACCCGGAGCATTAAAGGGTATAACTTCTATTGTGACCTGTTTAATTTGTTCGTTGTCTTTAACTTGGATGCCTTCTTTTTTCACCACCACACCACGTTTTTTAGCTTGGTGAATTGTTGTGCGTAGTTCTAGTCTTAATTCTTCTTTGGCAATTTTCAGCAAATTAAAGCTCGGTCTGCCTAATGGTAGTTGTAAATAAGGACTCGTCTGTCCGCGAAATTGGACAATTTCTAAATCGCTGTCAACAACTACACCCACCGGAGCGTATTGCTCCAACACAATTAGGTCAGCCACTTTCTGTATTTCGACATCATTTGCAGTTCTTTCACTGGCTGGTAGTGGCTGATTGAAAGTTGCGCTGGGATAGTGATTGCTAATTAAATCAATTCCTAACCGAGTCACAGCCATTTTGCGCGAGTAAATTTTGTACTTGCGGTCAATCAAGCTAAACAAATTGCTAAACTCTCCCACTGTCTCGGATGTGCCTAGCATTAAAAAGCCATTTGGCTGCAAACCATAGTGGAAAAGTGGCAGCAGTTTCTTCTGCACAGCCGAACTCAAATAAATCAAGACATTGCGACAGGTAATTAAATCCAGATGAGAAAAAGGAGGATCATTAATCAGGTTTTGTCTAGCAAAAACACAGACCTCGCGCACTGGTTTACTGATTTGGTAGCCACCTTCTACGGGAGTAAAAAAACGTTGCAGACGCTCAGGAGAGACATCAACTAATTGGTTGTGTTTGTAAATCCCGATTCTGGCTTTCTCAATGGCGATTTCATTAATATCCGTAGCAAACAATTGAATTTGTCGATTAATACCTTGATTTTGCAAGTATTCTAGTAAACAAATCGCAATTGAATAAGCTTCTTCTCCCGTGGAGCATCCCACTACCCAGATCCGGATAGGAAAAGTAGAGTTTCGCTCTTGAGTAATTTGCGGAAATACTTTGGTTTTTAAAACATCAAAAGCTTCCGGATCGCGGAAGAAACTAGTCACCGTGATTAGCACATCGTAATACAAGGCTCTCACTTCCGCAGGATGATCCTGAAGATAACGCAGATAATCTTCTAATCTTTCTAGCTTGTATAAAATCATCCGCCGCAGAATGCGCCGCTTGAGGGTGGTTTGCTTGTAATAATTAAAATCAACTCCTGTAGCATCCTTTAACAAACTAAAGATGCTAGACAGAGGAGTGTCATCTGAGGGGATGACTTCAGCTACTTTTTCTGGGATGGGATGACTAACGTAGGGATGATGACTAAGCTTGGCTAACTCTTGAGCGATCGCAGACGGTGTTAACACAAAGTCTACCTGACCAGAAGCCACAGCCGTATTCGGCATACTCCTCACTTGTGCCGATTCTTCTGATTGAGCAAAGGTAATCCCTCCCGCCGCCTTAATTGCCTCTAATCCCCTAGCACCATCAGCATCACCCCCAGACAACACCACAGCCATGGCTTTACTACCCCGTTCCTTGGCTAACGAAAAAAAGAATGTATCCACTGACATGACTTGACCGTGAGTCATCTGACGCGGACTCAGGTTTAACTTGCCTTCAGCGATCGTCATCATCGCGTTAGGGGGAATCACATAAACATAATTGGGTTCCACCACCATGCCATTTTGGGCTTGCAGTACCGGCATCTCCGTTGTCTGGGACAGAATCTCAGGCAACAGACTGTTTTGGTCAGGACTTAAGTGTTGAATAAACACAAATCCCATCCCTGTATCAGTGGGCAAATGGCTGAGTAATTGGGTAAATGCTTCTAACCCCCCGGCAGATGCACCAATCCCCACAATCGGAAATAATTCATTTTGGTTATCTTGCTGCTGTTGGTCAGAAGTAGAAGACTGAGATTTTTTTGACCGCCTAGAGTTCATTATTTAAACACAATTACAGGGTGTGGCATGATCTGAGGACTTACGCATTAAGGCACAAAATCAAGGGTTTGGCTGAGGGTAAAGGGGCAGAATCAAGTCAAAAGTCAGAGAATTTTTTAATTTTGACTTTCCTGTAGAAGTGTAGGTGTTCAAAACCCTTATACACTTACACCCTTATACCCATTCTTAACAAATAACCTTTGTGCATAAGTTCTGCATCTGTAAATAAAATACGATGTTACTGGCTTGACTTTAGTCAACCAGAGATAGATGTTATTCAGCTGATTTTGGAAACTTGTATGTGGGTGTATGCACTAGCCTCACACTGCTAATTTAATTGAATTGTTACCCACATAGAAATTTGCTTGGATTTGAGATTTTAACGATTGCTGTTGCCAGTTAGATAACAGTAGCAACTCATCCTAAAATACTAACACCAAAAGACTGTCAAACTTTTTCCTGGCGATATCTACCCGATGGCCTACAACCTTGGGCAGATGTGGTTTATCTAATACCAAGGGAGGGAGTAGGGAGTAGGAATACTATTTCTGAAAGCAACTTAGTATAAGTCTGGGGCGGCTTTACTTCTCAAGTAGCGTCAATGATAACCAGTATTTTTCAAAAATCATTCCTGAGAATCTTCGATCCCCCCTTATCAGAGGCAACATACAGTCATAAACTGAAAGTGAGAGTTGAAAGGCAGTCGGGAGAAATTTTGTGAAAAAAGTTTTAGCAATCATTCTCGGTGGTGGCGCAGGCACCCGCCTTTACCCTTTAACCAAACTCCGGGCAAAACCAGCAGTACCCGTGGCAGGGAAATATCGCTTAATTGATATCCCTGTCAGTAACTGTATTAATTCGGAAATTTTTAAAATCTACGTCCTGACACAATTCAACTCAGCTTCTCTGAACCGTCACATTGCACGTACTTACAATTTTAGTGGATTCAGTGAAGGGTTTGTGGAAGTGCTAGCAGCACAACAAACTCCAGAAAACCCCAACTGGTTCCAAGGTACAGCCGATGCAGTGCGACAGTATATCTGGCTGTTGGAGGAATGGGATGTAGATGAATATTTGATTCTCTCAGGGGATCATCTTTATCGGATGGATTACCGCCAATTCATCCACCGCCATAGAGAAACCAATGCTGATATTACACTCTCGGTTATTCCCATTGACGATCGCCGAGCTTCCGACTTTGGCTTAATGAAAATTGATCATTCCGGTAGGGTGATTGACTTTAGCGAAAAGCCCAAAGGTGAAGCCCTCAAGGCAATGCAGGTTGACACCACCGTATTGGGATTAACCAAAGAACAAGCCGAACAACAGCCATATATCGCCTCAATGGGGATTTATGTCTTTAAGAAAAATGTTTTGATCAAGTTGTTGCGGGAACAATTAGAACGGACTGACTTTGGTAAAGAAATTATTCCCGATGCGGCTAAAGACCATAACATTCAAGCTTACTTATTTGATGACTATTGGGAAGATATCGGGACAATTGAGGCGTTTTATCATGCCAATTTAGCCCTAACTCAGCAACCGCAACCGCCTTTTAGCTTCTACGATGAAGAAGCACCAATTTACACTCGCCCGCGTTATCTACCGCCCACGAAATTATTAGATTGCCATGTCACCGAATCTATTATTGGTGAAGGCTGTATTTTGAAAAACTGCCGCATTCAACATTCTGTTTTGGGCGTGCGATCGCGGATTGAATCGGGTTCGATTATCGAAGAATCGTTGCTCATGGGTGCGGACTTTTATCATGCTTCCGTGGAGAGTCATGGCAAAATTAACGAAGATAAAATTGGCATAGGCATTGGTCGAGATACGATTATTCGTCGGGCGATCGTTGATAAAAATGCTTGCATCGGACATGATGTCAAAATTATCAACAAAGATAACGTCCAGGAAGCTGACCGTGAAAGTCAAGGTTTCTACATCCGTAGCGGTATTGTAGTTGTCCTGAAAAATGCAGTAATTCCCAATGGAACGATTATTTAGTTATTAGTCAATGGTCATTGGTCAATAGTTGTTAGTCATTGGCTCAAGACTAGTGACTAATAACCAAGCACAAATGACAAATGACAAATGACTAAACTAACATTACTCATCGGTCTTCCGGGTAGCGGCAAGTCAACTTTAGCAAAACAATTAATTACAGAATGCCCCCAGATGCAGCTGATTTCCACAGATGCGATCCGGGGGCAATTGTTTGGTCATGAAATAATTCAAGGGCCGTGGTTGCTGATTTGGCGGGAAGTTGAACGGCAACTCCAACAAACTGTGAATGCCAATCAATCGGCAATTTTTGATGCTACCAATGCCCAAAGAAGCCATCGCCGCGAACTCATTGCGCTCATCCGTAACTTAGGCTTTACTCAAATTGAGGCAATTTGGCTAACTACACCAGTATGGCTGTGTTTAGCTCGAAATAAACGACGCGATCGCCAAGTTCCCGAAGAAGTCATTTTCCGAATGCATCGCCAACTCCGAGACGCTCCACCCAGCTTGACTGAAGGATTAGACTATTTGATTAAAATATGGTGAAGAATTAATGCTCAAAAGGCAAAAGGATGAATTTCATACTTCATACTTCACACTTCATACTTCCCCAGAGTACGGAAATTGCCCTGGTGCAGTGAGCAAGAACCCCACTTGAAAGTGTGTATTGTTTGTTAATTTAAAATCAGAATCTAATTGCTCGGCATTATACCTAGCAAAATATAAATCTGACATCTTACAAAAAAACTTAAAGTAAATTTCTACAGGAGGCTGGTAGATGGCTGCAACCGACTTCAAAGATTATTATTCACTTTTGGGAGTTAGTAAGACTGCCAGTCCAGAGGAAATTAAACAAGCTTTTCGTAAACTAGCGCGAAAGTTTCACCCCGATGTTAATCCTGGCAACAAGCAAGCAGAAGCACGTTTTAAAGAAGTCAACGAAGCCTACGAAGTATTATCTGACCCAGATAAACGCAAAAAATACGACCAATTTGGTCAATATTGGAAACAAGTCGGCGAAGGCTTCCCTGGCGGCGGTGCTGGCGTTGATATGGGTGGTTTCGACTTCAGTCAATACGGCAGTTTTGATGAGTTTATTAATGAGTTGTTAGGCCGCTTTGGTGGTGCGCCTGGCCCTCGCCCAACTGGCAGACAAAACTACTCTTACCGCACTAGCACAGGTAGACCTGGTAGCGGTTTCGGTGGCTTTAACGATTTTGGTTTCCAAGATATGGGTGCAGGTGCAGGTGCAGCCCAAGATACGGAAGCCACAATTACCTTGAGTTTCTCCGAAGCATTTGCTGGTGTGCAGAAGCGGTTTAATTTGGGTAGTGAAACAATTGATGTTCGCATTCCGGCTGGTGCTAAACCCGGTAGTCGTTTGCGGGTGCGGGGCAAAGGTCAAATTAACCCCATGACCCAACAAAGAGGCGATTTGTATTTAAAAGTTGAATTGCAACCCCACTCCTTCTTCCAAATTGAAGGCGATAATTTGGTGTGTGAAGTGCCAATTACACCCGATGAAGCAACTTTAGGTGCTTCTATTGATGTACCTACACCTGATGGCAATGTAAATGTAAAACTGCCTGCGGGGGTACGTTCTGGTCAATCCTTGCGTTTACGAGGTAAAGGCTGGCCGTTACCCAAAGGTGGACGGGGTGATCAATTGGTGAAAGTGGCGATCGCCCCACCAAAAGACCTCAGCCCCCAAGAACGGGAGTATTATGAAAAAATTCGGGCTATACGTACATATAATCCCCGCAGTCATTTACAACAAGTGAAGTTGTAATTCATAATGACCGAAGCAATTTTAGATTTTAGATTTTGGATTAAATGAAAATTTGAAATCTAAAATATTTGGTCTCAAGCAGTGGGTTAACCCAGAAGAAAAACAAAAATTTTTCAATATTTAAGCCTCTTCTTTATAAGGAGAGGTTAATCCAAAATCGTAAATCCAAAATCCAAAATTGAGTGACGCTCAAAGACTCGCTAACGTAATTCGTAATTGTTAGTTCAACATTGAATTACGAATTACGATTTAGCAAATATAGCGATTCCCAGTTAAGTGAGGTACAGATTTAATGTTTTTCAACGCAGAGGGGCGCAGGGGAAAGCGCAGAGTTACGCAGAAATTTTTTCAAATTTATTAGTGATACTCAGTACCTCAGCAGATTAATAAACGCTATATTGTTTGGTGTAATCCGCGAAAGCCGCGAAAACGAAAGGCTGTTTCTGTGATTGGGTTTTAAATTCTATTTAATATTTAAACTCATCAAAGTTGGTCACTGAAGTTTAACTTATTTCAAGCATTGGAGAATCGACATCTAACAACCAATTCTCATCAACAAATTCTAGATTGTCATCATAAACAAGAACTAACTCACCAATCTTTTGAGTGTTATGATTTTGTGTAACATCAGCACCATCAGCTATAAGTAAAAACTTTAGTTGAAAAAAACGTTCAGTGTGAGTAACACCAATAGAACTGCTAACTAATTCTGCTTCTAGGTTACGAGGCAACTTAATTGTTTCATAATATTTATTTTGTTCATCCCAGTAACCACACACTTGATAATCACATTGGTTAAGATGTTCTTGAACTAGAATGTTGGCATCTAAATTTTCTAAGATTTCAGTTAAATCTTGCCAGACTTGATGATTTTTTAATTCCAGTCTTGTCATAATTACGTGGGTTTAATGTTCTGTTACCAAACCTGGGAAATGTAAGACACCATCAATAAATTTTGCATGAAATCGGCGATCGCCACCTTTACCTAAGACTTTAGATTTCACATCGTAGCCGGATTCCTGGGAAGCCACCAACCCAACATTACCGCGAGGGGAGACTTGCCCTTTCTCTATGGCTTTTAAATGTTTGCCCTGATGATCATATTTTAATCCCAGCTTTATCTGTGACTCGGCAAATGAAACTAGCAGACCAGTGGAAGAAAAATATACAATATCAGGTTGGATATCTGCCCAGTTATCGGGTAAAGCTTCCATTGTCTGATTTCGCCTAATCACATCTCCAGTTACTATATTTTGCTGGAACTTGGTATAAATATTGCGTCAATGTAAACGCATCTACACCTAGTTCTGTGCGTTCTTGGGCTGCTAAAATTCCAGCTTGAGAATGCCACCAAGCAGCAGTAGCGACAATATCTTCTACAGGAATTTGTTTTTTAGCGGCTTGTGCTAATAAACCCCCCAGTAACCCAGTTAGCACATCACCACTACCACCACGGGCTAAAGCTGGGGTACTTTCGGGATTAATCCAAACTGCACCTTGAGAATTAGCAATCGCAGTCCTAGCGCCTTTTAACAATACCACTGCGTTGCTTTGGGCTGCGGCTTCCCTGACAGCTTTAATTCTGTCGTGTTTCGCATCCGACACATCAGGGAATAATCTTTGAAATTCGCCTGTATGGGGAGTTAGTACAGTTGCTGCTTGCCGTTTTTTTAAAGTTGGGATAGTTCCTAGCTGTGCCAAAATATTTAAACCATCGGCATCTAGAACTAAAGTGCGATCGCTCTCAATAACTTGCTGCACAATGGGAGTAGCTTCGCGGGTTAAACCAGGGCCACAAGCGATCGCACTAAAAGAACTTAAATTACTATTCTCCGGTAATTGTAGTTGCGAAATTGCCCCCGTCTCTGTTTCTGGACAGCCAATAATTAATGCTTCCGGTAAATGCGACACCAAAATCGATTTCAACGATTCCGGAACCGCCACAGAAAGCATTCCCACACCACTAGCCCGCGCCCCTAAAGCTGTTAAAATGGCACCGCCAGCATAACGCCGCGAACCGCAAATTAATAATAAATGTCCTTCTTTGTACTTGTGCGTTACTGCTGGACGCGGCAAAGGTAAAGTAGAAATTGCTGTTTTTCTAGTAATACGTCTAATTTTGGGTATATCTTCCAATACAGCTTCCACATCTGCGATCGGAATATCAAAATCAATTAACTCAGCTTTGCCAACATACTCCAAAGCATGATCCTGCAATAAACCCAACTTCCACAAGCCTAAACATAATGTGTGAGTAGCGCGAATCGCTGTCCCCAAAACTTCGCCTGTATCGGTATGCAACCCGGAAGGGATATCAATACTAATAATCGGTTGATTCCATTCGTTGAACTGATTAATTGCGGAAGCGATCGCATCAGTAAGCGGTCTTTCTAATCCAAAGCCAAATAATCCATCAATTATAAAATCACAATTCGGCAATTGCTCAAGATTTTCATAACAAGAAATACCTAAACTTTGGGCATATTGCAAATGCTGTGCAGTTAATTCTTTTAACTTAGAAAAAGGCGAATATATCCAAACTTCATAACCACGCAAGTGTAATTCACGAGCTACAACTAAAGCATCGCCACCATTATGACCAGGGCCAACTAAAATACCTACACGGTATAAATTGCTAGACAAGGGAAACAACTCTTGAATGCGAAGGGCAATTATGCCTACAACCTTTTCCATCAAAGCGGCTACAGGCATCCCAGCGCCAAAAATTCGCCCTTCAATATCCCGCATTTGCCCAGCCGTAACTACAACTTGTGAAATATGTTCTTGTCTGTTTTGAGAGTGCTTGATATGAAGGAGAGATGCGTTTTGCATTATTCTAAATTTCCAAGTTTACTTGCTGATAGGAGTTGAGTTAAAAATTAGCAAAGGAGAATTCAGAAGTCAGAAGCCAGAATTGAGAACTTATCTTTTACAGGTTGTTTGAAAAGTCTAAATTATTACTCACCGGGCGATTGGAAATCGCGGCTACACAG
>JAGKSW010000046.1 GCA_018993265.1 Nostoc sp. TH1S01
CTTTGCTTGTGTAGTAGCGAATTCTATTCGCCCAATACTTTTCAAACATCCTCTTAGTGACTAGCGATTAAATCAGTAGTAAAACACCTTGATTTCATGGCAAATTTAGTGATATGCCATTCGCCTTGGTTCTTTTTTACCCACTTTCTTATTCTGACTTCCTCATTATTCAAAAAGTTTGAATCGACTTTTTACTCTTTACTTTTAACTCAAAACTCAATACTCAGCACTTACCTACTGTAATAAACCCTGGCATTACCAAATCCTAAATCACGTACATATTTATTCCATCTGTCCGCATCGCCCCGTTCAGCAAACGGCCCTACAGCTACATGGGGGCCCAAGGGTTTTTGTCTTTCTTGAACTAAGCTAGAATATCCACTTCCACGGATGATTGCGTCAGCAATTACAGGTAAATCTTGGGTTTTACCAGGAATGACAACATAGTATCTATTACTTCTATTTTCAGAATAGCCACTACTGCCACTATTAAAAGTTTGTATTTCTTGCCCGTTAGAAAAGCTGACAACCCTTGCACCACGGATACCATAAGACTGTAATTGTCTCACACGCTCTTGGGCATTAGATTGTCTGTTAAAAACTCCTGACTGGATAATAGAACGCCCTTGATATTGGCGAATGTAAGCCCCTGGTTCAATTTGACGGACTCTTTGCAGCGTTTGGTAATTATTGCTATCTACATAAACAAAGTAGCGTTCAAAGTTCTGGCTGTATTGATTTGGCTGACTTGGTTGAATCAGTAAAGGATTTTGCTGAGATTGATTGTTTGTGGATGGGTAGGGAAAAGGAGTGGGATCATATTGCTCAATTTGCCCTGGTTGTATTTGGGGTAAAGTTTGTTGATTATCAGGTGAGATTGAAGTATCTGGCGGTGGTGGTAATGTTTCAATTACTGTTTGTTGCGACAGCAAAATATGATGGCTGTTGACTTGTCCTTGGGCTGGATAAATATGCGAAATAATTGCCAAGGAACTTCCTAAAAATAAGGGCATTATCGGCAATGCACGAAACTGACCTGATAACTTTATGGACATAGTACTAACAAAGTTTTTCAACATATATAGTCTAAGCATAAAATCCGTCGGGACAGGTGGCAATGGATACACGCTGACCAAATTTGAGTTACTGTAATTACTAATTATTCATTTAGTCACCCAAGTGCTTGACCAGCAAGGGTTTGAGATATATATGCTACAATTGAGCAGTCGCGCAGCTGTCTTTAGGAAAAGCCGATCGCTCACTCAGGGTATTTAGATCCGCCAGTTGGGGATCTTGTAGCCCATCAGAATTAATTGAGACAGTTTTAATTGCTGTCGTCAGCAGCTGCTAGTCTAAAACATTAGAGATATGAAAAAAGTTGTCGTTGGTCTTTCTGGTGGCGTTGACAGTTCTGTCGCTGCTGCTATCCTGCATCATCAGGGCTATGAAGTGGTTGGTTTAACTCTTTGGCTAATGAAAGGCAAAGGGCAATGTTGCTCTGAAGGAATGATCGACGCGGCTGATATTTGCGAACAACTAGGTATTCCCCACCAAGTTGTTGATATTCGGGATGTCTTTCAGACCAATATTATTGATTATTTGGTGTCTGGTTATAGTGAGGGAATTACACCGTTACCTTGTTCGCAGTGCAATAAAACGGTGAAGTTTGGCCCTATGGTGGAATATGCCCGTGAACAACTAGGATGCGATCGCATTGCTACTGGTCATTATGCCCGAATTAATTATGACGCAGCAACTAATCGTTATCAGTTATTAAGAGCCGTTGACCGTAACAAAGACCAGTCTTACTTTTTGTATGATTTGTCTCAAGATTTACTCGCGGCTTCCCTATTTCCTTTAGGAGAACTAGAAAAAACAGATACACGCCGAATTGCTGCTGAATATAATTTGAAAACTGCCGATAAGCCAGAAAGTCAGGACTTGTGCTTAGTCGAAAGCAACGGTTCCATGAAGGCATTTTTAGATAAGTATCTTGCTCCCAAAAAAGGCGATATTGTCGATACTACAGGTAAAGTTTTGGGACAGCATGATGGTGTGCATCATTACACCATTGGTCAGCGCAAAGGTTTGGGAATTGCGGCGGCGGAACCATTATATGTAGTGGAATTAGATGCTGTGAATAATCGGGTTGTGGTAGGCGATCGCACTAAGGTAACTCAGCCAGAATGTACAGTCGGGCGAGTAAACTGGGTTTCCATCGCTGAACCCTCCGCACCAATTCAAGCTGAAGTCCAAGTCCGCTATCGTTCTCAGCCTGTACCAGTAACAGTAATTCCCCTAGAAAATTCCCGCGTCCGCTTGGTATTTGATGAACCCCAGTTCAGCATTACCCCTGGACAAGCAGCAGTGTGGTACGACGGGGAAAAGGTGTTAGGCGGTGGCATAATTGAGCAGTTTAGTTAAATAGACTTTTCTGCTGAGAGAAAATTGTTTCAACTTCCGAACACGACATTTGAGCCTCAGAACTCGACATTCCAAGTTCTGAGGCTCAAGTTTTATGTGCAAAGGGTGAAACTTCGAGTTCTGAGGGTGAAGTTTCCAGCTTTTTACTCGAATGTTGGTGTTCTGAGGGTGAAGTTTCAGGTTTTTTACTCGACATTCCAAGTTCTGAGGGTGAAAGGTGAGGCTTGGAGGTGGAACTGTCAGGAATTTTTCTGCGTTGGGTGTTGTGGGATGTTTTTTTGTTTCGCGCAAAGGCGCAGAGGCGCGGAGAGTAAGGGGAGAGTTTTTGAGTTTTTTCACAAGTGCTTTACGAAAATTGCTGAAAACGGCATGATTCAATTAACAGTCATCAGTGAACAGTGAACAGTAATCAACAATATATTTTGAAGTCCTTCACTTCTCATAAGTGATAGTTAACAAGAGTCAAATCCCTGACTGAAACCGTGATCACTGTTCCCTGATAACTGATAACTGACTTATACAAGCTTGTGAGTTGACTGTGAAAAAATTATTCAGTGCAATTAATGCTGCGGGTATTTGCCTAGCACCTTGGACAATTTCGGGTGTGATGGCCACAGGGTTACTTTTAAGTGTGCCAGTCCAAAGCCTAGCGCAACAGCAAACGCCTGCATATTCAGCAGAGCAACAAGCAGCATTAAAGGAAGCTTTAGAATTAGCTACACAGGCAGTAAAATTACATCTAGAAGGGAAAAGTCGTGTTGCTATTCCTTTAGCAGAACGCGCTCTGGCTATGTTTGAGCGAGTTTTGGGGAAAGAAGATCCATTAGTCGCTATTAATTTGGGTCTGTTAGCTTTAATGTATCAGGAACAAGGACAATATAAAAAGGCAGAACCACTATTTCTCCGGGTTCTTGCTATTACAGAAAAGGAGCATCCTCATCAAGTACATCCTGATGTTGCTGCTAGCTTGAATAGTTTGGCACAAGTTTACTATTCACAGGGAAAATATCAACAGGCAGAATCTTTATTTATCCGCGCTCTGGCTATTTTTGAGCAGCTTCAGGGTAAAGAAGAGTTGGTTGCTATTACTTTGAGTAATTTGGCTGTAGTTTATCAAGCGCAAGGGAAATATCAACAGGCAGAATCTTTGTTGCTGCGCGCTCTGAAGATTAGAGAGAAAATGCCGAACAATGAGTCTTCTTCTTTGACTACTATCTGGAATAATTTGGCTACAGTTTATCGAGAACAGCAAAAATATCAACAAGCGGAATCATTATTTCTCCGCGCTTTGGCATTGGATGAAAAACAGTACGGTAAAGAACATCCTTATGTCGCTACTAGTTTACAGGACTTACGCAACTGGCACAAATAGTGGGCAGGGCGCAGCCCTACCAGGGGACAATTTAAATCAAACCAAGCACATAAGAATACTTGGGCGTTTTAGTTGCTGAATTAAATAATTAGACAGCAAATTACG
>JAGKSW010000204.1 GCA_018993265.1 Nostoc sp. TH1S01
TTGTTGTAACCGTCAAGTAATTCCATTAATTAGACTTGAGAGTTACTTTGTTGATATTGTGTTCAACACCAGCCACCCAAACCTTTTTACCGTTCAAAGCACCGCCAAGAGTGACACTGTTCAGTTTGTCTGGTTCACAAAAACGGATTGTAGTTTTCGATGCTCCGCTATTAGCATCTGTGTAGCTAATCCGCACTTCCGCAGGGCGAGGATTATTAGTCCCAAAAACCAATCCTTTATCGTTGTCTTTGGCCAAGACAACACCTAAGCCATCAGCGATATTTTTATACAGGTTTTTCTTGCCACGCCAAGCAAAACGCACAGAACCAACATTAGCCAGTCCGCCACCGATATTAACGTAATAAACCTGTGTTTTTGAATCCTTTGCCATATTTCACCTCATGAAATTGCGAGAAACTGCTAATTACTTTGAGATGATTAAGTTAAATAAGGAGTAGGAACTGCAACCAATCCACCAGTAGCATTGACGGTGAAGGTGGCAGGGCAAGTAAAGGTAATCGAGATACTTCCATTCTCAACATCAAGCGTAGTCTGGATGTTATTCGGGCGAGTATCTGCGGGAACCGCCAATTCTGCAAGCTGAGTTTTGATAGCCACTTCCCATAATTGACCTTCCAGGGTAGTAGCATTGGTTTCGACTGAAGCTGCCATATTGTCTAGTGTTGTATTTTCTGAAAATCTCCCCACCAAGCTAAACGCTCAAAGCCTTGTATGTCAGCGATTTCTGAGTAAAATCCCGATAGAGCCTTAAGGCTCTATCGTAGATTGGGCACTTGCCATGAATAAAATCGCCCACCGTCGCCTTCGCCCTTTAGGGGCGAAGGCACAAATGCTAGTCGTTCACCAACCAGATCCTTTATACGGTGGGCGATTTTATTTTTTGGATCTCCCTTGCTCAACGACTTTGCATTTGTCTAAGAGCGCGAACATCACTCACATTTACATACCACTTGCCGCCTGATTTAAAAGCTCGAATTCTTCGGCGAATAATGTGATGTCTGATGGTTGATTCGTGTAAATAAAGAATTTGTTTAGCTTGAGAGAGTGAAATGTAAGTCGGCTTACCGTTCTCATCTTTACCATTCAATTTATCACTTTGACAGCGAATTCTTCTGGGCATTCGCATCATGGGAAATCTACCCTCCAATCGGGTTTATTATTTTTTTGACCAGTAGAGAAGTAACGACCATACATAGGTTTGACAGGCTGAATGAGAATATTTGTATTAATATCTCCGCTTTTAAAGTAAGAACCTTTGAGCATCTCTTTTCTAATCCAAGGTTTGAGAGCATTAATAATTTTTATACACTCAGTTCTATTAGCAGCATGAATCGTTACTCGGCTATTGTCAGCTAATACTAATATGCCCTCATGATTGCCCTTTTTATAAACAGGCAGTTTCGGACTATCATTAATTCCCCCTTTCCAATGGGGAACAGTAATAGGATAAACAGCACTACCATATTTTATTTGATTGTTAGCATCCCTCTGCTGTACTGCACATTGAATTACTAATTGAGGTCTTGAGCCTTCGTTGCGAATCTGCCAGCCCAAAGGTAAAGAAGCAATAGCTTCATCACTTTTATTTCTGGACAAACATAACTCAGATGCTTGTTTAGCATTTTCAATATGTAATTGTGCTAATTGTTCAGCTTGCTCTTTACTAGTAGCAAAAAAATCTAATGTGGCATAACTGATTTTTGGTTCCCACTGCCCCGACTTCTCATTTTTCTCACATTTAACTATCGGAACATCAACACTAAATTTCTGTTCCTTAATAGTTTCAACCATTAACTTTTTAATTAATCTATAGTCAATCTTTGTAGCTGGAGGACAACAACCCATACGACAACAATCCTTTTCTGGTGGTACTGGTGGTGGAGGAGCTGGGATAAAATCTTCTGGCGCTGGGTAAGGTTGACAGCCATCACAACTGACAAAAGCAACCTGCCAAGGTGTAGATACTGGTGATTGGCTACCATCTACACTCCTAGTATTAATAAACTGCGGTAAGTCAACAGTGACATAACCGCCATTGTCTTTGATTTCTTGAGAATTAAATTTTCTAGCGGTGTAGTGTACCGTTACGGAATTATTCTGGTTATTTGTTGTATAACCCGCTTGAATCCATATCGGATTATTCCAGGCATCAAAGCTGGTAAATGAAGAGGTAAAAGCTTGGCTTCCTGGTGGTAGCAATGTCACCAAGTCAGGGTTAGCTTCACCTGATATTAATGATGTAAAACCATCTGTCCAACCAGATAAATCTTCATTGTATGGACTGCCAAGACTAGCACCTTTACGTGTAAAACCAAACCAAACATTCGTACCACAATCACACAAAATTGGTAATTTGAATTTATTGGGTTGTGGTTGTGGTCGTGGTGGTTTTGGCTTTGGTGGTGGTGGTATTGGTTGTGGTTGGGGAAATGGTGGAATTTCAAATTCAGGTAGTCTAATTTCGGGAAATTCAATATCCCACTCAGGTATTTTGATTTTTGGTATTTCAAATTGTGGTCTGTTCTTCCAGATTTCATCTCTGGTTTTTTTAATCGCTGCTTGAGCATCGTTGATTGCATCCTGAGCGCCACCAGCAGTCCGCCGGCCTGCTCTGTAGGCTAAGTCATCTAAAGGCTGGAATGCTTCTCTCTGATTTTGTCTTCTAGCATTTGGATTGCCTATTGGATTAGTGCCAGTGAGTTGATCATAAATTCCCAATGTAAAAGCGCCTAATGCAGCCGTTCCTTCTACGTCATTGGCAGTTACGCCTTGAGGGTAACGCGGATCTGAAATTTTAGAAGGAATTTGATTAGATTGCGGATAAGACGGTGAAGCATAGCCACCTTTAGTAGATGGTCTTAAGTCAATCGTTCTATATTGTCCTTCATTTCTAAGATTACTTTGTAATGGTGGCAAGTTGCTAGGCTTACCTAAATCACTATTTCTACTATTAATAGGAACTATTGAACTGTTACCTACTGGAGTAAAAACATTACTACCAACTTGCTTAACTGCAATTGGATTATTGCTATTTGCTGGTAGAACTTCAATTTTAAAATCTGCCAGCTTTTGCGGTTCGGCGTAATCAACTGGCATATTTTTATATCAGTTCTAAATAACCACCATTCACAAATACAGACTCATTAGCTACCGATGCAGTCGCTCTGACTGTGATTGTCTGAGCTTGAGAAAAATCAGCAAATCCAGAGAGATATATTCCGGCTATTGTCGAGTAACCACCGTCACCTATAGCGGTGCAATAAGGAGCGTTTAAGGCATTATTAAAGGCAATCCTTTTCCTATAAGGATATGTAGTATTTTGAGCGAGGTTAAAGCTAGTTATTGTAGTGGCATTACAAATTACTGTAAATGTTTTTGTATTGGTCGTATTACTGCCGTATATATTGATATGTAAATTCAAAATACTATCAATACTACAAGTTCCGGCGGGAATTGTTATAGTGTACAAAGTAGTTGCAGATGTGCCGATTGTAAAATTCTGCGCTCTGGTAGTTTTCCACAAAATTCGCGGTCTACTAATAGCGTTAATTGCGTTAATCGCAGTTGTGTTTGATGAAATGCTAGTGAAAGCATTTGTTAAATCTTGAGTCAAAATATTAATATCATTAGTATTTTGATTGACGCTAGTTAGTAAGTTTTTAATACTAGTTTCTGGCAAATCCAGCCATGAAAGGTTGCCAGTAATTTGTTTGATGAGATATGGGTAACTTTTAACTAATTGAATTAAGTTAAGTGTAGAGTCATAGCTGGGTGGGAAATCATTATCATTTACGGTAATCGGCATTTTATTCACCTAGTAATGCTTGGATTGAGTCAATATCGTTTTGTAAAGCGGCGATAGCGTTAGTAATTGGTGCTAAGTCTAAAAGAGTAGTGCTGCTAGTGCCGTTGTTAATAATTGTGGTTGTATCTGGTGCTGTTTGTGGTACTTCTTCTACGGCAGTACCTAATAGTAAAATCCGGTCGTTTCCGGTTAATAGTCCATAGCCAGCGTCAGTTATTCCGCAACTGATAATTGTGTCTGGGGCAACGTCAAAAGTCCCGGCACTGGTAAAGTAATTAATTAAATCCAAGTAATAATAGGGTCGCTGATTAAATAAATAAATATCAGCTACTTTAATTATTGGTGTGTCGCTAGTCCTGATATAAAAACTCAAACACTTTTTCCCATTACCATTAAATGTTTCAGTAGCAGCATTATTAATTGTTGTGTCATCTGCTAAAGCATCTGTAGGCACTGGTTGTAATTCTGGGATTGATGAAATATCAATTGTTAATCTGAGTGAGGTAATAAATCCACTATATTTGGCAGTGGTTACTATGTCGTAAGCGTTGAGCCATCCTGGTTGATAAATGTCAATTATTTCGGTTGTACTACCTGCATTAAATTCTCGGAGAATATTGACATTTCTGAATACTCCCTTATTCCCTGTCATTAATTATTGGCTCCTACTATTCCGTTTGTAGCTAATGGAGTTTTGACAATAATTTGACCTGCTTGCACTACATAGCCATTTACAGCAGTGCCACTAGTTGTAGGCGGGAATGCTGCTAATCTTTCACCAATGGTTTGACCTGCATTTACCGTTGCTTGTGCGGTGGCGGCGTGGTTTCTCAATTCAAATAATGCCTCGACTACTCCACTGGCAGATTTAGCAGTTACAGGATTTGCTAATAGTGCTGAGACTTTGATCATTACGCCGTGTGTCGGGTCGATTTGTATTAAGTCGTTTAAGCCGGATGCTGTTTCTATTTGCTGCCAAGTTAAATCCGTGACCTGTGCCATAAACGAATTTCTTATGAAGTGAATAATTCCGTTGTATTCAAATTTCACTTCAGCGTAAATCTTCCAGTTTTATGTAAAAGCGGTAGTTGTGCTGAGGACGTGAAACTATTGCTATAGCTAGGATTAATACGCTTTTACTTATTAGCTAAAAAACAAAATATTCCGATTTAACTTATCACCTTGGTTAAACCGGAATATTAAAACAGGAGATTTTACAATGAAAAATAATAGGTGTGGGCAAGCATCTATTCTGACTGACGCTGAATATTCTAAGTTACGACGACAGTTAAAAACTCAAAAGTATAAATTGCTTTTGGATTTGGCATGGTACACAGGTGAACGCTGGGGGGCAATTGTTCAACTTCGGGTAAGTGATGTTTATAACGCTGATGGTTCACCCAGGGAAACTATTACTTTTCGCTCTAATACTCGCAAGCGTCGGCCAGATGGCAGTAGAGAAACTCGTCAAGTACCAGTACATCCGGTTTTAGCTGAATCACTGGCTAGTTACAAGCCGGATGATAGCTTGTGGCTATTTCCCAGCCGGGATTACCAAAAGTGTATAACTTGGCGTAATGCCTATGACATTTTGCAGCGTGCCTGTGAAAAAGCTGGTTTTGCGGCTAAGGGAATTAGCACTCACTCGACCCGCCGCACGTTCATTACCAAACTGCATCGTAACGGTACAAGTCCTTACACGATTAAGAAAATTACTGGACACCGTGATTTTAAAGCTTTAGAACGTTACATCGATATTGACGCTGACCAAATCAAAGGAGCGATCGCCACTTTATGAACGATGAACTATACCGCAAAATTGAGATGTTGTATGTTAAGGCTGTTTTGGATGATTGGCACCCTTATGATTTGGCCAAGGAATTAGAAAGTATGGCTGATTTGGCTTGGGATGAAGTTGATGAGCTTTACCCACAGTCAATGCTGCCGTGACAGAATTAACTAAATAACTCTATGATTAACACCTTTGCGTTCGCTCCACTTCGTGCGATCGCATTTTTCATCCACTACAATCAAGCTGAAATATTCATTTTTTTGCGATCGCATTTCGGCACGCTCCGCGATCGCATTTTTCATGAAACTGAGTTTACGCAAAATAAAATTCTGAACTCTAAATTTTATTTTGGGGGTGTGAAGTAAAAATTCAGAATTTTATTTTTGAAGTCTTAAAGCCACTTAATATCAATAAAAATTTTGCTCTAAAGCACTACTAGTCAAAATTTAAACGAAAAATCAGGGCTTTTAACCCTCTAAAAGTTGCACCGGGAATGGCGATCGCCCAAAAGTACATTATTGAGAATGCTTGACACTAGATACTAGAAGGGAATAAGGAGTAGGGTGAGGCAAACTTCACACTTCACACTCAACACTGACGCTGCTGACGAATTAGTTTTTCAATGTTGGCGGGTGACTGACCGTCAGCTATCGCCTCCTCGATGGCCTGTTTTCTACGAATGGCAATCGCACTTTTGACATTGCCGCCAGGAATGTGAACGTGGTGCAGCTTGCGGCCAGACATCCAGACGTAACGGTAATAATAATGTTGTTTGCCGTAACGGATGACGGTGTACTTTTCTACCCAGTGGCACTGTTCTGGAGCAGATTTGTTTGTATCTATTCTTGCTTGCTCCAGAACAGTAGAATCATGCTTTGCGCCATCGCGTGTTTGCTCCAGAACAGTGTCTGTTTCAGAATTGGGCTTATCCCAACTGTCATCATCGACACTCTTAATTACTGGCTGTGAGGTGAACTGTTCTAAGTCAAACAGTGTCAATTGCTCTTTCATAACCCACCACCCCAAGCGGTTATGTCTTCCCAGTAGCGCCACTGTAAGCACTCAATCAACCAGCCTGGAGGATTAAATATTTGCTCCGCGGCGCTGCGGATTTTGTAAACGCCGATGGCGGCTAGTACATCATCAAGGGAGTAATTAAAGATTTTGGCGGGTGAAATTTTATTGGCTAGGCAAAATGCGTCGTGTTGCTCCGTCCAGTTGCACTGGGAGTTTTGTAATTTGGTATTTCCTGGCATAATTCGGTTAGGTAGATTCTGGCCGCAATCTCGTGCGGCTTTTAGTTTTTGGCTATTGGCGATCACACTTTGTTGAGGTTAAGCGATCGCACTGTGTAGTTAATGCTTGGTGTAGTTAAAAATTGCGATCGTAAATCAAAACCGTCCTCACCTCACAGGTAAAGACGGTTTATGGTTCGGGTTCATTTTTGTTTGAGTCAGCAGCTAGGTTGTAAATCTCCTCTTTCACTAGCCGCATTTCTTGTTCAAAGTAATCTACAAATTCTTTATTCTCGTCGAGTCGCGCCTCAAGACGTTGGCGGTGAGAGCCAACGTACGAATTAAAAGCGTTTTCCAGTAGCTCAAGGCGCTTTAAGATTTTCCCAACAGTGCTATTTCCCTCTCCGAAGAAGACATTTGACCCAGTGGGATCTCTCCCCTGGCTATCTTGGCTACTAAGTCTGCTCTGCTCAGTCCCATTGCTTTCGCTCTCGACTGGAATAGCTCCCAATCCTTCTCGCTGATGAATAGGGACACGTTTTTTGCGTCCTCTGCTAACTTCCTTGGTCTGGCCATTCTTTTTTGTGTTCACAACGGTAAACCCATTTTACATATAGAAAATGAAATCCCATATAGAAAACTGTTGACAGAAAGTTTTCTATATGATTAACATAACACTAGTTTCTCATATAGAAAACTAAATTTCGCTCCCCCCTCACATTGCTAAAAGCCCCGTGAGGGCAAGAGAGCCACCACCGCACCACAACGGAAGCGGAAACAACCTAAAACTCACAATTCACACACAAGGTCTTTGGTGCTGTTCACTTCACACTGCACCTATAGAGTCATGCTGTTTAGTTGAGGAGGTATCTTAGACGAAAAATTCACCCTACAAATAACCAACAATTTTCTATAGGGTTTTACCTTCGTCGGTGCTACACCTAACCGGCGATTCCCTCTGATGATGAGCTTTTGTTAACTAACAAATTCCCATTGCCAATACCAGCACAAGCAATTGTGTCAGTTTGTGCTGGCTTCCTAATTAACTAAGGATTTTAAATTATGAGTTACCAAGACGAACTTCGACCTTGGGCAGTTTATCGCTGCCGTGTATCCGGTAATCTCTGCGTTGCCCGTTATCGTACCCGTGGCGATGCCTACGCTTATTTGAGCATCTTACGGACGAATAATCCGGATGGGGTTTATGAAGTGGTTTTTGATAAGGAGCCGGCTGAGGTTCAATAACTCGAAAGCGATGGCTTCGCCAACGCCAAAGGCGAACGCACTCAGGAAATGCGATCGCTTCAAACTGAATTCACTACTTCAACCGTTGACTAGTAAAAAATATCACATTCTATGGAAATCAAAACCATTAATTATGAGCGAGTTCTCAACCTGGGGAACTACGAGAACAAGAAATTGGCTCTGTTCGCGGAAGTGCATGAAGGTGACGACGTAGAAGAATCAATTTCTCGCGTAATGGAAACAGTCGAGCGCAAAATCCGCGAAGAAGCACACGACAAATATAACGAACAACTGCGGCAACTCAAACAGGAAATCAACTCCCTCAAACAAGAACTAGCTGACCTCCAAAGTCAAAAAGCCCAGTTGACTGCACAAGAAACTGACACTGAGATTCCTGACGGTTTCTAACTGAAATTTTGAGGACACAAATGAAAGTCAAAAAAGTAATTGAATACCTGCAAAAACTCGACCCTGAGCTTAATGTGCTGATACATGATGTCGATTATGACGAGATTTACACAATCATCAATATCGAGAAGAGCGAAAAGACAGTTCGGCTTCAGTTCAACGGGGATGAACCTAAGTAACTAAATTTTGATGCGTTGGCGAAGCCAACGCTAAAAGCGAACGCAGTGAGTAGATAGTCAAGCCGCTGCGATCGCGGAATTTGTACCAAATGTCAGTTTACCATGCACACCATAATTAGTACCCCATCAGTGTTTAGCTGTAAAACTCCCACTGCTGGCTGGCTGAATTTAGCTCAAATTCGCCAGCTGCAATTTGAGGAATATCCCAACCCCGTCGCCATTGTCACTTGGCACAACGGCGATAAAGAAAGTTTCTTTGGTGAAAATGCCACCACCATCATCACCACTTGGCAAGAAGCTGCTGACAGATGCAGCAATGATTATCGTGTCAAAAATCGGAAGACAACATGACTAAACATGACACCTGGGTAAAACTCAAAACAGGAAACCCTTACGAACCAATCATGCAACTCTTCCCCGATGGCATGATTCCCATGCGTGACCCGTTCCCAATGGAACGACCAATCGGGCCAAACAAAGAACAAATCGCCCTGTGGATTGTGGATTTAGAAAGACTCAGTAGTATTCAAGTTCAAGCAATTGCTCGACTAATCGCCAGTGCCAACAAAGCTGATGTGGCGGAAGTTGTCGCCGAAGCTGAAGCAGACAATGGCTTCGCTATGAGTGAGGTTTGGGTTGAATCAATGCAGTGTTGGGCGGAAGGTTTCGCCCGCAGTAAAGAACTCGCTGATTTTCTTGAGACTGCACCACCACCCGGAACACCCGAAGGTCGAAAAGCTTGGGTTGATTTTAAAGATGACCAGTATGAGCGATGGATTTACGGCGATGAAGAACCGCCAGAAATCAACAGCATTGAGGACATTGACCCCAGGTTAAGAACACCTGAACTAGAACAAGCTTTTCAACACCTCCAATTTGAGCAGCAACTTGCTAATTACTCGGTTTTTGATATTTTAACCGGACGGGCAATGGTCGATATTCTCAACTCTACTGACCCTGATAATACCTATTCACTTGTTGGGTTTGATGAAGAAGATTTTGAGGATAATGAAGTTTATGAGTAGTGAAAATTTAGAAACAACTAATAATACTTGGCAACCTGATCCAGCATGGGATTACTACACTTTATGGCACGAATTAATTCATGCTAAAGCCAAGATTGATCAGGTTTTAAACAGAATGAAAGAAATCGAAGATGCCACAGATAATACTGATGATGAAATCAGAGAAATTCTTGAACCTAGCCGGGAAATTCTCAACAAAATTAACGAGCTATTAACAAATTAAATCCGCCTGATGAGACTGTTCCTAACAGCCATTGGCTACCCTGACTCAGTAGCCGAAACGCTGACAGTGATGCCAGCGTCGCGGGTTGAGTCGCGCAACTCACTCGCCTCTACTTTGTAGAGGGAAATAACACAGCAGCAAGGATTTTTTGATAGAAATGACCCAAAAGGTTTCATGTGTTCATGAATCCACTGCTGTTAATTATTTCCGCTGTGCTTGAGTTTAAGAGTGAATTGTTACACTACTAATTTGGGTGATTCGTGACTCATTTTAGCACAGTTTTTGCTGCCAATAAATACCCAATTACTGTACCTTGAAATGAGAATATTAGGCTTAGATGTGTGTAAAAACAGCGTCGTTGGTTGGCTGCTTGATACTAACAGTGTTCCTCAAAACTTTCGGGAATACTTTAGAAAAAACAAGCGACCAAAGGATAATGATCCGCTAACTTTTAAAGCAGAAATGTCAGGAGTTAACGGGCTTTTAGAGTTAAAACCAGATGCAATTATTCTTGAACCAACAGGCATTCATTACAGTTGGATTTGGGCGCACATTTGCAGCATAGAGAAGATAGAAATTCGCTGGGTTGGTCATGCTGAAGTCAAACATTTCAGAAAGCAGAATAAACTACCTGATAAAAATGACCAAGCTGATGCAGCAGCCCTCGCTTTATATGCCTTTACTCACTGGCATAATCAAGAATTTTTTTTACATTTTAATGCTGGAAATGTGGCACGATTAAGAGAATTATGGTTGCAATTGCAGTCTATTAACCGCATACAATCAGCACCAATTAATCGTTTACGTCAGCAGTTAGCAAAAGAGTTTCCTGAAGCTGCTTTATCTGCTAGTAAGCCGGGTGATGATGGCATGGTTCCGCTGTGGGCTTGGCTTGCTGGGCGAGAAAGGAACACTCGGCGCAAATCCAGTTATTATGATCGTCTCTATGCTAAATCCATTGCCCCTAGATACGGCGTAAAAATTTCTGATTTCACACGTACCTTGGCGGATTTAATCTGTGATCTGCGTGATTGGGAGAATAAGATACAAGCTGAAATTCTGGAATTATTAAATTCTCCAGAGTTTATACCTTACACAAGGGTCATGACTCAGTTCGGTATTAGCGATCGCCAACAGGCTTTGTTAATTTCTCAAATTTTCCCAATTACCAAATTTGAATCATTGGGGAGATTTAAACGTAGATTGGGTATGGCCAAAGATGAAGAGAGCAGCGGGGATAAAGAAAGTTACAAAACAGGTGGCTCAAAACTTTGTAGGTCACAACTTTATTTGTGGATTTATAACCGCATTGCCCCCGAACACGCTAGACCTAAAAATGACATCGGTCAAAAGCTGGGTGAATTTTACGATGATCGTAAAAATCAATTTCAGAACAACCCTGAACTTTGGAAGCAGAAAGCTTTAGCCAAAGCACAGAAAAAAGCAATGGATGAACTCAAGCGATCGCTAAGAGAATCATTGTTGCCTATGCTCCCAAAGGAGCAACAGCCGCAAATTGAGGCAATTCTCAACCTGACTTTACAAAATATGCAATTGTCGCTTGATCAGTCACTTGCTGGTAAAGCCTCAGCTGTCAAAGAGCGAGAAATTAAAAAAGGATTCGGTCACTTGATAATTTCTCAGACAGCAGCTTACGGTCTAAGACTGCTGTTTAAGGAATTGAAGCAAGCCATTAACTAACTCACTCACTCCCCTCCTAATGGGGAGTTAAAAATTTACCAGTTCTCAGGCTAGAGTGAACACATGCTGATAGGAGTTGCAAGTCGATATGGCAAAAGCAGTGTAGAGTATGGCATGGCGGGAGGAGTTCGGAAAAACCAGCGCAGCAAGAAATTGCGAGGTGAATCGCCAGCATCCAGTTCTCAGCAATCGTCATTGAAAGCGAATGTGGACAGTAACGGGAATGGCAAGAAACCAACTGCGACAAATTAAAGAAATTTGAACAGCTAACTGCTAAGATGAGCGTAATATCCCATAGTCATTAAATTTTAATGATTGACTCTATCTTCAGATAGATGTAGTATTTAACTTAACCGAAGGGGAGTAGCTACTGGCATAAATGTGAAAGTTTAAAGCCAGTCCATCTGAATCAACATACTGGTGATAAACCTGGTTCAGATGTCAAATGTTAAGTATTTGAAAGCGAGACCTTCACTAAGTTCACAGACAAAATGTGAGCTTGGTGAGGTCTTTTGGCTCTCTTCAAGCTCACATCGCTAAAAATTTTTTAGGAGCTTGAGAGAGTGTTAACAGCTTTTACCGCAGGTTTATTATTAATTACCGTTTCTGAGCTTGGTGATAAAACTTTCTTTATCGCTGTGATTTTGGCAATGCACCATTCGCGGCGATTGGTATTTGCTGGAGTGACAGCCGCCTTAGCCGCAATGACCATCCTTTCAGTAGTGTTTGGGCAAGCTGCATCGTTGCTACCAAAAGTTTACATTCATTACGCCGAAATCGCTTTATTTATTGCCTTCGGGATTAAGTTGTTGTACGACGCAAGTAGAATGACTGGTGCTAGTTGTGATGCAGATGTAGTTGAAGAAGCAGAAGCCGCTGTCAAAAAAGCAGATGCACAGTTACCGAAGCGCAAAACTCCTTGGGCAATTTTAACCGAAGCCTTCTTATTAACATTTATGGCAGAGTGGGGCGATCGCACACAAATTGCTACCATCGCTTTAGCTGCTGGTAATAATCCAATTGGGGTCAGTGTTGGAGCAATTTTAGGACATAGTATTTGCGCTGCGATCGCAGTTATTGGTGGTAAACTCATTGCCGGACGCATTTCTGAGCGCCAACTCACCTTTATCGGTGGATGCTTATTTCTAATTTTTGGTGTAGTTGCTGCTGTAGAAGGAGTGTAAAGAGGGGCTAGAGACTAGAGGCTAGGGGCTAAGAAGTTGGGAGTTAGGGCTATAGGTAGAAGCTAGGGGTTAAGGAGTTAGGAGTTGGAACTAGGGGTTAGGAGAAAGACGGATTTACTTAAAAGTGCCTGTGTCAGTGCACACCCATCACCGATGAAACAAACATCTTCTTCCCCACTCCCTAACCTCTAACCTCTAGCCCCTAACCCCTCTTAAAAAATTAAAGATTTTCTCAACTTAGGATAATTTTGAGCGCAAACAAGGGATAACTAAAAATAGTTCCATCTCGGTAACTATTTTTTGAATGCTTCTATGACCTATTGCCTAAGAATTGCTGACATCCCCACAAATGAACGTCCGCGTGAGCGTTTGATGACTTATGGCCCAAAAATTTTAGCAACAGCGGAGTTAATTGCAATTCTTTTAGGTACTGGTCAAGGGCCGGGAAAACTTTCAGCAGTGGGTTTAGGACAATATCTTTTGCAAGAATTAAGCAAACACCAACGAGACCCATTGGCGGTTTTACGAGAAGTCACACCAGCAGAATTAATGCAAGTTCCTGGTATTGGCCCGGCAAAAGCTACAACCATTTTAGCTGCGATCGAATTAGGCAAACGTGCGTTTCAATCTCGTCCTCAAGACGGCGTACCAATTGATAATCCAATGGCTGCGGCGGCTGCACTGAGTCAAGATTTAATGTGGCAAGCGCAAGAACGTTTTGCCGTATTGTTATTAGATGTCAAAAACCGTTTATTAGGTACACAAGTCATTAGCATTGGTACTGCGACCGAAACTTTAGCTTCGCCACGCGAAATTTTTCGGGAAGTTATTCGTCAAGGTGCAACACGTGCCGTAGTTGCCCATAACCATCCTTCTGGGAATGTTGAACCTAGCCAAGAAGATATAGAATTGACCCGTCAATTATTAGCCGGAGCGCAATTGTTGGGTATTCCCTTGCTAGATCATCTTATTTTAGGTAATGGAAATCACCAAAGTTTAAGAGAAAATACCACTTTATGGAACGAATATCCTCAAGGTGATTGATATAGCAGAAGGTAAGGAATGGAAAGTAAATGGAATGATACGTTCTAAAAATTCTGTGAACACATAGCGGTTCTCGGTTGAATGTACCACTATTTTGACTTCTTCAGGACTTACGCAGAGGCTACGGAAAATCAAACCACTCCAGACACAGAGAAGCCAGTGCGTTCGATCGCCAGACTCCCTCACTGGCGCGTCACGGAGGAATGAAAGTTTGAGATGTTTTTTGCGTAAGTCCTAAAATAGCAAAGAATGGTTAAACTTTGATCACCCACTCAATTGCGAATTGATATGGGCGATCGCTGTTCCGTCTCTTGATTAGAAAATCAAGTTATTTTGGCTGAAGTTACTAGCAGTAAAGTTATTGAGAGTGACTAAAGTACTGAAAGTTGCACTACTACCCACACCATCAGCATCAATTTGGATAAGAGTATTCGCCCCAGATTGTACGCCTCGGATGTAACCATCAGCAATTGGATTTGTACCTGTGTAATTTAAGTTAGACAGCAGTGTTTGTACCACAAGCACATCATCTGTACTGCTGAAGTCGGTAATCTTGTCACCACGTTCATTGATGCTAGTGTAGACGAATCTATCATTACCAGTGCCACCAGTCAGTTTGTCATTACCAGCACCACCAACGAGTGTATCGTTACCATTACCACCAATTAAAGTGTCATTTCCATTACTGCCATCAAGGATATCATCGCCATCTCCACCATCTAAGAAATCATTACCAGCACCACCATTGAGAGTATCGTTACCTGCATCACCATTGAGAGTATCGTTACCATTGTCTCCAGAAATGATGTCATTCTCATCACCACCTGAGATGGTATCGTTACCATTGTCTCCAGAAATGGTGTCATTGCCATTACCACCGGAGATGTTATCGTTACCATTGTCTCCAGAAATGATGTCATTGCCATCACCACCGGAGATGGTATCGTTACCATTGTCTCCAGAAATGGTGTCATTGCCATTACCACCGGAGATAGTATCGTTACCATTACCGCCGGAAATGGTGTCATTGCCTGAAGTCCCAGTCAGAGTATCGTTGCGGTTAGTGCCAATAATCTCAGAACTTGCAGTGTTAGGACTAACAGCGATCGCCACAGTTGCGGTACTAGTCAGATTGCGATCGCTAATAGTGTAATTGAAGCTGGCATTACCACTGAAGTTAATAGTTGGGGTAAACACAATAAAATCATCCGCCGAGTTACCCTGAGTACCGTTATCATTTAGCACGACAGTACCGTTAGTTACACCACTCACATCTGTAATACTGAGGCTGGTGCTATCAATGTCGGTATCATTAGCCAGCAGAGTAATAGCTTGGATAGTTACAGGAGTATTGAAGGCAGTAGTCAGACTATCGTTGACCGCAACGGGTGCATCATCGACTGCCTGAACATTCAAGTTAAATGTACCTGTAACGTTACCGCCATTACCATCACTCACAGTGTAGGTGAAGCTATCAGTGCCATTGTAGTTGGCATTGGGAGTGTAGATGAAAAAATCGTCACTGGGATTGTCAGGAGTGCCATTGTCATTGAAAGTCAGTATGCCATTGCTAGGGTTGGCGAAGCTACTAATTCTTAAAGTATCACCATCAACGTCTGTATATCTACGCAGGATATTGCTGGCAAGGATGTTAATGGCAGTATCTTCGTTGGTAGTAGCCCCACTTGCCAAACCAAACACCACGTAACTTACACCAGAATATCTCGCGGATGCCCGCCTGATAATCAAGTCGTCGGTGCCATCGCCGTTAATGTCTCCCGCACCGCTCACCGAGCTGCCTGAGCTATCATACGCATCAATGCCGTTAATGATAAAGCCGTTGTTGCCATTTAAGGAAGACAAGTTGAAACTGGCTCCAAAGCCATTCCTGCTGCCAAACACCACATAACTCTCCCCTGCATTGTATTGGCCGTTGGGGTCAGCATGAAAGGCTCCGATAATCAAGTCGTCGATGCCATCGCCGTTTATGTCTCCTGCACCACTCACTGAGCTGCCTGATAAATCAAACCCATCAATGCCATTAATGACAAAGCCGTTACTGCCATCCAAGGAAGACAAGTTGAAACTGGCTCCAAAGCCATTCCTACTGCCAAACACCACATAGCTCTCCCCTGCGTCGTACTGATCATCGTTGGGATTAGCATAAGCTGCACCGATAATCAAGTCGTCGATGCCATCGCCGTTTATGTCGCCTGCATTGCTTACCGAGATACCTGATTCGTCACGAAAATCAATGCCATTAATGACAA
>JAGKSW010000205.1 GCA_018993265.1 Nostoc sp. TH1S01
CTCTCTCCTGCTGACGCTTGACCGTTGGGGTCAGCACCATTTGCCCCGATAATCAAATCTTCGATGCCGTCGCCATTAATGTCCCCCGCACCGCTCACCGAGATGCCTGAGAAATCAGACACATCAATGCCGTTAATGACAAAGCCGTTAATGCCATTTAAGGAAGACAAGTTGAAACTGGCTCCAAAGCCATTCCTGCTGCCAAACACCACATAGCTCTCCCCCGCACGAGACTGACCGTTGGGGTCAGCTAACCATGCCCCGATGATCAGGTCATCAATGCCGTCACCGTTGATGTCTCCTGCATTGCTCACCGAGCGACCTGACGAATCAGCCAAATCAATGCCGTTAATGACAAAGCCGTTGTTGCCATCCAAGGAAGACAAGTTGAAACTGGCTCCAAAGTCATTCCTACTACCAAACACCACATAGCTCTGTCCGGCACCAAACTCACCGTTGGTGGGGTTAGCATCACTTGCTCCGATAATCAAGTCTTCGATACCATCGCCGTTGATGTCTCCTGCATTGCTCACCGAGCTACTTGAGTCGTCAAACCCATTCATGCCATTAATCACAAAACCGTTGCTGCCGTTAAGCTCAGATAGAGATAGATTTAAAACAGAAGCAAAACTAGGTGCATCATTCGCGCCGTTAATGGTCAGGGTGACGTTAGCTGTACTGGTAAAGCGCCCATTGCTGACATTGTAGGTAAAGCTTTCTGTGGCTATTTCACCGACAGCTAAATTTTCAAATTGAGCGTTGGGGTCGTAGGTGAAAGTGCCATCAGCATTGAGGGTGAGTAAAGCACCTGAGTCTAAAGTAATCGGAGTGCCAACTGTGATTAATGTATTGTTGACACTAGTTATCCTTAAGGGGTTATTGTCTGGGTCGCTGTCGTTAGCTAAAGGCGAAAAATTGACAGTGGCATCTTCGTTTGTAATCGCTGTGTCATCAATAGCAAGAGGTTGATTAACAGAGGTATTTGCAAAACCAAACACCACGTAGCTCTCTCCTGCTTCAAAACCGTAGAAATTGCTAATATTTGTTCCAATAATTAGGTCATCTATGCCGTCGCCATTGATGTCCCCTGCATTGCTCACCGAGAAACCTGAGTTGTCAAACTCATCAATACCGTTAATGACAAAACCGTTACTGCCATCCAAGGAAGACAAGTTAAGACTAGCTCCAAAGCCATTCCTGCTGCCAAACACCACATAGCTTTCTCCTGCATCAGACTGACCGTTGGGGTCAGCATGAAAGGCTCCGATAATCAAGTCGTCGATGCCATCGCCGTTGATGTCTCCTGCATTGCTCACTGAGATACCTGAGTCGTCAAACTCATCAATGCCGTTAATGACAAAGCCATTACTGCCATCCAAGGAAGACAAGTTGAAACTGGCTTCAAAACCATTCCTACTGCCAAACACCACATAGCTTTCTCCTGCATCAGACTGACCGTTGGAATCAGCACCACTTGCCCCGATAATCAAATCGTCGATGCCATCACCATTGATGTCTCCCGCACCGCTTACTGAGCGGCCTGAGAAATCAAACTCATCAATGCCATTAATGACAAAGCCGTTACTGCCGTCCAAGGAAGACAAGTTGAAACTGGCTCCAAAACCATTCCTACTGCCAAACACTACATAGCTCTCTCCTGCACTAAACTCGGCGCTAATTGCCCCGATAATCAAATCGTCGATGCCATCACCGTTGATGTCGGAAGAGAGGCGTGTAGGGAAAGAGTGGAAATCACAGTGATCAACGAAAAAATAGACAAAAAAGAAAGAGACGAAGAGGGAAGAAAAGATAAAACTGGAAACGAACCCAGTACAA
>JAGKSW010000206.1 GCA_018993265.1 Nostoc sp. TH1S01
GAAGTAGGGGTGAGTAGTTCATGAGCTAGTTTAGGATGAACAATTGATGTGACTTCTCCATCCGGACTTGTTGCTAGTGTTGTTTCTACATTTGTAATTAAATTTGGAGTTTGCTCATCACAGGTTTCGCTCAGATGTACTTTATATCCTGTCCAATTTATCTCGCGTTTGCTACTATTACGAGCTTCAATATCATAGGGTGATTCAATACAAATCGAATTGGGTAGTAATCCTGTCTGGTTGGGGGTTCGCCACACTAATCCTTTGTTGTCAAATGTGTACTGTTGAATCCATACCCTTCTTAAGACTTCTACACTCTCAAGTTGGCTTAGATTTACTTTATCGTGATTACTAAACCAAATTTGATGTAGCAGGTAATGTCCATCAAATCCTATTTTTAATGCTAATTCTAACCGCTCATTTTTATTTTTTGGTAACCGATAATTATCAAATCTCCAACTGTATCTCTCAAACCAATCCTCACTGATAATTGCTTTCAACCATTTTGGTTCTACGGCAGCTATTTCATTAAGTGCTGCTCTGAGTGTTTCTCCTACCAATTCCAACCGATTTAGTTGACGTATTGCCGCTATCACTTGTGTGGAGTCTGTTCGCTGTTTAGAACGCTGCTTAATCAGTTTTTTGTCTTGAAACCTCATTAGCATTAAATCTAACAACTTGTTTGCCAAACCATACTCGCATAATCTACTACGAAACTCGCTCAACACACTACAGTCAAATCCTGAATCTGTTAGCTCTAAACCAAGTGCATATTTCCAATCAATTCGACTACGTACTGCATCTGCTGCTTGTCTATCTGTTAATCCTTCTGCAAATTGCATGACTGTGATTAATGCCAGTTTCCCTGGAGATATTGCTGATTTTCCGCACCTCGCTGGGAATAGGCTGGTAAATTCTCTGTCCGCATATAACACTCCCAACTCGTCGTACATTTTCATGTACATATTTCCTTTTGGGAATGACGCACGCGCTATTTTTGCTGTTTGTTCTGGTATTTCCCATTGATTTAAAGGATGCAGTGTCATATTCCCATATCAAAAGATACTCCACTGCTCATATCTTCTTACTTACTGCTTTTTAGCTTATTAGGGGGTCACACCCCCTATTCGCCAGCTGTATCCTTCAAGAAGTCGGGGATCTTGTTCTTCACAAATGATTTAGGACTGCTATAGCAATTCTAAATGAGTCGTGAAAAATATAGATAAAGAAACGAAACGCTAAGAACGCCAAGGACGCAAAGCTAAGAAAGAAGAAAGAGATATAGAAATTTCACAAATGATTTAGGACTGCTATACTATGAATTTTAAACAGGGATCATTGTCTAAATTTTACGCTGAAACTTTAACTGCCTACTGCCTACTTAGTTAAGATCATGAAACCTTGAACAGCGATCGTATCTCTAAAATCATGCTCTAGCATTGTAGAGCAAATTATCAAAAATCTAGTCAATAGTCACTTTATTTTGACTATTGACTATGGACTCTTGACTATTTTAAAACTGCCGTAAAAATCTTAAATCGCTGGCATACAAACGGCGAATATCATCGATTTGATGTAACACCATTGCGAAGCGTTCTACGCCAAAACCAGCAGCAAACCCAGTGTAAATTTCTGGGTCATAGCCTACAGATTTCAGCACATTTGGATCAACCATGCCGCAACCCATCACTTCTAGCCAGCGCCCATTCCACTGCAAATCAACTTCAGCTGAAGGTTCGGTAAATGGGAAGTAACTAGCACGGAAGCGAATTGGCAAGTCGCCAAACATCGCTTGTAAAAACATCTTGACTGTGCCTTTGAGGTCTGTAAAAGTCAGCCCCTCATCAATGGCTAAAAGTTCTATCTGATGGAAAACTGCTGAGTGAGTTGCGTCTACATTATCGCGCCGATAAACTCGCCCAGGTGCGACCACGCGAATTGGTGGTTCTTCTTTTTCCATGTAACGGATTTGTACAGAGGAAGTATGAGTGCGTAGTAAATTACCATCTGGCAGGTAAAAGGTATCCTGCATATCACGGGCGGGATGGTCGGGTGGTGTATTCAGGGCTTCAAAATTGTAATAATCGGTTTCCATTTCTGGCCCTTGGGCTACGGTGTAACCCATACCGACAAAAATATCCAATGCCCGGTCGATAATACCGTTGAGGGGATGGATGCGACCTTGGGGGCGGAAAATTCCTGGCATTGTTACATCCAGGGTTTCTGCTTCTAGCTGCGCCTGAATTTGTGCGACTTCTAAAGCAGCACGTTGCTTGTCTAGACTAGTTTGCAGGGACTCTTTAACTGTATTGGCGATCGCTCCAATTTTAGGACGTTCCTCTGCACTCATCTGCCCCATACTGCGTAACAATGCCCCTAATTGCCCTTTTTTACCCAGATAATTGACTCTGAGTTCCTCTAGGCGTTCTAGGGTATCAGCAGCCGCGATCGCATTTTCTCCTTCCTGCTGTAATGCTAAAAGTTGAGTCTCTAAATTGCTAGTCATTAGTTAATAGTCATTAGTCATTGGTCATTGGTCATCAGTCATCAGTCAATAGCAAGAAATCTTAACTAATGACAAATGACAAAGGACAAATAACCCCATTTTAAAAGCGATCGGGTATGGTTGTGACACCAGACATTGACAATTGACCTTTAACTGTTAACTATGGACTCTTGACTATTGAATCTTGACCTATGAGATTACTCATTAGTAATGATGACGGTGTTTTTGCTTTAGGTATTCGTACCCTAGCTAACTGTTTGGCAGAAGCCGGCCATGATGTCACTGTAGTTTGTCCAGACCGTGAGCGATCGGCCACTGGACATGGACTTACCTTGCACCAGCCGATTCGCGCTGAAATTGTCGAATCAGTTTTTCATCCCACAATCAAAGCTTGGGCTTGTGATGGTACACCTTCAGATTGTGTCAAACTAGCACTCTGGGCTTTATTAGATTCGCCTCCAGATTTGGTGCTTTCTGGCATTAATCAAGGTGCAAATTTGGGAACCGAGATTCTGTATTCTGGCACTGTTTCGGCAGCGATGGAAGGCGTAATCGAAGGCATCCCCAGCATTGCTTTTAGCCTGACTAGTCATCTCTACAAAGACTTTCAACCTGCTGCTAAGTTTGCCAACATTTTAGTTGAGCAACTAGCCGCCAAGCCTCTACCAGATTTAATGTTGCTGAATGTTAATGTGCCTGCGGTGAAGTGGGAAGAAATTGCTGGAGTCACTTTTACCAGACAAGGAGTCAGGCGCTATGTTGATGTGTTTGACAAGCGCATCGATCCGCGGGGTAAAACCTACTACTGGTTAACTGGGGAAGTTCTAGAAGATGTCGAACCCCCAATTGGGTTAAATTTACCGCAAAATATACCCATTGACGTGCATGTGATCCGTCAAAACTATATCAGTATTACGCCGTTGCAATACAATCTCACATATCCAACAGGACTAGATAAATTATCCCACTGGGAAATTCCTTTAGATAAGTAAATTTATATACTTCCTCTCTAAAGGCAACTACATAATGAAGTTCATCTACCAATTTGGCAAAGTCATTATGAGCATTTTAACCTGCTGCTCACAGCCTTCATTTTCCTGCCCTTGGGCTTTTTCTTATAAGTTAAATGCATCACAGCAAAATTTAGGTTATAAAGTAGGAGCGTTTTGATATTACTGATACATATAATGTGGGAAAAATTAAGGTAACTCTTTTGCAGCATTTCTTCTACATTTACAAAATCTACCCCAAACAAGGTATGCTGTTGTACCAAGAAAAACATTCTCTACCAAATGTGGTAAAACAGCATAGACTTAACCTTGATCGCCCGCTCAGTCCAGCAAGCAACACCCATGTCTAGGATAGAGAACCAATTTACCGTACAATTTTGGGGTGTTCGTGGTAGCATCCCCAGTCCAGGGCCACACACTGTCCGCTATGGTGGTAATACCCCTTGCGTTGAGATGCAAGTGGGCGATAAACGCTTAATATTCGATGGTGGTACAGGGCTGCATGTTTTGGGACAATCTTTATTGCGCCAAATGCCAATAGAAGCTCATCTTTTGTTCACTCATTCCCACTGGGATCACATGCAGGGATTTCCCTTTTTTGTGCCTGGGTTTGTGAGAGGGAATAATTTTCATATCTATGGTGCGATCGCTCCTGATGGTTCCACTATCGAGCAACGCCTTAATGACCAGATGCTTCACCCTAATTTCCCCGTGCCGTTGCAGATTATGCAAGCCAATTTGCATTTCCACGATGTCAAACCAGGGCAACCCATTCACATTAATGACATTACCATAGAAACAGCATCACTCAATCATCCCGGTGAAGCAGTTGGTTATCGAGTGAATTGGCGTGGTGGTGCTGCTGTATATATCACCGATACAGAACATTTTCCGGACAGACTGGATGAAAATGTGCTTTGGCTATCTCGCAATGCCGATATCCTCATCTACGATTGTACTTACACTGACGAGGAATACTATTCGCCAACGTCACCAAAAATTGGCTGGGGACATTCTACCTGGCAAGAAGCGGTAAAAATAGCTAAAGCAGCCAATGTTAAGACCTTGGTCATCTTCCACCATGATCCTGCTCACAATGATGATTTTTTAGATGCTGTCGGGGAAGCAGCGGCGCAGCAATTTCCAGGCGCGATTATGGCACGGGAAAGAATGGTGCTGCAAGTTTCTACATCCGTCCCATTATCAGAATCTTTTCCTGTTAGCAAATTGTCTGGATGAAACTTGCCTGTAAAGCGATTGTAGATTTTAGATTAGATTGGTGATCAAGAGCTATAAGCGCAAGAGTGTACCTGACAAGGACACTGATTAAACTGGAGGGCAAATGTGTGAGTTCATTAAAGTTACAAGTAGTACATAAAGAACTTTTTCATAAAAACGCAAACTCAAAGGTTTCGGCAGTTAATGGTTATGGTAATTCCTGGATGTAAATGTCATCATCCTTACATCCATATACCCTGATACGCTGACGCTTTCACACAGCTTGTTTTCCATTCATCTGTGTCCTATCAGGTCGCTTGTCACTTATGGCTAAATAAACCTCAAATTCCAGAATCTACGTGCTAAATTTGTCTCAAAATGGATGTTCTGTGTGGGTTGCTTCTTCAACCGCAGCGGTTCTCACGCCAACTACTGTTGCGCTGGGCAAATTTGATGGCGTACATCTTGGCCATCAAAGGGTAATTCAGCCGATTCTACAGCCATCAGCAAACAAAGATGGGGAAATGAGCCGATGGGGAGATGAGGCCAATCAAGCCCCAACACAAGAACTGATATACTCGACAGTTGTGACTTTTCGTCCCCATCCACAGGAATTTTTTACGGGAACACCCCGCACTTGGTTAACACCATTGGATGAAAAAGTTCAACAATTGCGATCGCTAGGAGTGAAACAGCTAGTACTATTACCCTTTGACAAAGAATTATCAGCTTTGTCGCCGGAAGAGTTTGTCGATAAAATTCTCGTCCAACAATTACAATGTCAACGAATTAGTGTTGGACAAGATTTTTGTTTTGGCAAACAACGTCAAGGTACTGCTAAAGATTTGCAATTACTCGCGGCTAAATACAATATTCCTGTTACTATCGTTCCATTACAAACTCATACAGATAATCTCTCAGACAGTGGATTTGTCAGTCTTCCTCCGATTAGCACTTCACTAATTCGCCAATGTCTGGAAAGCGGCGATATTAAAAACGCAAATTTATGTCTTGGACGACCTTACACTCTCTTCGGTATTGTCATTCAAGGTCAACAACTCGGTAGAACTATTGGGTTTCCTACTGCTAACCTCCAAATACCCAGCGAGAAATTTTTACCACGCCAAGGTGTTTACGCTGTCAAGGTATACATTTTGAGTGAGACAGCAGATGCGACTGTTACGCAGTTGATTTTGGGAGTGATGAATCTTGGTAATCGCCCCACAGTTAATGGTACAAATTCATCAGTAGAAGTACATCTGTTTGATTGGTCTGGGGATTTATACGGTAAAAAATTGGCTGTAGAATTAATCGAATTTTTACGCCCAGAACAGAAATTTCCGTCTTTAGAAGCCCTAAAAACCCAAATTCAGCAAGACTGTACCATTGCTCAAAAAATTTTGCATGGAGAATGCTAACTTCCATTGGTGAAGTGGGAATACTGAAAATCAGGGAGTGGGGAATGAGGCATAGGTTATTCTCCATTCCAGTTCCTAATCGCCAATTCCTCAATCATTCTGTGGTGCATGAGAGAACAAATTGAAGCTATAACTCAAAATCTCGCTCTTACCATTGTCGGTAAAACCGAGGCAATTCGCTTAGTATTAGTAGCCTTGTTAAGTGGTGGTCATGCATTATTAGAAGATGTTCCTGGAGTTGGTAAAACGCTGCTAGCGAAATCTTTGGCGCGTTCGTTGGATGGCAAATTTCAACGGCTACAATGCACTCCTGATTTACTCCCCACAGATATTACTGGTACTAATATTTGGAATCCTAAAACTGGTGAATTTACCTTTCTGCCTGGGCCAGTGTTTGCTAATGTACTTCTAGCTGATGAAATTAACCGCGCTACACCCCGTACTCAGTCAGCTTTATTAGAAGTAATGGAAGAAAATCAAGTCACAATTGATGGTGTTTCTCGGTCAGTTCCCCAGCCATTTTTTGTGATTGCTACTCAAAACCCAATTGAGTATCAAGGGACTTTTCCATTACCAGAAGCTCAAATGGACAGATTTATGCTGTCTTTGAGTTTGGGTTATCCTTCGGCGCAAGAAGAATTGCAAATGTTGCAAAGTCTCCAACAAGGAATGAATGTAGCGGAGTTGCAACCTTGTCTGAGCTTGGCAGAATTACAACAATTACGTCAAATCTGTTCTCAGGTCAAGGTAGAAGCTTCTTTGCAAGAGTATATTTTGGAATTGGTACGAGCAACGCGACATGATGAAGAAATTACTTTGGGTGTCAGTCCCCGTGGAACTGTCGCATTACAAAAAGCAACTCAAGCTTTAGCATTTATTTCTGGACGTGATTATGCCATTCCCGATGATGTAAAATTTCTTGTGCCTTACGTTCTCTGTCATCGCCTCATCCCCAGAGGAGGACGTAATGCTAGAACTGTTGTAGAAAGATTATTGCGATCGCTTCCTATTCCCTAACTCCAGTTGCAATACACTGCAATTTCCTTACCATGCTTGGATTTGCCCGTGTTAGGATCACCAACAAATGAGGTAGATAGCCATAAAAGCGATCGAAGTAATACCTCTTGTAAGAAACTAGATTTTACTCAGATAAATAATTTTTGATGCCTATTTATACTGTTGACGATCGCAGTTTTACCTCTGACTATTGACTATTGACTTTTGACGATTAACTAATGATTAAAATCGCAGTTATTGGGATTGGGCGTTGGGGCGTACATTTACTGCGGAATTTTTTAGCGCATCCCCAAGTGAATGTCGCAGCAGTAGTAGATCCTCATACAGAAAGATTAACAACGGTCAAGCAGCAATTTAACTTGGATGACAGTATATTATTAACAACTCAGTGGCAAGCTTTAAAAGAAATACCAGATTTAGCCGCAGTAGCGATCGCCACACCAGCCACGACTCACTATCATTTAATCAAAGATGCTCTCCAGCAGAGATATCATGTTTTAGCAGAAAAGCCTTTAACTTTAGACCCGAAAGAATGTGAGGAACTTTGCCATTTAGCAGAGTTACAGCAATTAATCTTGATGGTTGACCATACCTATTTATTTCACCCAGCCGTTACAGCCGGACAAACAGTAGTTCAGGCTGGTAGATTAGGTGATTTACGTTATGGTTATGCTTCTCGCACGCACTTGGGGCCAGTCCGCCAAGATGTTGATGCACTGTGGGACTTAGCGATTCATGATATTGCAATTTTTAACAACTGGCTGGGTCAAGTACCTGTGAAGGTGCAAGCCACAGGAACAGTTTGGTTGCAAACCCAAGGGAGTGGGGAATTGAATGGTTTAGCAGATTTAGTTTGGGTGACGCTAACCTACCCAAATAACTTTCAAGCATACATTCATTTGTGCTGGCTCAACTCTGACAAACAAAGGCGTTTAGCTGTGGTTGGTAGTCTGGGGAGTTTAATTTTTGATGAAATGTCTTCTGCTGCACCGTTGACTTTATTACATGGAGAGTTTGAACGCCAGGGAAATCATTTTATTCCCGTGAATCAAAGTCGAGAAGTAGTGGAATTAAACCCAAGTGAACCTTTACAACAAGTTTGCGATCGCTTTATTCAATCTATACTCCAGAATCAGCCTCCTGTTGTGTCATCGGGTTGGGTAGGTACAGAGTTAGTTAAAATTTTGGCAGCTTTAACGACATCTCTTCATCAAGGTGGAAAACCGATTTTTTTAACAAGTATTTAATCTCTTTGCACTTTAGCAGTCAGCAGAAACCAGAAACAAAGACCACACTTAAAAATGATTGCGATTTTCTGTGTCAGTCTTTTGCTTTACTTCTGGAGGAATTTGTGAAGGCTGTAGAGACTCAGCTAAAGTGAATATATATTAAATACAAATTTTCAAATGACCATTTACTTTTACAAAGTTTGGCAGCCTTACGGTTGTTTTTCTAACTTTTCTTCCCATCCCATCCAAATCCAAGGTACTTATTGGTCAACAGTTGAACATTATTATCAAGCCCAAAAGTTTGTGGGTAGCACAGATGCAGCAATTATCCCTGTGATTCATGCTGCTGCAACACCAGAAGAAGCAGCCGCTTTAGGACGCTGTAGTTCCCGCAAAGTGCGTTTAGATTGGGATTTGGTAAAAACTCAAGTTATGCGTGAGGCTGTACTCAAAAAATTTCTCACCCATGCTGATATTCGAGAAGTTTTACTTGGCACGGGTGATGAGATGATTGTCGAAAATTCTCCCACTGACTATTTTTGGGGTTGTGGAATAGATAAAACGGGTAACAACCATCTGGGCAAAATTTTGATGAGTGTGCGCGAAGAAATTCGTCGTTTGCACCTTTACTCAGTAATTACTAGTGATTGTCTCACAGAATAGATACAGGTGCAACAATATATATACTGAGAAAGGGAATGCTGACATTCCCTAAATCAAAAAAAATAGAAATTAGTTCGTTAAATTTACTGAATTACTTCGCTAAAAAATTAAAAAATTATAAAAATATTTAAAACTCATCGAGGAAAATTTGGAATTGATTGATTTAGATAATCCTACCGAATACATGATTTGGTAGTAAGTATAAAATTAGTTGACAATTAATATTTTCGCTTTAGTTATTCAAAGTCAAACATAGAAATGGCGGCTCAGGGTTAACAACATTTTTTAACATAGTTTAATTATTTTTGTATAGGTTTACTAGGCAATGGAATATACGGATAACCCAAGCGGTTCGCAGCCTCCGTTTGATCAAGAAGGCTTATTGCACCGGATAATTAACCGGATTAGGCGATCGCTGGAATTGCCAGATATTTTAACAGCTACCGTTGCCGAAATTCGTTTGTTTTTGGCTACAGACCGAGTGATGATTTATCGGTTTGAGGCTGATGGTAGTGGTGAAGTTATTGCTGAATCTATTCATGAGCAGATTCTACCATCCTTATTAGGTTTGCACTTTCCAGCAGCAGATATTCCTTCAGAAAGTAGGAACATGCTCTTGTTAGGAAGGCAACGTGTAATTGTAGATGTATCAAGTGGTAAATTAGGGTTTTCTTTACCACCGTCAAATGACACAGAGAAAATACTAGAAAACGATAATATTTACTATCAACAAGTAGACCCTTGCCATGTTCAATATTTAACAGCAATGGGAGTACAATCTTCGCTAGTGGTGCCAATTTTACACAGCGAAGTCCAAGGTGAATCACTCCAGCCGATGCTCTGGGGATTATTAGTCTCACATCACAGTCAAGCCCGTGAAATTTTGCCAGCAGAATTGACTTTAGTCCAGCAAGTAGTTGATCAAGTAGCGATGGCTATTGCTCAAAGTAATTTGTATACCCAAACTTTGGCCAGACAAAAGCGGGAAGAGACAATTAATCGTGTGACTACGCTGCTGCATAAATTACCAAAACTAGAATTGCAAGCAGCTTTAGAAGAAACTGTCACAGCTTTAGATGGGATTGGTGGTCGCCTTTACATTGAACAAGCCGCTGAAGTTTACATCTATGGAGAGCAACCAACCATCCCATTTGAGTTAGAAACTAGCATCATCGAACAACATCCTGTTTGGCAAAAATGGATGGATGAATGCAAACAAGGCCAAATTTGGGTGACAAGCAACATTTATCATGAAGCACATTTGCGTGTCTTAGCATTTGCCTTTCGGTTAACTCAAATTCGGGGTATGTTAGTCATGCCTTTGCATTACCGTCAAAAATTTATCGGTGTGTTGAGTGTTTTTCGCCCAGAATTTAACACCGAAATTTTGTGGGCTGGACGACGTGAGCAAAATCCTCAACAACAACTACCACAAATTTCGTTTGATGTGTGGCGAGAAGAAAAGAAGGGACAAGCAGTTGCTTGGAAAGATGAAGAAATTTCTCTAGCTCAGGCTTTGTCTTATAGCTTTTCTATTGCGATTCAGCAACAACAAATGTACCAAGAAGTACAGACCCTTAATGCCAATTTAGAACTGCGGGTAAAAGAGAAAACTGCGGAATTAGAAAAATCATTATTGTTTACTAAGGTTATCAAGCAAGTTTCCGAACAAATTCGCCGTTCATTAGACTTGAATACTACTTTACAAACTATTGTCTATGAAGTGCGATCGCTGCTTAATTCTGATAGAGCAATAATTTATAAGAAAACTAGTGAATCTGAAGGTTGCGTAATTGTTGAAGAAATCAATGGCGGCTGGTTATCAACTTTAGGAATTACAACACCAACAGGTTGTCTACCTCATGAATCTACACGTTATTTTTTACAAGGTAAAGTTAAAGCAATTAATAATGTCTCTACTTATACTTTAAGTGCTTGTCACCAAGAATTTTTGCAGAGTCTCCAAGTACAAGCTAACTTAACTGTACCCATCAATATAGGAATGCAACTGTGGGGCTTACTAATTGTTCATCAGTGTGACAGTCCTAGAGACTGGCAAGATACAGAAATTAATTTAATCCAACAGCTAGCAAATCAAGCAGCGATCGCTATTCAGCAAGCTCAACTTTATGAACAAAGTTGTCTGTCTGAAACTGAATCTAGAGCCAAAGCCACACAATTAGAAAAAGCTTTATTAGAACTTCAAGCAGCACAAACACAATTAATTCAAACTGAAAAAATGTCTAGTTTGGGACAGCTAGTAGCAGGTGTAGCTCACGAAATTAATAATCCAGTTAATTTTATCTACGGAAACTTGCACTATGCAAGCAAGTACACTCAAGACTTATTAAAAATTATCGAGCTTTACCAATTGTACTATCCCCAACCTTATGATGAAATTAGTTCCACAGCCAGTGCTGTTGATTTGGAATTTTTAGCGGAAGATTTACCAAAAATGATTTCTTCCATGCAAGTTGGAGCCGATCGCATTCGCTCCATTGTTTTATCGTTACGGAATTTTTCTCGTTTAGACGAAGCAGAAAATAAACCAGTTGATTTGCATGAAGGTATAGATAATACTCTATTAATTTTGCAGCACCGCTTGAAAGCAAATATTAATTTTACTGGCATTGAAATAACCAAAGATTATGGCGATTTACCATTGATAGAATGTTATGCAGGCCAAATAAATCAAGTCTTCATGAACATTTTGACTAACGCCATTGATGCCTTAGAAAATCAAGGAAATTTAGAACAAGGAAAATCTCAACTTCCTAAGCCAAAAATTTCGATTTCGACTCGATTGGCGACAGACACACCACGCGTGTTAATTCGCATCGCCGATAATGGCCCAGGAATGACAGAAGAAGTAAGAAAGCGCATATTTGATCCATTTTTCACTACCAAATCTGTAGGCAAGGGTACAGGATTGGGTCTGGCGATTAGCTACCAGATTATTGTAGACAAACATGGTGGCATGATGGACTGTATCTCCGAAATCGGTAAAGGAACAGAGTTTTGGATTGAGATTCCGATTAAATTGCTAAGTCAGTTGAATATAGGAGAAAAGCAGGAAGCAGAACAGCCCCTCAAAATAAATTTACAATAGCTGATTAATTTAATTTTATGTAATTAATCTTAATAAAATTGGAGTAATAACTTTAATAAAAGTAGCATTTATGAAACAATATAGTAAAGATTATCAGAAGCACACTCGAAAGTAATTGTATTAATCAAGCTGAATGCTCATCAGTTATAGATTTTGATTTTTGTGCTGTTGATTCTAACATTAAAAGTAAAGTTTAATTGCAGAAAAATTTCTATTAATCTACTGGTGTTAATCTAATAAATGAAGCTACGAAGCTTCCCTGGCAGATAAAACAGCTAGATTGCAATAAAAGAAGAGGTAAAACGCTGTTGAGTTTATGTCTGTCTCGTTCAAAAACAACAACACCCAACGCGAACGCTGATATTTCCTCAAATATTGAAAATCAGGGGGCGCTGTAAACTGGTTTTCATTACTTGTTTTGAGTGGTGAAAGAGATTACATCCCTGGCTAGAAGAAACAAGAGGAGGAAATCATGAAAGTTAGTAGATGGTTGGGTGTTGTTGTGTTTGGGTAAATCAGTGTAAGCTTGTATAAAGTTAAATAGACAGTTAAATAATTCAAAGACAGTGAAAATAGCGCCTTATGTCAATTATTGCGCTCAGAGCATGGTATATTCAGGATTATGAACCGATTTCAGAATTGGAAAAACGCCCAGCAGACATTCGCCTGAGTAAAAAAAGTCTCCTGCGTTCAGCGTTGCGTGCAGACTTTTTAGAAGATAGCGATGATGTGAAAAAGTCTGTGTGGTTTGAGCGTTATCTGGAAGGAGAAAATATTGAATTTTATATTGAAGGTAGTGGTGGTTATTGTGTAGCTAATATTGACTTAATTAGTCATGAAATTTATTTCACTAAACAAGCATTATTAGCGCAATTAGACCCAACGATTTTTTTATGCTATCAAACTGAGTATAGTGCAGCCAGTGATGCCTTGCGAGAGGGATTGCAGAAAGGCTTGGAAATTTTGAATATGCGATCGCGTCTTCCTTTAACATTAGTAGAATCTTATAGACCTAGTGATGGGACTATGCGATTAAACAAGGCAATGATGCGAAAAATCCGCAAGAGTCTATTGTTTATTGCCGATACTACACCTATAGCCAGCATTGACGGTAAAGAAAATCAGCACTTAATTCCTAGTCCTAATGTTTGTATAGAAATTGGTTATGCAATTCAAAGTAAACGCTCCGAACAAATTTTGTTAGCACACATGCAACGCCCAGAGTTAGAAGGGAAAATTCCTTTTGACTTACCTACACAACAAATTCTGCAATTCAAAAATACTACTGAACTTAATAAAATTATGATCAAAGCTTTAGAAGTTCAGTTAGCGAGGTTTAAATTATTTTATTAAACCTGCCTGAACAATAGGGAGTAGGGAGTAGAAATACTATTTCTGAAGGCAAATTAGTATTATAGCAATCCTGTATGAGTTGTGAAAAAATATTCTTTTTAACGAACCGCTATCGCATAGACGCGATAGCGGTGAAGCAGTGCGTTGGGTGGGTTCCCCGACTTGAAGCAACTGCTGAACCCGAAGGGCTTCCCGAAGGGTAGGGCACAAAGAAGGATAAGAAAGAGAAGAAAGAGAGTTTCACAAATGATTTAGGATTGCTATAGTACAGTTTCTGTTCCCTGTTCTCTACCTTCACAAGTCAGTTCAGAAATTCGCTAACTGTTAAGAATTATTTGCTGGAAATATGGCTAATTCAGTTTCAGGGTCAAACAAATGAATTTTGTCGGGATTGAGTGATAACCATAATTGTTCACCAATACTTAGCTGTCGGTCTGTGGGAACTCTAACTTGTAAGTAAGGCGCACTAGAATCTACTGGAGATTCAGGTGCAGTTAATCTGACACTGAGGAACGCATCATTACCCAAATTTTCTACTAAATCTACTTTGACTGGCAGATTTTTGGTAGCAGGTAAACTCAGGCTCAAGTGTTCTGGACGAATGCCTAAAATTAATGTTTGTTTATCATATTTTTGCAGGGCTTTTGCCCAATTTTCGGGAAGTGTGAAACGAAATAAGGGATGGGTAATTAGTAATGGTGCAGAAAACTCTACAGGGATAAAATTCATTGGTGGCGAACCAATAAATTCGGCAACAAAGCGATTGGCGGGGCGGTTATATAATTCTAATGGGGAAGCAAGCTGTTGAATTTGCCCTTGATTCATAATGGCGATGCGATCGCCCATTGTCATAGCTTCTGTTTGGTCGTGGGTAACGTAAATCGTTGTAGTTCCTAATTGTCGCTGCAATTTAACAATTTGGGCGCGAGTTTCTGCTCGTAATTTGGCATCTAAGTTAGATAATGGTTCATCCATTAAAAATACTTGGGGATTACGTGCGATCGCTCTTCCTAATGCTACCCGTTGTCTTTGTCCCCCCGATAATTGTTTAGGTAAGCGATTCAGCAGCATTTCAATTTGTAATAATTGCGCCACAGACCGCACCTGTGTTTCAATTAACCTTTCCTTTGGCGAAACATAACGCAGCCCTTTGGGTAATTTCCGCGTTCCTCCACCCAAAAGATTTTCCACCCAATTAGGCATTTTATCTCCCCTGCTCACAGGCTCCCCTGCTCCCCTGCTTTCCCTACGGCGTAATCCAAACGCAATGTTGTCATATACCGTCATATGGGGATAGAGGGCGTAATTTTGAAACACCATTGCAATATCTCGTTCCTTGGGTGGTAAATCATTGACCAAGCGATCGCCTACTAAAATATTGCCACCAGTCAGCGTTTCTAAGCCAGCAATTAACCGCAGCAAAGTGCTTTTACCACAGCCAGAAGGCCCCACCAGCACCATAAATTCACCATCAGCAATGGTTAGGTTAATTCGCCGCAAAACATTAATATTATCCGCACGTTCTTGGGCTGTATTATTTTCGCCTTTACGCGGGGGGAAACTTTTATAAACGTTTTCTAAAATTACTTGCGCCACAGGTATTAATTATCTTCATTGCTCATTATTCATTAGTCATTGGTCATTAACTGAAAACAAATGACAAATGACAAAGGACATTTTAGCGCCCATAAGCTATTACGTACCGAAATTGTACATTTAGACATTAAGGAAGCAGGGTAGAGGCTTTGGCAGTTTCTGCACATATACTTGGAGTTTTAAACCTTGAACGGCTTCATATATGAATACAAAAAGTTAAAAAATGCGCTGCCACCAGAAAAAGCAAACTACCCTTGATTTTAGGGCTACATCGAGGTGTTGTGATGACTACTCATCTACCGACGAATTCTATCTCAGACGCAACTGTGAACCCAGCCCATGAGATTGTAGACAGAAAAACCACCGATTGTTGCATTGTGGGTGGAGGCCCAGCCGGGGCTGTTTTAGCTTTGTTATTGGCGCGTCAAGGTATCCCTGTGATGCTGCTAGAAGCGCATAAAGACTTTGACCGCGACTTTCGGGGAGATACAATTCACCCATCAGTAATGCAAATTATGGAGGAATTGAATTTAAGCGATCGCTTATTGCAATTACACCATGCTAAAATGCGCCAAATTCAAGTTAAAACTCCTCAAGATACCTTTACTTTGGCAGATTTTAGTCACCTCAAAACACGTTATCCCTACATTACAATGTTGCCGCAAGTAAAATTTCTGGAGTTCATCACCCAAGAAGCGCAACAATATCCCAATTTTCAGTTAGTGATGGGTGCGAATGTCCAAGAATTAATTACAGAAGATGGAGTAGTTAAAGGAGTGCGTTATCGGGGTGGTGGTGGTTGGCACGAAGTCCGCGCTATGCTGACAATTGGTGCAGATGGTCGCCACTCAAAGTTAAGGCAGATGGGAGGATTTGAATCTATTGAAACTTCCCCACCGATGGATATTCTGTGGTTTCGCTTACCCCGCCATCCCGAAGAATTTGATGGCGGAATGGGGCGTTTTGCGCCTGGTCATATTGTAGCGATGCTTGACCGTGGTGATGAGTGGCAAATTGCCTATGTGATTCCTAAAGGAGGTTATCAAAAACTGCGTGCTTTAGGTTTGGAGGAGTTAAAAAAATCTATTGTCGAAGTTGTGCCAGAATTAAGCGATCGCTTATCTAGTCTTCAAGATTGGTCACAAGTCGCCTTTTTGTCGGTAGAATCAAGCCGCGTTAAACGCTGGTATCGTCCAGGACTGTTACTCATTGGTGATGCTGCTCATATTATGTCTCCCGTTGGGGGAGTGGGTATTAACTATGCAATTCAAGATGCTGTCGTCGCTGCTAACGTCCTCAGTCAACCACTAAAAAATCAACAAGTCAAACTTGGTGACTTGGCAAAAGTTCAGCATCAGCGAGAGTTACCTACACGCATCATTCAAGCATTTCAGACATTTATTCAAAAGCGAGTATTTGCTCCTGTTCTGTCTGCTAATAGTACTTTTCAGCCTCCTGCGTTGCTACGCCTGCCAATTTTACGTGATTTACCAGCCAGATTAATTGCGTTGGGTGTGTTTCCAGTTCATGTGAAATAGTCAATAGTCAATTTTTATGGCTTATACAAAGGTGCAAAGCATTTCAGAGGTTTTTTGCGTAATACCAATTCACGAAATTATTGATACAAATCACTTCCTCTGCTTGTCCATTTGTATCCTTTTTCAAGTGAAACGCTATAAGTCCTAGTACCCTTGGCAAATATCAACGACTAATTAATCAAATTTTCCAATGCTGTCTGCAAATCTTTGGTTAAGGTACTCGTTGCTTGTCTGGCTGTATGACGGTTATTTTGCGATTTTTCCCAGCGTTCAGTCACAGAAATTGGCTCACCTACAGTAATTTTTACTTGGCGCAACCCTAAACGCGGTCTTCCTGGTAGTGTGGAGTCTTTAATTCGCGTCAGCATATCATACATGAGTAATGCAGTCTCAGCGAAGCGTTCACTGGTAGGCTGTTCTTGGAGATAGTTTTCGGTGACGGCGACAAAACTTTCTACTATCCGCATGTGCTGCATTCGCAAGTCTGCTTCTTCGGCAATCCAATCAGCCAGTCCGCGTTTCAAAGGTGGTAGGCTATTAATATCACGAATGTCGTCTCGGTAAATATAATTCCAACCTGCTTCTTCTAAACGCCGACAGCGGTCAATAAAGTTTCCCTGGGCGGGAACATCAAAATATTGTTCTGCAACTTTTAAGCCAGTATCTAATAAACGATGTAGTCGAGTAATAAATGGTTGATTTGGTATTTGGGGTAAATCTTGATGATAAAAGCGGCGATAAAATTCTTCCATCTCAGTAATGAGATGTTCACCCAGGCGACAAATGCGTTGATGATAAATTTCTGTTGAGTTGTCTATTTTAGACTGCGGAATTGACTGGACTGTTAAACCGCTATCAGCTTCTAATTTATTTAATAACCAATTGAGTTTTGCCCAAGGTGGCTGAACGTAACGATACTGAATGGCAACTGGTACTATCAATACTGTTTCAGTGCGATCGCTTTTTTGCAAGTCTTCGACACACCAAAAACTTAATTGCGCTACACCCGGTTCTAAAGGGCTAACTATGCCACTATGACCATTAGTACCACCTTCTGGTGCAACAGCGATCGGCATTGTACCATTGGCAAATAAATCTCGCGCTGTTTGAATAGCCAGCCTGTCAACTCGTTTCCCCCGCCGCACAGGGACACCACCCACACGGGAAAATAACCAACCCAGCCAGTTTCCCGCCCATAGAGTCATCCCTCGTTCATAAATAAAGTAACTATGAAGTGGTTTTTGTAACTTGATTCCATGCTGACGCGCTGCTTGGGGAACAAGACGCGACAACAGATATAGCATACAAAGGGGATCTTCTACTTCTGGATGACGAAATGCTATCAAAAAGCGGGTTTTGCCTGCTTGGAATTGTTGATAAAGTTCAGCTAATATCTCTGCGTTCTCAGCTTCTATTTTGACCACACCAGCCGTTAACCAAGGTCGAGTCCGAAACCGCAGAATAAATGGCAAGCACCACCGCATCATCTGGAGTATTAGCGGGTTAAAATTGTGGGGAATAAATTTTAATGGTGGTTGAGTGGAGTGTATCGATTTAGGCAAGCTGCTCTCCAGATGATGTTTTTTGCGATTGTACAATACGAACTTTAGGTTGTGTTTTGGGCGATCGCATAAATTCTTACCCAACAACCACAGCCTAGAACTCACACTCAACAGCCGTCAAGCAATTTATGTCTAAAAAGCAGTCTCCCAGTTTTCCCTTTAACAACAGTCCCCACTCAGATAAATGGCAAGAAAGAACTAACCAAGTAGCTTATCGCTTCAACCGCCAATATCAAAATCAAACATTTGAACTGCCACCAGAGGTACAATCTCTGCCAATATATCAAGAATGGCAAGCGGGTATCTTAGCTGGGAGGACTGTTTCGCCGTTTTGGGAAATTGCTCAACCGCAGAAAAATCAACATTGTTTAGATATTGGTTGTGGTGTCAGCTTTTTGATTTATCCTTGGCGTGATTGGCAAGCATTTTTCTATGGTCAAGAAATCAGTAATATAGCGCGAGATACACTTAATTCTCGTGGTTCTCAGCTAAACTCCAAGCTATTCAAAGGTGTAGAGCTAGGAGGAGCGCACCGTTTAAATTATTCCTTAAATCAGTTTGATTTGGCGATCGCTACCGGATTTAGTTGCTACTATCCCTTGGAATACTGGACTATTGTTTTGGGAGAAGTCCAACGAGTCCTAAAATCTGGGGGACATTTTGTCTTTGACATCCTCAACCCAGAACAACCTCTAGCCGAAGACTGGGCAGTGTTAGAAACTTATTTAGGTGCTGAAGTATTTTTAGAACCTCTGGCTGAGTGGGAAAAAATGATCAAAGCTGCTGGCGCTAAAGTTGTTGCAAAACAATCCGGCGAATTATTTGAATTATATAAGGTACGCTTTTGAAGCTACAGCAGATTTCAAGTGAGTGAAGTACACAATTTACCACAGGTTGTATATTCGGGGAATACTGTAGAGACGTTACATGTAACGTCTCTACATGGTTTTGGGTGTTCCTTGGGTTTTACGCTCATACCTCATTTACCTTAAACACGCTGTATATTCCATTCAATCATTATTTTTTCTCAAGCTAATATGACATCTATCTTAAGATATATTTTGTAATTTTGGATAAGCAAATAAACTGGTATTAGTGTGTTAATTGCTTGGCTAGAGTCAACTTAAAGAACAGCTTTATTGAGATTTTTCTCAATAAGTCCAACAGTAAAAAACTCGTCATACTTTAGGGTGTGTTTTCAAACTCTAAAAGTAAGTTGGGTTGCGCTGCGTTTAGCCCAAAAAAGTTGTGCAAACTTTGGGTTAATCGGCGGGAAACAATGATGCTCTTTCGCGTAGCGTTGCCCTTTGAGAAAAGACACCCTAATGCTTCGCTAACGAATCAGGCTCCTAGCTTGGAAAATCGCTATGCAGATCGGCAGTTATCTAACTGGCGACAAAGTAGCTTGCAGCATTGTCTCCCCAAACCAAGATCAAAATTTAACTAATTTGGAGTTTGAAAACATACCAGAGTGGTGATGTTCCCAACTTTGCCTAAACAATGCTGATTTTTTAGATTATTCTTCAAAATTCAAGGAAAAATACATGGCAATCTCTGGTACAAATGAGTCTGATTTTTTGGCAGGCACCATTGGGAGCGATCGCATTTTTGGACTGGCAGGAGACGATACAATTATCGCGCTGGCAGGTGATGATCAAATTTTCGGTGGCGATGGAGATGACCTCATCATTGCCGGAGATGGAATCGATTTCATTGAGGGAGGAATCGGCAACGATGATATCTCTGGTGATGCTGGTAATGACACTATTAATGGTGGAGATGGCGTTGATGTCATCAATGGGGGTGATGGTAATGACTTCATCAATGGCGGTAACGGTGGAGACCGCATCAATGGCGATGCTGGCGATGACTTAATCAATGGTAATGCGGGTAATGACATCATCAATGGTGGAGATGGTGCAGACCTCATTTCTGGCGATGCGGGGAACGATCGCATTTTTGGTGGTGCGGGAAATGATGACATATCCGGTGGTATCGGGGACGATCAACTCAATGGTGATGCTGGGGATGATATTGTCCAAGGTGGCGCTGGCAATGACATAGTGTTTGGTGGTACTGGTTTTGGGAATGATACCCTGACTGGTGGAGATGGCGCAGACACATTAATTGGTGGCGCAGGTAACGATAACCTATCAGGCGGTAATGGAACTGATCGGCTGATTGGAGTTGAACCTTTTGCCCCTGGATTTGGATTTATTTTTGATGAAATTGATACCTTAACTGGTGGAGCTAATAGAGATACCTTCGTACTTGGCTCTGCAAGTGATCTTTATTATGATAATGGCGGAAATTTTGACTACGCCCTGATTACTGACTTCAACATTAATGAGGATGTCATCGAATTACCATCATTTACTCAGACAGCCAGCGTCAGCGTGGCTGAAATCGGTGATGCGGGACAGTTTCTTTTTGACAGCCAATTCATTCCTGGCGGTTCAGGGACGTTAAACTCTATTAGTGGAACACTCTCTAGCGGTAGCGATGTTGACATATTCCAAATTACTTTAACAGGCGGTGGAACGTTTTCTGCTTCAACAGTCGGCACCACTTTTTTTGATACGCAGTTGTTCCTATTTGATCAAAATGGCTTTGGGGTACTCGCCAACGACCAAGCCAGTTTTAGCAATCAATCCACCTTGTTTGAGACCACAATTCTAGCGCCTGGAACTTACTTTCTAGCTATTACTGACTACGATAATGATCCTTTTAGTGAAGGAGGACTGATTTTCCCCACAGGTTTTGGCCCTGATGAGACAGTTGTTGGGCCAACTGAAGTTGGCGGTGGTTCACCACTAAGCGGTTTCACAGGTAACGGGTTTTCAGGTGGTGGAGCCTACACGATCTCTCTGACTGGGGTTCAGGCCGCTCCTCCCATTAGTCTGGGTACCATCTCTATTAATAATGTCGTAGGAACAGGAATATCCTTTAACAACGACTTAATTGCAGTTGTTCAAGGAGTTTCAATCTCAGATTTTAGCAGTGGTTTTGTTTTTGTTTAAAAACTGAGTTGAAACGGACTGGAATTATTTCCTAATACTAACTTGCTTTCAGAAATAGTATTTCTACTCCCTACTCCCTACTCCCTACTCCCCACCTTTCTGGGGCAGGTTTTTTTGATTAGAGAAATTTTTGGGATTTTAAAACCAAAATCATTGGCTGAGAACTTAAAACTACGTTCAATAATTGAGAACATTCTCAACTATTTATCGAAAGCCTAAAAACCTGCCCTTGAAAGCTACTCCCCACTCCCACCCCAAGTTACTATCTTTGACTGCAACTTGGTATAAATTCCTTTGCTATTGCCATATCAGCCAGAGAATTGATTCTCTGGCTGAAAATCAAATTACCTCGATAGGGGTCAAGCAATTATAAATTTTTGAAAACTTACTCATTGACAAGTAAGACAAAAACTGAGTGAAAAGTTTCTACACCTTAAACTTCTCTGTAATTCGCTTCATTGCTTCTTCGACATTTTCCCGACTGTTGAATGCGGAAATGCGGAAGTAGCCTTCACCCGCAGCGCCAAACCCAGAACCAGGTGTACCCACAACATTGCAAGTATGCAGCAATTTATCAAAGAAATCCCAACTTGATAGACCATTGGGAGTTTTCACCCAAACGTAAGGCGCATTGACACCGCCATAAACCGCGAGTCCGGCGGCGGTGAGTTTTTCTCGAATAATTTTGGCGTTTTCTAAATAGAAACTCACTAAAGCCTTGGTTTGTGCTTGTCCATCTTCAAAATAAACTGCTTCTGCACCACGTTGCACAATGTAAGACACACCATTGAACTTGGTTGACTGGCGGCGGTTCCACAGTTTCCACAGTTCCACATCGGAACCATCTGCGGCTTTGGCTGTTAAGGTTTTAGGTACAACAGTTAAAGCACAACGATTTCCGGTAAAGCCTGCATTCTTAGAAAAAGAACGAAATTCGATCGCACAATCTCGCGCACCTTCAATTTCGTAAATAGAATGAGGTAAGCTCGGATCTGTAATATACGCTTCGTAGGCTGCATCAAAGAAAATAATTGAACCGTTGGCTTTGGCGTAGTCTACCCAAGCTTTGAGATGTTCTTTGGTTGCAGTTGCACCAGTGGGGTTATTGGGGAAACAAAGGTAAATTAAATCAACTTTTTCCCTCGGAATTTCCGCCGTGAAGTTATTTTCTGCTGTCACAGGCAGATATACTAAGCCTGCAAACTCACCTTTATCGTTGGCTGCACCTGTATGACCTGCCATCACATTGGTGTCTACATATACAGGATACACAGGGTCAGTCACAGCAATGACGTTGTTGTTACCAAAGATATCGAGAATATTACCAGTGTCGCACTTGGAACCATCAGAAATAAAGATTTCTGACGCATCTATGTCTGCGCCGCGTGCTTGAAAGTCCTGAGCAGCAATTTTTTCCCTTAACCAAGCATAACCTTGTTCTGGCCCGTAGCCTTTAAAAGTTGCGCGATCGCCCATTTCTTCCACAGCTTTAATCATCGCTGTGCGGCACGCTTCTGGTAAAGGTTCGGTAACATCGCCAATTCCCAAACGGATAATTTTAGCATCAGGGTTAGCTTCCGCAAAAGCATTTACCCTCCGCGCAATTTCCGGGAACAGATAGCCAGCCTTCAGCTTCAGGTAGTTGTCGTTAATTGTCGCCATAGTAGATAGTGAAATACGCACTACAACAGCTTACAGCTAATTGCTCTTGACGATAGCAGTCTGTCATAACTCGATTATTTATTCACTAACACTCACTAAACTCACCAGTCTAAACTAGTCTCTGCACTATGGCGTTAGAAGCACATCAATTTAAACTTACTACCGCTCTTTCATCACTCTCATGAGAGAATAATAGAGTAAAGTGTCGTAAACTCTTTGCTGGGATATGTTTTGGGGAAGAGAGCCTGCGGAAACTATAAAATTCGTAGATGATTACTGTGCATGGTATCGAAAGCTGTTTCCAGAAGTCAGAAGTTTTGAAGCGTTTAAATATCTTCATGTAGGAATGATTTCAGAAATTAAACGCAAAACTCTACCAGAGATAGCGCGAGTAGTAGGGTTAGGGAACGAACAAGGATTATAGCATTTCCTAACAGAATCACCTTGGGAGATAGAGAAATTAAGAGGGGAGCATCCCACTTTTTAT
>JAGKSW010000207.1 GCA_018993265.1 Nostoc sp. TH1S01
TTACGCATCACGACTCGTAAGTAAGTAGTTGCTTTTTGTGTACTGGATGAACCGCTTCTACCGATTTGAGTTCAACAATCACCCGATCCTCGACTATCAAATCAGCACGAAAGCCTTCATCCAAACACACACCTTCATAAATCACCGGAATTGCTACCTGTCGGCCAACCTTTAACTTTCGCCTCCGTAACTCAAAATCCATCACTGACTCATACACAGATTCCAGTAACCCTGGCCCCAATGTTGTGTGAACCTTATAAGCAGCATCCACCACAGCACCAGTAATCTCATTCTCAATCATCACTCTTTGCCTCTCACTCTCCGCGCCTCCGCGTCTCTGCGTGAGACAATCCTAACTCATGTAACTTCAAGCACTCCCAACTGCTTCAATTGCCGCCTCTAATGCGATCGCTACATGAGTCCAATGAGTCCCCCCTTGGCAATAAACTATATAAGGCTCCCGCAAAGGCCCATCCGCCGAAAATTCCAATGTACTCCCCTCAATAAACGTTCCCCCAGCCATCACAACTTTACTCTCATATCCCGGCATAGCATCAGGTATAGGGTCAAGATAAGAACCCACGGGTGAATTTTGCTGCACCGCCTTACAAAAAGCAATTAACTTTTTCGCAGAACCCAGCTTAATCGCCTGAATTACATCACCACGCGGTGCAAGCGGCGCAGGATTCACTGGATAACCAAGCTTGTCAAAAACGTAACCAGTCAGAAAAGTCCCCTTCATCGCCTCACCCACCATCTGCGGCGATAAAAATAAGCCTTGGAATAACAAGCGATTTTGGTCAAAAGTAGCACCTCCATAACTACCAATACCGGGTGCAGTTAGGCGACAAGCGGCTGCTTCTACCAAGTCAGCGCGACCAGCTACATAACCGCCTGCGGTCACAATCGTACCTCCAGGATTTTTAATTAAGGAACCCGCCATTAAATCCGCACCAACGTGGGTGGGTTCCTGAGTTTCGATAAATTCGCCGTAGCAGTTATCCACAAAGCAAACAGTATCAGGATTTTGCTGTTTGACGATATGCACAATCTTTTCGATATCCGCGATCGATAAGCTAGGCCGCCACGAATAGCCGCAAGAACGTTGAATTAACACTAAACGAGTGTTGGGAGTCACACTACAACTTAACGCTTGCCAATCGATAGTTCCTGCTAAAGTTAACTCCAATTGGCGGTATTTTATGCCAAACTCAATAAGGGAGCCTTGGCCTTTACCCCGTAATCCAATAACTTCTTCAAGCGTATCGTAGGGAGAGCCGACCACTGCTAACATTTCATCACCAGGACGGAGTACACCAAAAAGGGCGCAAGCGATCGCGTGAGTTCCCGATACAAACTGCACTCGCACGGCCGCCGCTTCTGCACCCATTACTTCCGCAAAAACTTTGTCTAAAGTTTCTCGTCCTAAATCATCGTGACCGTAACCACTTACACCAGCGAAGTGGTGCGCTCCCACGCGGTGATTACGAAAGGCATCCAGAACTCTTTTTAGATTATGCTTGACCTGAGCGTCAATTCCAGAAAAAATCTCTAACAGTGCCTGTTCTGCTTGCCGCAGCTGTTCCAAGCTGTTCATTACTTCCTCATTAACAAAAAATTATAAATATGCGGATTTTGCGATCGCGCAGATTAGGCTGAACAATTTCAATACAGGTTACTGCATGACAATTGCTACTTCAACTAAACCTCAAATCAATTGGGTAAATACCCTCTTTTTCGTTGGTCTACACATCGGCGCTCTATTTGCCCTTGTTCCTAGCAACTTTAGCTGGACTGCTGTTGGGGTGGGTTTATTACTTTACTGGGTAACAGGTGGTCTAGGCATTACCCTAGGTTTTCACCGCCTTGTTACTCACCGCAGTTTCCAAACTCCCAAGTGGTTGGAATATCTCTTGGTGTTCTTCGGGACACTTGCCTGCCAAGGAGGGCCAATAGAGTGGGTAGGGACACACCGCATTCATCATTTACATTCTGATACCGATCCCGATCCCCATGATTCCAACAAAGGGTTTTGGTGGAGCCACATGGGTTGGCTAATTCACAAATGTCCCGCTCATGCTGATGTTCCCCGCTTTACCAAAGATATTGCCGAAGACCCAGTTTATCAGTTTTTAGAAAAATATTTTATTCTCATCCAATTTGCTCTAGGTTTTCTATTGTTGTTTCTGGGCGGCTGGCCATTTGTTATTTGGGGAATTTTTGTTCGCATTGTCTGGGTTTATCACTGCACCTGGTTAGTGAACAGTGCTACCCATAAATTTGGCTACCGCAGCCATGAATCTGGTGATAACTCAACTAACTGTTGGTGGGTAGCTTTACTAGTATTCGGTGAAGGCTGGCACAATAACCACCACGCTTTTCAATACTCAGCCCGTCACGGTTTGGAATGGTGGGAAATCGACTTAACTTGGATGACAATTCAATTTTTGCAATTCTTTGGTCTAGCTACAAATGTAAAACTTGCAGACAAAAAGCAGTAATTCGTTTATCATTTGTCATTAGTCATTGGTCTACCAATGATTAATGACAGAGGAATTTCTGAGTAATCAAAATATCCATTCGTCAGTTCTAAAATAGCCTCCAAAAGCTACTTACGGGTATGCTTAGGTAGCTAAAGTTGCTATAATTCAGAGCGTTAATGTTAGGGATTTTGCTGCAAGTTACTTTTGGGTGACTTGGTGGAGGAGTTTGTTGTTTTTTAGGTTTTCATGACTACATCAATAATCAAGACGCAAGAAATAAGCAAAGACCTTAGTAATTCCCAACTAAGGCTAAAAGATATTATCAAAACTTTGCCAAAAGAATGTTTTCAAAAAAATCGTCGCAAAGCTTGGACACAAGTTATCATCAATGTTTTGATGGTGGGTTTAGGTTACTATAGTTTGACGATTTCACCCTGGTTTCTGCTACCTTTTGCCTGGATTTTTACAGGTACAGCTTTAACAGGTTTTTTTGTTATTGGTCATGACTGCGGTCATCGTTCATTTGCCAACCGACGGTGGGTTAATGATCTAGTAGGGCATATATTCATGATGCCGTTAATCTACCCTTTTCATAGTTGGCGGATTAAGCATAATCATCACCATAAACATACAAACAAGCTAGACGAGGATAATGCTTGGCATCCCATCCGACCAGAAGTTTTTGCAAGTTGGGATAAAACTCGTCAATCTGCTTTTGAATTGTTCATGAAAAAGCGCCTCTGGTGGGTGGGTTCCATTGGACATTGGGCAGTTGTGCATTTTGACTGGCGCAAATTTAAAGTTAAAGAACAAGCAGATGTCAAACTTTCGGTTGCTGTAGTAGTAATTTTTGCAGCAGTTGTATTTCCTACCCTCATCGCGACAACTGGGATTTGGGGATTTGTTAAATTCTGGTTTGTGCCTTGGATGGTATACCATTTCTGGATGAGTACCTTTACCATTGTTCACCACACATACCCAGATGTGCCATTTGACAAAGCCAGCAAATGGAACGAAGCAATGGCACAGCTATTCGGCACTATTCATTGCGATTATCCTCGGTGGGTAGAGTTCCTTTGCCACGATATTAACGTCCACGTACCACATCACATTTCTACTGCTATCCCCTCTTATAATTTACGCCTAGCTTACAGCAGCATTAAAGAAAATTGGGGAAATTACTTGCACGATGAATTTAAGTTTTCTTGGTCTTTAATGAAAGAAATTACAGACCAATGTCAACTTTATGTAACTGATGCTGGTTATCAAACTTTTAATCAATATTACGCAGGTAAATAAACCAAAATACAGGTACAATCGCTCTGAATCAATCTAAACTCCTATACCAGAGCGAAGAGATTATTTGTCTGCAAATTAAATAATTCTGGCAATTCTCTATTTTAGTTATTGCTCAGTGAATTGCCAGATATTTTTGTCTTGCGTGTCAATAAGCATTGCAAGTATCCCAGAGGGGAAGGAAAACCTCAAATACAGTTCGATTTTATTTTTCATCAAAGAATCAAGTGCAATCAACTACTATCTCGTTCGACAGTTCTCGTGTCAATCAAGCTTCTGAGGATACAACTAAACTGCCATTTACTCTCCAGGATTTAAAAGGCGCTATCCCAGAGGAATGTTTTCAACCAAACGTCAGTAAATCACTGTTTTATTTCTTTCGTGACATTCTGATTATTGGTTCACTTTATGCAGTAGCGCATTATCTTGATTCTTGGTATTTTTGGCCTATTTTCTGGTTAATGCAAGGCACAATGTTTTGGGCTTTATTTGTTGTTGGTCATGACTGCGGACATCAATCTTTTTCTAAGCATAAATGGCTCAACGATTTAATCGGGCATCTATCTCACACACCCATCTTAGTGCCTTATCATGGCTGGCGCATCAGCCATAGGACACATCATAAAAATACTGGCAATCTTGATAATGATGAAAGCTGGTATCCTGTGAGTGAATCACAGTATAAAGAAATGCCTTTGGTGCAGAAAATAGGTCGATATTATTTATTTTTATTGGCTTATCCAGTCTATTTATTTAAGCGTTCTCCTAATAAAGAAGGTTCGCACTTCTTACCTAGTAGTTCACTCTTCAAGCCTTCAGAAAAATGGGATGTTATTACTAGCACTGTACTCTGGATTGGGATGGTAGGTTTGTTAGGTTTTCTCACCTATCAATGGGGTTGGATGTGGTTGTTGAAATACTACGCTGCACCCTATATCGTGTTTGTGATTTGGTTAGATTTGGTAACATTTCTCCATCACACCGAACCTGATATTCCTTGGTATCGTGGCGAAGATTGGACTTTCCTCAAAGGTGCAATTTCTAGTATTGATCGTAATTATGGTTTGGTGAATCATATTCATCACGATATCGGTACTCACGTTGCCCACCACATCTTCTTGAATATCCCTCACTACAATTTGTTGAAAGCAACTGAAGCCATCAAACCTGTCATGGGTGAGTATTACCGCAAGTCTGAAGAACCAATTTGGAAAGCGTTATGGCGTTCTTGTGTTAGCTGCCATTTTGTCCCTGATACTGGCGGGAAAGTTTATTACACCTCCAATCATAAATAAATTATTCCTGACTACATAGAAGTCTGGAACTAGACACACTAAGTCCGCTGATGCGGACTTTTTTTATACCCCAAATTCCGCCATATAGTAAAGTACTGAATTCTGATACTGTTTCATATCGTTCAGATCAGCCTTTTTTCTGTTCCCTGTTCCCTCGTCTCCACAGGTATACTTTCTTAACTGACGTACTGCTTTAAAACCTACCATTCCCTTGAATAATGTGCTTGACTGTAGTCAAGGTTTCCAAGCTAATAAATCCGCGACGGTGGCCTTTTTGGTTAGACATACCGAGAAATACTGAGTCTCCCCGTGAGGGGTTACGTGAGAATCTGGGGGAAGTGTTGATGTATGTGGAAGCACTATTCACGCCTAACGCAAACTGTCGGCTTTCTTGATAAGATTCAGTCACAATACAGTCCGCATGACCACTACTGTATTGGTTGATCCAAGCGATCGCACTTTCTAAGCTATCCACTAGTTTAAAGGCAACAGTCTTAGTTAAGTAGGGGCTGCCCCATTCGGTTTCTTTGGCTAGTTGTAGTTGGGGAAAAGCTTCGACTAACTCTGCATCACCTTTGATTTCAAAGCCTTTCTCTTTCAAACTATTCCACAGCACAGACAGCGATGATGGCATGGCTTGGCGGTGAATTAAGACCTTTTCAATGGCATTTACCGGGTCTGGTTCACTTTGATGGCTATCGAGAATCATCCAGCGTACCATTTCTAAGCTGCCATTGAGCGACCAGTACAGGTAACAGTTGCCCATTGCGGACTTTAATACTGGGCAAGTGGCTTGTCGCATCACCTGCTGCACTAAGCTGGAACGTCCGTAGGGTATGACTAAATTGAGGTACTGGTCTTGGGTAACTAAATCCCGTAGGGAAGAACCATGTTCGGCGGTTACGAGTTCTACGCAACCAGGCGGTAGTCCCACTTCTTCCACGGCATTTTGCAATACCTCTGCGATCGCTGCGTTAGAATGACTGGCTTCTGTACTACCTTTAAGAATGATACTATTGCCAGTTTTAATGCACAAACCTGCGGCGATCGCACCTAAATCTGGAAATGCCTCATAAATAAAAGCAATTACTCCCAAAGCCATCAATTGCGAGTAACTTTGAGAGTCTTCTGGTTGATAGTCAGCATTTCTCACTCGCCGCAAGGGATCTGATAGTTCACCCAAGCGTCGCAGTATTTCAACTGTGGTTTCTAGTCGTTTTGGGGTGAGTTTCAGCCAATCTAAAATCAACTCTGGCACTGCCATTTCTTTACTAGCTTCTAAATCCAGAGTATTGGCTTCTAAAATATCATCAAAAGACCTTTCTAGAGCTTGCGCCATTGCCAACACAGCCCGACTCCGGTCTACTCCCTTGGTCAAACCCAACTTCAAGGAAGCCTGATAAGCGCGTTTGGCGCTTTTCATTGGTTCGGGGTAATCGTGTACAACTTCAACGGTCATTGGGTTAACGTCGGTAGGTAAGCCAGACCATGAGTGCTGGCAGAATAGCTAATACCACTGCCACTATTGCCCAGGCAATAATGCTGGAACCCTTGGCTAATTTCAATGCTAATGGTAGCCAAATAATCACTAGCACAAAAATAATGCCGAGGGCGATTGGCAAATAGCTTTCTCCCAAGCGGGGATGAACAACATACCAACCATTTCCCGTCCAGCGCCAAGCCCGCTTGTAGGGATAAGTGGTCGAAAGTTGTTCGAGGACATGCCCATTATCTTGGACAACAAAGATTTGCTGACAGCGATCGCAGCCAAATGCTTCTGTAAGGGTAATCGGAACTAACCGTCCCCGACGGCGACAGGGACAGGGATATTCCTGGTTAAAGTCAATTTTTTCGGGTTTTTGAGGATGCACAAGCGTTCTACTAACTTGAGCGTGTTTTTTTCATAAGTTGGAGATTTCCTTTCCCGGCTGATTACCTTGGGAGTAGGCTAATCTCACAATCAACTGTTTATATAAATAGCGAAGTCAGGCAAATACTGCCATCATCAACAACAGCGTTAATTTCCAATTTTCGGAAAATAGGTATATATATCTGTTGTGTTGTGCTGTAGCTGGCAATCTTAGGGAAAGATTTCCGGCTGTGCATCTGTGGCTTTCAAGGTTATGTAGTCCAGTTTTTGGGGCATTTATTGTGCTTAGATGTCTAATACAATTCTAAGCTTACGCCGCAACTAATCTGAAAACAAACCGTTTGACAAGGCTGCGTTCACAACTCAGTAATTTTCTGGGAACACTTCCTAAATTCTACCTACCGAGCATTAAACAAAAAGCAGGAGATTTTTTACCTGACTTTTCTTCACCTGATAACTATCCAGAAGTCCATAAGAAATGGTAATCGCTCTTTCTTTACAGGACTTATATCATGTCCGGCAAATTACTTATGCTCAGGACTGACCTAGCCAAACTTGAATCTAGTGTCATCTATAAAAAGCACACGTGGTTGAAGCCTAGATGCTGCAACCACGTGTCATAGTATAAGTTAACTTTTTTTCAGAGCGGGTAACGCGATTCGAACGCGCGACATCAACCTTGGCAAGGTTGCGCTCTACCACTGAGCTATACCCGCAAACCTCACATTTATTATATTGTCAGATATTTTTTGATTTGTCAACCCCTAAGTTTTAGTCAATGGTTATTTGTCATTTGTCATTTGTCCTTTGTGCTTTGTTATTAGACGATTGACCATTGACTCTTGACCATTGACCTTGACCATTGGCTACTGACTGTTAACGATTGACTCTTGACCGTGAGCAGCAGGTAAAGACTGGGGATTTAAAGTGTACGGCTCTGTGAGGTTAGAGCGTAACTTCCGCATGAGGCTGGCCATTTCTAGAGCGTTCATAGCATAATCCCAGCCATGATTAGCTTTAATTCCTGCCCGTTCTAGGGCTTGCTGCATTGTATCTACTGTCAAAATGCCAAAAATTACTGGAACTCCGGTTTGAAAGCTGGCGGCGGCAATGCCTTTGGCTACTTCCGAAGACACGTAATCGAAATGGGGCGTTTGTCCGCGGATAACTGCGCCTAAACAAATGATCGCATCATAACGCTGGGAAAGTGCTAGTTGACGTGCAACAATTGGCACTTCAAAACTTCCCGGTACCCAAACATAATCGACTTGATTACCGTGGGGGTTGGGATCTACACCATGACGTTTTAAGCAATCTTGACATCCTTCCAGCAGCTTTGCAGTAACAAGGTCATTAAATCGACCAATAACCACTGCGAAACGCAAGGGTTCAGTTTGAGTAAAAGTTCCCTCAAAAACTGCCATGACTGCCTCTTAATCAACTATACTCTTGCCAATATACATTTCTTCTTTGCTGATGGTTGAGATGAAGCGCACAATTATAGTTAAAGTGCTGAGTTAAAAGTGCTGAGTGCTGAGTAGAGAACTAAGTTGATTTCAGCGATATTTCCCAAAAAGTAGAAAAAAGGTAAATAAAACCATTTACCTTTTTCTTTTGCTATGAGCTATATGCTATTTTCTGAGACTATTGTCAAGTGTCTAGACTACAAAAAAGTTTAATATACCAACCAACAGTACTAAAGCAATCCAGACTCCAGAACCTAGCCATAATAATCTTTTAGATTCAACCCAGTTTTGAGGGGTGGCATAGGCAACAGGAACGCCAACAACTAATACAAAAGACATCAAAACGAGAGCTACTAAAGCGAACTGGAATATTATGGTCATTTTTGCTTCTCCCAAGACAGCGTAATACTAAAGATAGAATATCCTAAAGGGCGACACTGACAGTTTTTCCTTATTTGTTAACCTAGCAGAAATTGATACACTTTGGTCATTAGTCATTGGTCATTTGTCCTTTGTCCTTTGTTTAGGTACTAATGACTAATGATTAATGACCAATGACTAAGGATTATGGATTTAATTCTTTGCCATACAACGGCTGATTTTGATGCTTTGGGGGCGGCGGTCGGGCTGACTTGCTTGCTACCGGGAAGTAAGATTGTGTTAACAGGCGGCGCACATCCACCTGTGAGAGATTTTTTGGCGTTACATCGAGATGAGTATCCGTTAATTGAGCGACGTTCAGTGAATCCGCAAACGATTCGTTCGATTACTGTAGTGGATACACAACACCGCGATCGCCTGGGTAAAGCAGCTGAATGGTTAGATTTACCCAGTGTGAAAGAAATTGTAGTTTATGACCATCACTTAGGGCAAGAGGGCGATATTCCGGCGACGCAATTGCATATTGCCCCGGTGGGCGCTTGCACAACTTTAATGGTGGAGCAGTTACAACAACAACAAATTTCTCTCACCCCATCCCAAGCTACAGTAATGGCTTTGGGTATCCATGTGGATACAGGTTCCTTGACTTATGATTTATCAACAGCTAGGGATGCTTTAGCTTTGGCTTGGTTGATGCAGCAAGGCGCAAGTTTACCTGTGATTTCGACTTATCGTGATCCTGGTTTATCACCGCAGTTGCAACAGCTATTAACAACGGCATTGCAAGAGTTAGAATATCTTTGCTTACGAGGTTATACGATCGCTTGGGTTACTTTAAAAACTGAGGCTTTTGTGCCTGGGTTATCAGGTTTAGCATCACAAATAGTAGATTTAAGCGAAATTGATGCTTTACTGTTAGTCAATGAATATCCATTGGGGGAAGATGAATCAAGATTAACTGTGATTGGGCGATCGCAAATTCCTGGTGTAAATCTTAACTTGTTATTTCAACCCTTCGGCGGGGGTGGACATTCCCAAGCGGCATCACTCAATTTGCGGGGAGTTGATACACAAGCAACTTTAGAAGAACTTTTAGAAGGTTTAAAAGCCTCCATTCCCCATCCCCTCACCGCCAGAGATTTGATGTCTTCCCCAGTCCGCACCATTCGCCCAGAAACTACTATTGAAGAAGCACAACGGATTTTATTACGTTATGGGCATTCTGGTTTATCTGTAGTTGATGCCCAAGGACAGTTACTCGGAATTATTTCCCGGCGAGATTTAGATATTGCCTTTCACCACGGCTTTAGTCATGCGCCAGTCAAAGGTTACATGACTATCAATCTCAAAACCATCACCCCAGATACCACCCTGCCACAAATCGAGTCGCTGATGGTGACTTATGATATCGGACGCTTACCAGTCTTAGAAGATGGGCAATTAGTTGGGATCGTCACCCGTACCGATGTCCTACGGGAGTTACATCAAAACAGTGAGGAGTTTCAAAACCTCAGCCCTCAAAACTCAGCACTCAGCACTCACCACTCAGCACTCAACATACAATCTCGTCTTGCACCCCAACTGTGGCAATTACTCACCAAAGCCTCCCAAGCAGCAGAAAAACGCGGTTGGCATCTTTACCTAGTTGGTGGTGCTGTGCGAGACTTACTGTTAGCCGAAACAGCAGACCAATTAATGATTAAAGATATTGATTTGGTCGTAGATGGCTTTCATAAATCAGCAGATGTTGGTGCTGGGGTGGAATTAGCAAAGGCATTGCAAGAACTTTATCCAGCCGCACGGTTAGAAATTCATGGTGCGTTTCAAACTGCGGCTTTGTTGTGGCACAAAGATGCAGAATTAGATTCCTTGTGGGTGGATATTGCCACCGCTAGAACAGAATTTTATCCTTACCCAGCCGCAAACCCTGAAGTTGAGGCGAGTTCTATTCGTCAAGATTTGTACCGCCGAGATTTTACTATCAATGCACTGGCATTGCGGCTAACTTCTCCCCGTGCGGGCGAATTACTCGATTTCTTTGGTGGTTTATTAGATTTACAAGCCAAGCAAATTCGGGTTTTACACGCCAACAGTTTTATTGAAGATCCTACGCGCATTTATCGCGGTGTGCGCTTTGCTGTGCGCTTTGGATTTGATTTTGAACCACGAACAGAAGAGTACATTCGCTATGCCATTAACAGTGGTGTTTACGATCGCACTGCTCAACACAATAGCAGAACTCCAGCTTTGCAAACTCGGCTGAAAACTGAACTTAAACATATCTTGGAAGCACCGTACTGGAAATCAGCTTTGCAATTACTCGATAACTTACAAGCTTTGCAGTGCATCCATTCCACCCTTACCTTAGATGCGGAACTTTTACGTCAACTGCGGTTATTAGAACGCTGTCTGCACAGATTTGATCCCCAACTTACCCTTGTCCACTGGCAAATGCGCCTAGAAGCTTTAATTGCCCATCTCAAACCAAAATATCGGGAAAAAGTCGCCAAAAATCTTCAATTACAAGACGATAGCATTCACCGCTTGCAAAATCTAGCCCAAGCGGAAGCAGAGGTTAGGGAATTATTACCGCAGTTGCAGCGTCCTAGTCAAATTGTGCAGTTACTGAAAAAGTATGACTTACCAATGCTGATTTTAATCGCCTTACAAAGCCCGCGATCGCTCAGAAAACAAATTTGGCATTACTTAACAGTATTGACTCACATTCAACCTATTTTAAATGGTAATGACTTGAAGAAATTAGGCTACAAGCCAGGCCCCCAATATCGTCAAATTCTTGATGATATTCTTGCTGCTACGTTAGATAGAGTAATTACAAATAAAACAGAAGCGGAAGAATTTTTAAGGAAAAATTATCCCAAATAAGCAGTTATTGTCAGATGAAATTATGCAAATCCAAACACCAAAAAAACACTAAACCCGGATTTCTCACAAAGAAATAAAAAAAGGGGTCAAAAACTGCGAAAATGTATATAGGATAAGCATTTCAGCAGCTATAGAGCATGACCCCAGTATTCACAGATCGTACCCCAAACCTGAATGATCACGAAGAATTACGTCATGATCGGATGTTTGCTTTAGCATTAGGGAAAAAAATAGGACTAGAACAACAGCCGGCAATTTTAGCTGGAAAGAGTACATTAAATCGGCTGGAACATTGTCCTGAAGATGTGGAACAAGGAGCAGACAGTCGTTACCATAAAATCGGGCATTCTCCAGAAAAAATTGAAAGCTTATTAATACTTTGGGCTTGGGTTGATTCAAGTCTTGTTTTGGAATGCTGAATTTTATGAACAGAGCATTTTGATTTTACTACCATTAAAAAAATAGTGATTATTTTAACTTTATAAATGCAAATTTATACTTAATTTATCTCTGCACCTAAATTTTGATGAATGATGTATCAGAAAAAAGTCTCACATCAGGTCATGTAAATTAGTTTTTTACTGCTTGTGAGAAATACAGGTTTTATGAAACCTAAAAATGACCTTTTCCCAATATCATGAAAAATCAGTGTGATTGCTATTTCTTTAAAGCGCAAATTTCTTGCAAGGGTGAAAAAGGCACACCGCATGAAATCTAGTGAAGATTTCGTGCGGTGTGTTTAAACAGTTTGTAAGGGCTAACTACACCTCCGTTCTGCACCATATTAATTTTTTTTATAATCAGGTGCAGATATGTTTTTGCTTTCCATCAACGCTTGAAGTTGAACTTGCAACTACTTAGATGTTACAGCTAAACCAATAAACGTACCTTTAGGTACATTAGCAATGGCAGTTGCAACACCAGTAGATAGATCAATACTGTAAAGAATTGAACCAGACAGTGCATAGGCAGTGTTTTTACCTTGTGCATCTGTGAAGATATCGAATCCATTTATAGGTGCAAAGTTAACACCAAGATTGCCGATTGTTCTGAGAGTGCCATTATTTGGTGGGTTTTGCAGTACTAAGACATCAAGATCGTAGTCAATGCCAAAAAGTTGAGTTGTGGTCGCTCCAGCAACGGAATTGATGTAAGCAACAGAGCTAATATTCGGGTCAACCCCGGCGTTGAGATCATCACTAGCGTAAGCTAAAGGTTGATCAACAGTAACTGCACCAGTATCTACATTGGTACGGAAATTTTGGTCATTGCTACCTACTATTCGTAACAGATTTGGTACAGGATTGAAGTCAAACCCTGATTGAAAACCGCCATTAAAGCTGCTAGATAGCTTACTTACAAAGGTAGCCTGACCAGTTGTAGAGTTAATCGTGTACACCTTGTCGGTATCTGTAACACCGTAAAGCAGACCGTTAGCTGGACGGAAATCAATGCCTTGTAAGTTGCCGTCAATTCCTTTAACTGAAATTACTTGCACAAATCCACTCGGAGCTATGTTTACAAGAGTATTATTTGAAGTTAGTCCAATGAATCTTAAACTAGGCCATTTGCTTGAAACATTGATTTGAAGCAGATCAGTCAATGTTGTGAGTCCAATGTCTGCTGAAATTTTATTACTACTCAAACCAAGACTTGTAGCAACTATAGTAACTGCAAGAAAAATTTTTGTGATTAAACTTTTCATTTTCTACTCCAAAAGCAGTTTTTTCAATTTTGATTTAGCAAAGACTTTAGTAAAAGGCTAATGCTAAAAACTTATACATGGACAAAGATTAGAGAGAGCAAAGTTGATTTAGTTTTTATAAAAAACTCTCAATGCTTGAGCAAATATTAAAAATATTTACTTGGAGGTGTAGAAGCTTTTATCTACATGGTTTAATAGCGCATTTTACTTTATAGATTGCCTGATGATAGCCAAGTAATTAAGTCTATATATTAGGCTTAACCTTTTTTAGGATTTCAGAATTCTGTTAAAAAGGCAAGGACAATTAAGACATTTAGGGCAATTGAGAAAAATACTTAACTTATTAACTAATATTTTGATTACTCCGGAAATCTATCTTTAAAAACGTAAGGATTCAGGGAACAGAGTATTGACAAAGGGGACAGTTGAGGTGGAGTATCACAAATATGAACCAAAACCTGCCTCAAGAACTAGAAAGAGAAAGTTTGGGCCAGTTATCCAAAGAAGAACTGGTAAACATGATCATTGAGCAGAGCAAGGTGATAAGTGAATTACAGCAAGAAATAGAGCGTTTAAAAGTCAGTAGAGATTTAGACAGTTCTAATTCGTCGAAACCGCCATCACAAGACATCCACAAGAAGAGCGAAAACAAAAAGCTCCCCCCGCAAGAAGAATCAAATCAACCGAAAAAGAAACCAGGTGGGCAGCCAGGACATCAAGGTAAGACTCGTAAGGGGTTTGGTAGAGTAGACCGTTATGAAATCTTACGTCCATTGGATTGTGCCTGTTGTGGTCACTCTTTCTT
>JAGKSW010000047.1 GCA_018993265.1 Nostoc sp. TH1S01
AGCGAAAGCTTTTTCTTAGCACCAGATTACAACGGCGACCCACTAGCAGAATACAGACAGTTCATTGAGTTGGGTGTAGATGCCTACTTTACTGACTTCCCTGGTGTCGGTGATTTAGTCCGCGACCAATTTGTTGGACAACCAGCCGTTGCAAACCTCGGTGGTTCCAGAGGCTTTGAAGGTTTAGCCATCAGTCCCGACAGACAAACTCTATACCCATTATTAGAAGGTACTGTGGCGGGTGACCCTGATGGTTCACTGCGGATTTATAAATTTGATGTCGCCTCACAGCAATATCAAGGTTTGGTTGGTTACTACCGTTTGGATAACCCCAGTTATGCCATTGGTGATTTCACTGTCATCAACGAAAATGAATATCTGGTAATTGAACGGGATGGTCTGCAAGGTAGTGCCGCCCAATTCAAGAAAATCTTTAAAGTAGACTTCTCAAAACGCGATGCTAATGGCTTTGTCGAAAAACAAGAAGTCGCAGATTTGCTAAATATTCAAGATCCCAATGACTTGAATCGAGACGGTAGCACAACATTTACTTTTCCCTTTGTCACCATTGAAGATGTGTTGGTACTGGATGCGAACACCATCTTGGTTGCCAACGATAATAATTATCCTTTCTCCCAAGGCAGACCAGGAGACATCGACAACAACGAAATTATCCTCCTGCATCTAGACAAGCCCCTGAATTTAACTACTGGTGTGATCAGTGTTACTAGCACCACTCCCAATGCCACAGAAGGCGATTCTACCCCTGCAACCTTCCGCATTTCTCGCGCTGGTAATACAAATACGGCTTTAACCTTCAACTATACTGTTGGTGGAACTGCAACTAACGGTAGTGATTACGACAGCCTCACAGGTACAGCCACCATTGCGGCTGGTAGTTCCTACGTAGATATTGCCGTTAAACCAATTGATGACAACTTGGTAGAAGGCAATGAAACGGTAACTTTGACTTTAGTTGATGGTAATAATTACGACCTTGCCAGAACTAACACCACTGCAACTGTTAGTATTAGTGATAGCGATCGCCCTCTCACCCAAACTCCCAACAGTGATATCTTTACAATCAAAGGTAGTGGTGAAAAAACGCGACTGCAAGTAGACCTCACCGGACGCGGTACTAACCGTACGAATGAATTTGGTGTGTTTACCGTAGATGATGCCGCAGGTAGAATCAATGGTATCGCCCCAGGCGAAGCAGGTTACACCGCAGCCGCTTTAGAAAGGGGCAGAACCATCTTCTCTGCGGTGAATCGAGGCTTAAACAATGCCGATGTTTCGAGATTACTAGAATTTGATTCAGGCGACCAACTCAGATTTTATGTAGTCAGAAATGGTACTAGTGATGATGTCCGTGCTGGTAATATCTCCAGCAACAGCGTCATCTTCGCTAATCCCAACACCCAAAGAATCACCAACTTAAGTAACGATACATTCTCCCTCGCTTGGGAATTTCAACCAGGAAACGGTCAGCCTTTCCAAGATTTAGTAGTTAATATCCAATCGACCGACACAGTTTTACCAATTGGTACAGCTTTGCAAGGTCAATCACAAGCCGAACTCATTGACTTGCGGAATGTCACAGAATTAGTAAATGCTGATTTTGTCGTTAGCAGAGATGCAGGTTTTAGAAACTATGTGAGTTTCTATCGAGTCACTGATGTGAATGGCGGTATTGACCTCAATGGTGATGGCCAAGCAGATATTTTACCCGGACAAGCTGGTTATACTGAAGCGGCTGTTAGCAACCGTGTTTCAGGGATTGACTTAACAGCCAACCGTGGAACAGCAACCTACTCTGCAACCCTGCAAGGAGGTTATATCTATGCACCATTCATTATTGCCAATGGCACACCAGAAGCAGTTTTAGATAGCAACCCCAGAAATCCAGCGGTTTACTTCCCATTCTTAGGTGCTAACACCAGACAAACAGACCAAATTGCTTTGTTAGGTAGTAATATCTTTGGCTTTGAAGATTTGCCAAGAGGAGGCGATCGCGATTTCAACGATTTGATTGTCCGCGTTGATTTGAATATCGCCTAATTATCTTCTCTAGCAATTAGATTCATCAGGGATAAACAATAGCGATTAGCCCTACCTTATTGAAGTAGGGCTAATTTATTTTTATAAAAATTTTTGCGCGTATATACTGAACTTGAGCAAGTTTTTGTATAGTTATTATTTAGCAAACATCTAAAAATTGCTAGTTAAGTACAATAATTTACTTATGCCTAATATTCTGAACTCAGCCGAAATTATCCTACCAGAGAATATAAAATTAAAACTTAATTCTTTAAATAATGGAAATCCAGCTAAATCAACTTCGGAAATTCATCTAGATAATACTCAAAATTTAGATTTAAATTTAGACAAAATTTTTAACATTCATAGTACAGTTCCATACATGAATGTGGCATTCGATAGCATGATTAATGCAATATTTGGTAGCCAGGAAATTACCCTATCTGCGCCAAAATATACAGTATATCAAAATGGAAAAGAAATTCAACTCAACGTTATAGGGGTACTAAATAAACGAAAAATAGAAGTATTTTTTGGTGATAAAACTACATTAAAATATAAATTGCCCAAAAATTTTAGTTTTACATTTTTAACAAACACAATACCTATTATCACTGATTTAAAAATTGGCAACCCAGAGCTAATTATAAATGAAGTTGATTCTTATTTCACGCATCCTAAGTTGGGTTATATCAACTTGAGTCGAGGATTAAATTTTATTGGGGACATTGATTTAAATAATTTACCTGGAAATTTTAGTAACTTTATTTGTGGAAATTTAGGTATGGCTGGCTTCACAGCCATAATTAGCTTTAATCCGACGGGACAAGTAAGTTTAACAGGTAATATTCCTGGCAATGTTCAATTATTGTGTCAGCAACAACTTAAGGCTACTTTTAATAATTTACTCATTAATTTAAATATTGGAACTGATTTAGAACCAAACTTTGGATTAACGGGAAACCTAATTCTTGAAGGCTACGATACCACCCAAGAAAATGAACCGAAACTATCGCTATCCGGTAGCCTCTCTCTAGAACCAGAATCTTTAACAGCATTCTTCAGCCAGCAAAGCGAAAAACCTTGGTGTAATCCTTACGGTTTAGTTGGAACTGAACTTCGCAATATTAGATTTCAAGGAGGCGGAACATATTTACCTCCTTATTTTGATAATTTTGGTTTCATTGGTGATTTGAAATGGGAAAAAGCAGACCTAGAAGTTGCATTTCTCATGGATACTAATGACCCTGAAAGATTAGCTTTAATTTTAAACCCCAAGCAAGCAATTAGTTTAGTCGATTTGTGGCGAGGGCCAGTCACATCTTTTATTACCAAGCAAGTAGGTTATTCAATTGATTTAGTTAATCAAGCTTTAGGATTTTTAGACAACTTACTAAACTTATGCATTGAACCACTTGATAGAGATGGAGACGGCATACTTAACCCCTTAATTAAGTATGTACCTTTCCCAACAACAATTGCAGCACAGCCCATATCAGAAGGATTAGAAATTAATGGCAAAATTAATGCATGGGGTCATGAAGCAATTTTAAGTTTGCAAGGTGATAAAGCTTTTAAAAATATTGAAGGTTCATTAAAAGTTTCCGAAATTGATTTAGAGTTTCTGAAAATTAAAGGCACAGATGACGATAGTTTAGATTTATATCTCAAAGTAACTCCTGATGAGCAGTATCTTCAAGGAGATGGTTATGTAGAGATGCTGGGCAAAGAAATTGCTAATGTGGAATTTAAAATTACTCCTGAAGCAGCCATCTTTAAAAACTTTGATATCAGTTTAGCGCATCTTTTGAGTATTGATGTTGATGCCCTGAGTATTGATAGAAAATCTGGAAACGGCACTGGCTCAGGAACAATTTCACTTTTGGGTAATACTTTAGCAGGGATTACGTTTGATGTTAGCAAAAATCATATTCATTTAAAAAATGTTCAGCTAGGTTTAGTCGGTTTCCTAAATTTAATGATTCCGAACCTTAAAGTTGACTTTATCAATCAAAGCGCCACAGGCACAGCAAATATTTTCGCTTTTAATCAATCTTTGGGTAAGGGAACATTATCATTAGATTCACAAAACATAGAAATTAATCATGCAGCGATTAATTTGGGTAATATCCTGAATATAACTGTGCCAAATTTTCAGCTTGATTTAATGAACAGAAAGCTGTTTGGTGCAGGCGATATCACTGTCTTAGGAAAACAATTTACTGCATCAGGTATTAGCCTCAACGAAAGAGGTTTACAAGCTAGGAGTAATTTCAATTTTGGTATTTTAGCTTTTAATGGTGCCACAGTCACCCTGCTAAAAGGCAATAATGGTCAGATTAATAATTTTGCTAGTATTGCTGGAAACCTCAAGTTTTTAGGTTATACATTTGCGGATATCAATGCTAGTGTTAATAGTGATAAATTAGTTACATCGGGTAGTTTTAATTTTGCTGGCATTTTTATCCTTAAAGGCGTAAACAATCAAAGACATGCAACAATAACACTTAAAAACACAAAGAATGGAAGGTTTAATTCCGTTAGTATTATGGGTAGCTTTTATTTGTTAGGTCACGAGTTGACCTCACTGATGATGAGCGATAATCAAGAAACTCTCAAAATATTAGGAATAAAAGTTATTAGTAGCCCTAGAAGTAAAAAATAATGTTCAGCGAATTAAAACAATTTATTGCCCAGTCTACTAATGATTTACCATTAACTTTATCCAAAATATTAATATGGAGTGTATGGTTAGTTTATGTTGGTTATTTATTATTAAGTGATTTGCCGCCAGGAGAATCGCTGCTGCATATCACATCGAAAACATTAGAAGAAATCTTCAATTTGAGTTTGAATTTTTGGTTTGTGCTACCAATTATCTTTCCTAGTGAAGCACCAATTAACAATCCAACACTAGAGGGATTATTCAACATTGTGGTGACTTGGGCAATATTATTTTGGGGCTTTGTAATTGATGGTCGTAATCAGCGATTTTCAATAATTACATTTTTAATTGGCACAGCATTTCTGACAAATGTATTTTTTCTACCTTGGTTGGGATTACGTCAACCAAATTGTCAAGTACCGACAAATTCTTTAACATTTATAGAAAAAATAGGCGAAAGCCGAATTCTACCTTCGGTTTTGGCTGTGATTTTTGTCATATCATTGGGTTGGGCTACATTAGTCCGTCCTGAGTATGGTGATATCACAACCCGTTGGCAAGCTTTAGTAGAATTATTATTTAGCGATCGCTTAGCATATTCATTTTTAACAGATATGCTCGTATTTTGGTTGTTTCAGTCATGGCTAGTTAAAGATGATATGGCACGTCGCCAATGGCATAATCAAAAAATACTTTGGTTAGTCCGCCTTGTACCATTTTGGGGACTGATTATCTATTTATGGTTACGTCCTTCACTAGAACTGCTGGAAAAACAATCAGCCGATAATGAAGTAAATAAAAATTAACTACTCGAAGTATTGCTTGCAAGTGTTACTATTGATGTTAACAATATTTTTTTCACTTCTGAGCAATGCGAGATAAACTAGTTAGTACATAGCGTTTACATTCATCTCTATCAGTAAAAATTTGAAAGTATTTATTCACTTTAGTTAATTCAAACAACATTTGAACCTGCTCATTAATAGAGCAGAGAAATAATTTGGCGTTAGCATTTTGTGCCATTTGCATTGCTGACATTAAATACCCTAAAGCAGAACTATCTATAAACTTAATTTCTTTCATATCAATTAAGACAAAATTAGTACCATTATTTATAATATTGCTAATTTCACCATGCAATTGGTTGCCTCGAATTTTATCTAAAATGCCTGATGGTTCAATTACTGTGAGTCTAAGTTTATTGTTCATGAATTAACTCCCTATTTAATGTAAATTTTTAGCTTGACAGACTGCCCAATGTATGAGGCTACAAACTTTCCATAACAGTTATCCCACAAGATACCTATCAAGCTTTGAGTTATAAAATTAAATTACCGCTATCTTTGCAGATATATTATTGGTAATTATGGTAATTGCTAAAAAGATAGTGAACAGTGTCCTACTTAAAATTTAGAAACAATTAGTACAACGCCAATTATATTTATATCCTTTGGATTGATTGCAATCTAAATTAAGTCGTTGAATCAAGTAATGCTATTAAAGCAATTAACCTGATTTTTTTCAAAAAACTTTTTGAATTGAAGCTACTTTTTTCTGGGTAAATACTTTATATCGCAACTAGATGTTAAATGTCCATACCTAAAAATGGTTTTTGCCAAGGCTTTATTTATAAAATACCAAACAACCAATAGTTACATTAAACTCTTGGAATTTTGTTCAAGCAGTAGCCATTTAGAAAATAAATATAGTGAAAATACATAAAAATTGGCTATTCTGTTTTAGAAAATAGTCTTAAATACAGTATTGCCGAAATTGTATTATTTTTAATAATTATAATGATAAGTAAAAGTATATATATTTGATAATCGAACTATTTTATCAATTAATTATTTAGCAACTTCAAAGTATAAGCCTGATAGAAGTTGCTAGTAATTGACTGGACTAAAGAAGTTATCAGATAAGAACCAACAGCAATATTTTGTTAGGGAATGAAGAGGCTATTTATAAAGTACACCAAGCCAAAGGAGTGCGATCGCACTTTCTTGACTTGGTAAAAACACTTGAAAGAAGGGAACTATTAGTTTAGACAGCTTTTCAAACTAAAAGCAACTAGCGTGAAATGTATATGGTTTTGGCGGTGCTAAGAGGATGTCTGAAAACTTTTTGGTGTTGTATTTAAGACTTGTATATCCCCCTAAATCCCCCTTTCAAGGGCAGGTTTTTTGTTTAAGCAGAAGAGAAAGCTGTGGGAGTTCTCCAAGATTCAGGGAAGAAGCTACCAACAGGCAAAGGTTGACCAAGTAACAAGGCGACAATAATCTCAATGAAACCGCGTCGAAAACAACTTAAAAAACGAGTTGGCTTTTTAGCTGGTGGTCGAGTACGTGCGATGTGAGTTGGTGGCAAGTCATCATAATGACTGTGAGGAGGTGTAGCATCAGCCTCAGTGCCAACACTGACCAGCCAGAAAGTAGCTAGAGCGATGGCGAGCCAATGTCGTTCGGCACGTTGAGGGTCAGTCATTTTGGTAAAATGCCAATGTAGACCACCACGTTTAGTATCCTTGAAACCGCACTCTATCCAAGAGCGCATTCCATACCATGTGGTAGAAGCTATCTCTGGTAGAAAATCAGTTAATATCAGCCACGGGTCAGCATAACCAGATTCCCAACGAGCTAAAAGAGTGCAAGTCAGGGGATTGGTTTTAAAGCATTGAACAACACCACACCAATGACTACCCACAAATGGAACAGTATCAGCCAAAGCAATCCAATCATGAGAATCTAAGAGGCGAAATTGTCCGCTAAGATTTATACGTAAAAAAGGATGCCAACCCAATTCCACTATTTTGTGATAGAGCCAGTCAGCATATCATCCCCTGTCAGCAGTAACAATTACCGTCATCTCTGGTGGAATGCTATGTTTTAAGTGGTCAAAAAGTTCCAACCAATAAGGTTTCCAAGCTCCTGGTTTGTTAGCTGTTACTACTTTCCACGCCACTGGTACAGCGCAGCCTCGAATCAGTACACTAATTGCTAATACCGTAAATCTACTGCCTAACGTAGTTGCATCAATGCCCAGTGCCAGTTGTGAGTCTGTTGAATGCCACTTGTCAACTACCCAGGCTAATAAGGGTGCAAAGCACTTTGTCACATCTATTTGTTGTCTTTGATTACCTTTTTTATCCTTTGCATCTCGATACCATTCTCTTAATCTCTGCCGGACTGTATTTTCTTTTTCGCCTAGCAGTTGTGCTAAAAACACTGCTACTGTTGTTAGACCTGTTGATTGCATCATTCCTATCCCAAAACTCCACATTGCCAAAACTTTCGCTTGTGGTTGACTTCGCTGGGGTAGTCTTTGGCTAACGATCGCAATCCAACTGTTCAATCCCGAATCTTTGCTCATGACGTGCTTTTTGTCACGATGGTTTATCTTAACATCTGCTTACTTCAAAAAACCTGCCCTTGAAAGCCTAAATCCCCCTTCCCTGTAGCAGGGCTGTTTCATTCCCTAAAACAGGTAAAATTGCAAGGGTAGAAATAGCGATCGCTATGATGGTCTTAATCGCTATTGCAGCAATGTCTGGCTACCAGCCGCTACCCTGCGATAACAGCAAAGCCGAACGCGTCTACGCTCCAACGTTTTACCCCGAAACTTGCGGCTACAAAACTCTCACACTCAATACTTTTCCTAGACCCTAATATTAGAGTAAAGTAAACAAGTGTAAAGAAGTATCACTTTTGTCTTTTACTTTTTAAAACAACTTGTTCACTTTTACTGTTGATATTTGTATAAGAGCATCCATGCAGTCTTGTTTTTGGCGACGAATTCTAGTATCCATTGCAATATTTTTTGTGGCTGGGTCAATTTGGCTAACAAATCCTTCCTCAGCACTGGCTTATGACAACCCTGAGTTATTACCCAACTTCCAAACTCCGGTTATTGATTTGGCGAAAACTCTTACTGACATTCAAGAAGACAAGCTAGTTTCAGAGTTAGAGCAATTTGAAACGGAAACTGGCTGGAAACTGCGAGTATTAACTCAGTACGATCGCACCCCCGGTCGAGCGGTGATCAATTATTGGGGTTTAGACGATAAAAGTATCCTGCTAGTCGCTGATTCTCGTGGTGGTAATATTCTCAGCTTTAGTGTTGGCGATGCAGTTTATGAGCTTTTACCCCGGACATTTTGGATAGAACTACAAACTCGATTTGGTAACTTATACTTCGTGCGGGAACAAGGCGAAGACCAAGCAATTTTACAAGCTCTTGACTCAGTTAAAGGCTGCTTGCTCAAAGGCGGTTGTAATGTTGTACCTGGACTACCTAGAGAACAGTGGATTCTTACCCTAGTTACTTCAGTCATTGGTGGGATAATTTGTGGATTTGCCGCCCAACCCCGTAATGACAAACAAATTGTAGCTTGGCAATGGGCATTAATTTTCTCTCCTTTATGGGGAATTTTGTTTATAGCCTTCGGGATTGGGCCAGTGGTGACTCGCACTAGTGATTGGCTACCTTTAGTTCGGAATATCTCTGGCTTTTTTATCGGTGCTTTAGTGGCTTACCTGTCCCCTGTGTTCACTCGTCCTTCTTCGAGTGCGGAGTTGTGATTGCTGAATGAGTGCTGAGTATTGAATTCAGACTTCAAACTTCAAATGACTCAGCACTCACTCTTAGCTGATAAGCTGAAAGCTGGTATATCGGCGCTGAATAGTGATGGAATGGCACGTAACTGATGCTCAAAGTTTAGCAATCATAGACAGTGAAATTGGCGATCATGTCTTTTCACCCGCAGAGTATGAAATTGTGCGGCGGGTAATCTACGCCACGGCTGACTTTGAATATAAGTCTTTAATTCGCTTTTCGGAACATGCTTTGCAAGCTGGTGCAGCGGCGTTAGCAGCACGCACCACAATCGTAGTAGATGTGCCAATGGTACAAGTAGGTATTGCTTACGACATCCAAAGCACGTTCGCTAACCCAGTCTATTGCAGCATGGAAACTGTCACACGTCCACAAAAGGAAAAAACACTGGCAGCATGGGGAATTGAAACTCTTGCCAAGCGTTATCCAGAGGGCATTTTTGTAGTTGGTCAAGCGCAAACAGCACTAACAGCATTAGTGGATTTGATTGAAGCTGAAGAAATCAGACCAGCTTTAATTATTGCGACTCCAGTTGGATTTATTGATGTAGATACTGCTAAAAGCCGCCTGCAAGACTCTTTAGTTCCATATATTACTATTGACAGTCGCAAAGGAAATGCCGTTGTCGCCGCTGCTGTTGTTGATGGACTGGTAGATTTAGCTTGGCAAGCTTACGGACAAAATGCAAATCGGGGAAATTAAGAAAGTATGAAGTATGAAGTCTAAAGTCTGAAATTTCAGACTTCACACTTCATACTTCACTCTGTTTTCCGGCGACGGCGGCGTGGTCTATCTTGTTGGTCTTCGCGTAAGCGGCGACTGACTTCACCAAAGAAGTCTCGGCGGAGATAGGGATAATCGTTCACCCACAAATCACGGCTGGGAATGTAAACATCGCTGAAATCTTCGATTGTGCTTAAATCGGGACGATTGGACATGACTATCATTTCAGCTATTTGACCACGAGCGATCGCTTTATGAAAAGGACGTAGCGGTGCATCTAACTCGACGCTAAATCCAGTGTCATCACCCACCTCTAAATTTAGCCGTTTCTCCCTATTTTCTACAATTACCAATTCCCCTTTGCTGTTGACAGTTTCTTGTTTTCCCATTAACTGGTCTGTAATCCACCAATCTAAAATTCGCCCACGGAAAAAGCCGCTGTACTTATAACGGCGGCATTTTGCATTCCGGACACTGGCTTGAAACACAGGGAACCACAGCCAAAACAGCGCCCCAATTACCCCCAGAAAAAATAGGATGGGGCCAAACTCTAACCCAAACAGGGCTTTGGTAAGTAAAATCACAACTACAGAAACTACAGAAACTAATAGCCGCTGCAAAAAATTAGAGAATTTCCCCCAGTAATACTTGTACTGCTGACCAGTAGCAATGAGGGGGATAATTTGTTCAAATTTCTGGCGAGTCAGTGGAACAAGCATGGGTGCTGGGTGTTGAGTGCTAGGTTGAACAAGAAAGGAGTCAGGAGTCAGAAGTCAGGAGTCAGAATTTGCCTGAGTACGAAACCACAAATAAATAGACTGTTAAACACCACAGTAAGTCAAAAATTTAGTGGTTCTAACTATTGGTATTAATTCTGAATTCTGACTTCTGCATTCTGAATTCTTCTTTTAAAGTATCTTTTCTAAACCATACACTAACGACTTTAACTGTGAGACTTTACGAATTGCCAGTAGTATGCCAGGCATATAGCAAGCGCGATCGCTTGTATCATGGCGTAATGTATAAATTTGACCAGCCGCGCCAAAAATTACTTCTTGATGGGCGATTAATCCTGGCAAGCGCACACTATGAATTCTAATGCCTTCATCGGCTAGGCTGCCTCTAGCCCCAGGTATTTTTTCGGTTTCATGCACAACTGCTGGGTTAAAAGTTTTACCCATTTCTGCTAGTAACTGAGCAGTTTGAATTGCTGTACCACTGGGTGCATCAGCTTTTTGATTGTGGTGCAGTTCGATAATTTCTACATGGTCAAAATATTGCGATGCGGTGATAGCGGCTTGCTGTAACAATACCATCCCAATCGAGAAATTAGGGATAATCAAGCAACCAGTGCTGGCTTTTTCGGCAAAGTCCGCTAAATCTTGAATTTGTTCTGGACTTAAGCCTGTAGTCCCAACAACCGGACGAATACCATAGGCGATCGCACTCCGCACATTGTCATACACTGAATCAGGATGGGTAAAGTCTACGATTACCCCCGGTGGTAGCTGTCGCTCCCCAGCCACGTACCCTAACATTGGTTCCAATTGGTCAGTCACAGGTACTTCTAAAGGTTCGCTTAAACCTGCGAGTTCCCCAATATCCTTACCTTGATGTTCAGGGTTGCGGTCAATTGCACCCATAAGAGTTAAATCAGGTGCTTGCGCTACGGCTTTGACTACTTCACGTCCCATTTTGCCAGCAGCACCGTTAATAATCACCGGAATCGGAGCTTGATTTGTCATAATTACAAAAATATTTTTTAGCTAACAAGGGTTTTATTGTAGAGAGTTTCGTGACCCGGTAGCTAGTCTTAATTTCGACATAGAGTTAGTAGAGCGATCGCTACAGAAATGCTTAATGGTAATAATTTGAACTATCAAATTTTACAACTTTTAACCTAGAGAAGTTGATTTTTTGTTGAATAAAATAAACTTTCTGTATAAAAAGTAACTTTTTGATGGTTAAATATCAAACTAATATCACCATTTGAAGGTTAAACTTGAAAGCCAGCTATTAGCTAGGTGATTGATTCAGACTTTTCACGTTATGTGGAAAAGCGAACTTGGAACCTAACCCCCTAACCCCCTTCCCTACAAGGGAATGGGTAACATTCAAAGCCTCTCTCCCTTTCGGGGAGAGGTTTGGAGAGGGATTTTTCAAATCCTGTGAAAAGTCAGGTGATTGATTGAGGGTGGAACTAATAAAAATATGACTAGACAATTTAATCGACGTAGATTTTTAATTTTCAGTTCTGCAACTATGGCCAGCAGCATTTTGCTGAAAGCTTGCGCCAATAGTTCTCCAACCGCTACAAACACTCCAGCCGCCTCTGGGAATGGATCTCCTGCGGCGGCGACTGGTGGTAACACCATCAAAGTTGGTGTGTTACACTCGCTCAGTGGCACAATGGCTATTAGTGAAAAAAGCGTTGTTGATGCTGAAAAATTAGCTATCAAAGAAATTAATGCAGCGGGTGGTGTCTTAGGGAAGCAAATAGAAGCAATAGTAGAAGATGGTGCTTCTAACTGGGATACTTTCAGAGAAAAAGCAACCAAACTAATTGATCAAGATAAAGTAGCTGTAGTTTTTGGTTGTTGGACTTCTGCAAGTCGCAAAAATGTTAAACCAGTCTTTGAAAGTAAAGACCACATGCTGTGGTATCCCGTGCAGTATGAAGGTCAAGAATGTTCTAAAAACATTTTTTACACTGGTGCAGCACCCAACCAACAAATTGAACCTTCTGTTGATTGGCTATTAAAAAATAAAGGTAAACAATTCTTTTTAGTAGGTTCGGATTATGTTTTCCCTCGGACTGCTAACACAATTATTAAAGCGCAATTAGAAGCTTTAGGCGGAACAACCGTTGGTGAAGATTATTTACCTTTAGGCAACACAGAAGTTACTCCAATTATTACGAAGATTAAGCAAAAATTACCTAATGGTGGCGTAATTTACAACACCCTCAATGGTGATAGTAATGTTGCTTTCTTCAAACAATTAAAAGGTGCAGGTTTAACACCAGATAAATATCCTTCAATGTCAGTAAGTATTGCTGAAGAAGAAGTGAAAGCAATTGGTGTCGAATATCTTAAAGGACATTACGCTGCGTGGAACTATTTCCAAACAGTAGACACACCTGCTAATAAAAAGTTTGTCGAAGCTTTTAAAAAAGAATATGGTGAAAATCGGGTAACAAATGACCCAATGGAAGCAGCTTATGTTGCAGTTTATTTATGGAAACAAGCAGTAGAAAAAGCTGGTACTACTGCTATAGATAAAGTGCGAACGGCGGCTTATGGACAAACCATAGATGCACCTGAAGGAGAAGTAACATTAAACCCCAATAATCACATCTCTAAAGTGGTGCGAATTGGGCAAGTGAGAGATGATGGTTTATTTGAAATTGTCTACTCTACACCTGCTTCTGTTAAACCAGTACCTTGGAATCAATTTGTCAAAGAAACTAAGGGATATGCTTGTGATTGGTCAGACCCAGCTAAAGGTGGTAAGTATAAACAGGCTTAATTAGTCAAGAGTCAATAGTCAATAGTTAAAGGTTGTTTGTAAAGTACAAGTATCAAGATCCCCCTAAATCCACGCCACTTGCTACAACGGAGGGAACCTCCGCAACGCAGTGGCTCCCCTTAAAAAGCTACGGTGTACACACAAATCTGGGTTGAGTGCATCTGTCCCGCCTCGGAATAAATTCCGAGTCTCATAGCGCAAGTCCTCTCAAGAGGGCTCAACAAGAAACTCATTCCAGTCCACAAAGGGTGGACTTTGGCTATGAGCCTGGAACTTTAGTTCAAGGCGGGATGCGGTTTTATACAGCAAATTTTTGACTTGTGTGTACACCGTAGCCCTTAAAAAGGGGGGAACAAATGAGTAAATCAAAGTCCCTCTTAAAAAGGAGGATTTAGGAGGATCTAAAAGTTCGGACTTTTAAATGTTGACCTATCACTGATAATTACCGGGGAAAAAAGTGTTAACAGGTTTTTTAGATGCTGTATTTAATGGAATTAGCATCGGTGCTGTATTATTAATTGCCGCCTTGGGACTCGCAATTATATTTGGCTTGATGGGTGTAATTAATATGGCACATGGCGAATTAATGATGTTTGGTGCATACACCACATTTGTTGTGCAGAATGCTTGCAAACAATTGGGCGGTTTCTGGTTTGAAATTTATATCTTTTTGGCTTTAATAATCGCTTTTGTTTTTACTGCTGGTGTAGGCTTAATTCTAGAAAGAGGCGTAATTCGTTATCTTTATGGACGACCTCTAGAAACTTTATTAGCCACTTGGGGAGTCAGTTTAATTTTTCAGCAGTTTGTTCGCAGTGTTAATTGGGTGTTGGTAATTGGAGTAGTTTTATTTTCTCTGCTATTTTTTGGCGGTACGAAAGTTTTAAATTCCAAAACAAATGTAGAGAGATTCCGTAAATGGGGCGCGGCTGTGATATTGTTACTTTCTGGAGGAGTAGCGATCGCACTCACTAATATATTAAGCCAAACTTATCAACTAGCAGTAACTCAACCTTGGTTTGGCGCACAAAATGTTGATGTCACAGCACCTAGTTGGTTACAAGCTGGAATATCTCTGGGCGGTGTGCAATTGCCTTTTGCCAGATTATTTATTATTACTTTAACCATAATCTGTGTAGTAGGAATTTATCTATTCTTACAACGTTCTAATTGGGGATTAAGAATTAGGGCGGTGACACAAAACCGCAGCATGAGTGCTTGTTTAGGTATCCCGACTCAAAAAGTTGATGCTATCACTTTTGCTTTAGGTTCTGGTTTAGCGGGTGTGGCTGGATGTGCAATTAGTTTACTCGGTTCAGTGGGGCCAAATACTGGACAAAATTATATTATCGACACCTTTATGGTGGTTGTAGTCGGTGGTGTCGGTAATTTAGTCGGGACTATTGTTGCGGCTTTGGGAATTGGTACAGCTAACTTTTTAATTGGTTCTGGGACTTTGAGTTTGTTATTTACACCTGTGAAACCTTTAGCAGATTTCTTTAGCTTTTTTGCAACAACCAGCATGGCTAAGGTGATGGTGTTTGCATTAATTATTACGTTTTTGCAATGGAAACCTGCGGGGATTTTTCCGCAAAAAGGCCGGACTGTTGATGTTTAAACCGCAGAGGCGCGGAGGGTGTATATGAAGCAGGGGGGAAGGTTAATTTTAATTGAGGTTGGGGTAGTAGTAGCGATCGCACTCATCCTCATCTTAATTATGCCAGTGCTGCTTTCGGAATTTCGTCTGAATTTGTTAGGACGATTTTTATCTCTGGCTATTGTGGCTTTGGGTATTGATTTAATTTGGGGTTACACTGGGCTACTGAGTTTGGGACATGGAATTTTCTTTGGTTTAGGCGGTTACGCTATCGCTATGTACCTAAAACTGCAAGTTCCAACAGGAGAGTTACCTGATTTTATGGGCTTGTATGGCGTAACAGAACTTCCTTGGTTTTGGCTACCTTTTTATTCTTTTCCTGTTGCTGTAGCTGCTGTAGTAATTATTCCTGGTTTGCTGGCGGGATTATTAGGATATCTAGTATTTCGCAACCGCATCAAAGGAGTTTACTTTTCTATCTTGACTCAAGCTGCAATTATTGTATTTTTCAATTTTTTTAACGGACAACAACAATTTTTCAACGGTACAAATGGGCTAATAGATTTTACAACTTTGTTTGGGGCAACTGTGAGTGATGCCAAAACACAATTTGTTTTTTATATTTTGACAGTAATATTTCTTGCTATTACTTATGGGATTTGTCGCTGGTTAACAAGTGGACGTTTCGGTAGATTATTAATTGCCATTCGAGATGATGAAAGTCGGGTGAGATTTTCTGGCTATGATCCTACAGATTATAAAACATTAGTCTTTGCAATTTCTGGTGCGATCGCAGGTATAGCAGGAGCATTTTACACCTTACAAAGTGGTTCTGTATCACCCAGAGCAATGGATATTGCTTTTTCGATTGAAATGGTAATTTGGGTAGCTGTCGGGGGAAGGGCTACATTAATTGGTGCAGTTGTTGGCACATTATTAGTTAATTACGCCCGTGTGCTTTTAAGTGAAAAATTTGCTGATATTTGGCTATTTTTCCAAGGCGCATTACTATTAATTGTCGTTACAGTCCTTCCCGATGGCATTGTAGGATGGTTGCGAAATCAAAACATTTCCCTTTTACGCCGTCGGCAAAAAATTGCCACATATCCCAGCTTAGAAGAAGACGCAGAAGTGCAACATGAACGCCAAAATCTTGGAAACTGAAAACGTCACTGTTAGTTTTGATGGTTTTAAAGCCATCAAAAATCTAAATTTTAGTATGGACGCTGGTGAATTACGCGTAGTAATTGGCCCCAATGGTGCAGGAAAAACCACATTTCTTGATGTAATTACAGGCAAAGTTCAACCAACTATCGGACGAGTTTTATTCAAAGGTAAAAATCTGCGTTCCTTGCGCGAACACCAAATTGCCCGGTTAGGAATTGGACGTAAATTTCAAACGCCTAGAGTTTATCTTAACCTCACGCCACGCGAAAATTTAGAAATTACTAGCAACCAGAATAAAAATGTTTTTTCGACATTATTTGGACGTTCTCATACTGCTGAAAAGAAAAATATTGAAGGGTTATTAGAAACCATTGGTTTAACATCTAAAGCAGACATACCCTCAGCTTTGTTAGCCCACGGCGAAAAGCAACGGTTGGAAATTGGAATGTTAGTAGCACAGTCTCCTGACTTATTACTTGTTGATGAACCAGTGGCAGGTTTAACAGATGAAGAAACCTATAATATTGGCGAATTGCTATTAACTTTAGCCCAAAGTCATTCAATTTTAGTGATCGAGCATGACATGGAATTTGTCAGACAAATAGCGAGAAAAGTCACAGTCTTACATGAAGGTTCAGTCTTGTGTGAAGGCAATTTTGAAGAAGTTCAAAATGACCCTCGCGTTATTGAAGTATATCTAGGACAACAGCAAGAATAAGCTCCTACCTTACAAGGTATTCTGATTTGTGTATTAGGCGAAAATTTTTCAACGATATCTGTATACAAAAAAAGTTTCTATACTGCCCAAAACCAAAAAATATCTTATGGAGAAGTTTTAATGCAGAGTAATGCTGAACAGTGTTAACACATAAATATCATTGATTCATAATACATTAACAATACAAAGTTCACACCAATTTTCTTATGTTTAGTCGTTTTGAAAAGCTATCTAGACGTGCATCAGAGTTGAAAAGATGCTTCTACTGTGAAGCTTTACTTCCAGCAACATCAGGGGAACATATCTTCAACTCATCCTGGGGCGGTTCATATAAAGACAAAAACTTGATTTGCTGTCAATGCAACTCTAGCTTTTCAAATTCGACAGACAAAGCTTTTCTTATTTATGTGCAAGCTGTAATGAATTCATGGATATTTAAAGGAGAACGTCATGATGAAGTACCTAAAATTGTTTTAGAAAATGAGTATTTTCTTGATCCAGGAGCCAAGCTAAAGCTTAAACAACCTCTTATTGAAGATGAAATTTTGCCTGATGGAAGCATAAAATCACGTCTTACTTTCAATTCTAAAAGTGAAGCTAAACGTTGGATACAAGGAAATGGTATGGCTAATTGGCTGGGAAGACCAGCATCAGAAGAAGAAAAAGAACAACTTAAAAAAATTATTATAGAGGCACAGCTAAACATAACAGACGCAAAACCTCAACCAACTTCAACTCAGCTAAATCTTCGAGAACAATATCGTTCTACAGCACATACAATTCTCAAATGTCTTGGATTTTTCTTACCAGAGTGGGTTCAGGGAGATTTGACTAAGCCAATCCGAGAATTTGCTAGATATGACAAAGGTGATTGGAGGACTTTCGCCATTGATACTAAAGAATTGTTTCCAATAGCTGAACAAGCAACAAGAGTTTTAGGTTTAGGAGTTCAACAGAATTCAGTAGAAGTTTACTGGAGTTCTTATACAAAAATGGTGGTTGGAGTATTAACTATTCTTGACCGTATCAAGAGATCGGTTGTCATTGCCCAAGATTACTGTGGGTCAGACTCTATTCTATATATTGTCGAAGGTACACACGGTTCTAAGAAACCGCCTGATTCAGTATTTATTGAATTTGATCACAAGCAATTTTCTCTACCTCTATTTAATGTTCAGTATTTTTCATCTCCCACCAATATTTACCAATATTTCCGTGATGAATTTGCAGATTTAATGGGAACTCGCTATCCAATTGATGCAATTACGGCTCGTTTAATCCAAGGGATTGAAAAAAACAATAAAAAAAATTTAAAAATTGACCAGGTAAGTTTAGAAGAGTACCTAAACTTGTTTTTGACCTTTTTCCTAGATTTAGGCAAAATTACCGGTAATTTTGTAGACAGGACTACATCTCGTTATAAGCTTCTCGAATATGGTTTTGCTAACCTACTTCATCAGCATAGTGGAAAATTATATACAGATCCAGATGTTGAATCTATCATGACACTTGTGTTTAAGCAAACACTAAAAGACTTTCATTCTGGAGGTCTTAGTGCAGGCTAACACTGCTTTGCACTTATATATCAAATTCAATATCTAGTATAATGCTAAAAATCTCTAACCTAAACGTTTACTACGGTGAAAGCCACATTCTTCGTAATGTAGATTTGACCGTACCCTCTGGACAAATGGTGTGCTTAATTGGCCGTAATGGTGTGGGTAAAACAACCATGCTGAAAACAATTATGGGTTTACTCAAACCCCGTAGTGGCACAATTAACTTTACCGAGGAATTAATTAACTCTAAATCCCCAGATCAAAGGGCAAAAATGGGTATTGGTTATGTCCCCCAAGGAAGAGAAATTATTCCGCGTTTAACAGTCAAAGAAAATCTGCTGCTAGGGTTAGAAGCCAGACGGAAACAGCCAAAAAAAGCCGAAATTCCTGAAGAAATTTTCAGCTTGTTTCCTGTATTGAGAACAATGCTGTCACGGATGGGCGGAGATTTGAGTGGAGGACAACAGCAACAATTAGCGATCGCCCGTGCTTTAATGGGACAACCGCAATTACTCGTATTGGATGAACCTACCGAAGGGATTCAACCCTCCATCATCTTAGAAATCGAAGCCGCAGTCCGTCGCATTGTGGAAACAACAGGTATTTCTGTATTACTAGTAGAGCAACATTTACACTTTGTGCGTCAAGCTGATTACTATTACGCTATGCAAAAAGGTAGTATTGTTGCCTCTGGTTCCACTAACGAACTTAGCCAAGATGTAATTCAAAGGTTTTTAGCAGTTTAATGCCTAAATCTGCAATGCTTTAAACCATCTATTTACAAGGGTATTGGCAGTTTGCAAAACTGTATTGGCGGTTTGCTTTAACTGATTCTTGCGATACCATTTTTGAAAAGCCATTTCATACTCTTCACCTTTAGCATGAAAGTTATTCCAAAAATCTAACCCAACTTTCAATCCCCAAAAGAGTAAGATGTACAGCGACCAGGGTAAAAGCAAAATATGACCGCTGGTAGCCAGAAAGTTAATTGATATTAAAACAGTATTGACAATTGCAAAATTGCCCAACCGCTTTTTAAATTTTGAGAGACGGTAAGCATCAAAAGCTTGGCGCTGTTGAATTTCACTTTGTTGCGATCGCCAGTCCCGTTCTGCTAGTTGTAAACACTCAGGCGAAATATCTAACTCGCCAGCAATTTCTGACAGCAACTCGTAAGAAAATTCCTTTTCTTGGTCATCAGCTTGACGGGCGATCGCTAACTGAAGAATCCTTTGTACATCTTCTTGGCTATAAGAACGATTGTTATTAGGTTCAAATGCCGCCATAGTTTTTATCTCTGATTATTTTTTGATGACAATTTATCGCCCGACAGCGATTACTAGGTATGCTGCCAAAATCAGCAATGTTTGCATTACTTCTAGACTAGCAAACTTATATAGCATCTGCTGTAATTTTTGAACTGACTTGTGTGGTGCGCGAAGCGCAGTGTAAGAGCGATGGCCAAGGAGTCAGAAATAGAAAGTGGAGCGAAGACAAGGAGCCTTTTCAGCAGGTACTACAATCATAAAATCAGTGTGTAGTGTAATAGTAAGCTAAAATTAAGCATATAGCAGTCAAAGTATAGGTTAAGATTTTTAAAAAGCGCGAATGACAGAAAGAGTAATAAAGAGTAATAATTTTACCTCCTATCTTGAAAGTGCTGTTAGCAAAATGCTAGCTGCTCTTTCATACTTGGCTATGAAATAAGTTTCATCTGGACTGCCTTATGTCTCCTGCTATAAATTAAGTTTTTGACTTGCCAATTGCTGAATAATGCCTAGCCTCAAACTCTCGTTGACTGGATTAGAAATTGTTAAACAAGCTCGCAAAGAAAAAGGTTGGACGATTGATAACCCACGTTGGTTAGAGACTGCAAGTCAAATTCTCGAACCTGGGTATAACTGGGAAAATGCGGAAGTATTTGCACCAGGCGTATCTTTATCAACATGGAAGCGCTTTCTGAGAGGCGATAGCATTGCTAGCTCAGTATTTAAAGCGTTTTGTCAAGTTTTAGGTTTAAATTGGCAAGAATTAATCGAACGCACTCCCCATTCCTCTCCATTGAATCAAACTCAAATTCCCCATATTCCCTTGTTTTTTGGTCGGGGTTACGAACTAGCAATACTAACCAAAGCTGTTGAAGCAGGAACAAGCCTATTGATGATTACCGGAATCGGGGGTATTGGTAAAACAGCTTTAGCTGCAAAACTGGCACAAAATTTGCAGACCAAGTTTCAACAAACTTCATGGTGTTCGTTTCATTTGACTTTACCAGTGGTGAATAAGCCGCCAACTTTACCAGCAAAAACATTGCTAGTTTTTGATGGTTGGGACAGAATTTTAGGAGGCGATTTCTCTGACGGGCAAACCCAACGTGCTAGGCAATATCGTTTAGGATATGAACCATACGCCGAATTTCTCCATAAAGTAGTAAAAACTACGCATAATAGTTGTGTAATTTTGACCAGTCGAGAACAGCCAGAGGGATTTAATACTTTGAGTGCGGCGGGTGCAGTGATTTTTCCCCTTGGCGGACTCATGGAAGGCGCAATTGAACTTTTGCAACATCATGAACTTAACTTTGATGCTCAACAGTGGATAGCATTAGTTAATCAATATGGTGGTAATCCTTTATTTCTCAACATGGCGGCTAATATTATTCATGAATTATTTGCTGGAAATGTGGGTGAATTTTTAGCCTGTGGAACCATAATAACTAGTGAATTTGAACCATTAGTAAGCCAATGGTTAAAGCAAATTTCTCCTGTGGAAGAAATACTCATGAAGTTTTTGGCAACCACTACACAAGGTTTCACCAGGGAAGAAATTTTATTAAACCTTGTAAGTTATGCGGCTTATGGAGATATCTTAGCGGCACTCTTATCCTTAAAACGCAAGGCATTGATAGAAACTATTAAAGATGTGGACAAAGAGCGATTTTTTTTACAGCCAGTGATTCTGAAATGCGTACAACGCTTGTTTAATTAGTTAAACTGACTTTATAAGCGACACTTCATCGTCCGCTCACCTGCAATAATAAAGCCGAAATTCTGAGAATTACACTGGCGACGTATGGCAATTATATTAATTGTACCATTTTGGCGATCGCCCCCGGCAAATCGAATCATTCCTGTTGCACCTTTAATGGCAAAATCAGGATGACTGATTGTTTGCTGAATACCAAGCCGAGTTGGTTTTTGAGTTATGGCTTTGCTTAATACCATCACTGCATCGTAGCTATTCGCAGTTCGCCAAGTGATATCAGTCACTTTTGGCAAGGCTTTGCGCTCAAGTTGCCACAAATTTTGAGATTCCCTATTAAAGTCAGAATTTATGCTATTTATAGGATGCCAAGCGATCGCCCATTTTGTTTGCTCAAGTCCTGGTGAAGAAATAATTTTATCTGATGTCGGTAAATCAGAACTGTAGAGAGTATTGCTTGCAATAATCTCTACTTTATTAACATTTGCTTGTATTACTTGTTCTGCATGGGGGATACCATTATATAATCCGACTCCAGCATCAGGTACTAACAAAATAGCTGTTGATTTTTGGGATTGGGCTTGATTTAATGCTAATTTCGCATCAAATTTGTCATTTGCCAAATTAAACTCTGCTTGATGATCAAGGATATTGCCCTGAAAAGATTTTGCAACTTCTCGAAACTCTTGTGCTAGAGATTCAGCATATTCGCTGCCTTCACTGTAAAAAATAGCAACTTTGCGCTGTTTTTGTTGGGAGAACAAATAGCTGGCGATTTTTTTGGCTGTAATGCGATTGCTAGGAATAGTACGGAAGAAAAAAGGACTTTTGAGATTATGAGAAGTACTAGTAGCAGAAATTAAAACTACTTTTGCTTGACTATAAATTGGTAGAGCTTGTTGACTAGTATCGCTACTGTAATGGCCTAAAACAGCCAGTAAATCTGCATACTTTACCAACTTTTGGGCAATTTTGCGGGCGTTATTTTTGGCTTGGCTCTCAACTCTATTACTGTCATCTGCAATCAGTATCCGTAAAGGCTGGCCATTTTTTAGCACCTTGGCTTGAGCTTGAGCAACACCCATTAGTATTTCTATACCAATAGCAGTACGACGTTCTAGGGGAACCGCAACAGCAATTGTCCGAATTTTATCTGCGGGAAATTGTCTTTGAATTTTAGTATTGTTGAGGTAAATTAAAGTTTCTGGATCTGGTTGTTTTTTAAAAGCACTAGTAAATAGAATTTCAGCTGTTGTCAAATCTTGGTTGCGATAGGCATTAATAGCAGATTGTTTGCTTGGTGGAGGCTGTGAGCCATTATCCCAAAAGCTGGCAGGAATGAGACTTTCCTCACCACAGCTAAGATGATCATCTTCAATATAATCACAAGTAGTCAAAGAAGCAGCGATTGTTTGATTGCGAGATGCAGTAATTGTTTTATAAAGCCATGTTGCTCCCATAATTAGTAAAAAACCACCTACAGCATTCACTAGATATTTTTGCCATTGGATATGGGGATGCTTGTCTATATTAGTAATCTTTTCGAGAATAATTTGAGTTGTTTGGGGACGGCGATTTGGATAATAATCGGTCATTGCCTGGATTAAATCAATTAATTTTTTGGGAGTTTTTTCGGCTTTAATATTTTGATGCCAGTTATGTAAATTATTATTCGGATTGGCGGGATTAATACCTGTTAGTAAATAAATGAAAGTTCTTCCGAGTGCATAAAAATCTGACTGAATAACTGCATGACCATCAAGCTGTTCCGGCGCAGTGTAACCGGAAGAAATAATCACCGTCATGGCTTGATTATTAATTATAGTTTGTGTAACTTGACGAGCAGTGCCAAAATCAATCAAAGTCAATTTTCCATCGGGACGCAGCATAATATTTGAAGGTTTGATATCTCGATGAAAAAAATTATTTTTATGTACAAATTGGAGAATCTGCGTTAATTGTTGCAACCAATCTATGGCAGTTTTATAGGATTTTACATATTGATGGTGAGATAGCCAAGTTTGTAAATTTTCTCCAGGTATTTTTTCCATTACAAAACAGCTTAATTGGCGACCTGTGTTTAAGAATAAGGAAAATATAGTGTCACCAACAGGCAAGCCAGGATGCTGTAAATTCGTTAATATCGAAGCTTCTTGATCAAATAGTCGTAGCAGGTCTGGCGTAGCTTCCTTTAAAGATTTGAGAATTTTAGGTTGAGCAGGTTCTAGTAAATCATCAACTTCAAAGACTTCTGTATAACGATATTTATCAATTTGTAAGGGATGCTTAAGTCTGTAGCGATTTTGCAGAATGAGCGGCGTTTTACAGTTTTGACATACCGCACAATTATCAGGATTTTCTCTTTGGGAACAATCGGGATTAATGCAGTACACCATAAATTTCGGCAAAAGCAAATTGATGTAATTGCTATTTTAGAATTACATAATATTTGCTGACTGTAAATTAAAAAACTTACAACACTGTGGACATTACCCACTAATATTCGTTAGTTTTCATATTTATCAATTTTTGTCAAGCTCAGTTTTAGACCAGTAAATGAGGAGCCGGAATTGAACTAGCTTGACGCATATTTTATACCTTTTAATTAATTTATACCAATTCTACGAGAAGTTGAAATGTATAAATCCTGTAGAGGCCTTGTATACAACGTTTCTACAACAAACAGTACATTCCCGCATTGCTCACAAGCGATGCAATCTCGTTTATTTTAAAATTCCAGAGACAAATTTATGGCAACAATTCCTTCTGATTCTTTATTTTCAAGCCAATGGTACTTGCATAACACTGGTCAATCTGGTGGTACTCCTGGTGTCGATATCAACGTGGTTGATGTTTGGGATGACTATACAGGAAACGGTGTTTTAGTGGGTGTAATAGATGATGGAGTTGATTACAACCACTACGATTTGAATGATAATTACGACACAACGCAAGATTATGACATTCTAAACCAAGATAGTGATCCTTTCCCAACTCTGTTTGATGATGATCATGGGACATCAGTAGCAGGGATTATTGCATCTGAGGCTAACGGTGTTGGGACTGTAGGTGTTGCATTCAATGCAACGATTACGGGTATTAGAGCTATACCAGGTTATATTGAAGATGCGGCTGATGCTTTGTGGCGTGCTGCGAATTTTGATGTTGTTAATAATAGTTGGAGCTTTGGAGGTAGTTTTTTTAGTGATAATTTTTATACATTTCCCCAAGCAGAGCAAGCGATCGCCAATGCTGTCACCAATGGACGTAATGGCTTAGGAACAGCGATCGTATTTGCTGCCGGCAATGACCGTGAAAGGGGAGATAATACTAACTATCACAACTTTCAAAACTCCCGTCAGGTAATTACTGTAGCCGCACTTGATAATCATGGCTTGGCAACTTCATACACTACCCCTGGTGCTTCTATTCTTGTTTCGGCTTTTGGTAGTGATATTTTTGGCAGTATTGTCACCACAGATCGTCAAGGATCTGCCGGCTATAGTTTTGGTGACTACAACTATAGTTTTAATGGCACTTCCGCAGCAGCGCCGCAAGTTTCTGGCGTAGTAGCTCTCCTACTGGAAGCGAATCCCAATTTAGGTTATCGAGATATCCAAGAAATCTTGGCCTATTCTGCTCGTCAAAACGATGTCAACAACCAAGGTGGAAATTACAGTTGGCAAATTAACGGCGCTAAAAATTGGAATGGCGGTGGTTTACACGTTAGCCACAACTATGGATTTGGTTTAGTAGATGCTCATGCTGCTGTACGTTTGGCAGAAACTTGGCAAAAGCAGAGCGTATTTAACAACGAGCAGTTTCTCTCCTACAGTTCAGGGAATTTAGGCTTGACTATTCCAGATAACGATGATATAGGAATTAGTCATACCTTGAATGTAGCCGCAGGTTTAGAAGTTGATTGGGTGGAAGTAGAACTCAATCTGACTCATTCTTACCGGGGTGATTTGGTTGTTGATTTGATTTCTCCGAGTGGAACTGTCAGCCGTTTGATTAGTCAACCTGGCGATGGGTTGGATTTTGAAGATGACATTGTGTTCAAACTCTCTAGCACCCAAAATTGGGGAGAAAGCAGCGCAGGTAACTGGACACTAAGAATTCAGGATTTAGCCTTTTTTGATGTTGGTATTCTCAATAGTTGGAGTTTACGTTTATACGGAGATACAGATACTGCCGATGATACTTATTTCTACACCAATGAGTATGGCTTATATGGCACAACTACATTCAGTGATACATCTGGTACAGATACAATTAACGCGGCGGCGATTACTTCTGACTCTTACATCGATTTAAGTCCTGGTTCCACAAGTATCCTGAATGGGACTGTTTTAACTATCAGTACAACAACTACTATCGAAAATGCCTTTGGTGGTGATGGTAATGACACAATTATTGGTAATAAGGCTGCCAACGTTTTGTCTGGTGGCAGAGGCGATGATACTCTTGACGGTGATGCAAGTAATGATACTTTCCAAGGTGGTAGAGGTAACGACACTTATATAGTTAATAGCTTTGGAGATGTTGTTACAGAATACGCGAATGAAGGGATAGATACAGTCCAGTCATCTGTTAGTCATACACTGGCTGCTAATGTGGAGAATTTAACTCTCATCGGTTCATCCAACATTAATGGTATAGGTAACAGTCTCAATAATACTATTACAGGTAATAGTGGCAACAATACCCTCAATGGCGGCACAGGTGATGATACGCTAATTGGTGGAGACGGTAACGATATCTATATTGTTGATAGTACAGGAGATGTCGTTTCCGAAAATGATAGCCAAGGTGTGGATACAGTGCGCTCATCTATTAGCTACACTCTAGGCAATAATTTAGAGAATTTAACTTTCACAGGTACATCTGCCATTGATGGTATTGGCAATAATCTCAATAATACTATTAGAGGTAATAGTGGCAACAATACCCTGAATGGTGGTACTGGCAATGATATCCTCAACGGTAATGCAGGCGCTGATACTCTGATCGGTGGAAGTGGCAATGATACGCTGACTGGCGGTGTGGGGAGAGATAACTTTACTTTCTACTCCCAAAATGAAGGTATTGATACAATTACAGACTTTAATGTCTTTAATGATACTATTATTGTTTCTGCGGCTGGTTTTGGTGGGGGGCTAGTTGCTGGTGCAGCGATCGCAGCTAGTCAATTTATCATCGGTACAGCAGCAACTACAGCTAGTCAGCGATTCATCTACGATCAAAGCAATGGCGCTCTTTTCTTTGATCAAGATGGTATAGGTGCGATCGCTCAAGTTCAATTTGCTACCCTCAATAGTGGATTAGCCTTAACTAAGGCAGATATTTTCGTTGCTGCATAGAGAGATTTTTGATGAGACTTCTTCCCAGAATTCTCTAAACACATATCTTGCGCCTAGCCCCGACGAATGGAATTCGCGGCTATAAAAACGTAGACGCGCACTTCGGCTTCCCGCAGGGTAGTCCGCCTATCGCGCTTGTGCTGCGGTTGGCGCACCACGCGGAATAACGTGAAATCAAGGGTTTTGAACCCGCGCAGGAGGTGACTGAGCTTGTCGAAGTGCGGGTTTTGTCCTTGTAGCCGCGACTTCAGTCGCAGGCGTGCAAGATGTGAATCAACAGAACTTCATCCCACATCTAAATAAAACACCCCTAGGACTTACCCAGTGAGATGAAAAATCAAGGGTTTGGGTGAGAGTAAAGGGACAAAATCAAGTCAAAAGTTAAAAGTCAGAGAATTTTTGACTTTTGAATTTTGACTTTCCCGTAGGGGTGTAAGTGTTCAAGAGCTTTTTGTAAAAATCAAATAGGAGTCTTATATGTTGACTAAGATCATTCAAAGAATCTGTCTATTTTTCCTGACTCTATTTCTGATTATTGGGTTTCCAATCAATCACACTAATGCACAATCTCCACCATTTTATTGGGATTTCATTAACGTTGATATTGCTGTCCAAACTAATGGCGATATGTTGGTTACTGAAACACAAAAATATACATTTACCGGAGACTATAACAATCAACGTTACCGCTATATTCCTCTTGATAAAGTAGAAAAAATTGTCGATGTTTCGGTATCAGAAAACGGTCAATTATTACCCAGTGAAATAGGCATTGAAAACAATCAACTTTGGATTAGTTGGCAACATCAACTCAACCCACCTGAAAGTCATACTTTTGTTTTAAAATACCGCGTTATTGGTGGATTACAACTAAATGGTGATGATGCACAAGTATATTGGAAAGCTATCTTTCCTGAACGCAAAGCCTCTATCAAGCAGGCAAAAGTCACAGTAGAATTTCCTGAAAAATTTGCTACTCTGATCAAAGATTTCCAGAGCTATGGAGTAGCGGCAAATGTTCGCCGAGTGGATGCAAAAACTATCGAATTTGTTGCTCAAACAGCTATTGAACCACAAAATGAGTTAGAAGTTCAGGTAACATTTAATCGCGCAGGTACTAGTATTAAGACTCCTCAATTACAAACTTCACCGTTTTTCCCTGATATGTTTGGTTGGTGGGTGTTTGCGGGATTTATCTTTATCTTCTTCTTTATTGCCGCCTTTTTTGGTAGCAGTAGCGGTGGCGGCGGTTTCAGTGGCGGTGGCGGCGGCGGTGGCGGTGGCGGCGGCGGTGGCGGCGGCGGTGGCGGTGGCGGCGGCGGTGGCGGCGGTTGAGAACTTAACAGGGTTGGGTTTGGCGAAAAGCATAAATATCTTTGATTACTTGCACCCAACCATCAGATACAGATTCAAGAATGCGATCGCCTTTTTCTTTGGTTGCAGTTGTCGCATCACCAATCACACCACTTTTACTGATATCTTTTGTCGTCCAAGATACTGGTAACTGACCTTCCCAACTAATTAAAGTACTTTCTGGTTGTTCTGGTGGGTATTCAGCAACGGCTTTTTCAAGTTTGACTTGTTCTGGTAAGATTGCCAACATAATACTAGTTTCAGCATCTCCGGCGTGCATTCCTAGTTTGGCTTCTTTAGGTGTGAGTAATTCTTTGGTAATATTAGGCGCACGCCAAGTAAACAACGGAAATACTAAAAAGTCATCATACTTAACATGTAAGTCTCGCGCCGCCATTTGCATAATTTGTGGTTGTCCGCCGTGGGAGTTCATCAATACGAATTTTCTAAACCCAGCCCTGTAAATACTTTCTCCCACCTCCATAATTGTCGCTGTTAGCGTTTCCGAACTGAGGGTGATTGTTCCCGGAAAATGCCAGTGTTCGTTAGATTTACCATAATAAAGAGTCGGCAAGGCATAAGCAGGAATGTTTGCATCTAATTTAGTCAAAGCTTTCCCCAAAACACCTACACCAATCGCTGCGTCTACAATTAACGGTAGATGGGGGCCATGTTGTTCAATTGCCCCTACTGGTTGGATAATTACTACATTTTCCTTATGAGGCATATCTTGGATTTCAGTCCAAGTTAGGTAGGGAAAAAAGCGTTCTGGGGGAATAAAGCTGTGCATATCACTGCGATCGCGTCATTTTAATTTTAGGTGTTGTGAAGACTCTCAACACATCAGGATATTACCAGAAGTAAAGAAGCATAATAGCCAGAGAACAAGTAGTCAGAAGGAATAACTTAATGGTTGATGAAAATGGCTCAATCCGCACTTTATCGGTTGATATTGGTGGTAGCGGTGTGAAAGCAATGGTTTTGGATATTACCGGAACTCCCATCACAGAAAGGGCGCGGGTAGATACACCATCCCCAGCTAAACCAGACGTGGTAATTAATGCGATCGCACTTTTAGCCGATTCTCAAGGTGATTTTCATCGGGTTTCTGTTGGTTTTCCTGGTGTAGTGCGGTGCGGAGTTACAGAAACAGCAGTTAATTTACATTCTGATTGGATTGGCTTTGATTTTGCCACAGCATTATCGCAACGTTTAAATAAGCCAGTACGAGTAATTAATGATGCAGATATGCAAGGCTTAGGCGCGATCGCTGGCAAAGGTGTAGAGTTAGTAATTACCTTGGGGACTGGCTTTGGTTCGGCTTTATTTGTCGATGGTAAATTAGTACCAAATATGGAAATGGGACACCATCAGTTCCGCAAAGAACAAACTTACGAAGAACAATTAGGACGTGCAGCCTTAGAAAAGTATGGTCAAAAAAAATGGAACAGGCGTTTAGAAAAAGCGATCGCTTCTTTGCAGCATTTATTTAATTATGATTGTCTTTATATTGGTGGTGGTGAAGCCGTGAAAGTAAATTTACAACTACCTTTGAATGTCAAACTCATACCCAATGTTACGGGTTTGTTAGGTGGAATTGCCTTGTGGCGAGATTAGGAATTTGAATAATACCAATTTAATATGAAGACGCATATAAAAACCAATTACCCCCCTTAATCCCCAGCAGGGCTGTTTCATTCGCTCAGATTAGGATTTTGTCAAGAGTATCAGCCAGAAATTTTAGTGAGTTGGCAATCGAAAAATTACTGTTTCAAGCAGGAAATTTAAGTGCGTTAGCGCAGCTTTGCCGAAGGCATCGCCTGGTTCATCAGAAAATTAAGTTGTTGAACTACCTGATTTTTTTGATTGATACGCTTGTAAATTATGGACTTTTAGGGAATGAAACAGCCCTGCTACAGGGAAGGGGGCTGGAGGGTTAGGTTTTTGATTACTGAATCGATGCTCTAGCCAAACTTCTGAATTCTATTTTGCTCAACCTCATAAAAATGTCACAGCATTATTCTGTCACGGTAGAAGATGTCAAAGCAGCACAAGCGCGGCTTGCAGAAATTGCTCATCGTACACCAGTGCTAACTTCCAGAATTGTGAACGATCGCACCCATAACCAAGTATTTTTTAAATGCGAAAATTTTCAACGTACTGGCGCATTTAAATTTCGGGGTGCGTACAATGCCTTAGTACAGTTATCCCCAACTCAAAAACAACAGGGTGTAATTACATTTTCCTCTGGAAACCATGCCCAAGCAATCGCCTTAGCGGGACAGTTATTGCATATTCCTACCACCATTGTCATGCCTGACGATGCGCCAGAAGTTAAACAACAAGCCACTCGCAGTTATGGTGCAGAAGTGATTTTATACAGTCGCCAAGAAACTGACCGCGAAGAATTAGCCAAAACCTTAGCCAGTGATCGCCATCTTACCTTGATTCCGCCTTACGATCATCCCCACGTGATCGCCGGACAAGGAACCACAGCATTAGAACTCATTCAAGAAGTTGGTCAACTAGACTATTTATTAGTTTGTTGTGGCGGTGGTGGATTAATATCGGGATGTGCGATCGCTACCAAAGCACTGTTACCTAGCTGTAAAGTTATCGGTGTCGAACCAGAACTGGCTGATGATGCAACTCGTTCCTTTCACAGCAAAACTCTGCAAACTGTAACTAATCCACCTACAATTGCCGATGGTGTGCGGACTCCTAGCCTGGGTAAATTAACCTTCCCCCTAGTGCTGAATTACGTCGATGACATGGTGACAGTTTCAGAAGCCGCCATTATTAATAGTATGTTTTTCCTCTGGGAACGCCTGAAAGTTGTAGTTGAACCGACTGGTGCATTAGCCGCCGCCGCCTTACTCAGCGGTGTGGTGTCCGTAAAAGAGGCAAAAATAGGTGTAATTATCAGTGGTGGTAACGTAGACTTAGCAAAGGTTGCTAAATTATATTCAGGAATTTACTGAGGAGATTTTGAACTTTTTTCTCGTTCGCTAGTCAAATAACGATGTGTTCGCCAACCGAGAAAGGATAACTCAAGTTATGACAGTAAAACCCAGATACTTGGTCTTGTTGCTGTTCATCTTGTTGGTAGGAAGTGACCCCATCTATGCGGCTACTAAACCTGTTGACCCCAAAATCTTACACATAATTAATCGTCTAAGTTTTGGGGCTAGACCTGGAGATATTCAAAAAGTCCAGTCTTTAGGGGTAGACGGCTATATTAAACAACAACTTTCACCCAACTCCATATCCGAACCGCCCAGCCTCACCCGCCAGCTTTCACAACTAGAAACCCACGGTTTAAATACAGTCGAAATTAGAGCATATACCCAGACTTCCCCAGAACCAACTCCAGAAGAAAGAAAAGCTCAGGAAAAGAAAAAAGGCCAAATTTTAGATGAAGCAATCAAAGCACGCTTACTGAGAGCCACTAGCAGTAACCGACAACTGCAAGAAGTGATGGTGGACTTTTGGTATAACCACTTTAATGTTCATGCGGGTAAAGGAAATACACCCATCTGGGTAGGTTCCTACGAACAAGAAGCCATTAGACCTTATGTTTTAGGGCGATTTCGTGACTTACTAGGAGCCACAGCCCATCATCCAGCAATGCTCGTTTATTTAGATAACTGGCAAAATAAAGCTAGTAATCGTCCTAATGTAACTCCAAAGGTGAACGAAAACTATGCCCGTGAACTGATGGAACTGCATACTCTGGGCGCAAATGGTGGCTATACTCAACAAGATGTGATTGCTCTAGCCCGAATTTTTACCGGTTGGGGATTAATTAATCGAGATCAGCAGCCAACAGGCAAGTCACTATTTTATTTTGACTCCAAGCGCCATGATGTGAGTGATAAAGTTTTTTTAGGACGCACAATTAAAGGCAGTGGCCAAGCTGAAGGAGAAGAAGCTTTAGATATATTGGCGCGAAGTCCAGCCACTGCTCGTCATATTAGTTACCAATTGGCTCAGTATTTTGTTAGCGATCGCCCACCTGCAAGTTTAGTTGATCGTCTAGCACAACGCTTTCGCAAAACCGATGGCAATATTCGCGCTGTTTTAGAGACGTTGTTCCAAAGCCCCGAATTTTGGGATAAAAAATATTTCAACGCTAAATTTAAAACCCCATTACAATACACTGTCTCAGCAGTGCGGGCTACAGGGATAGAGGTTAACAATACCATACCCCTTTCCCGCAACTTGGAACAGTTAGAAATGCCTTTGTATCGTTGCCTAACTCCAGATGGGTACAAAAATACACAAGATATCTGGTTAAATCCCGAAGCGATGAACCGTCGCCTCAGCTTTGCTACCGCATTAGGTAGTGGTCGCTTACCACTGCTTGGTACAGCAAATAATCCACCCCAAAATAAAAGCAACAACCGCGTTCAGCCTCTAGATGCGACTCAGTTAATCAACACCTTGGGTAACTCTTTATCACCCAAAACCCAACGTGCGATCGCCTCTAGTCCTCCAGAACTCAAAGCCGCATTAGTCTTGGGTAGCCCAGAATTTATGCGCCGTTAGTAAAGTGCTGAGTGAAAGTGCTGTTAGCGGTAGCGGGGCGTTTAGCCCGTGCTGAGTAAAAACTATTGAGCAATTTTGCCAAACTATATATGAAAAGACGTGATTTTCTGATCCAAGCAGGACTGTTTTCTACAACTGCGATCGCCTCTATCACCTGTAATACTTGGGTAGTTAGATCCGCAACCAATAAAAGCAATCATCAGCGTTTGATTGTGATTTTTATGCGTGGTGGCGCGGATGGTTTAAATATAGTAGTGCCTTACACAGAGCCAGCTTACTATCAAGCCCGACCAAAAATCGCTCTTGCCAAACCAGGCCAAGAAAACGGAGTTTTAGATTTAGATGGTCACTTTGGCTTACATCCAGCCTTAGCACCATTGATGCCACTGTGGCAACAAGATAATTTAGCCTTCGTTCATGCTTGTGGTTCTCCCGATCCAACTCGCTCTCATTTTGACGCTCAGTTATATATGGAAATTGGTATTCCTGGGAACCAAAGAGTTAACGAAGGTTGGATGAATCGTTTATTGAGTGCTATTTCTAACAAAACACCCATCCAAGCAGTGAGTGTAGGTACAACTAAACCCCGCATTTTGAATGGTCAAATGCCAGTTGCTAACTTAGCCAGAGGCAGAAATGCTAGTAAACCAATTTCTCTAGATAGACCACAAGTAGGTGCAGCATTTGACCAACTGTACAGTGGTAGCGATGTTCTCAGCCAAAATTATCGCCAAGGAAAAATTACCCGTCAAGCCTTGATGAAGAACTTAGCGCAAGAAATGGAAATGGCGAATAATGGCGCACCACCACCCGATGGCTTTGTGGGTGATGCTCAACGATTGGGCAAACTCATGGCTAAAGATCCCCGAATTGAGTTAGGGTTTATGGCTTTGGGTGGTTGGGATACCCATGTTAACCAAGGTAGCAGTAATGGTAATTTAGCTAAAAGCTTAGGAGGTTTAGGAAAAGGGTTAGCAGCTTTAGTCCAAAGTTTAGGCCCAGCTTATCAAAACACAGTGATTTTAGTCATGTCCGAATTTGGCCGGACATTACGGGAAAATAGCAATAATGGCACTGATCATGGCCACGGCAATGTTATGTGGGTTTTAGGTGGCAAAGTCCGTGGTGGTAAAGTTTACGGCGAATGGCCGGGCTTGGAAACAGCCGCACTTTATGAGAAAAGAGACTTGGCGGTGACTACTGATTTTCGAGATGTAATTTCTGATGTGTTAGCACGACATTTGTCGGTGAATGACACCCAACTAAGTAAAGTTTTCCCCAGTTATACTCCCAAGCAAAAAATTGCTTTGTTAGCTTGAGCGGTGCGATCGCGATTTTTTTGCCATCATAGGTGTTATTTATCACATTTTTTAACCAAATACTGATTAACCAAGAGTCTTTGCTAAGATAATTGTTTACATAAGTTAACATTGTCTCGCAGTTATGACCACAATTAAGACGGCTTTCCAGACACATCAACAAGAAGTCACGCGATTGTTTTCCCATCTGCAAGTTGAGGGTAACAAACTGACTCATCAACCTGGTAGTGTTCTGGGAAGTACCGCCTTAGTTGCAGGTACAACCGTTGGCGCTGGAATTTTGGCATTACCTGCGGTGACGTTACCTTCTGGTGTGATTCCTTCTACAGTTTTGTTGATTGCTGTCTGGCTATATACTTTGGTTTCAGGGTTGTTAATTGCCGAAGTCAGCATTAATACCATGCGTCTATCCGGTCGTCCTAGTGTAGGTTTATTAGCCATGATTGAAAATACTCTGGGGACTACGGGAGCGCGAATGGCTGGTGCGGCTTATATGTTGCTGCACTATGCTTTATTGGTAGCTTATGTTACCCAAGGTGGGGAGATTTTGATATCTGCGGTTTCTCATCTTTGGGGTGGACAGAACTCATTACCTAGTTGGGTAGGAACCGCAGCGTTTACACTGCTATTTGGCAGCATTATGTATTTAGAG
>JAGKSW010000208.1 GCA_018993265.1 Nostoc sp. TH1S01
GTCCTTAACCGAGAAGTATTGGATCATAACCCTATGTTGGTGAGGACAGCAATCATGAAAACCAAGCTGGTCTTGTCCGCTCTATGGCGTACTATTGACATACGAACTCTGTAAGTTAGTATATTCGTTACTTACAAACTTACAGAGTTACCAACTTACAGACTAACTAAGTTACGGAGTCAGGATGTGCGTATTATTGCTATTGTGAACGGAAAGGGGGGGTCAGCTAAAACGACAACTAGCGTCAACTTAGCAGCCATCCTTGCTGAGAAATCAAAAGTATTGTTGGTAGATGCAGATCCTCAAGGTTCTGCTACTTGGTGGACAGAGCGCAATGAGCGAGATTTTGAATTAGCTAAAGAAACAGATACGAATGAGTTGTTAAAACTTAAAAAGGTAAAAGGCTTTGATTTTATTATTGTGGACACTCCACCAGCACTCCACTTTGATGCACTGAAAATTACTATCGATGCGGCTGATTTTATTGTGCTGCCATCTCCCCCGGCTCCAATGGATCTTCAGGCACTAATTGAAACAGTACAAGCATCAATAATGCCAGCAAAAGTTAAGTTTCGAGTTTTATTAACCCGTGTTGATCCTCGTAGTTTAGGTAAGGCACTTGATGCTCAACAAGCATTGATGCAAGGGGGTATTCCTGCATTTAACGGGTTCGTTAGAGCTTATGCTGTTCATGAACAAGCTGCTCTTGATGGCATCCCAATTACTCAAGTTCGCTCTAAAGTGGCTCGTGAAGCCGAAGGTGATTATCGGCGTATTGCTGATGAGCTTTTAAGAGAGGTGAATACTCATGGCTAAAGCACGTCGTCGTTTATCCGATCTTGTTCATGAGGAAACACAAAAAATCAGAGAACCAAACTTACAGACTTCGGAAGTTACAAAGTCCGAAAGTTTATCAGCAAATCTAAGTGAAGCAGAAGAAAGAGGTACAGAACAACAGACTTCCAACCTTACAGACTTACAGACTTCGGTAATTACAAAGCCTGTAAATCAACCGGAATCTTCAAATAGAACAGACTCACAAACTTTGGAAGTTACAAAGTCTGTAAGTTTACTGAAAACTCCAAGTGAAGTAGAAGATAAACTTACAGACTCACATACTTCGGAAGTTACAAAGTCTGTAAGCCAACAGGAATCTTCAGACAGAACAGACTCAACAACAGAAAAAGCTACAGAACAACAGACTTCCAACCTTACAGGCTTACAAACTTCGGAAGTCTGTGAGTCTGTAAGTTTGCTGAAAACTCCAAGTGAAGTAGAAGATAAAGTTACAGAACAACAGACTCCCAATGTTACAGACTTACAGACTAATAAAGATTCAGAGTCTGTTTCTTCTACGGAAATTGCTATTGAGCGGGAGGATCAAGAAGTAAACAAAACTACAAAGTTACAAAGTTTGAAAGATACAGACTTACAGAGTACCGAACTTCCAAAGTATTTAAAATTGGAGCGTAAGGAAGCACGATTGAGACAGGATCAGATTGACGCACTTACCGATCTCACCCGTAAATTGAATAGAACGAAACGAGTTAAAGGTGGTGAGAGACTTACAGATAATACTTTAATCCGTATTGCAGTAGATTTACTGCTGAGTAAAGCTTCGGAGCTTCAAGGTACAACAGAAGACGAGTTACGAAGTTCATTAAATTTGTAACTTACAGAGTTTTGTATTAATTTATCTTGCCTCAAAGCTGGATGTATTATGAAATCTGAGCATTTATTATGCACTTTGTCTAAACTTTTTTGGAGATAGTAAATATCAAAAAAATTTTTATGGAAATCTTTTTTATGCCTGTTTTGTAATCAACATAGGAAACTTTAATTTATCACAATTATAGAATTGTTCACAGTTAAATAATATCTTGCTGATTGTGCGATTCTATATCAATCTACAGCAGTGTAGATAAGTTAATATAGGCAACAGATGTTGTTAATTAAGTCAGAAACGGAGTAAATCTACAACTAAATTACAGGCGGGCTGATGACACAAATTAGAGAGATGATTTACACTAGCAAAATCATCAAAGCTGGGGCATTATTAACAGATACAAAAACGTTTTTTGCTAACTGGAATGTAACTCTATCTGTATCTGAAAATTTAGACAAGTTCAGGCAAGAGAATTTATTCGGTAAGGCTTCACGTTCACGAGTAGAAGATATTTTAGCCATTTTTCGTCAGCGTTACTTAAAGGAAGAGTCTGTAACAAAAGCACTAATCACGTTGGTTAATTGTAAGTTTCCAGCAGAGGGATTAAACTCTATCCTTTACTTTCACTCCACCCAATCGGATAGTTTGCTCCATGATGTTGTAACAGATCTGTTACTTTCTTTACATGGTTTAGGAAGACACGATATCAATGTTAGTGATGTAAAAAACTGGATTAACAAACAAATAGCTCAGGGTAAAACACAAACTAGTTGGTCGGATAGAACAATTACAGGCTGTGCTAGAGAAATTTTAAGTACACTCCGTGATTTCGGTATACTAAAGGGAGCTAGTAAAAAATATTTAACCCCCATTTACTTACCAGTGCAGGCGTTTGCTTATATTGCTTTGTACTTGAAACAGAGACAACCATCTGGAGAAAAGCTAATTAACTCCACCGAGTGGCAGTTATTCTTTTTATCTACCAAAGCTGTAGAAAGTTTTTTTGTTGAAGCCCATCAGCATCGTTTGTTGGAATATTACGCAGCGGGTTCAATTATACGAATAGAATTTCCTACCAATTCTTTAGAAGAGTACGCCAATGTTATCGCTTCTTGACCGCATCTCGCTGTTAGAACATGACTTGAAATCAGTTCCCCCCAGAATTAGTGTTCACAGTGACTTACCGTTTGCCATTTTGCGATATGACCCCAAAGAAGAATGGGAGGTCAGGCGACAAGCAAAACTACTAGCTACACGCATGAATGATTGTGGCAAGGAAGTAAAAATAATTTCTCTGGCAGAACTTTTATGGGAAGCGATCGCTAACTCTGAGGGGCTGGAAGTTGTCGTAGACCTGGAGCGAGAACGAGGCTTCAATGCTGCTCAAGAGCAAGTAAATGTTTACCTGTCTGATGAAGATTGGTGTTCCTTACCAAAGTTGTTGATTAAAAGATTACAATTTTTAGATCCGCAAAAACATATTGTGTTCCTGGTTAGAGCGGCAGTAATGGCCCCAGCGATTTATCAAATGTCAAAACTTTTGGATGAAATGCAAGGTCGAACGAAAATAACAACTATTTTGTTTTATCCGGGAATACTAGAAGGGACAACAGGCTTGCGGATGATGGGATTAAAAGACCGCGAAGCTATGGGCAATTACAGAGTAAAAATCTACGGCTAAAACTAGGACAATCAGGGATGAATACCATTGGCGAACTCCTGGCAAGGGATTTGAGAAAACCTATTGAGGAGATTATTAAGGTTAATCAAGTTGATGAAGAATCAGTTTATACCGAAATTACGGAGTATGTCGCCACAGACAGAATCATAGAACAATACCGTAGTTTACTTAAAGCGATCGCCGAAGCTCCTTCTGAAGCTCACGAAGACATTGGGGTTTGGGTGTCAGGTTTTTTTGGCTCTGGTAAATCATCTTTTGCGAAAAATTTAGGTTATGTTTTAGCTAACCGTACTGTTAGAGGTACTCCAGCTAGTGATTTGTTTAAACACCAAGTTAGTGATCGCCGCTTGGGTGAATTTCTAGATTTTATTAATACTTCTATACCCACTGAAGTCATCATGTTTGATGTCTCAGTTGACCGAGCGGTTAAACGAACTAATGAACGGATTGCGGAGGTAATGTACACCGTTCTCCTGCGAGAATTGGACTATGCCGAAGACTACGATATAGCCGAGTTAGAAATTGAATTAGAGCGGGAGTGTAAGCTAGATGAGTTTATCAATAGTTGTCAACAAATTTACAATATAGAGTGGCGAGTTGTACGTAAAGGCGCTCAGAAAATTGCTAGAGCCAGTGCTATTCTCCATGCTATAGATTCTGTAACTTACCCTACTGCCGATAGTTGGTCGCAAACTTTACGAAACAAAAGTGCGGATATTACAGTGGGTAAGTTTGTTGAGCGGACATTCGATTTATGTGCCAGACGCAGACCAGGCAAAGCTTTAGTTTTTATTGTTGACGAAGTAGGACAGTACGTTGCTCGTAGTGCCGATAAGATTGAAGACTTGCGGGCAGTGGTGGAGCAGTTTGGCAAAGTTGGCAAAAATCTTTTAAAGACGAAAAAAACAATAGCACCAATTTGGGTAGTAGTTACATCACAAGAAAAACTGGATGAGGTTGTTGCTGCTATTGATGATAAACGGGTTGAGTTAGCCAAACTCCAAGACCGCTTTAAACAACGAATTGATATGGCTCCTGCTGATATCCGTGAGGTTGCTACCCGTCGGGTTTTAAGCAAGAAGGAAGAAGCAGTACCAGTTTTGGAACAATTGTTTCGGCAATCCCAAGGGCAATTGAACGCAGCTTGCCGTTTGGAAAGAACTACGCGCAAAAGTGAAGTTAATGAGGCAGATTTTGTACAATTTTATCCCTATCTGCCACATTTTATCGAACTTTCTATCGAAATTATGTCAGGTATCCGGCTTCAACCAGGAGCGCCAAAACATTATGGCGGTAGTAACCGTACTATTATTAAGCAAGCTTATGAAATGTTGGTGTCTGAAAGGACTGCATTTGCCAAACAGTTTGTAGGTAAGTTAGTAACTTTAGACAAAATTTATGAATTGGTAGAGGCTAACTTATCTACCGAAAAAAGAAATGATATTGACGGAATTACCCAACGTTTCAAAGACAGCACAGAAGACAATGGCATGGCGGCACGGGTAGGTAAAGTTATTTGTCTTTTGGAGTTTGTTAGAGATTTACCCCGCACAGTTACTAATATTGCTGCCTGCTTAATTGATGATGTTGGGCAACCAGCACCAGTAGCAGCAGTAGAGAAGTCGATAAATCTACTATACGAAGCTAAGTTTATCCGTAACACTGAGGAAGGGTGGAAGCTACAAACAGCACAAGAAAAAAATTGGGAAACTGACAGACGGGCATATTCACCAAGGCCCAGAGATAGAAATGAGAGTATTCGGGAAGCTTTACGGGATATATTTGGTGATGTGCGTTTAAGAACTTATCGGTATAAAGATTTACGAAATTTTCCTGTAGGAATAAAGTTTGATGGTAACTCAATTTACGATGGTCAAGTACCGCTGAATATCTGTTCGGCAACAGATAGTCAGGAATATGCAGCTAAAGTCACTGATATCCGGAATGAAAGTCGCCAAGACTCACATCAAAATGAGATTTATTGGCTATTTTCTCTTACTGAAGAAATTGACAACTTAGTGGCTGAAGTCTATAAATCGCGGCAAATGGTTGCTAAGTATGACCAAATGCGGGTACAAAATCGTGCCACGAATGAAGAGTTAGCTTGCTTGCAAACAGAAAAGTCAGAGGTGCTGCGTTACCAACGTCGATTAATAGAAAAATTAGAGGAAGCATTAATCGCAGGTACAGGTTTTTTCCGAGGTGTATCAAAAGATGGTTCGGATTTAGGAAAAACTCTGAATGAGATATTTAAAGAACTATTCGATTTTGCAGTTCCTGACCTTTATCCCAAACTAGAGATTGGCGCACGTAATCTCAAAGGGACAGAAGCCGAAGAAATTCTGAAAGCGGCTAATCTAAACGGCTTGTCTCAGGTATTTTATAGCGGTGAGTCTAGTTTAAACCTTGTAATCAAAGATGGTGCAAAGTATGTCCCTAATCCAGAAGCAGATGTGGCTAAGGAAGTGCTGGACTATTTGGTACAACAACACTCTTACGGAAATAAAGAAACGCGCACAGGTAAGGCTTTAGAGAGTCGTTTTGGCGGGCTGGGTTACGGCTGGGACAGAGACATTTTGCGTTTAGTGCTGGCAGTGTTATTTCGTGCTGGTTCCATTGAAGTATCCCATAAAGGTCAGCGATTTGATTCTTATCAAAATGCCAACAGCCGTGAACCTTTCACGAATAACACAGCATTTAAGTCAGCTTTGTTTACGCCTGTTAAACCAATAAGTTTGTCCACTTTAAAGCAGGCGGTGGAGAATTACGAGGACTTGACGGGCGATACTGTGGATATGGACAAAAATGCGATCTCAGCCGTTTTTAAACAGTTAGCAACGGAAGAGCTACAACTTTTATTCCCAGTCGAAGCACAAGTTAAAGCTAACAGCTTACCTGTCCTTGATCAGTTAGAAGACTATCGCAACACTCTAACATCAATTCAAAATGGTACTGCTGATGACTGTGTGCAGATTCTTGTAGGGGAAGGCGTTTCTTTGAAAGAAGCACGTGATCGCTTCCGCAGAATTAGAGAAGCAACTAATGAATCCTCAATTTCTACTATCCAAGCTGCCAAACGGGTGGCAAATAACCAATGGTCAGTAGTTAGTAATCAAAAACCGGAAATTGCAGAAGTTGCTAATCGTCTACGAGAAAACCTGGATGCTGAATATTTCGTTGATCGCATTCCTGAAATAAAAGCAGATGCAGAGATCATTGCAAAAGCCTACGCTGAAGGTTATGTTAAAATCCATACTCAACGCACTCAGGAATATCAAAAGGTAATAGAAGAAATTAAAGGGCGCAGTGAGTGGACAAATATCCCCCCAGAACAGCAGGAAGTGTTATTAAATGAGTTGCAAAAACGCGCTTGTACCCATGACTTAGCAACAGATGAAAACTGGTCATTAACAGCGAATGAATGCTCAGTATGCAGAGCGACTATTGCTCAGATGGAGTCAGATTTGGCTGCATTGTCTGGTTTAAAAAGTCAGGTTTTATTTAGAATCCAGGAATTAACTGCGATTACAGAGGAGAAAGAAGTAGTCATTGAACGGGTGCGGTTAGGAGATTTTTACTCAGAAACCATAGACTCGGAGGAAGCGGTAGAACAGGTGGTGGAACGTTTACGGGAACACTTGTTAGACCTAGTAAGCAAAGGGGTAAAAATTATTTTGGAGTGAGTTAGTGACTAGCATCGGTCAAATTCGGGGAATGTTATTGGAAGAAGCTTTACTTTATCTACTTAGGTTATCAGGGTATCGTACTGTTGAAAAAGCAGATGGTGACTCTACGCTAAATGAAGGACACTCTGGGCTAGAAGTTTTTGGTCGTGGGAGCAAACATCAGATTGATGCGATTGCAGATTTTGTTATTGCTCAACCATTTTCTAATCCTCAACGCTTGTTACTCGAAGCGAAATTTCGCTCGGAGACAACAGGTATTGACGTAATACGTAATGCGGTAGGTGTTTTGAAAGATGTTAGTGAATATTGGGTTTCAAAAGATAAAATACCACCTAAAGCACGATACCACTATCAATATGCTGTATTTTCCGCTTCTGACTATACCTCTCCAGCACAAAAGTATGCCTATGCACATGATATATATTTGATACCTTTAAGTAGGTCTACTTTTTTTCAGCCAGTGCTTCAAGCAATTGCATCGGTAACTATTGATGATTTTCCGGAAAACATTAACAGATATTTTTTAAAAATGTTACGAATATCTATTCGTCAAAATCTTCAAAATATTGATAGAAAATTTACAGTTACTGCTTTGTATTTACAAGAAAAAATAGTATCTAAAATTGATGATTTTTGCTATCAATGCCATCGATTAAACGGTGCATTATTAGCAATGCTTAATAAACAGTTTCCTATATTTTTAGTACCAAATCTTCAAGTAGTAGACATTAGACAGTTAGATAATTTTTATAAGGTCAGAATTTATTGGAATAGAGAAGGATGGTATATAAGACAATCAAATAGCGATGCAGATATGTTTTCTTTTGACTTGCCAAAAGAATTATTTAATCTTTATGCTCAACACGGTTTTTTATCTAAGATAAATGCTCTAGATTTAAAATCGCAGTATATGTCTGAAATACAAGCGATTCTAACTTTAGATGGTTATACACGTATAATTACATTCAAATTAGATACAAACTGGCTTAATAACTTGCGAAAGACACTGAATAACATTGAAGAGGAGGAATAACAGGATGGATAAATCTTTGAGAAATACCCTCCGCAATGTAGTTACTCAATGTCGTCGCCTGCTGGAAGAAGCTGTAGCTGAACTCTTAGAAGGACAGTTTGGCATTTATGTAAGTGGCAAGATAGATTCAGCAAGCCAGATGGGACATCTCTCAGATGATGATTTGGAGTATCGAGAACAATTGCTGGTTCATTTGCAGCATATTCAAGCAGCAGGTTTTAAAGCAAAAGATGCTGTTGAACAATTAGTGCGAGAAGTGGCGTTTACCCATCTAAACCGTTTTTGTGCTTACAAAATGATGGAAACGCGAGGATTAATTCGCAAAGCGGTTAGCGATGGTTTAAAATCTCAGGGATTTCTTTTTTACTTAGCTGATAACTCAGAGGAGGAAAAACTTTATAACGAAGGTAAACAAGATGTAGCCTATCGGCATTTTTTGGAATATTTAGGAAGCACTCTTTCATCAGAAATTGGTGTTTTATTTTCATCCCATGACCCTGCTAATAGATTATTACCACCACAGCGAGTAATTGACTCGGTATTGAATTTAATTAATAGCGAAGAATTAAAGGATATTTGGGTTGAGGATGAAACTATTGGCTGGGTTTACCAGTATTTTACACCTAAAGAATTACGAGATAAGGCACGAAAAGAAAGCCAAGCACCGCGTAACTCTTATGAATTAGCTTTTCGCAACCAGTTTTACACGCCTAGTTATGTAGTGCAGTTTTTGACTGATAACACTTTGGGGCGCATTTGGTATGAAATGCAGCAAGGAAATACAACATTAACAGAACATTGTAAATATTTGGTGCGGCGACCAAATGAGGTGTTTTTAGCTGCTGGGGAAGAGATTCCTGCACAGGATGGACAACATGAAGATTTATCACAGGAAGAACTGTTAAAGCAGCCAGTTTATATTTTGCATCGCCCGAAGAAAGACCCCAGAGACATCAAAATTCTTGACCCAGCTTGTGGTAGTGGGCATTTTTTACTTTACTGCTTTAGTCTACTGCTAATTATTTATGAAGAAGCTTATGATGACCCTGATTTAAGTACAGCATTAAAACAAGATTATCCCAACAGAGAAGACTACCGTAAAGCTGTACCAGGGTTAATTTTAGCGTGCAATCTCCACGGAATTGATATTGATATTAGAGCCACTCAAATTGCTGCTTTGGCTTTGTGGTTGAGGGCGCAAAGGGCGTATCAGGATATGGGGATTAAGAAAAATCGTCCCCCAATTACTAAGTCAAATATTGTCTGTGCAGAACCAATGCCAGGGGAAAAGGAACTGTTAAATGAGTTTGTGGCGGAACTGCAACCTACAGTTTTAGGGCAATTGGTACAGGTAGTTTTTGAGAAAATGAAATTAGCAGGTGAAGCTGGTTCTCTATTGAAAATTGAGGAAGAAATTAGAGATGTTATTGCACAGGCCAAGCAGCAGTGGAAGAAAGGATTTCAACCAAAGCAATTAACATTATTGCCTGATTATGAACAACTGCAAATAGAGCAATTAAATTTGTTTGATGTTGAGGATATTACGGATGATAAGTTTTGGAATCAAGCTGAGACATTGGTAGTTGAAGCGTTGCGTGATTACGCCAACCGTGCCATTGGTGATAAAAAACTTTTAAGGCAATTATTCGCCGATGATACCACGCAAGGTTTTGCTTTTGTTGATATTTGCCGTAGGTTATTTGATGTGGTGCTAATGAATCCCCCATTTGGAGATTCTTCACTACCAGCTAAACAATATTCTGAATCAAGGTACTTTACTTCTAAAGCAGACCTCGGCATGGCATTTGTAGACCGAGGAATATTATTGTGTAATTCTAGTGGATTTGTAGGAGCAATTACTTCACGTGTTCTTGTAGCTAATGACTCCTTAGAAGATTGGAGGGAAAACAGATTCATTACGGGTGGTCGTCTTCGATGCTTTATTGATCTTGGCTACGGTGTTCTTGATGAAGCAATGGTTGAAGCTGCTGCTTATACTATATCAAATAAACCAGTTAGCTCTGAGACATTTTTCTTACGAGTATTAGACGAACGAGATAAAGAAAATACAGTTAGGCAATACTTGACATACACTCCCAATGCTAAAAATCTTATATATTGGACTAGCTTAGATATTTTTAAATATCTTCCTAGTAAGGTATTGTGTTATTGGCTACCTCGTACTCTACTTTCATCAATTGCTACAAAAAATTTGATATCTGAAGGAGCTAATGCTCGGCATGGTTTAGTAACTACTGATGATTTTAGATTCTTAAGGCTTGTCTGGGAAGTTGCTACTAAAGATTTTGGCAGAGGTAAAAAGTGGGTATTGTTTGCTAAGGGGGGAGAGTATCAACCATATTGGGACGATTTACATCTCGTCTTAAATTGGGAGGATGATGGTGCTGAACTCAAAAAGTTTGTATCTGACAAAGCTCAAAAAACTCTTGGCGCAGCAGGTTGGTCTCGATGGATTAATGCCTGGGATGACTATTTTAAACCTGGTTTAACTTTTCCAGAACGAACAACAAGTGACTTTAGCCCTAGAATCTTACCAGCAGATTGTATTTTTAGTTCTACTGGTCAAGCAATCTTGTTTAAAAGTAATGAAGAAGCACTTGCATATCTTGCAGGTGCTTATACTAGACATTTTAAGCTTGTAGTAGATGGCTTTGTAGGATCTGGTGATAGTTCCGTATCTGGAAGTGCTGCTAAACATTATCGTTCAGGTCTAATTAATGCACTTCCTTCACCATGTTCTCAATTAGAACAAAATTTGCTTCTAAAAATTTTGGAGTGTATTGATTTAGCAAGAGGATTTTTTATTGGTGACGAAACATCTAGAGATTTTATCGTAAGTCAATTAATTAATCTAAAAAGTTTAACATTAAAAGAAGCAGCAGCAATATATTCACGTAAACTTCTAGATGGAGCAATTCAATTATTAGAGATTAGTTTATTGATGGAACCAATTGTTGCTAGACATTTAGAGTTTAAAAAAATCGATATGGATGTTGTTAACTCAGTAATTGGATTGCATCCAATGAGTTATACAGATAATCAAGAAAAAATAGATGAAATAGATATTATTCAATTCAAAAATTTATGGATTGATAGCGAATCCGATTTAATATCATATATAGTGGAAAGAGAAGGTGCTAGAAGACAAATTACCAAAAAATCTTATTTTGGTCATCGTCGCCTTGAGCTTATTTCTCATCTACTCCAAAAATCTCCTAAACTAATTCTCAGCATTTTACAAAGAGAGAAACTTTTTGGCACTGAACTTATCCTTGAAGAAGTGAATACTTTGATCTCTTATCTCATAGGTTCAATTTTTGGTAGATGGGATATTCGTATAGCAAAAAATGAAAGACTCGCTTCAAAACGCCCAACTCCGTTTGACCCAATCCCCATCTGTTCTCCTGCTACTCTTATCAACCCTAAAGGACTGCCCGCTACCAGTGGTAACATTGTCAGCGAAGAATGGCTTCGCGCTCGGCCTGATGTCAATACTTTACCAGCCGAAAAAAATAATGTCCAAAAATCTACAATTCCCAATTCGGAGTACCCACTAGATATACAATGGGAAGGTATTTTAGTAGACGATTCAGAGAACCCCGACGATATTATCCGCCGTGTACGCGATGTATTACAGCTCATCTGGGGCGAAAAATCAGAAGCTATTGAACAAGAAGCCTGCGAAATTCTTGGCGTTAAAGACCTACGCGACTACTTCCGCAAATCAAGCAACGGTGGTTTCTGGACTGACCACATCAAACGTTACTCCAAAAGTCGCCGTAAAGCTCCTATTTACTGGCTACTGCAATCTTCAAAGAAAAACTACGGTATCTGGATTTACTATCACCGGCTAGATAAAGATATTCTCTTCAAAGCCTTAGTTAACTATGTCGAACCAAAAATACGCTTAGAAGAAAGCAATTTAGAACAACTCCGTAGCCAAAAAGAAGCAGCAGGTACAGCAGGAAAAGGATACCGTTGGCGAAATATT
>JAGKSW010000209.1 GCA_018993265.1 Nostoc sp. TH1S01
TTTACGCATCACGACTCGTAACCTCGCGGAATATTGCTCCTGGTGCTAATTGAACTGGATCGGCTTCCAGATATAATTGAATTGCCTCACGGATATTTTCTAAAGCTTCTTCTTCCGTATCACCTGCGGATGTACAACCAGGTAATTCAGAACACCAAACAGCCCATTCTCCGGTTTCTTGATCAGGTTCGAGAATTACTCGCCATTTCATCATAAATATGCTTCCTTGGGGTTGATAGCAAAAGTCAAAAGTCAAAAGCGAAATGCTTGGAATGAATCGGTTTTGGTGCTTTAGGATGTCCTAACCCATCTAGATACCGCTATACTTTAAGTCTAACGAAATTAAGCGTCGCGTATCCGTTCCACTTGAGAGCATCCAGTGTTGAGTGATAGAAGACTTTGAAAAAGTTTTACAAATATGCAGTAATGATACTGGCAAAAAAATATTTTTACAGTTAAATTGAAAACAATGCAGAGTAGCTGTTTTGGAACCATGAATCGCTTTTCTGGAAACATTACCGATTTTCAAGACGAGTACAGTTTACAAAAAAATCAACTGGCTCGATTGTGTGGTTCTACGCAGCTATTTCGCGATCGCTACATCATATTGCGAATTTTAGGTAGAGGTGGTTTTGGTATCACTTTTTTAGCCAAAAACGCCAGATTACCAGGGAATCCTCTGTGTGTAATTAAACAACTTTGTCCCAAAACAACTAGTACTAAAAGTTGGCAAAAAGCTTGTCAGCGATTTGAACAAGAAGCCAAAACTTTAGCGCAACTTGGTAGTCATTCGCAAATTCCCATGCTTTTAGACTACTTTGAAAGAAATGGTGAGTTTTATTTAGTGCAAGAATATGTACGAGGCTGCACTTTAGCAAGAGAAGTCAGACGTAATGGCACTAAAAATGAAGCCGAAGTGAAGCAATTTTTACGAGAAATTCTGCCGATATTACAATATATTCATCAAAATCGGGTAATTCATCGAGATATTAAACCGCAAAACTTGTTGCGTTGTGAAGATGACGGACGATTGGTGATGATAGATTTCGGTGCAGTGAAAGAAAAGTTAGTTGATATTTCTGAAGACTCTGGTCATAAAACTGTCACGACTAATTTTGTAGGGACAATGGGATTTGCGCCGCCGGAACAGTTTGCACTGCGGCCTGTTTACGCCAGTGATATCTATGCAGTGGGAGTGACTTGTCTTTATTTGTTGACTGGTAAAGGGCCTTTAGACTTTGAACATGATCCATCCACAGGGGAGATATGCTGGCAACAAGAAGTGAATATTAGTGATAACTTTGCCAGAGTTTTAGAAAAAATGGTGAAGTTTTCTTTGGACGATCGCTTCAAAACTGTTGATGATGTGATTAAAGCATTAAATATAGAGAATAATTTACCTAATTTAAGCAACTGTTTAACCACAAAACCCCTCCGAACATTCCAACCGCAACCCGAACCAACACCACCTACACCAACATACATCTCACCAACAGCCAGAACTGCGATCGCGATTCGAGAATGGAAAGCTAAACTCAACAATAAACAGTTGCATCGTCAGTTAAACTCTTCTATCACCTGATATCAAGTTGCAATCAATTTTGAGAGACGTTGTATACCATTAGCTGGGGCAAGGATAATTTCTGTTATTGTACCGAAGCGATCGCTCTGAGATATCGTTGTTAATTCTAGAGGGCGATCGCTGATAAATTAAATTGAAATTCTCAACGTTAATAGTTTACTGATTGGTTGTATCTTGCTGTTGACTTAACCAAACTTCTAAGTCTGCTACTGTGGCAAAATCTAACAATGCTTCCCCTAGAGATTCTAGTTGTGCAATAGATAATCCTTGAATTTGCTCGATTAAAGATATATCGATTTCTCCTAAACGCCGATTTAACAGCCGCAGAATTAGCTGTTGTTCTCCCTGTTGTAAGCCTTGCTGTAAGCCTTGTTGTAAACCTTCCTGTCTAGCTCGTTCTCTATCTTCCTGATACAGTGGTGCTAATCTCATCACTAACTCCCGATCATCTTTTTCTATATTCTGATTTATTCTCAAATTTTGTTGCAGGCTATAAAGTAATTCTAGCGTTACTCTTTGAAAGGGATGATTTGCTGGTAGTGCTGTTAATTCATCAATCGCTCGTTGCTGTACTTTCCCACGCCCCAGGATTCTCAGCCATAAGGTTTCTGGAGTTGATGGTAACTGATGAATTACCACTATAGCTGTCCGCAAATATTCGGCTAAAAAGTACACTCCCTCTACCCAATCTGATTTGAGAACTGCACCAAAACCAGCAAGGATTGTCTCTGACGCGGTGGGTGTAAGTATCCATTGTTGGGGAATTTCTGAGTCTGAGATTTTGCTTTTGCTACGATTTGCTTCTCGCTGAATTGCCTTGTTAACTTCTAATAATTTTGATAAACAATCTTTAATTTCTTCGATTGATACTGGGTTGCGAAATGGTTCAAAGATAGCTGGCGTTGTCGCCATTCTTCCTAATAACCCCAATGTGGCTAGATTAGCTGTTTGGTTGGTAATTGGTGTGAATAATACGTCTATTTCTTTGACTTCGGCTGCTACTCGGCTTGGTGCTTGGATTTGTCCGAATGGTTTTAGGAGTTCTTCTAGGTAATCTTTGGAGAATTGGTCATGGATGAATCTTGTCATTCATTTGGCACAAGCAATGATGATTTATGCCATTTTACCAAAGCGTAGGCTTTGCCCGTCGTAGACATCGCCTGCCAAAATTATCAAAGATAATGGCGGGCGATCGCTCATCTTAATTATGATTAAAATTATTAATTTTTGGTGTTTTGTTGTTGGTTTAACCAGAGTTCTAAATCTGCGACTGTGGCAAAATCTAATAATGCTTCTCCTAATATTTCTAACCGCTCTATCGATAATTGTTGAATTTGTTCAATAAGCGATGAATTGATGTTTCCCAATCTTCGATTTAACTGGCGTAGAATTAACTGTTTTTCTCCTTGTTGTACACCTTCTTGTCTAGCTCGTTCTCTATCTTCCTGATATAATGGTGCTAATCGCATCACTAACTCCCGGTCTTCTGTTTCGATATTTTGATTTATTCTCAAGTTTTGTTGCAGGCTATAAAGCAATTCTAGCGTTACTCTTTTGAATGGGTGAGTGGTTGGGAGTGCGACGGGTGAACG
>JAGKSW010000210.1 GCA_018993265.1 Nostoc sp. TH1S01
GTCCATTTTCTTCTTCCATTTCTGTTATTAGTGTCCATTTTCTTTTTCCAAAAGAGCGATCGCGCCATTTATGCCTTTACGAAGTTATAAGTATTCCAGCTTGCAACTTGTCACTTAAAGGATAATGTGGCCGTTTTTAAAGCATAAAGTGGCCGCAGTCATCTGAACTGGTAAGTATAAATATTTATATCAATAAAAGACTGTTTAACTGGCGAAAGCCTAGATTTGTGGTAAGAGCTTGTTGCGGCTTTAAAAGCTTGGGGGCCAATATGTTGAGCGACCAAGAGTTTAATGATTGGTGTCGCGGCGTAAATTTACCACAAGCGGCCAGACAATTAATTTCCCAAATCCGTGCCTCTGAACCAATTCGACGAGTCAAAAGCAGTGGTATAAATGTTCGGGGCGACTACGCCAGTCGCAAAATGGGAAAAACTATTCAATTTGAGTCCCATAAAATTGAATTGCCAGGTGTAGAGGAGTACGAAGAAGATGCAGATGTACTCGAATACTACGACCAAGCATATCAAATTACTTTAGAATTCCCCTCAAACAGTGGGGAAATAATCAAAGCTTCGCATATACCAGACTTTTTCGTAATTCGGAAGCGGAGTGCAGGTTTTGAAGAGTGGAAACCAGAATCAAGATTAGAAAAATTAGCAGCTAAACAATCACAACGTTATAAGCGTTCAGAAGATGGGCAGTGGTTAAACTTGCCAGCAGTTGCTTATGCAGAAAAATTAGGACTGTATTACCGAATTCGATTAGACACAGAAATTGATTGGATTAAATACAGAAATCGGCTATTTCTCAAAGCCTATACTGCTGAAGATTACCAAGTAGATCCAGAAATAGCTGAAAATTTAGTGAAGTTAATTAGCTTAAATCCGGGCATAAGTTATTGGGAACTCATTCATACTCAACAGAGTAATCCTGATGACATAAATGCTTTAATAGCCACACAAAAAATTTACATTAATTTGAGTGCCGCACCCTTAGCAGAGCCAGAAAAAGTACAGCTTTTCCGTGACCAAGAAATCGCGGTAGCTTATGTACAAATGATGAAATCACAACCAAATAACGGAACGATTCTGAATATTTTAGATGTTAAACCCAATCAACTGGAACCTAAAACTCATAATCAAGTAAAAATGTCTCCAAAAGCAATGGAGCGTTTTTTGAAAGCTAGTCCTGAAGACTTGGCAGAAGCTAACCGAAGATATGAAGTAATTGAACCTTATCTTAATGATAGTTATAGAGATAAAGAAACTGTTCCACAACGTACTATTCGCAGATGGAAGGCTAAGTTTATAGCAGCACAAAAGGCGTACAAATGTGGTTATGTTGGGCTGCTAAATAACTCTAATGCTAGAGGCAATCGCTTACCCAGAATTTCTCAATCGGCTCAAGATTTCATTGACAAAATAATTGAAGAATATTATGAAACTTTTCAACAAAGAAGCAAACTAGCTGTTTATGGAATTCTAGCAAGAGAATGGGAGAAAGCAGGTCTAACAGATAAGCTGCCTAGCTACGCTACATTTTGTTCTAGAATTCAACATCGTTCAGGTTATAGGCAAACAAAAAAACGTAAGGGAAACAGAGCAGCTTATCAACAATCTTTATTATATTGGGAGTTGAAATTAACCACGCCATGTCATGGCGACCGTCCATTTGAGATAGCACACATTGACCATACGCAACTAGATATTGAGTTAGTATGCTCCCGAACAGGTTATCTTCTTGGTAGACCTTGGGCAACTCTGTTAATCGATGCTTACAGCCGACGTATTCTCGCAGTTTACCTAACTTTCGATGAGCCAAGCTACCGTAGTTGCATGATGGTATTAAGAATCTGCGTACAGCGATTTGAGAAATTACCAGAGACAATAGTTGTTGACGGTGGGACAGAATTTAGTAGTACATACTTTGAGACATTGTTAGCTGCTTTTGAATGTACCAAAAAGCAGCGACCAGCCGCGAAAGCCAGATTTGGTTCAATTATTGAACGTATTTTTGGAACTACAAATACAGAGTTTTTTTATAATCTCAGAGGCAACACTCAAATTACTAAGAATGTCCGCCAAGTCACTAAATCAAATAATCCCAAAAATCAAGCTGTTTGGACACTAGATCAACTCTACGAAAACTTTTGTTCGTATTGTTACGAATTCTATGATTGCAGAGAACATCCAACATTAGGACAAAGCCCACGTCAAACTTTTGTGTCAGGGCTAAACTCAAGTGGTTATCGCCCTCATAAACAGATTGTTTATGATGATAATTTTAAGATTTTTACCTTACCTTCTACACCTAAAGGAACTGCAAAAGTTCAACCAAGTAGAGGCGTGAAAATTAATTATCTCTACTATTGGTCAATTGATGATTCGTTCCTAAGACCAGAAATTGAAGGAACTAATGTACCTATTCGTTACGACCCTTTTGATATGGGGACTGCTTATGCTTACGTTAAAGGACGTTGGATACGCTGTATTTCTGAATATTACAAATCCTTCCAAAATCGTTCCGAAAAAGAAGTGAACATAGCTAGCACACAATTACGTCGAAAAAGGCAGAAACACGCTCAAAGAATTACTCTATCTGCTCAAGAAAAAGCTACATATTTAGAAGGAACTGAAGCCCAAGAAACTTTGTTATTACAACGCTTACATGATTTAGCACAACAAGATATTTGGGTTTTGATTGAAAAAAGCTCAGTTATTGAAAGTAAATTAAGTAAACACAATTATTCAGCTAATGTTCAAGATGTAGATCAAAATATTTTGGCAGGTTCAGAAAGTATTAAAAAGCCCAAATCATCAGCAAAAAAATTAATAGATTTAACCAAAATAGAAGCTTACAATACAGAGGAGCTATGGTAAAAATTAAGTCGTACTCTTTTCCAGAAGAACTTCTCTTACAGCCGAACGATATCAAAACTGATTATTTCAAAAGTATCACTATTCCACATCAAAGGCTCAAACAAGCCTTAGATACTTTATTAATTAATATTCTGGAGCCAGCTGACACTTTAGTATTTCTAGTTTTTGGTGTGACTGGTGTAGGAAAAACAACCTTACGCTTGCGTCTGGAAAATCTGCTAAATTACGAATTTCTCCCCTCATTACGCAAAAATCCTGGTCAAATTGCTGTTGCTGGTATTGAAGCTATTCCAACAGAACAAGGAAAGTTTAGCTATAAAGATTATTACACTCGCGCCCTAGAATCTCTTCAGGAAGTTTTGATTGAATACAAAATTGATTATGAAATTCCTCACGGTGAGGCAAAGGATTTGGGATTGCTAAATCGGGCTTACCGCCAAGATTCGCCTGCATTGCGTCGAGCAATGGAAAAAGCATTTCGTTATCGTCAGGTAAAAGCTTTTACTGTAGACGAGGCACAGCATTTATTGATGATGGCAGGCGGACACCAGATGTTACAGCAAATGAACTGGATTAAGTCTATTGCTAATCTTACTGGTACAGTACATATTTTATTTGGAACTTATGAACTGCTTAACTGTCCTACCTTGAATGGGCAAATAGGGCGACGTAGCGAAGATATTCACCTGTTACCTTACCAAGCTGATAACCCAGAAGATATTGCTGAATTTATCAGAGTAATTAGAACTTTTCAACGCCACATTCCGCTTGTACAAGAACCGAAATTAGAACAACACTATGAGTATCTTTTTTCTGGGTCAGTTGGCTGTGTGGGGCTATTGAAGAATTGGTTAACTCGTTCTTTAAGAGTTGCCTATTCTGAAGAAGCTCGGACTCTTAATAGCAAACATCTTAAATTAGGTGCTTTTTCTGCATCCCGGATCAACAAAATTAAGGAAGAAGCACAACAGGGATTTAAACGCTTTCAAGAAGAATCCAGTTTTTTTGAGCGGCAATATTCAACAGAATATGGAATAAAAATGCCAGCCAAAAATTCCCTACTCAAAAAAGGTCGTGTTGGACAAAGGAAACCTAAAAGAGATGATGTAGGGGTAAATTCAGATGATGACTAACATGGCGGTTAACGATGAGTTGTGGCTGAAAGAACCAGAATTTACTCCCAGTCCTAGCCGTTTGTTTCATCTGGAACCGATTGGACTTGGGACTTGTTATGTTGAAAGTCTGACTAGCTATGTTGCTCGTCTAGCCGCAGCTCATAGCGTATTGCCTGGAACTTTATTGGCTAGAGAGATAAAACCAATAGTTGGGCATAACCATAATACCAATCCCTTGAATTCTAAAAGTATTGTAAGTTTGTATGGACAAGCTTCTGTAAAAGCTTTAAACGGAACACAAATTGGAGCTAAACAGCTAGTTTTTGCTCTAGAAATATTGACAAAACGTACTGACTTACAGTTTTTGACAATGCTACCTTGGGCAAAAGTCATCCCAGTTTTGGGATTGCTCAAGCATTCTCATGCTTGGTGTCCTTATTGCTATCAAGACTGGTTAAATAATCAACAAGTCATTTATTCACCTCTACTGTGGGCTTTGAAACCCGCTAAAATTTGTCCAATCCATCATCGATTTTTAGAATCAAAATGTCCTCACTGTGGCCTTGAATTTTTACACCTATGGCATAACTCACGACCTGGATTTTGTCCCAAATGTGATGGTTGGTTGGGGATTAACTATGAAGTATCCTTGCCAGATAAGAGATTATTCGAGGAAATACACAATTTACAGCCAGAGATTTGGATAGTTAAGACTTTAGGAGATTTAATTGCTCAAGCTCCTGAATTTCCTTGTCCACCTCAAAGAGAAACTATTAAAACCATCCTCAGAGCTTACGTCTATCAATATACTCCAGGTAATGTTTCTGCTTTTGGTCGTTGGCTTGGGTTATCGAGATATGAAATTCTACATTGGTATTCAGGTGTAGCCATCCCCAATTTAGATAATCTTTTGAAAATTTGCTATGCCTTATCCACTAATCTTGTCGATTTTCTTCAACTTAAAATACTACCTCTAACTCTTAAGGGGCTAGTTTATCTACCTGCGCCTAAACAGAAAAAATTATCACCACAGCCTGCTTTAGTTACTTCAAATAGTAGTTCTAAGTGCGAACGAGTTATTCAGGCGATGCAGCTAGCTCAACAAGAGGAGCCACCTCCTTCTTTAACTCAATTAGCTGTTCGTTTAGGATTCAAAACTCCTAGTAGTTTAACTGCTTGCTCAAAATCTTTATCAGCATCTTTGGCTACTAGATATACTGAATATCAACAGCAGCTAAGATTTTTGCATATAAGAAACATACTTGAATTAGCTTTGTTTAGCGACGAGTATCCACCACCTTCTCTGAGAAAAATAGCTAAGAGAACTGGTATTGGTTTGGCTACTTTCTACCACTATTGCCCTATGGTGTGCCATGCTATTTCTTTACGCTATAAAGATTACCGCAAATTCGTCCATAAACTAACTATTGAGCAAGGCTGTCGAGAAGTGAGCCAACTCGCTCCAGTACTTCATGCACAAGGCATTACTCCTACTGCTAAAAATCTCAGAAAATTTATGCATCATCCCTCTTCGCTGTGGCAGGCTGAGGTAATTGATGTTTTGAGGCAGATAAGGCTGGATCTTCCACAGTAAATCTTATTTCTTCGCCTTTTTCTCAGGTTTCACTACTGCGGCCACTTTATGCTTTAAAAACGGCCACATTATCCTTTAAGTGACAAAATTATAAGCTTCCATACTTATAACTTCGTTAAGGCATTAATCAAGCGATCGCTTTTTTGGATAAAGAAAATGGAGATAATCACAAAAATGGGAGAAGAACATGGACGCAAATCCATATAAGTACTACTCAGATGCTAACTTTT
>JAGKSW010000004.1 GCA_018993265.1 Nostoc sp. TH1S01
TATTCTCGGACGACGAAACTCTGGCGTAAATAACAGCCCGACTTGATTGGTTTGTGGTCGATTCTATTTTTGGATGAAAATCTACAATAATCACTCCTGTCTCCACTTGATAGGCAGGGTGTGGTAGTTTCCCCGTCTTCCACCATCTCCAAGCCGTTTGATAGCTTACCCCTAAATACTCTGCATAGTCTTTTAGTCTCATACTTAGCTAAGATCGTATGCTTGACTATATTTGACTATAAGTTGAACAAAGTTTTATCATACCAGTTAAAAAAATTCTGGAGATTAGGCGATCGTACTTTGAGTATATTTAAAACTTTAATAGCTAAGAGTCAGTTGTAGCTTCAGGTAGTCAACAAAATCTAAAAGTTCTGTCTCAGAGAGATGGTGACGCGATTTTTTGCCATATTTTTGCTGTAAATACTCTCTACCCTGCTTGGGAGTCCAGTTTAACTGTGATAAGTATGCATCCGTTTTGGCGATGAAATCAGCTCGAATTTCGGGGGTAATTGCATTAGTCGGCATTTCTCTTGTGTCTGAAGTTGCAGTTTTCGCACCGTTAATTTTGATACTAACTCTTTTTCCTAATGCTGGCCAGTCTATTTCCTTATGTCCATCCCAACTTACACCTACAGAACGATAAGTAACTGGATGATAAATTGTACAAAATACAATTTTCCTCTCTCCTGGACTAACCGCGATAGTTAGTGGTTGAAGCAATTGTTCGTAACTCAACTCATCAAGTGAAAGCAACAGACTTTTTGAGAAATAAGAGTCACTACGTGAACGAATAATATAAGGTCTGTCTGCCAAAATATACAAATCCGTTTTTTCACTTTCTCCTTGAGAAGTTTCTACTGTTTTATTAACTTCAATTTCCGTAATAATTCCAGTTAATGCTCTGTCATAAATTGGTATTTGTTTTGCATCATCTGAAAGCATATACCAACAGTGATCACTTTCTTTACTCACAAAGATATACTGTGGCTTTGGGATAGATCCGAACCCTAATTTAATACCCATATTGTCTAATAATATTTATGTAAATAAGTTGATATAGCAACAATAATTACAGAGTGTGTCAGTAAACAACTAGTGTATTTACATATATGATTCCCTTGTCAGCCAGTTAATTAACAACCTGACCCACAAAACAGTCGAAAGCCGCATTCCTCAAGGACACTATTGAGGAACGCGGCTTTCTATTAGCCGTATTATGTGAGATTGAATAAAAACCCAATTAAAGGCTGAAGATTGGTTTTATGTCCTAAAAGCGCTATGGATTCAGGTTATTAGTCTCGTCGATGGGACTAAGGTCGCCGACAAATTTCAATAAATCCGCCATTGTAAATGTACCTGGGATTTGGGCTGGTAATGTTGGCTTCCAATCTGGGTTACGGACTAAATATGAACTGCTATCGCCTTCTAATAAACCGACAAATACCTCAGCTAAGATCCGGCTTCCGACTTGACCCAAACGTTCACCTTGAGCCTGAATTTGTGCTTCTTTGAGAATGTAGTACCACAGTGGTGATTCAATATCAAATCCATGTTTAACTGCAACTGCACCATCAGGGCCACTGGCAATTTCCGCCCTAGTTAATCGCTTGAATCTCATGAATCGAGCTACACTTTGACCAGATGGTAAACTAACACTGCGACCACGAAGTAAATTTCTCACAGCCAAGGAACTTGGTGCTGGTACGTTGGGCAATTTCTTCAGTGGGTCAACCAAGAATGGATCTAACTTACGGCTAGGATTAAATGGCACAGCTGGATCAATTTCATAAAACCTTCTCCAGTCAATAATCCAATCACTGGGAATTGGGATATTAGCAAAGTCACCCAACTTACCTGATTTTGCAGTAAAAGCAAACAGCAATTCTAGAGTCGCAGGTGTAACACCTCCAGGACGAGGCGTAAAAACTCGGTTGTAGTCGTATTCTGCACGTACCATACTATGACCTAGACGGTAGGCAGCTACAGCAAACTCTACAGGAATAAAAGGCTGTTCTTTAAATGAGAAAAATTCTCTACCTTTTTTCAGAACTATTTCTAACTGCTCTTTATCAATCAGGCGAGTCAAAAAGTCATGGATGACTATCCATTGATAGTGCCAAATTACTAATTCTCTGGCTTGTTCAAAAACAGACTTATCAATAGAACTTGTGGGTTTAATACTGCCATCCCTAATCCCAGCAACTACCTTGTTATGAAACTTGAGGAAAGCTAGATGAAGTTGGGCAACAATCAGGTTTTCATCGTTGCGTGAATCACCTAAGACCGCCAACGTACTCGAAAGACGAGGGAGGTCGTTAGGCAGGCTAGGTTTAATTTTGGGATCTCCCGTACCAGGAGTTTCATTTGTGGTACCTATCAAAAATAAATCTGGGTCATCTAGTTGGTACAGATATGGCTGCGCTTCTGGCCCAGAACCATAGATACTATCGAGATCCAGCATTGGAGTGCGGAAGTTAACCACTGCCAAGGGGTCTACAATAATCTCTTGCAAAGCCGTGGTATCTAAAGTGATGTCATGATCAATAAATTGACCCAAGTAGGTAAACCCTGCTGGAACCTTTAAATTGTCTCCTTCGGGTTTTTCGGGGCTAGGATCGCTCATCGCGTTGCCTAAATCGGTCAAACTTTCTACGGATGGAGTGAAGGGGCGAAGTTTAGGAAATAATCTGCCGAACTTCCCAGCAGGCGCAAATTCACTCAGGGGTTGTTTTTCACCATTGCGAGGGGGAAAACCATGCCGTCTACGCATATCAAATCCTTTATTTCAGTATCTTATTTATCAGAAATACTGAATGTAGTATAGTTTTCCAAAAATGGCTTTTGTAGTACCCCTGAGGGTACTATTTGCTGTTGTAGGAATTAGGCAATAACTCTCTGAAACTCTCATTGAGCAGTCCAATGACTCCTTAGTCCTTACTCCCTGCCTAAATAAGTAGTTTATCAATCAAATAAGATGACTAAATCTTCAAGCTAAACTTTCAGGCTCTACACCGAAAGCTTTTAATTGTTCAGCTAGTAGTTGCATTTTTTGTTCTGTTTGTATGCGTAACTGTCGCTCATAATTTAACTGTTCTTCCATTTCTTGAATACGTTCTTCTGGGGTGAGCAACCTTTGTCCTTGCTCGTTATACCAATACAACCATTCTCTGGCAATACCTTGATAAATTCCAAGTTCTCTACCAATTCCTAAACCAATCTCTGGTAGCCAAATAGGATTTCCCGGTATTAAGAAATATTCACCATCTCTTAACTGATAAACTTCCAGAGGTGGCTTTTTCCGCCGCAGAGGTTTGTAGATAACGTAGTATAAAACTCCTAATTCTTTGGCGTAAAATTCTTTTTTGGTGCTGTACTCACCATGACTGATTTGGGAAACAACCTCTAGTGCTAAAATTGGCGGCTGTTTTTCTTCCCATAAAACATAACTAAGGCGTAAGTCGCCATCAATAAAGCGTTTAACTCCTACACTGAGAAATCCATCCGGAGCGATCGCAGCTTTTTTCGGGTCGTAATAAATCCCCATCTTCACGCCAAAAAACCAATCCCAACGCTCTGACCATGCAAACGCCAGTGTCGATTTTAGCAAGCTGGGAATTAAATCTTGTAGTTCATTATCCACAGGTGTATCCTCTGAGTCTGGTAGCTCTTCGGAAGATGGTAAGCAGTGTAACGGGTTGTAGTTTAACATGAGTGGTGTTGGTAGATGCGAAGTCTAGAAATATCTTAGGAAATAAAGTAATTTTGATGTGTATACATATCACAAAGTTTTAATATCGAAATTAATAATCTGGCTTTAAATAAGCTATATACAAAAAAGGCGAGTATAAAACCCGCCCTAAAAAATTGAATTGTATTTATCAATTACTGACTAATTACCAATTGTTGGCGCATTCAATGAAAGCTGTGGTGCTTCTTCTTTTTTCTGTGCCAGGGTTGGTACAGAATCGCGCAATCTTGCTGTTAGCTGTACGGTTGTAGCGTCGTAAATTTGAGTCAGCAATTTCGGATAGAAACCAATACCAATAATGGGTACTAGCAGGCAAGCAATGATAAAGACTTCGCGGGGTTCGGCATCGATCAGTTTCTGGTGAGAAACCAATTCTTCGTTTTCTTTGCCGTAGAAAATTTCCCGCAACATTGATAGCAAATAAATTGGCGTTAAAATTACACCAACTGCCATCAAAAATACTACGATGACTTTGAAGGTAGAGCTATAAGCATCGCTAGTTGCAAAGCCCACAAATACCATTAATTCTGCTACGAAACCACTCATTCCTGGCAATGCCAAAGAAGCCATTGAACAGGCGGTGAACATAGCAAAAATTTTCTGCATTCGCTTACCAACCCCACCCATTTCATCCAGCATCAGAGTGTGTGTGCGATCGTAAGTTGCACCGACAAGAAAGAACAAACTCGCCCCAATTAAGCCGTGAGACACCATTTGTAAAACTGCACCACTCAAACCCAAATCGGTGAAGGAGGCGATACCGATGGTCACAAAGCCCATATGCGAAATTGAGGAGTAAGCAATTTTTCGCTTGAGGTTGCGCTGGGCAAAGGATGTCAGGGCGGCGTAGATGATGTTAACTACCCCTAAAATCACCAGTACAGGTGCAAATAAAGCATGGGCATCTGGCAGCATTTGAGCATTCATCCGAATTAAGGCGTAACCGCCCATTTTCAAGAGAATACCTGCCAGTAACATATGCACGGGTGCTGTAGCTTCACCGTGGGCATCAGGTAGCCAAGTATGCAGGGGAATGATGGGTAATTTGACTGCGTAGGCAATCAAAAAGCCAGCATAAAGTAACAGTTGAAAATTGATGGCGTAATCTTTGAGTGCGAGGGAGTGCATATCAAAGGTGACTGTATCGCCATAAAAGGCCATCGTCAACGCGCCAACTAAAATAAACAGCGAACCACCAGCAGTGTACAAAATAAACTTGGTCGCTGCGTATTGCCGCTTTTTACCACCCCAAATCGCCAGTAGTAGGTAAACCGGAATCAATTCCAGTTCCCACACCAAGAAAAATAGCAGCATATCCTGCACAGCGAAGACGGCAATTTGTCCGCCATACATCGCCAGGATTAAAAAGTAAAATAGCCTGGGTTTGAGGGTGACAGGCCACGCTGCTAAAGTCGCTAGGGTAGTAATAAATCCAGTCAAAATAATTAGGGGCATAGATAAGCCATCTGCCCCTACTGACCACTTCAAATCTAGTTGTGGAACCCAGGCATAACTTTCAACCAGCTGCAAATCTGGATTTGAGAAGTCATACCCGGTATAAAAGGCGTAGACAATCAGTGCGAAATCTATCAACCCGACAATCAGGGAATACCAGCGCACGGTTTTTCCATCTTTATCGGGGATGATCGGAATCAGGAGTGATGCCGCAATCGGAAATAAAATAATCGTCGTCAGCCACGGGAAATTAGCTGTATTCATCACAATTTATCTGAAATCAAGACCATGTTTATCAAGGAAGTCCTAGCTATTAATTAGCAGCTTTTTGAGGATTTGGCATTCCTTGTTAGGTTGATTTAATTAAGTGGACAATCCCCATTTGTGGTTTTGATAGTATCTTTTTACTTGCAGAACTACTGAATATCCATTAAGGGACTTGCCATTTAGTCAAAAATTTACCATAAAACAGTCATTAAACTAGGATTATCGGGATGCGATCGCATCACCCAACCCAGTCGCCAAAAATACAATGTACAGCGATTTGATGTAAAAAAAGCATCACAGGAGAAATCAGCCCATGACCATCGGACAAATTGACAGTCAGATTCGTTATGTCACCAACGCAGAAGGAAAAACAACAGATGTACTCGTCCCCATAGAACTTTGGCAACAGCTCATAAGTTACATTAATCCTGATAATGTTAGTGGTTTAGCTTTGATTGATGAACAAGAGCCAAAAGCGCAAATATTAGCTGACCTGCAAGAATCCTTACGACAAGCCGCAGCCGGACAAACTTTTCCTGTGTCAGAACTTTGGGACGATATCACAGCCTAGATTTATGGCAGAAGTTCGCTTTACAGATCCCTTCAAACGCCGTCTCAAAACTCTGGCTAAACGCTATCGTCAAATTCAAACTGACCTTCAACCCATTCTTGATCAGCTACAGGCTGGAAATTTTATTGGTGATCAAATCTCTGGGATAGACTTAACCGTTTTTAAAGTGCGAGCAAAAAACAGTGATATCCCAACTGGTAAAAGTGGTGGATATCGGGTTATCTATCAAGTTGTCTCACCTGAATCTGTCTTACTTCTACTCATTTATGCAAAATCGGATCAGGCCGATGTCAGCTTAGAAGAGATTGAAGATGCAATTAATAAAACATAGCCATATTGCCGATATCGCTTAGATGTAGCCTAACTCAGGCATTGCAAGAAACATAAAATTTAATATTGGAGTTATGATCGCTCTAATCACTACAATATACGCTTTGATCAAAGTAATTCCAAAATCAAGTAGTAAAATGTTGTAGATATTAATTTGTTAATATTAGTTGAAAACAATGGATTTTACTTTATCTAATGCACCTGAATATGCGCTTAAAAATATTTATACATTACAACAGATATGGCTTGAAAGATGCGATGTTATTGAAAATAATCAAAAAGGATCTTACAGCCGTCATTTATTATTGATATTACACGATTTGCGGGAAGAAATAAATAATAACAAAGAGCGTTTTTATAAAAATGCTTATGGAAAAAAGTTTTTTAAACTTCAAATTTCTACTTACTGTAGTTTTAAAAAAGAACAAATTGATGATTTAGACAGAATCAAAAGAGACTGGACACAAGAAGTAAATCAAGAATTATATTTTATTAATGAAGCTTTATCTGACAATAATAGTAAATTTGAATTAGAAGATATTTTAATATTAATTAAACGAATAGAAGAAAAAATTACATCAGAAAATAGTTTTGGGAAAGTTATTAACCTGTTATACGAAAAAATACTTGAGCGCGATTTAAATGAGGAGCAGATTGAATTTATTGTAGATACGATAATTATCTTATTTAACTCAAAGGGAGTGTTGGAATTAAAACTTATATTAAAGGAGCAATTTCAAAAATTTGAAGATATATTAACAGATCCTAAACAAAATTATTTATACCCACTACTATTTGGCTCACCATCAAGATACACAAAATCTATTGATGAACATAAGGAAGAACTTAGAAGATATTATGAGGCTTCAAGTATTAAAAAGAGACTGAATTTTATAAAAGAAATTTATTGCTTAGAGTCTCAGGTTTATAAAGTTATTTTCAATATCACAGGTGTGGAGTTCACAAACAAAATTGATATAGGCAATGTCGAACTATATCGTCCTCAAGTAGATGGAAAATACATTAAAAAGCATGATAGGTTATACAGTGATTTTGAGGATAATTCGGATTACTGCGTTGCAGTCGATATCCGAGGTGTAGATAGTAAATTTATGAGCATTAAAGCCACACAAATGGCTGAAAGAACAATAGCTATTCTATCAACACGAAATAGTAAAGACCAGGCTATTATTTTATCAAGTGATTGGATTATTTGTGATTCTCAAGGAGAAGTTCGAGCTTGCAGGTTTAAAGGTAGAGAGCAGCCACAGCCTCTTAGCGCGGATTTCTCACAAAATAATCAAGACAGGCTTGGTAAGTGGATATCTTCTGAAGATAAATGTCATACAACTGTAGCAAAATGGCTGGCTTCTGTTGATTGGTATAGACGAGCAACTGAAGCTTCACAAAGCTCAGAAGAAATATTAAATTCATGGTTTGCTGTAGAAAAATTTTCTGATGATTCTAAAACACTTTGTAAAAGAATTCCTGAACTATCAGATGCTCTTAAGACTAAAAAGAAGATTTTTAAAGAGAATATAGATTTATGGCTTGATGGTGATATAAGAACAGTGCAGTTACTTCTTGTTTTAAGCGAACTGAAGTTTAGTTTATATCATAAGGTAAGACAAGCCGGACGTATTTTTATTAAACCTCTAACATCTGACGAAATGAATATATCTAAGTCTATCGACCAGAAGTTACAAGACTATCTATCTACTAATAAAAATGAAATAGATTTTTTAAAAAAAATTATAGAAAAAGTTCATGAAATCAAGCAACAATTAGAGTCTCAAAGCATAATATTGCCAGATTTAAATCAAATCTATGAAATTTTTTATATAAATGATTATTGTGAAAAATACTTAATTGAGAAAATTATTGACCTCAAAGATGATGTTTATAATATATATCGTATTCGTAATATGCTCGTTCATTCCAGCAGAACTACTAGTAAATTATTAGATTATTATGCAAAACGTAGCCGAGAGTATTGTCACTCTTTATTAGATGCTATTGCATATAAAATATATCAGACTTCTAGCGATGATGAAATTATGCCTTTGGATTTTTATTTTAGAGAAATGGTAATTGATGCAAATATTGCTTTAGAGGCGGTAAAAGAAAATAAAATGGATAAGTTTAGAAATTGGGCTTTATCGTGAATAATTTTTATAAATACTTTGAAGCGTGTTCTAACTTTTAATTAATAAATTTATTATCACTTTATAGAATAGTAAATTTATATAAATCTTAATAAAAAATATTGCCATCCTTTAAGACCCAACTCTCAATTACTCTCTGCGGCTCTGCGCCTCTGCGTGAGATAAAAAATAACTTAGGGGCGGACAATTGCCCACCCCTATAAAAATCAAGTAATACCAAAAACGATCACCAAGCCTAAAACTGCGCCAAACACAATCAAGGCATAGAATTGAACGCGACCGTTTTCTAAATATTTCAGCCCTTCGCCGCTAACCAGGGTGAAAAATCCGGTCAAGTTGACAGCACCATCAACAACGCGGAAATCAACTTCCATGACTTGTCTAGCTACGCGACGCAAGCCAAGGACGAAGACGCGGTGGTAAATATCATCAAAGTACCACTTGTTGAGGGATAGCTCGTACAAGGGTTTGATTTTAGCAGCGATCGCAGCTGGGTCAATTTTCCCACGTAAATACATCAAGGAAGCCAAGGTAATCCCAATCAAGGAAATCCCCACAGAAGCCCCCGCCATAATATAAAATTCCGTCGGCTCGAATTCGGCGGCTTTTTCTATAACTTCGGTGAGAGTTTCGTTAGGTGAGTAAATAAATTCCTCGAAGTAATTGGCAAAAGGAGTCCCCAACAAACCAATCAAAATCGAAGGCACAGCCAACACGACTAATGGCAAGGTCATTGTCCACGGTGACTCATGGGGAGTATCGCTGTGATGACCATGTGAACCATGATGGTCGCCTGTAGCAGCTAGTTCACCGTGTTTCATTGCCCCAGGGCCAAAATTCGGTGCTGGTTCGGCTGCTTCCAGTTCCAGAATGATTGTTGAGGCTTTCTTGAGCTTGTCTTTGATTTTCTCGTCAGTACCCCGGAATTTGCCTTCAAATGTCATGAAATACATTCTGAACATATAGAAAGCTGTAATCCCAGCAGTTAGCCAGCCAATTATCCACAAAAAGGGATTTGCTGCAAAAGCCTTGCCGAGAATTTCATCCTTTGACCAGAAACCAGCAAACGGAGGAATACCAGAAATAGCCAAGCAACCAATCAAGAAAGTTGTGGCAGTAATGGGCATATATTTCCGCAGTTTGCCCATCAGTCGCATATCTTGGGCTAAAGCGGGGTCATGACCGACGACTCCTTCCATCCCGTGAATTACAGAACCAGAACCCAAGAACAGCATCGCCTTGAAGTAAGCGTGAGTCATCAGGTGGAATAAACCAGCACTGTAAGCGCCTACTCCCATCGCCATCACCATGTAACCCAATTGGGAAATGGTGGAGTAAGCCAAACCTTTTTTGATGTCGTTTTGCGTAATCGCAATTGTCGCCCCCAAAAATGCTGTAAATGCCCCAGTAAAGGCAATCACGTTCATAGCGGCGGGAACATGTTCAAAAACAGGGTACATCCGGGCAACCAGGAATACACCTGCTGCCACCATTGTTGCGGCGTGGATTAAGGCAGAAATGGGGGTCGGGCCTTCCATCGCGTCTGGTAGCCAGACGTGCAGGGGGAATTGCGCTGATTTCGCAACGGGGCCTAAGAAGACTAAAATCGCAAACAGAATGGCGAGGAAATTGCTGATTGTACCTGCTTGCACTAGCTGAGCGAGGCGATCGCCCATAATATCAAACTCGAAGCTGCCTGTTGCCCAAAACAGCCCCAAAATACCCAGTAACAAACCAAAGTCACCGACACGGTTGGTTACAAATGCTTTTTGACAGGCATCTGCCGCTGACTTGCGATCGTACCAAAAGCCGACCAGCAAGTAGGAACACATACCCACCAGTTCCCAGAATATATAAACTTGCACTAAGTTAGGACTGACCACCAGACCCAACATCGAGGAGCCGAATAAGCTCAAATAGGCGTAAAACCTTACATATCCAGGGTCATGAGCCATGTAGCCATCAGTGTAGACCATGACTAAAAAGGCTACAGTTGTCACAATTACCAGCATGAGGGCTGTCAGGTGGTCAATAGTGTAGCCCATGCTCAGGTGAAAATTCCCTGCTGCTGCCCACTCCAAAGTTCTTAGATAAGTCGGGTGTCCTTGAATTTGGCTCCACAGCAAGGCAAACGACAAGCCCATCGCTGCTCCCATCAAGGAGATAATCAACACAGCGTTGAGTTGCCGCAGGCGGTTAGTCACCTGATTGATCGAGATTAATCCCAAACCGACCAGCATTGCCCCTAAAAGCGGCAAAACCGGAATCAGCCAGGCATATTCATAGATTGCTTCCATCACTGACGCGTAATTTGAGAATTCTTGACTAGCTTAAGACAGTTTTGCGGTGGCTGTCTTCCGCAAGTAACTGTCCTGGTCGGAACTGTTAATAATTGTGACACACACCCCTGATGATAAAATACCCCACCCAAGGGTGATTGGGTGAGGTAATTAAGCATGGTTTTAGATTTACCCTCATGACAACAGGCTATAGTCCATAGTTCAAAAAAATAATTCGCAACCATTGACTATTAGCCATTGACAAATGAGTTATATCATGCTGTACGACATTCTAAATCCGCTGTTTGGGGATGGTTGTATATTTTAGAACGGTTTGTGTAGGTGAGCTTGATTTCTTCTAAAGCCAGACGTAAATCGTCTCTACCACGAAAACCTTCTAGACGATGTCGGATCATACCGTTTTCTACTAAAAGTAAAGTGGGTAGTGACTTTAAACGATAAGTATTAGATAGTTTGAAATTTTCATCCGCATTAACTCCAACCAATTTAATTTGCTCCCCGCATTGTGATTTAAATTGCAACAATAAAGGGTGAATAATGCGGCATAAGCCGCACCAAGGTGCTTCAAAATTAACTAAAACAGGTACTGGAGATTCTAAAACTTCTTGAGTAAATGTCCGCTCACTAACCGACAACACCATGACGCCTCGAAAATTATAGGGTTTTAATATCAAACTAGCTATCAGCAGAAAGGATTGGCAACCTAGTCAACACCTATCTATGAAGCAGTATTCAGGATTGAGATGATTAAAAAATTACTACCGCTTTGATTTTAACTTTGATAAAAAAGCCAGCACGAATTTTACGGTGGCTTTTAGATTTTTTTAACTCCCGATTGCCGCTGTGATAGAGGGTGTTGAGAAGACTGTGCCATTAAATTCTCAACCAAGACATTTGACCAGCGACTTACCACTATTTTGAAGATCAAACTGGTTAAGCTTACTCCCACTGACAACTATTTGAATAGATCCTACATTGATTTGGCAGCAATTGATAAGTAGAAATTTTCATTCACTAGGATTTTTTGTTGATAGTGGGGATCAGCAAAAATTACAATCTGATATTACTAGTTGCTACTGTCAACAGTGGATGTGACCACCACAGCAGAGCTACAAAAATTGCTACTCCTAAATAAGCAGGACGGAGAAATTCCTGCCATAAGATAGATTGACGACCATCAATAATTGCTTTAAAGGGAATGATGGAAGTTCTTTGTTTGACAAGTTCAAAAGCTTCTCCGTAACGTTGGGATAAGCGGCGATCGCCATGCCAAACTCCAAATAAGTGATGTAATACTAATCCCAAAGATGTGACTAAGGTAAAGCTTGTCCCTAACCACAAAGTGTGGGCGATACACCAAATAATTTGTCCTACCATCTGGGGATGACGGGTAATGCGGATAATCCCGGTTTCATACAGATGGACTTGGGGCTTTTGAATAGCAGCAATTTCTAGTAGATTGAAGGTGGCAGGATACAAAAACAAAAACGAAATTGCTGACAACACCCAAACTACAGCTTGTATTCCTGGTACTCCCTGTACCTGCCACATTTGCCAGCCATCATAGCGGTGGTTAAAAAAGTAAATTATTAGGATGACAGCCAACGGTAAACTAACTAATGCAAACAAAATGCGATAAAGCCTTGCTCCTATGTGCTTCTCAGCCAATGGACGTAAAGCAGCCCCACCGCTGTGGGCGATCGCAAAAGCAAATTGTAACCCCAACATGACAAAATGACTGGGAGTAAACAAAGGATTAGGCATCGTAGACATGGGTGAAGTTATTTAAACAAAAGTTAATACAGTACAACCAATAACACAAAGTATTCAACAGGGGACTTGAAAAAAAATGCAGTAGTACTGTTTTTTTCGAGTCAAGTCTTCAGGTTTTAAGATGCAATAAATCCTTTCTCACTTTTTTGTGAGCAAACCCGATTTATTGCCAAAGCTGCTCCTTTCAAAGTTTGTGGGTTGAGCCTTATGTCTGACCTTCCTTTCACTTTAGATCAGTTACGTATCCTGAAAGCGATCGCTGTAGAAGGGAGCTTCAAGCGCGCCGCTGATAGTCTTTATGTCTCCCAACCTGCCGTGAGTTTGCAAGTGCAGAACCTAGAACGGCAACTGGATGTCCCTTTATTCGACCGTGGTGGCCGTCGCGCCCAATTAACCGAAGCCGGACATCTACTTTTAAGTTACGGCGAAAAAATCCTCAGTCTGTGTCAAGAAACCTGCCGCGCCATTGAGGATTTGCAAAATCTCCAAGGCGGTACATTAATTGTCGGTGCTTCTCAAACCACCGGAACTTATTTATTGCCGAGAATGATCGGGATGTTCCGCCAAAAATATCCCGATGTCGCGGTGCAACTGCACGTTCACTCGACTCGTCGGACTGCTTGGAGTGTAGCCAATGGCCAAGTTGATTTAGCCATCATCGGTGGAGAAATTCCTGGTGAATTAGCAGAATCTTTGGAAATTATTCCTTACGCTGAAGATGAACTGGCATTGATTCTGCCAGTCTTTCATCCCTTTGCCAAACTGGACACCATTCAAAAAGACGACCTATATAAATTACAATTCATCGCTTTAGATTCCCAATCAACTATTCGCAAGGTTATCGATCAAGTACTAGCACGCTGCGAGATTGATACCAGACGTTTCAGGATAGAAATGGAACTAAATTCCATAGAAGCAATCAAAAATGCTGTGCAATCAGGCTTAGGTGCAGCCTTTGTTTCGACATCCGCGATCGCTAAAGAACTACAAATGGGTGTGCTTCACTGTTCCCCAATCGAAGGCGTAGTCGTCAAACGCACACTATGGCTGATTTTTAATCCCAACCGCTATAGATCCAAAGCAGCAGAGGCATTCAGTCAGGAAATTTTACCGCAGTTTGCTACTCCAGGATGGAACCAAGACCTGATAAAATTGTCGCAAAAAAAGCTAGTAATCAATACATTAGATGTAGCAACACCCAGTTCCTCTGACGAGGGCTGATACTTGTCAATAGTCAATAGTCATTAGATAAGGGCTACAGGCTATTGACTATTAACTGTGGACTATTGACTAAAAACTAACATGGAAGCTTACTGCACTCGTCCACGTTGCCCCCGCCCGAAAAACTACTTTGCCGACTTAGATGATGTGTCAGCCCTCAAAACAGCGCAGCAAAAATATTGCGCCACATGTGGTATGCCACTCATCCTCGATGGTAGATATATGTCTACTAAATTACTGGGTCGGGGAGGATTTGCCTCCGCCTTTCTCGCACGCGATCGCCGCATTCCTGGAATTCGCGCCTGTGTAGTCAAACAGTTCCAACCTGCGGAAGACATTAGTGCTAATCAACTGCGAATTGCCCAACAACTGTTTGAAAGAGAAGCCGATGTCTTAGCCGAAATTGGCCGAGAACACGAACAAATACCAGAACTATACGCTTTTTTTCCAATCACAGTTCCTAGTTTCACCCAGCCCAATCACGAAGAACAGTTTTTTTACTTAGTACAAGAATATATTGATGGGCTAAATCTTGAGGAAGAATTAAATCAAAAGGGGAAGTTTTCGGAAACAGAAGTTTTATACATGTTGCAGGAAATCCTCAAGATTCTCAAGTTTGTCCATGACAAGGGCATTCTTCATCGAGACATCAAGCCCTCGAATATTATGCGCCGTCAAGATGGAAAATTATTTCTCTTAGATTTTGGCGCAGTCAAGCAAGTTACAAATGTGGCATCAGGTACAGTGACCTCATCGACGGGAATTTATTCAGCAGGATTTGCCCCCCCAGAACAAATGACAGGGAATCAAGTATTCCCCAGCACTGATTTATATGCTTTAGCTGTGACTGCTGTTACCTTACTCACGGGTGAAGCAGCAACCCAGCTATTCGATCCTCTAATTAATCAGTGGACATGGCGATCACGTGTGAATATTAACCCACACCTAGCTGATGTTTTAGATAAAATGCTTTTGCCTGCTGTTAGTCAACGCTTTCAATCAGCCGATGAGGTGCTAAAAGCACTTTTTCCCCAGTTAATACCCCCAACTACTCTAGGAAATAGGGCACCGCAGATAATACAGCCACATTCCTCTTTTTCCACCCAGGAGTTATTAACAGGAGCAGCTTTTAGCGGTTTTGAAGGTGCGTTGATTGCGATCGCCCTATTTAGTCTGATACCATCACCCATCATCGCTTTGAGTATCACTATCGTGATTTTGAGTGTGATCATTTTTGCTCAAACTCGACGCTGGATTAAAAAAACAGATTTATTAATTATTGCAACAATTACCTTTGCGATTCTTCTGTTTGTTCCTTTCTTACAGGCAGGAATGGATATTCAACAAATAGTAATATTAGGATTTGCTGGCAGCTTAGTAGCTATTGCCGTTACAACATTATTTCAACTTATATATAAGATATTGTCTATGATGTTTTAACTAAAACTAAGTACTCATCTAATTTTCTGCCTCAACCAATAATTTCAGGAATCCAATCGAGTTACTGTGTAGCAGATTTCGTACAATTAAAATCGCAACTAGAGGATGAGAGTTTAACCAAACTTTAACCTAGAGTTACCCATAAAATGAGAAATTACTTTCAGGGTAAGAAAACTACACCACCAAATATGGCGCAACAAAATAGAACTAATGAAACTAAAGTTTTGGTTCTAACACTAGCAATCACCTTGGGACTAGTGGGTGGTTTGTTGTGGTGGTTTTCTCAAAACTATGGTACAAAAGCCAACTATTTTACAAAAACAAGGGTAGAAACACCAAATACTGATACGTTCTCTCAAGTACTTGAGGTTCCTACGGGATTATTTAGTTATGGGGGTAGTACTACTTGGGCTCCTATTCGTCAGCAGGTAGATTCAGCAGTGGCAATTGTCTGGCCTAAGTTTCAACTACGTTACACTGAACCAATTGGATCTGCACCTGGTTCTGGAACTGGAATTAAGATGTTGCTGGGTAATCAGTTAGCATTTTCACAGTCTTCTCGCGCTTTGAAACCAGAAGAAAACGAACAGGCAAAACAATTGGGATTTACACTCAAAGCAGTTCCAGTAGCAATTGATGGAATTGCGATCGCTGTTCACCCGAATCTCAATCTTCCTGGGTTAACCCTCAGTCAACTAAAAGATATTTACACAGGTAAAGTTACTAATTGGGAACAGTTAGGTGGGACAAATTTAGCCATAACACCATACTCTCGCCGTCCAGAAGATAGTGGTACCATCGAGTTTTTTGAAGAGAACGTTCTAGGGCAAGAAAAATTTGGTAGCAATGTGCAATTTATCGATACTACAACTAATGCCTTAAAAGAAATAGCCAAAAATCCTGGTGCCATTTACTATGCATCAGCGCCAGAGGTAGTGGGACAGTGTAGCATCAAAGCCTTACCACTAGGACGACAGCCAGACAAACTAGTGGAACCTTACAAAAAACCTTATATTCCTTTAGATAAATGTCCACAACAGCGTAATCAACTAAATACAGAAGCATTTCAAACTGGCGAATATCCCATCACTCGGCGTTTATTTATCATTGTTAAACAAAATGGACAAAGCGATCAGCAAGCAGGTGAAGCTTACGCCAACTTGTTACTCACGGATCAAGGCCAAGAATTAATTGCTAAAGCAGGATTTGTCAGACTTCGTTAATCATTCCGCACCTAGTGGTCTGTGGAGACTGGGTGTAGGGGTAAAAGGGTATGGGGTGTAAGGGTTTTGAATAGCTAAACCCCTATACCCCTACACCCTTGCCCAAACCATCTCACTGCGTAAGGTAAAAATGATAATTGGAGCCTAAACCTAGGCTCCAATTCTATAAATAACCTGTATTTCCACTGCACCGCTGATAACAACTAGACAGACAATTGCACTGAAATAAGTCTTGGGTAATCAATACTTTCGACTCGAATTTTGAGTTTGTTTTCAAGATCACCCAAACTTTATATAAAGTTGGCTGATATTTTTTTGGTGTTTACTACGCTTTTGCCTTGAACAGACATCATCTTTAATTTAGTTCCTGCTCTTGGAAGGCAAACAAGACAGTCAATAAGTTCTCTACCAAGAACTATTATTTTTCCCTTGTGAATATCTTGTAAAAGAAACAAACTTCACACAAAGGCTTTTTTATCCAGAAATTACCCGATTACGCACAATCTGTTTGTGGTGGTCAAACAGATTGGTCAAACACAGCAGTAAGAAGGTGTTGCTGCGCCAACTTACTGATGACTGATCGGGTTCAAATTCTGATAGATGCCGTTACAGGAACTCTGAATGCGTCTTAGCTAGCTCTGTTAATGGATTCTGCTGGCAAGCAAATGAGATTATCCCCTTGAGTCAGGATTAAACCTCTTTGACGCAATTTGCCCATTAAACGGGTAACAGTTACACGAGTAGAGCCGATCGCGCTACCAATTTGGGCATGAGTTAGGGGGAAAGGCAAACAATAGCCACGAATCACATCGGGATCAGTTTCGCTCATTGCCGGTTCGCCATATTCCTCAATTAACAATGTGAGGAATCCTAAGAGTCGGTCAATTGTGCGCCGCTGCCCTAAGGCACTCAACCACAACAATTTACGCTGATGCTGATACCTAAAGGCATCCATAACTTCGCGCCGGAAGTGAGGCCAGTTGTCTAAATCATGCCAGTACATCCACAACACCGCAGTTTGGTCAACATGCGCGTATGCCTGAAGCGTGAATGGTGACTGAGCCACAATTTCAAATGGTTGTCCCGCTCCCACAAAACCCAAGAAGGCTTCTTCTGGAGTTCTGTTGATGCGTCGAGATGTTAGCTGACTGGCAGTAGCACTAACTTGAGCAGTACCTACCATGCGGATCGCACCTCTTTGCACCAAATACAGCAATCCAGGTCTAGCTGGAATGCGCTCATCTTTGCTAAAGGTGCGGCAACGATAGTGTTCTTGAGCCCAATCAAGAATACGTTGCCAAGTCAAAAAAGGGCGTGATGCCTCAGAAAAAGAAGATGGAGATTGCATAGGTAACAAAGAGCGTTCGGCTGAAGACAAAGACGTCATAAAACAAGGTGCAAGGAGTGTCTTTGTGTTGACGGGTAGGCTTAACGCCTAACAGCGCCAGCCATCCAAAAAGTAGAAAGCAATTTAGCTCCTACTCTTTTGTTATACTTCTTACTGTACAATGATGGTAGTAAAGTTTACTTACTATTCATACAATATTTATTAAATTTTATGCTCTTCTCATTTTTCTTTATATAGATAAAACTTATATCTAAAGATTGATGACAAGTAACTCTTAGAGAAACAGTAAAAAGCTATTCTTATCATATTCAGTGGATAATTGGTTAATAATAGGCAGGTATCCATCATTTAAGCAGTTATTATATAGTTTGCTATATAAAACACTAAGTAATTTTACCCGAATAGAAAAATTACAAAGCATAGAATTAAAAAAAAGTCATCTATACAAAGATAGAAATAATAGCAAAATACTCTATATCTCAGGAGTGGCACAGCAGTTAGCAAAATCTCATAATTGCACTGCTATGGACGTAGCTAACACTCTCGGCTATAGATTATTAGCGACCAGTGGCGACGTTTTTAGGGTCAAAATTGTTCCACCGGGTTGGATTTATTTGGAATTAACTCCACCTTCTGTTGCAAGTTGGTTAAACAACTTGGCGATGAGCGGTGTAGGACAACCAGAACAGATAGGAACAGAAGAAATAACTCCCAAATTGAATAAATACAACTCACCAAATATATTTTCTGTTCAATACGCTCATGCACGCTGTTGTTCATTAATATTGCTAGGTCATCGTGAGGGATTAATCAAACTAAGGGAATCATTACCAGATACAAGTCCAGCATTTTGGCAACTACTATCTCAAGAACCAATACCTTGGTTGAATCATGACAACCAACTTTGTCTCCATCACTTAGCTGAGAGAGATTTACTTGCTCAGTTAGTGCAAGTGATGGACGACTTAGGATGTTCTGATATGGGCGATGCTATTAACTGGGAAAAAACTGCTCTAAAGTTGAGTCAAGTTTTGGAAAACTTTTGGTGTCAGTGCCGTATTTGGGGCGATGTAAAAATTAATTCACCGTACTTGGCTCAAGCTCGGCTGGGTTTGGTAATCATTACTCAGAATTTGCTGAGATTTTTACTAGTAGAAAAACTAGGGGTTACAGCTCCTTGGGAGCTATGAACCTGGCATTACCAAATTATTTATTGAGGTGATAAAGTTGGATTGCTGAGCAACAGCTACGCAATTTTGCGAGGAATAAGCGTGCTATTCATCAGTAGTGTTTCTGACGAGAAATATAACAATTTTTATCACAGCTATTGACTCATAAAAGTAGTTCGACTATACTTTTCAGTTGTGTGAGGAGCGAACCAGCAAGAGCACCGAGACGAAACACGGCCAGTCGTCGGTGCTCTTTCTGATTTCATGATGCACGAAAGTTTTAACAGCTAAATCACATATTTTAAGAAAGTAGAAATTTTTGGATGGCGATCGCAGCTCCATCTTTCTCTACATTAGGAGCTATCCACTGGGCGATCGCTTGTACATCTTTTGGTGCATTACCCATCGCTACACCAATACCAGCATATTCCAACATTTCTACATCATTAAAATTATCGCCAATCGCCATCACATTATTTCTTTGTAAGCCGAGAAGTTCTTCAGCGAAATAACGTACAGCAGCACCTTTATTGACAGTAGGATTTGTGGCTTCAAAAAAAGTAGCCACAGAAGTTGTTAAATATAGTTCTGCGGGTGTGTAGTGGCGACGTAAATTTCCTAATAATTGGCTAATCGCATCTGTATCATCACACAAAGCTAAAATTTTCGTTGGTTCATGTTCAATTAATACTTGGCGTAAATCACCCACAGCAATGGGGGTAATTCCAGAGCGTTGTGCGTAAATTTTAGTTTCTCTTGTTAATTCTCGTACATAAAGTTCATCATTGATGTAAAAGTGTATAGAGAGAAGCGATCGCCATTGGGGTTGTTCAAAATAGTCTAGTAGTTGGTATGCGATTTCTCTGACTACAGGCAAATGACGGTGAATTTTCTGGTTGGTTGGGTCTTGAATCCAGGCTCCCTGATAAGCTGCTAATGGTAAGTTAGAACCAATTTCTTGATGAAAGCGTAAAGCGGAACGATACATACGTCCAGTAGCAATCGCAACATGAATCCCCTTGGCTTGAGCAGCTGCGATCGCTTGCTTGACAGGTTTGCTTAAAGAATTAGATTTGCCTGCGATCGTACCATCGATATCTAAAACTAGTAACTTAATATCTTGTGTAGGTAGAGCTTGATTTTCAGGCGATACCGTATACATAAATTTTTACCCTGTGAACTCCCAGTATGAGGTTAACAGGCATTGGCACAATCTGATTCAGTCAAAATAATTAAGCTAAAACACATCTAAATTACATAACCATCTGTAAAAATTGCCATTGTTCATTTGTCTTGACAAAGGACAAATGACTAATGACAGCCTCAACTAGAAAATGTAGAACTTAAACACGCACTAGATTATCAAACAAAATAAAAAACCCAGAATTTTAGTCCAGGTTTTTCACAGTTAAATAAAAGATGATTCTGACAGTAATAATCGGCATGAACAACAGTCTAACAAATGCACACCCTTGTAAATATGTAATGTGCTTTTTGGTATTTAATTTGTAGTAGTAAATTCAATTAGGTGAGAAAACTCACCTATGTAGACCAATTAGTTAGATGCTTTGAGCCAGCTTTTTCTGCGTTGTGACATTAAACCAATTCCTGCTACTAAACCAAGACCAATTGCAGCAGAAGGTTCGGGTACAGCTGTGGGGTCATAGTTGTATGTGACAGTTAAACCTGCGGAGGCGTATGTGTTAATTTGAGAGTCGAAGTTGCCTGAGCCTATAACTGTAGAGTTTGCTAATCCGGAGAATGAAATATCTGTTGTTCCTTTACCAAGGAAATATTGGAAAAATGAATCGCTACTAGTGATTGTTCTTGTGTTTGCTACAGTAGCACTCAGCCCATTAACTGTTCTGCCGGAAGCACCACTAAAATCTGTCCTTCCATCATATCTCGATACTTGGTAAGCATAAGACTGGGTTGGAGTGGAACTTAATAGCTCTACACCTTTTGGTAGTTCTAATTTCAAAGTACCTGCAAGATTTACTAAAACAGTAGCAACTCTGCTGCTTCTGTTTTCAAAGCGGGCATCTCCCTTTAAATTGCCTACCAAATCTAGGGTAACACTTTTGAGAGTACCTAGTTTGGAGTCGAACTTGTTAACACTGATGATATCCTCAATATCTGTCTTATAGTAACCATCAGCTGACACTGGTGTACCATCTGTAGGCTTGTATTGGTATTGGGTAGTGTAAGAAAGTGAAACTGCGTTGGCTGCGCCTGCGGTGGCTACGATACCTGCTACAGTGGTCGCTGCTGCTAGAGTTTGCAATAGTTTTGTTGTCATGGGAATTTATCTTCTCAAACTAGATAAACGCAAGATTGCTAAATTATTTCTAGCTCTTCGCCTTTGCTTATCGGCTTGCTAAAACTACCTAAATTTCTATAAAGCTTTGATTATGAAAAAACTTAGATAAATCTAGCTTTGAAAGCTATAGATAAAGTTTTGTTAACTCCGGCAAATTTGAATGAGATATTGGTAACACCTCGTTAGCCTTAAAAAACAACCAAAAGTTATTTCCAATCACAACTATTTTCAATTCAGCAAATGTCCAGATATGAGACAAATTTTCTATACATCAAGTTATTTATTGAGGATATATGCACTGTTAGTATGATGAACGTGCAAGCTAGTGTGTATCTTAAAAATTTAAAATATCGATGAGTATAGTTAGCCTTATCTATGATTAGAAAGGCAGTCCCGATGCAATTTACAGCAGTTTCGATATTCGTGAAATACGGTAGAGACGTTACATGTAACGTCTCTACATGGTTTTAGGTTTTACGCTTGTACCTCATGTACTCAAAATATGCTGTATTTCATAGCCAAGCATGAAAGAGCGAGTAATATGCTTATATCGTGTTCGGTGAAAGAATTCTCATTAAGACCGCAGAGAGAGCAGCACCTCGACTTCGCTCGGCGACCAGGAGCCGATAAGAGGATTTTTAGGTTTCTGCACAGATGGACGGAATCATCACTAATTACCCTAACTTGATGTTACTCAGCACTTTCAACTCAGCACTAAGCACTTTCAATTCAGAGGTCGATTAACAAGCGCCACAATTGTAGATAAAGGTACTTCCGAAAAATACTGTTGCTGAAACTGTTCTTCGCTGACTGCGGCTAGAAATTGAGTAACGGCTGTATCTACTAGGTGGGGTGAAATTTTTTGAGAATTTTGGCTGATTTGTAAATAAAGGTCTTGTCTTGTAACTATAAATCCGCAATATTTTAAAGCTTTGATTCCTAATAGTAAGCTTTGGTTACCTATGCTTAATTTATCTAGTAGCTGTGTGCGGCTGACTAACTGGTTTGTGCGACTGAGATATTTAGCTATGCCAACCAGAGTCAGCCAGATGTCTTGTGGTGGTTGTAGATGGGGTTTAGACCAAGCAAGAGCTAGTTGTTGATGATTGTAAAGTGAGCGTTGCCACCAAATACGTAGTTCATCCCAGCTAGTGGGGCATTCATCGAGGATGAGTAGGGGAGTAGGGAGTGGGGAGTTGGGAGTTGGGAGATTGCGCCAGTCGAGGATTTGTGTTGAGTGTTGTTGATTGAGTTCTGAGTTACTGCTGGGACGGACGGCAATTAATCTAATTTCATAGCGTTTTTTGAAACTGTTGTAATCTAGTTCGACTATACAATCAGATTTGCATACAGGTAATTCATCTTTATAATGTCCCCACCACACACCAGGAAAAGGATTTTTAGTAGAGTCATCCCGAATATCAAAATCTGTTTTAATGTACTGTACTTTTTTTCCTTGCCAGTCTTGCTGATTGCGATGCCAAGCATTTTCAAACCAGCAGTTTTGGATGAGTAGTTTTGGGACTGGGTTTCCCATCCCGCAAGGTTCTAGCAATTTCAGTTCTAAGAATAATTCTTTGCCTAAGTCTGCTACGGTAACTTTTAAATCTGCTTGTACAGTAGGCAGTAACTCTGTACTACCCAAAGATTGCCGCAACTGCTGATTAATTGCTTGAGTGAATAAAGGAATATTCTCGACTGGTAGACTCAAACCCGCAGCGTAGGGATGTCCACCAAAGCGATGTAATAAATGTGCTTGGTCTTTGACTAGTTGATATAAATCGACGGAATTGATGGAACGGGCTGAACCTCTTGCTAGTACAAGTGCTGAGTGCTGAGTGCTGAGGAGCCAGTGCGTTGCGGAGGTTCCCTCCGTTGTAGCAACTGGCGTTGCTGAGTTAGAAGATAAAAGAGTTAATTCTTCTGAAGCTCCCCTGTTTTCCTGCTTACTGAGCGCAGTCGAAGTATGCTCCCCTGCTAATTCTGTGCTTAACAAAATTGTGGGACGGCCTGTTTCTTGGGCTACTTGTCCGGCGACTAGGCCTAATACACCGGCTGGCCATTGGGGATCTTCGAGGACGATGACACTGGTTGTTGATAAATCTAATTGGATGAGTTTTTGGGCTACTTGGGCTTGTACATCTTTTTGTAATGACTTGCGGCGAGTGTTGGCAAGTTCTGTCTCTTCAGCCAATTGATTGCAGTGTTTAGCATCGCGGCTGGTTAACAAGTCTACGCAAAAACTCGCATCGCCTTGAATGCGGCTAACTGCGTTGATGCGCGGCCCCAAACCAAAGGAAATATCTGTGGGGCGATCGCCACTTTTTTGGCACAATTCTAATAATCGCCCTACCCCTGGTCTGCGTCGCGCTGTTGGTGGTTGTTTAAAGTCTGCTTGTAAACGTTGGATGCCCAATTGTGCTAAGTACCGACAATCTCCTTTGAGTTGTACCAAGTCAGCAATTAACCCGACTGCGACTAAATCTAATAAGTTTTCTAGTGCATCTTGCGGGACATTGGGCAGAGTTTGATAAAGTGCTTCTACCAACTTGTAAGCAACTGCTACCCCAGAAAGATGAAACAACGGATGAACGCTTGCTAAATAACGCGGGTTAATAATTGCTGTAACTGGTGGACGTTGGGCGGGTAAGGTGTGATGGTCTGTAACGATGACATCTATACCTAACTGTTTAGCATAGATAATTTCATCAATATTTGTGCTACCCGTATCACAAGTAACTATTAATTTAAAATTTTGTTTCGCTAAATTCTCAATTCCTGAATTATTCAGTCCGTGAGATTCTCTGAGGCGATTGGGAATGTAATAAGTTAACTGTGTATGTTGCTGAAAAAACTGCCCCAAGCCATCCCATAACACCGCAGTAGATGTGATACCATCAGCATCAAAATCTCCCCAAATCGCAACTTTTTCACCAAGATTACGTGCTTGTTGTAATCTGGCTACTGCTAGATGCATTTCTTCCCCAAATTCAAAGGAACTAGCAGGTTGATAAGTTTGATAGTTAACAAAAGCCGCTAGTTGTTGAGAATCTTGAATGCCTCTTTGCCACAATAATTGTGCTGCATATAATCCACTAGATGCAGGTGTGTACTGCTTCACTGCTGCAATAAACCAATCTGGTGGTTGTTCAGTTGCTGCTAAAATCCACTGCATTTTGTCATGGGTCATTTATTATTTTCTGTATCTTCTATTTTTGGTCTTCAATTATTTGAGGTTCATTTACTAAAGGATTGAGGACTAATTCATTCGCAACGCCATCAGATTTTCGGGGACGAATTGTAGGACGCGATCGCCTGTATCCTGCTCTTTCGGCTTTTTGATGTTCGTAATCAATTAGTCTGCCATAATGCGGGTGCTTACTTAAATTCATCGACAAGAAAATATGTTGACGAACATTACCAAAGCCTTTGCGATTAAAAAATTTAACTGCGGCTACATTGGTGGGATCAGTATCTACTAGCATGAATCTTGCACCATCTTCAATCATGCGAGCAACGACTTTATCAACTAGTCTGTCTGCTACTCCCTGACGCTGATATTTTGGGTTAACTCCTAGCCACAAAATATAACCATAAGTCCAAGATGCTTTAGTAATAATTGTTCCTAAAATAAATCCTGCTAGTTCGCCACTAGTTTCAGCAACTAGGCAATATTCTGGATCTGTGTTATAAAGTCCAATGACTTCCCATTCATCCCAAGTGCGGTAGAGGTATGGATATAAATCGCTGGTGAATAATTCTTCACCTAAATGATACACCGGAGCGATATCATCAATTCCTAGTTCCCGGACATAAATTACATTGTTTTCTTCAAATGTAGTCATAAGTAAGTTATTATTCAGAAATATCAAATCTATGGTAGTTTAGTTAGATAATAAGAATTATAAGTTTCGCGCATAGACGCGGTAGCGGCTTCCCGCAGGGTAGGCGCAAAGACACAAAATTTACAGAAAGACAACGTAAATTTAAAGTGTGACTTCTTGAATGTTATCAATATTTAGTAATGGATATGTTACTGTGTCTTCAGTTGATGGTGTACGTTGACAACGAACAGCGAATTGGCAGTAATTACAGGCTTTGCTAGTATCGATGACTTGTGGGAATGGCTGACCTTTTTGATAAAGTTTTAGCCAAATAGATAGATTATTTAATAGCTGCTTGAGTTCTTTTGCTGTTTGCTGATGTTGTTTATTATCGTACGTGTATTTTATATTTTGTGGTCTACCTTCAGACTGAACAAACCAGTAAGTCATGGATATATTTTCTGGTAAGTATTCGCTGGTTTCAGCTAATACGTACATATAAAGGCGTGTTTGCCAGTTTTGAGCTAATTTACGTTTGTCTGGCGGTTTGGGATAGGTCTTCCAATCTAAAATTTGCGCTTGCTGGTTATCTGCAATTAATAAATCGTAGATAACAGTTAGTAAATAATCTTGAACTTGTAAAGTACGATAGTGTTCGCTTTCGCGGAAGGTTTGACTATTAATTGTAGGTGTTACAATGTCGGGTGCGGCATTAGCAAAAGCAGACATCCACTTTTGTAATTGGGAATCTGCTTGTAATAAACTATCAATTGGTAAACCGATTTCTCGCTGCTGCATTAGCAAGTGAAACCGACTACCTAAAGTTTGCCTTTCTTCGTGTTCTGGATTTGCGGGGGAACTGAGTTGTTCTAAATATGTATGCTGAAACTGACGGGGACAACGTTCTAGTAAGTTGAGTTGTCCTTGCGATAGCCGTAATAAATTAGGAGAATTTGATAGCATTGTTCTATTATAAATTTAGCAGCGATCGCCCAGATTAATCCTGTTGAATCTGTAATAATTTATATAATTTATTAATGAAATTATTAGTTTCAACAAAATTGATGATTAAATTCTTTAAACTGCTATTCAACAATAAATTTTGAATATATATGTTTCGGGCTGACTGGACAATAAAAACCAGGATTTAGTTGATGTTTGATAATTAATTCGGAACCACATACTGCACATAAAATCCTACCTACCTCTATGCGTGTAAATATCAAGAGCTTGCTGTAAGCTTTCAGATGTGCGTTCATCAATCAAATCGTCTCTATTCATTTCCAGCCAAAACTTTAACTTAAAGCTTTACTCAATAATTCGCGGTGCATTAAGGCTTTATCTACTAAAGATTGAATTTTTTCTGGCAAAAGTGGCTCACCATTAGCATAATATTCCAGCCAAGTTTTACTGATAATATTTGCGTCATCTGGGAAATTTTCTAAATCCCAGCCTGGTATTGCTAAATCTTCCATCAAACGATTAACTTTGGGATCATAACTCAAGGCAAAACAGCGACAACCTTCAGCCGCAGCCATAATTAAACTGTGTAACCGCATTCCAATTGCCATTTCAACACCACGATACACACCTTTTAAAAGTTGTGGATCTTCCAGACACAATATTTGGCTAACATCACCAAGATGGGGTTGAATGGCTTGGGCTATGCCTAAATCTTCACTTTTTTGAAATGGCAGCAATAAAATGAATGCTTGGGTGGCTTTTTGAAAATCAACTAATGCTTTGGTGAGGTTAGCTAGGCGTGTTGGTGTGAGTTGAGGGTGCGATCGCAATGTTACAGCAACTCTCGGCGCAGGTAAATCCTGAAGTTCGGGGACTAGTTTACTTTGTAACGCCCAAACAGGATCAGGTGCGATGATGTGGGGAATTTGCCAATCTGATAATAAAGCCGCACTGGCGCGATCGCGGACACTAACTTTGGTACAACCAGCAAAATTGAGTTTGGCTAACCAGCGCGTTTGCGGACGCAATAAAGGGCCGATACCTTGCGCCCAAGCAATGGTTTTCAAATTCATTGTTTGCGCCAATGTCATCAATCCCCCATAATACAGAGGGCTAATGGTACTGGTAACATCTTGAATTAAACTACCGCCGCCCCAAATAAAAGCATCGCAGGAACGTAAAGCTTGCAGCACAGGTAGCATAGCCATCCGGTTGTAAGTTTCTACATTGTAGCGATCGCGCGTTTCTTCGGGATTGCCAGAAAGCACCACAGGCGTAACATGAGATGGCAACATTTGTAAAAGTGTCGCCAGTAAAGCTTCATCACCACCGTTACCTTTGCCGTAATAACCAGACAATAACGCCCGCATAGTTCCCATCTTTAGAATTTGGATTTTAGAATATCAACTTTTTCTCAGTAGTTCATCAAATGTCAGCCATCTCAGACAATTTTGGATTTTGGATTGCGAATTGCTTGATGTGTCAAGTTTTGAGATTTTTCAAATTTGTAAGTAATCACACAGAATTAATTACATACATTCTCTTCCTGTTCCCCGTTCCCTGTTCCCTATCCCCACGAATGAATTTAATTTTGTGCAACTACTTATCACCTACATAAAGATGAATTTTCTTGTGGGAAGATGAAATGAGAGCTGAGGAACGAGAGTTCATTGCATTTGTTATAAGCTCCAACCCTTTCTCAATGGGGTAATTTCACACTTCATACTTCATACTTCAGCCCTTCACTATGCACGCCTTATCAATTCCCACTTGGATTATTCACATTTCTAGCGTTATTGAGTGGATTGCCGCGATTTGGTTAATCTGGACTTACGGCGAACTCACTGGTAATCGTAGTTGGTGGGGATTGTCCCTAGCTATGTTACCAGCTTTGGTGAGTGCCATGTGTGCTTGCACTTGGCATTATTTTGACAATGCAGAATCGTTAGAATGGCTGGTAACTTTGCAAGCTACCATGACTTTAGTTGGTAATTTTACACTTTGGGCAGCTGCGGTATGGATTTGGCGTTCCAGCAAGTCTGCCAAAAATGTCACAGATAATGTTGCAGTCTCATCTATTAAATCAAAACCATGATCTCAAAAGAAACCCTGTTTGCCCTTTCCCTGTTTCCCTATTTGGGTTTCTTGTGGTTTCTTAGCCGCAGTCAACAAGTACCCCGTTTAGCACTGTATGGATTTTACGGCACACTTGTATTTGTCGGTATTACCATCCCCGCAGGTATTTACGCCCAAGTTCATTATGGCGAAGCTTTGGCAAATGTAGACTGGCTACATGGGGGTGCGGAAGTCTTTTTAACTTTAGCCAATATTTTGGTTGTGATTGGTTTTCGCCAAGCCGTGAAAGAGAAGCTAGGGAATAGAGGTTAGAGGCTAGAGGTTAGGGATTAGTAGTTTTACTCAAAACTCAGCACTTTGCCATACCACATTACCTCATCAAACCATTTCCCTAGTCTCTTCTCTTTTCTAGCCCCTAGTACAACGCGGCGGAAATAAAGCACCCATTATAAATTGCTGAAAAGCTCACTATGAGGTTTTTTTCATTTCATACTTCAGACTTCATACTTCAGCCTTTTTGTACTAGCCCCTAGCCTCTAGTCTCTAACCCCTAACCCACTAACCCCTAACCCTTCTTTTCAAACAAAAATTAACCAAGGATAAGATAAATGGATGTAATTCCTGCAATTGATTTACTTGAAGGTCGTTGTGTGCGACTGTATCAGGGAGACTATGAAAAATCCCAAGTTTTTAGTGAAAATCCTGTTGATGTTGCTAAACAATGGGTAGATCAAGGTGCAACTCGCTTGCATTTAGTTGATTTAGATGGAGCAAAAGCAGGTAAAGTAGTAAACTTGAAAGCGATTGAAGCGATCGCTCAAGCAATATCAGTACCAATTGAAATCGGTGGTGGATTGCGCGATCGCTCTAGTGTGCAACAAGTGTTTAACTTGGGTGTACAATGGGCAATTCTCGGAACTGTCGCCGTCGAAGAACCACAGCTAGTCCAAGAACTCTGCCAAGAATTTCCCCAACAAATTATCATCGGTATTGATGCACGGAATGGGAAAGTAGCCACCCGTGGTTGGTTAGAAACATCGGAAGTTTTAGCCACCCAACTCGCGGTGCGAATGCAAGAATTAGGTGCAGCAGCCATTATCTACACAGATATTCACCGTGATGGTACTCTTAGTGGCCCCAACATTGAAGCATTACGCAAACTCGCCAATGCGATTTCCATCCCCGTAATTGCTTCTGGCGGTGTTAGTTCGGTAACTGATTTGTTGAGTTTATTAGCTTTAGAAGCACAAGGTGTCACAGGTGCAATTGTGGGACGTGCTTTGTATACTGGCGATATTTTACTCAAAGAAGCACTGCGAGCGATCGGCCCAGGACGCATTCAAGACATACCACCAAATCTTGGCTTTTCTTCCTTTGCGTAAAAATAGCTTGATGCAAAATAGCGGCTGAACAAACTCAGACTAAGTTGCTTACAATAGTTCCTACAAGTAGAGACGTTGTATACAACGTCTCTACAACTTTGACTGCAATTATACCAATTTGAAAAAAGAATGCGACAGATAGAAATCAGGAAAGTCTTACTGGAGCTAGATTTCTTAATTGCGAATTGCGTTAGCGCAGCGTTAGCGACGAAGGAGCGTCATTGCGAATTGCGAATTGGTATTACTTGATAAATCGTCTTTAATTTCCGGAATTGCTATTTACACTGTTGGAGTTAAAGTAGTAAAGATTTTACGAACAATCAGTGTATTCTTATGCCTCGTCAAAAACCTCGTAATAACGGTAAGCCACGTCAAACAGAACCTGGTGCTATTCGGTTTATTGGAAAAATTGACAAAATTAATCAACAGAACTCGAACAAAATTGAGCAACCAGAATAATTTCGTATACAACTTAACTAACTATAGCAATCAAATTTACTAAAACTTTTAATTTTTTACAATAATGGGTTTCTTCTCTATCTAGAGGCGCAAGCATAACCGCGTCTCTTTTTTATTTTTATATGTAAATTTTTTAACTGATTTCTGGATTCAGTAATCTTCTTGTTGTATGTAAATGTATAGTTAATTCCGCAGTATTATGTCTAATCAACCATCGAACAATAATCCCCAACCAAATAAAAAATTGAATGAAACTGCCGTTCCCCGCAAGAAACCTATCAATAATGGTAAGCCGAATAAAACAGATCCCTGATTATCAATAACAAGTCATAATAAATTATGCCTAAACAGTAGAGACGTAATTAGTAATTACGTCTCTAAATTAATGTCTATTTATTTTTCACCTGACTTTTCGCCTGTTCTAATGCAATCTCCTTAATTGCTTGGTAAGAGTTTACATTTGCAGTTCCTTCAATAGCTTTAACTGCCAAATCTTGAACTTGTTTCAGTGCAGATTCTAATTGTTTCGATAGATTTTGAATGCGTGTTTCTTGATTAGTTATAGTTTGTTCTAGAGATTGTAATCTTTGCTCATAGAAACGCTTCTGCCCTTCAACTTCTTTTGCATATAAATCTGCTTTTACCTTGGCTTGGTAATGAGCAATACCTTTACCTTCTTCTGAAGCTTTTTTGATAGCTGCTTCTTTCTCTTTCGGGAATACTTCTACCTTTGCTTTCGCTTCTTCAAATTGCTTTTCGCGTTCTGCAATTTGTTTTTCCCGTTCAGCCCATTGCTTTTCTGTTTCTTGTTGAAATTCTTCTAACTGTTTATATAAAGTTTTTTGAGCTTGCTCATATTCATCAGATTTTAAATTGCGTTGCAATTCCAAATCATATTTATATTCGGCTGTATCTCGCTGTCGAGTTTTATTTAAATTATCATTGCGTTCTTTAATTGATTGCTTATATTCATCCTGTTCTTTTTGCCAAGCAATGCGTTGTTCAAGTATTTCTTGTGATAATACTTCATAACGCTGATTATATTCTTCTTGATATGCCTTAGAATTATCTTCATAGGCGGTAATCAAAGTATTTAATGTGTCCTCAGCAACTTCTAAGTTATGTAGTTGTTTTAAGGCGATAATTTCTGTTTCTACAGATTGCCTAATTTCCCCTAATTTAGAAGCTTGGGTGGTTAACTGTTCTGATAACTCATTTGCCGCACTACCAAAACCCAATTGAATTTTAGCTAGACTTTCAATTGTATAATTCATTTTTTGTTGGATAGTGACAGGCTGAGTAATAGTTGTATTTTGTTCTAATTTTGGCTTTTCGACGTTGGCATTTTGATTTGCTTTTAAGGCTTGATTTAGTTGAGTTTTTAGCCCTGATGTTTCTTTATTTAACTCTTCATAAGCTTGCAGAATTTCAGCTTTTGTATTCTTATCTGTGAGTTTTTTACTAGCCATATTTAACCTCCAAGGATTCTCAATTATTCAGATAGGAATTATCTATTTAGCAGCAGAATTACCAAAAGCTCTCATTGCTAAATCTTGCGCTTGTTTCAGAGTTGCTTGCAATTGAGTGGAAATGCTTTCGATTTGTTCAGTTTGCTTGGTAATTGTCTGTTCTAAGCTTTGGATTTTGAGTTCATAGCTTTGCTTAGTAGATTCCCATTCTTTCTCAAATAAATCAGCTTCAATTTTGGCTTTTTGACTAGTTTCTTTAATGGCTTCTTCTCGTGCCTTTTTCACTGCTTCTTCCAACTCAGTGGGGAAAACTGCTACTTTTTGCTGATATTCTTTAAATAAAGCTTGATTACTAGATATAACTTTCTCCCTTTCAGTCCAGTCTTTTTCTTTTTCCTGTGTCTTTTCTTGGATATCTCTTTCTAAGTTACGTTTTTTGGCTTCATAAGCATCTGTATTAAGCTTACGAGTAGTTTCTAATTTATATTGATATTCTTCTTGTTCTTGCTGACGTTCTTTATTGGTAACATCATTGTATGCTGTGACAGCTTCTTCATACTCTGATTGTTCTTTTTGCCATTCTTTACGCTTGAGAGCAATTTCCTTTTCAATCGCTTCTTTTTTACTGGCAGTATCTTGTTCTAAATTTTTTAACTTTTCTTGATGTTCTTGAGTAAGAATATCTAGTATATCTGCGATAATTCGGATTCTTTGTAGTTCTTGCAGATGTTGAGTTTCAATTTCTATCGCTCGGTTGAGTTCATCTAATTTGGAGTTTTCTTTCGCAAGTTTTTCTGATAGGGAAGTGACAATGCTACCAAATTCTAGTTGTAAATCGGCTAAACCTTTAACAATACTATCAACTGTATATGTAGAAGCAGTAGTTAAAATTTCTTGGTTTTTAATTTTTTCAGCTTCTTCTTGTTTAGTCGCAATTTTTGATTCTAATTTTTTTTGTTCAGTTAAAATTTGTTGAAATGCTTGCATTAGTTGCTGTTTACTGTCTTTAACTGCAACTGAAGTCATACTCAAACTCCCTTAATTAGCAATGAATTGATTGGGTAGCAAACCATACCAATAGCTACCCTATGCAGACATCAGAGTAACCTTGAAAACGTTGATTTTTGTTCAGTACAAATACTGGAATGAAGAAATACTGAAAATCCAGTACGATGTTAATTGACCGTACTGCTTTGTTGTTGGTATGGCTTCTACTAGAAACTTTATAGTAATTTTGTACTAATAAATATACTCAAACTCATTTAACCTTGTCAAGAGAGAATGACGGCTGATGAGAGAATTGGTAGAAAACGTTGTTAAAAGATTGTTTTCGGGCGATGTGGCATTGTAAAATCACCTAATCTGCAACTTAAAACAGTTGACAACTCCCCGCCTTTAACGGCGGAGATTCTTCCTTCACCCAGCGTTGCCTCTAAAAGCAGTGCCTTTAGATGGTCTTACACGTTGTCCAGAAGCAGTAGCGAGATGCCCTCCCGCCAAAAGTCGTAAACCTTCATCTCTAATTGAGCAGGCGGCGTTAATGTCCCTGTCGTGCCTAGTTTTGCAGTTTTCACAAGTCCAGAATCTTACATCAAGAGGCAAACTACCAACTTGATTGAGGC
>JAGKSW010000211.1 GCA_018993265.1 Nostoc sp. TH1S01
CCACTCATCACGTTGAGCGCGAGCAGTCATCAGCGACTGTTTAAGCTCATGAGGAGATGCTGGTTCTTTCTGTCGTGAGCGTGGGTGATTGATGGCATTGTCATCATTAGAATCTCTGCGATCGCTTCTCCTCATTGGCATAATTTTACTTTCTACGTAGTAAATTAATAAATTTAAGTATAAAAATATAGTTTAGCTGAGATAACCTAGTTGAAGTGTGATCTGGGTCTGCTTGTAACCAGCATTTGCTTTGTAAGCAAATGTTGACAATATAGTAACTGTTGAAGCGATCGCTTCTTTGGAAAAACTAAACCAGGGTAAATCTGAAATAGTCTCAGTCAGTTTTAGAGCAGCCACAGCCCCCAAGCGCAAGCCTAGAGCCAAATCAACACCGAAAGACTCAGTGCCGACATGGGCAGATGAAACGGAACTGGTAGGCTTGGTGTTTGATTTGGAGGCAACGGCAACGGCTTCTTTTTACTCGCAATATACGATTGGACTTCATGCCTGGTTTCTCGACCAAGTACGCCAAGTTGACCCAGATTTATTAGCCTACCTGCACGATGGAGAATCGGAAAAAGCCTTCAGTATCTCCGCACTGGAAGGGCAACTGCTCCCTAGCGGCAAGCAATTGAAACTAGTCGCTAACCAAATCTATCATTGGCATATCAACGCGCTATCTCAACGAGTGGCATTGTTTCTCAAGCAGTGGTTGACCAATTTGCCAACGGTTATAGATTGGTCATGTGTTGAAATCCATACCCACACCTAACCCCCGTTGGCCAGAACACCTCTGCACTTATGACCAGCAAACCCAAATTTTGTTTACAGATAAACTTTTCGGCGCACATATCTGCGGTGAGGATGTTTTTGATGACCACTGGGAACAAATCAAAGAAGACCAACGCTACTATTACAACTGTTTGATGGCTTCCCAGGCGAAGCATGTCGAATCAGCTTTGGAAAAAATTTCTGATTTCCAAGTGCGGATGTATGCAGTTGGTCACGGGCCGATTGTTCGCAGTAGCTTAATTGAACTGACCAAAGCATATAGCGACTGGAGCCGTTCGCAACGAAATCGAGAAATTTCGGTGGCTTTATTATATGCCTCAGCTTATGGGAATACTGCCACCTTAGCACGAGCGATCGCCCTCGGATTAACCAAAGGCGGTGTAGAAGTTCAATCAATCAACTGCGAATTTGCTACCCCCGAAGAAATCCAAGCCGCAGTGGAAAAATCAGACGGTTTTATCATTGGTTCCCCCACTATCGGCGGTCATGCACCGACACCTATTCACACCGCTTTAGGTATTGTCTTGAAAGTTGGTGATAACAACAAAGTTGCAGGTGTCTTCGGTTCCTACGGCTGGAGTGGCGAAGCTGTAGAAATGATTGAAGGTAAATTACGCGATGCTGGCTATCGCCTGGGTTTTGAAACTTTGAAAGTTAAGTTCAAACCCGACGATGTTACCCTCAAATTCTGCGAGGAACTCGGTACAGACTTCGCCCAAAATTTGAAAAAGGCAAAAAAAATCCGCGTACCCCAACAAGCTGCAACCCCTGTAGAACAAGCAGTAGGGCGCATTGTGGGTTCAGTTTGCGTGATTACTGCCAAGCAAGGTGATGTTTCTACCGGGATGCTGGGTGCTTGGGTATCACAAGCCACTTTCAACCCACCTGGTTTAACTGTAGCGATCGCCAAAGAACGCGCCATAGAATCTTTGATGTATCCTGGTGGTAAGTTTGCCTTAAATATCCTGGCAGAAGGCAATCACCAGGAATATATGAAGCATTTCCGCAAGAATTTTGCCCCCGGCGAAGATAGATTTGCTCAATTTACCACCACAGCTGCGGAAAATGGTTGCACAGTTTTAACCGATGCTCTTGCTTACGTTGAATGTTCTGTTGAACAACGTCTAGAATGTGGCGACCATTGGGTAGTTTATGCCACCGTTGACAACGGTAAATTAATTAAGCCGGATGCAGTCACAGCAATTAATATCATGTCCGGCTAATCAGTTGTGATTCGACAATATTTGTGCAGAAACGACAAAACCCTCTCCCCTGCCCCCTTGCACCCCTGCGACCTTAATGATAAATCTTTAACAGGACACGATATGACCGCCTGTGTAGACTAACAAAAAATCAAGGTTTTTAACCCGCCTATGCGGGTTAAATCCTGTTTAGCAGTGACTTCCAGTCGCCCTCGTTCTACGGACAAAAACTGATGAAAATTTTTCACATCATCAAGTTAAAAAAGAATACTGTAAAACCTAACATTAATAGTAGATGTGGAATGTTGTGAACGAGCGATCGCTTGGTAATTCGCAACAGAGGATAAGGACTAAACAGCATTGCCGAGATGAGAGTTACACCTTGCAAGAATTTTGCTACATCCCAACTCCAGGTGAGTGTCGGTAAGTGTGAAGTACTGTAACCCAATGTCTGTGCTAGAATCGGGAGCATTTGCCCGGCTTCTGTGATGGTAGCCGGAATGTAATGGGTGAGATTGGCAGCTAGGGTTAAGGGAAGATAAGCATAGATGACTGTGAGATAGTCTGGTTGTTCTGAATCGAAAACGCGAGCGATTTTATGAGTCAAATAAGTTAACACCCCAGGAATGCTTAAAAGAACAAGAGCTAAAGGAAGGCTGATGAGCAAATGATCTGCATCAACAGCAAAACCAGCAAATCCCAACCATGCCAAAATCCTCTGGGCGTGGTGCATAAACACACCACCCAGCAACAGCAATAAAAGCGCGACTTCTGCCCAGAATCCCTTGTGATTATCCAGCAAATCCGCAGCCGGGAAGCGCAAATTCAGTTGGGCAGAGCGATTAGGACAGCCTTTGAGGCAAGTCATACATAATATACAATCTCGGTTGTCCTGTAATTGGGCTGGATGTACGTAAAGTGGACATCCCCCCGTGGCTTGTCCTTCATTTGGTAATGCTTCTGCAAAGGTGATGGGTGTGGGACTTGTACCTTTATAACAGCCAAAGGTGTTGCACTGACTACCACATAACTGTTGTACTGAGCGCAATTCTAGGATTGCCAATTTGGCAAACAAACCATTCATCCCACCGATGGGGCAAAGATACCGACACCATAATCTCCGTTCATAGATGAGGCTAAAAATGACTGCCCCAGCTGTGATTGTCAACAGCAAGCAGGCAGAAAGGTAGGCATTGTGTGGTAAATCCCAGAGTTTTTCCCATAGGTAAATTGCTAAAAAACCACCAAAAACTACCCAACCTCCCCAACGGTTTAACCATTTTGTATTCCAGGTCAGTTGTTGGCGTGGAAATAACCACAGAGAAATTCGCCGTATCCATTCTCCGGTGATCATAAATGGACAAACGGCACACCACAGCCGACCAACAAAAGCAAATAAAAATAGATAATCAGGCCACCACCACGCCCAAAACAAATTCAAGGTAATACTGTGATTGCGCTCTTGAGGGCCAATAAAACCGAGAATGGTCACAGGGACAAAAACTGCCATCATCACCACCCAAATCATTTCTGGATACCAGCGACTCAGCAAGATTTTTCGCAACCAAGGCACATGAGTTAACAAATCCAATCGAAAGAGGTTTTTGGTGGATTGTACTGACCATAATGCTTGCTCTGGGATGACTGAATGCCCAGGTGGTGTCATAATCACGGCTCGGTGTAAAATCTCGGCCAGTTCTTTGATATTTGCAGGGTAGTCATAGCTAATCAGACGACGCAGATCAGATTGATCTAGTCTTAAAAGCGGGCGATTCTGTTCTTGGCAAACTTGGTTTAAGAAATACTTGGCAAAATCTGGAATGTCTGCTTTACGTTGAGGTAAGGTAAAAAGTTTGATGGTAATGGTATTAATCTCTGGTAACTCCAGTTTGTCTGGCGATGCCAAAATCAGACGCACCCAAGATTGACTGGGTAAAGCAGGTTGATTAACTAAATTAACTTTGCCGACAATACCTTGATTTGAGCGGACTAATCCGGTTTTAAGATAGTAGATTAGGCGTGAGCGATCGCCTTGGCTCAATACCTGTACATTATCTAGTAGCAGTGTACCCCGCTCTAATAGTTGCAGTAGTCCTGGCTGCTGCCCTAATCTACCAAACAAGGTATCTGTATCTAACCGACCATCCTCGGCACGCGGCAAATCTGCACAATCCATTTCCGCAAAGGGTTGAGATGCTAAGGCAGAACGAGTATGAATTAAACTGGCGATGAATGTTTTCCCTGTGCCTGCTTCGGCTTGCAAGACGATGGGCTGATGATCCTCAGCTGCGGCAAGATTTATCTGTTGTGTCAGCTTTTGGGCTGCTTTACTATTTCCTAGAATGCTTGTTTTATTAGGTAATGGCTGAATGTAAGATTGTAAGCCTTGCATCCGCATTTCTTCCCAGGCTATGCGCGCGGCATATTCATGTACATCCTGAGACAACTGGGAATGTATCACCTGTTGAATCGCTGGGTATTTATCAATTAAGGTATAAAATTCTGCTTTTGGTAAGAATAAAATAGTACTGTTGGTCAGAGCGATCGCATTAGTTTGATATGTGCCTTCTACTGCATTGGCGACCAGTGTATATCCAAATAAGTCTCCGGCATTCCGATAGCGAATTAGTGATTGACCAATCAGCGATTTTCTAAAAATCTCTACTTTTCCCGATTTCAACAGATACAAACCAATGGGAGTTTGTTTTTCTTGGTAGATGAGTTTTCTTTCTTCTACTTCAAAGTAATAGAACGAACTAGCGAGTGCTTTTAGTGCGTCTACTGGCAATTTTCCCCAAATTGGATGAACTAAAAGCCAATTCCCACACTCATCAACTTTGTCATCATTTGTTACATCATGCTCAATATCTGTAAGCAACGGTAATGGTTGCTCTATCATTGCCTTCAAATTAGGATATTGACAGGTTTGTGTAGAATCCATTTCCGAATTCAGTCCTTGCTGAATAAAGGTAGTACTGCATTTAGGTTAAGTACAATTTGATACTTTCCATGCTTAATACTAACCTACTTAAATTTAATAGCTAGATTTTTTTGTGAAGTTTAAGCTAGTAGCAGAACTCAACATTTAATCAGTTTGGCATTGTTGGGTTCCCATACGTTTCACCTCACCTACATTGATGTCATTGCGACTTCACTCTAGTTTTTCGCTAACCAATGCCATCCATGTAAAAATCTCATCAGATTATGGCTCAAGTTTCATCAGCCTAATTCGCCAAATATTAATTGTGGGATAAGTTAATTACTCATCCCACAAAACTATAAACATCCATTGTAATTATTAACTACGCTGCCAATTTTTGATGGTCTTATCTAAACTGGCACTGACTAACATTTCCCCAGAAGTTGTAAAGGCTAAGGCTGTAACTATATTGCTATGACCTGTAAATGTGCCTAACAATTCGCCTGTATTTAAATGCCACAACTTGATAGTCTTATCTGCACTACTGCTGGCGATAATTTGCTCGTCTGGACTGAGAGCGATCGCATATACTCTATCACTATGACCTCTAAATGTGCGAACTAATTTTCCTGTCTCTAAGTGCCACATTTTCACAGTATGATCCCAGCTACCACTATTTGAGAGGCGCATCTCTGCAAATCAAACAGGTGAGTATTGCTCATGCTCCCACGACTTACGCTCAACTGCTGCGATCGCTATTGATTTGCAAATGAAACCGGAGACGGTAAAGACTTACGTGAAGTTGGCTCGAAAAGCTCTTAAGGGGACATTGGAGGGGGCTATTGGGAATCAGTAGTCGGCAGAACAGGGATTGGCGCGAAGCGAGGGGTACAGAAGAGGGGCAGAACTTAATGCCGCTTCAAGACGACAGGTAAATTTTAAGGAGCGATCGCCTACATACACCAAACCGCACAGTTTTTGTTTGTGATGCGAACTTAAATTCATTAATTTTTGAAAATACTACTCTGAAGTAAAACAGAGCAAACTAAACCTTACCGTATTGGGGATTTAGAAGCATTTTAGGTATGCGTCGTTTTTCCCAATTTTTTGATTTATATCAGGTTATTAACGTAATTTCAACCATCTATAGATGAATAGTAATAATCTTAACGAAAGTATATATTTAGTAACGAAACATACAAAAACTCCTAAAACACATGGCTGATATCGTTGATACTGCTGTAGGTGCTGGTTCTTTTAATACTTTAGTAGCAGCAGTACAAGCTGCTGGTTTAGTGGACACTCTCAAGAGTCCTGGCCCATTTACAGTCTTTGCACCAACTGACGAGGCATTTTCTAAGCTACCCGCAGGGACAGTAGACGCACTACTCCAAGACATACCCCAACTAACGAAAATCCTCACTTATCATGTTGTTTCAGGGAAAGTGTTGGCAGCAGATGTGGTCAATTTAGACTCAGCCCCAACTGTTGAAGGAAGTAATGTAAAGATTGACGCATCTAATGGTGGTGTGAAAATCAATGATGCGACAGTTGTCACTCCTGATGTGGAAGCTGATAACGGTGTGATTCATGTAATTGATACGGTATTGATTCCAGCATAAACATTTGTTGAATTAGCAAAAGTTGTATTCTTCTCTAAGGGACAGCAAATATCATTGCTGTCCCTTAAATGTTTGGATATATAGCAAAGAATTATGGAATGCTCCAAACTTCAAAAATAGGAGAAAACATCGCAGGTTATCTTGTTTTACGCATAAAACCTGCCAAGAAGCTATTTCTTAAACCCTGCTTTAATAAATGATTATCTTCAGATAATGCCCGGATATTAAATAGTGAGCAACAAAACCTCACCTAATAGTAGTTTTGTAATTTTTGAGAGAAGAGAAAATGAAGAAGTTAACCGGTCTAATGATTGTTGGGTCAATATTGTCAATGAGTGCGCCAGCATTGGCCCAAAGTCGTGCGGTTAATATCAGTATTGGCAGTATTGGTGGCGCGCTAGATAATGCTGCTTTGCAAACAGTTCGCCAAGTGATTGGGTTTGCGGTTGGTACTGGTACTGTTGATAAATTTATTGTGTATAGCCCAAGAGCAGGCGCTCCTATTCCTATTGAAGGTGGGTTAGGAGCTTGTGCTGAAGCTGGTTTTGGCATAACTGATGCCAGATTTAATGCAGCAATTCTCATTTTGAAAAA
>JAGKSW010000212.1 GCA_018993265.1 Nostoc sp. TH1S01
TTAATGCAAAGCTGTACTTAGTATCAATTAGGTGGGCAAAAATACCCACCCGATAATCTGTGCAGAAACTTTAAAACCCTCTCCTCTGCTCCTCTGCTCCCTCTGCTCCCTCTGCTGTCTTCATGATAAGTCTTTCACCGGAAACGATATCATTCCCCTTGCCATTCATCTGTGCATTCAACACCTGTGCATCATTCACCCAGATGGCTTGTTGTGGTACTGGGATATTAATTCCGGCTTGGTCGAGGGTGATTTTGAGGCGGCGGCGATATTCGCGGGCGACATCCCATTGTTTAAGAGGTTGGGTTTTAATCCAAACACGAATAATTAAACCGCGATCGCCAAAATTATCAATACCCAAAACCTGCGGAGTTTCGATAATTTGATGTTTCCATTGCAAGTCTTGATTCATTTCTAAAGCAACTTTTTTAATCAAGTTCAAAGCATGGTCAACATCAGCTTCATAGGCGATAGGAACAGTTAAATCGGCGCGTGACCAACGGCTAGAGAGGTTGGCGACAATTTTAATTTCACTATTGGGAATGGTGATTAAGCGTCCTTCCGAATCACGCAGTTGTGTCATCCGCAAGTTGAGATTTTCCACTAAGCCGCCCACATTGCCAACATTAATCACATCACCCAACGCATACTGGTCTTCGAGGATAATTAAGAAGCCGTTAATTGCATCTTTAATTAGGTTTTGGGAAGCTAAAGATACAGCCACACCAACTAAACCTGCACCTGCGAGTAGAGGAACAATATCTATACCCAAGGAAACAAGGGCGAATAAAATCCCAACTCCTACCCAAATAATAGTGACAATACTTTTAGTAACGCCAGAAAAGGTAGACACTCGTAAACGCAAACGTTCAGACGTGTCTGAGGTTAATAAAACCCCACTACTGATGAGTGTCGTTGTGAAGCGATCGATTAAAGCATAACTGAAACGGGTAGCGACGTAAGTCCCCAAAGCCACAACAGCGAGTTTTAAAGGAATTTGCGCCGCTGAGAGAATCGCTACTTGAAACGGCCGAGTGTAGGGAAACAGCCCCAAAATTAGAAAATTGCCCCCTCCCCAAATTCCAGCTTGCGTTAACTGAAACAAACGTTTCTTAACTTCTTGAAAATGACGATGTTGCTGTTGATTTAGTTGAGTAGTAATTGGTTGCGCTGTTGAAGAGATTGATGGAACTGACTGTGCTGGTTCTTTGCGAGAACGACGCTGCCAATAATATACACCCCAACTTGTGACCACCATCACCAGTCCAATGCCAGCAGCAATTTTACCTTGATTGAGCAGATATTGAGTTTGTCGTTCTTGTTTTGCCCGTTGTAAGTCTTCTTGTAAAGCATCAGCAATTTGATTTGCCGAGATCAGCTGATCTTCTTGTCTGAGTTCTGCATCCTCAGAGGTGACAGTCATCAGATATTCACCATTTACCTGAATGACGGGTATTTCGTTAACTTTCCGCACCTCTACCTTGACTTCTTTTTCAGAGGATTGAAAGTAATTCTGGCTAATTTGATTCAAATTCCGCTGAATATTCTGTAAACGTTCTGGCAAATTAGTTTTGGTGGCGCTGATTTGAAATAAACGACGGCCATCAAGATAAATCCAGCCAGAAACATTTCTATTATCAGATTCATTACTCAGACTGCTGGGAGTTTGCAACAGTGGTAACAACGGAATCTGAGCATTCACTGGTGTTACAGACACAACAGAAACCGTTATTGAACCAAAAATCGCCAAAAAATGCCAACGCACTCCAACACCTCCTTGAGGGAAATTTATTTTTCATGACTTCCTTAGCCATGCTCCAAAATTGGCTTTAGTAAATGTACCTATCTTAAGTTGAGTTTTCTGGTTAAATGTTGAAAATTATGACATTTATGTTTTTTAAAACTTTAGATAGATGACATAAATATCTATCAACCTTTGGACATGACTTATCAGAATCTGCGATTATACTCTCACAAAAAATAAATTAAACCATTAATTTTGTAGGAAATCCCTAAACTTGGTCATCAAACTCATACCAAGTTGCAGTCAAGGATCGTACCCTGGGGTGAGAGTCTGGACTGGGGAGTAAGAATACTATTTCTGAAAGCAACTTAGTAAGCTAATCGTCATTCATTTTTCCAGACTGATTCGCTTGTAGTAAGGAATTCAGCCCTGGCTTTATGCAACTTAAATGCTGATTAGCTTATCAGATAAAATCTTATCGAGTCTTTCATTAGTATCTTTAGCAAGTTGAACACAACGTAGACTCGCAGTCATTCCGCTATCAGCCCTATATTTGACACAGATTGATTATCAGTCACTCATTCGTTATTCCCTTACTGTTGACATTCAGCTATGCAAACGTCAAGCTAGTCCTCAGAACTATCGACTAGCTCGTTGGAATTACTGCCAAAAACTACTAGTCGTAGAATAAACTAGTAAAGTACGTAAAATTTACGTACATTTTTTACGTTTTTGAGGAACTTATGACCGCAACTTCTCCCCGATTAAAGCACGAGGTTAAAGACCTCGCCCTCGCTCCCTTGGGAAGACAGCGTATTGAATGGGCTGGACGGGAAATGCCAGTTTTACGGCAAATCCGCGATCGCTTTGCTCAAGAAAAACCTTTTGCTGGGCTGCGTCTTGTGGCTTGCGCCCACGTCACCACCGAAACAGCACATCTAGCCATTGCGCTCAAAGCTGGCGGTGCAGATGCAGTATTAATTGCAAGTAACCCCTTATCAACTCAAGACGATGTAGCTGCTAGTCTCGTTGTCGATCATGAAATTCCCGTTTTTGCCATCAAAGGCGAAGATAACGAAACCTATAATCGCCACGTCCAAATTGCTTTAGACCACCGTCCTAACATTATTATTGATGATGGTAGTGATGTGGTAGCTACCTTAGTTCAGCAGCGTCAACATCAAATTGCTGATTTAATTGGGACTACAGAAGAAACCACAACCGGAATTGTGCGCTTACGCGCGATGTTCAAAGATGGCGTTCTCACCTTCCCGGCTGTGAATGTTAACGACGCAGACACCAAGCACTTCTTTGATAATCGCTACGGTACAGGACAATCAACCCTGGATGGGATTATCCGTGCGACAAATATTCTCTTAGCTGGCAAAACTATTGTTGTTGCTGGTTATGGCTGGTGCGGTAAAGGTACAGCATTACGCGCCCGTGGTTTGGGTGCAAATGTGATTGTCACCGAAATTGACCCCATCAAAGCGATTGAAGCGGTGATGGATGGCTTCCGCGTTCTCCCGATGGCTGAAGCTGCACCCCAAGGTGATTTGTTTATTACCGTAACTGGTAACAAGCACGTCATTCGCGCTGAACATTTCGATGTGATGAAAGACGGTGCGATCGTTTGTAACTCCGGTCACTTTGATATCGAACTTGACCTGAAATACTTAGCTAGTCAAGCTGAAGAAATTAAGCTAGTCCGCCCCTTTACCGAACAATATAAACTGAAGAGTGGTAAATCAGTGATTGTTTTGGGTGAAGGACGCTTAGTCAACCTCGCCGCCGCCGAAGGACATCCTAGCGCGGTGATGGATATGAGCTTTGCAAACCAAGCCTTGGCTTGTGAATACTTGGTGAAGAATCAAGGTAAATTGGAACCTGGTTTGCACTCTATTCCTACCGAGGTAGATCAAGAAATTGCGCGGTTGAAGTTGCAAGCTATTGGTATTAGCATTGACTCCTTAACACCAGAGCAAATTGAGTACATCAACTCTTGGACTAGTGGAACTTAAAGCAATTCGCAATTCGCAATTCGCAATTCGCAATGACCTCGCGGACTCGCTAACGCAATTCGCTCAGGATTAAAGTTTAAGAGATAGGATATGTTGACGGGATAGCTTAGTCTATCCCGTTTTAGTTAAGAAGTAGAACAACAACATTCTCACTCGAAACACGAAATGTCGAGTTCAGAACACAAAACTCCAAGCTTATACCAATTTGAAAAATGATTGCGACAGATGGATTGTTCAAAAGCTGATACAACAACTGTTTTACAATCCAAAATCTAAAATCTAAAATCCAAAATGGTATTAGAACACAAAATGTCGAGTTCAAAGCATAAAACTTCGAGTTCAGAACATGTAACTCTGAGCTTGGGACACGAAACTCCGACTTCAGAACACAAACATTCTCGCTTGGAACACAAACATTCTCATTTAAAACAAAACTCTTGCGCCTGCCTTTGCGACTTTGCGCCTTTGCGTGAGATAAAATCATGGTATGGAACTCAAAATTACTGTTGTGAGTTAAAGCGATCGCGCAAATATGCTAAATTTTTACGCACCGTTACAGTATGAGGATGATTTGCCCCTAACCGTCGCTCTAAAATATCTAAAGCTTGGATGTACAACGGTTCTGCTTCGCTGTATCTGCCTTGGGAACGGTAGAGTGCTGCGAGGTTGTTGAGGCTAAGTGCGACTGAGGGATGTTCTTCTCCCAGGAGTTTGCGCCACAGTGCCAAGGCTTGGATTGCTAGCAGTGGGTGTGGGTCAACCCCTGAATTAAGCATGGATGTCAAACAAAGTGTAAAAAGCTTGATTGCCTTTAGCAATGTCCTTCGGGCAATCGCATCTATCACGACACCAGTAAGGATGCGATCGCCTTGATTATGTAAAGAAACGTGTACAAGAAAAATATTTCATCCTCTTTTCATCTCTAGATGTAAATCTTAAATTATAGGTTTTTGTTGAAGATAAAACGATCTAGCTATTTGATTGGAAAAAAATTAACTTGATTTTGCAAGAAAAGTGAAGCCAAAAAAACTTGCATAATACTTGATGCCTGAGCAATTTTATTGAGTTTAATTTAAAATTTTTCGTCTCACAAGTTCCTCACAATCTCTCGATAATTTCATAAATATAAGTTGTCTTTAACTCCTAAAATGAGGTGGGGTTATGAAAACAAAAACATTGTTGTATGGCTTGGCTGGTCTATTAACTAGTAGTACGCTCTCTGGATTAGTAATTTTAAATAACGCACAAGCTCAAGTTTCAAACTCAGAACACAATACTCATCACCCATCTACAGAAACTACTCCTCCTCGCCAAAGAGGGATGATGACTAATATGGATCAACATTTCATTGAAATGATGATTCCCCATCACACTCAAGCAGTGGAAATGGCTGATATCGCATTAAGTCGCGCTCAACGCCCAGAAATTAAAAAGCTAGCAGCAGCTATTAAAAACGACCAAAACCGTGAAATTCAGCAAATGAAAGCTTGGTACAAGGCATGGTACGGGAAAGAAGTACCTGTAAAAGCCATGACTCGTCAAGAAATGATGGCAATGCATCAGCGTATGTGCCAACAGATGAACCCAGGCATGATGAAAATGCCGATGAACTGCAACATGATGGGTATGAATGTAGATTTGGCAGCCTTGAAAAATGCACCAGATTTCGATAAAGAATTTATCCGTCAGATGATTTCTCATCATCGCATGGCTGTAATGATGTCGCAGATGGCGACTAAAAAAGCTACCAAACCAGAAATTCGTAACTTAGCTCAGTCCATCATTAAAACTCAAACGGCTGAAATTAACCAGATGCAGCAATGGTATCAGGCTTGGTATAAATCCAACCCCGAAGAAAGTTGAATTCCGGAGAGATTTTGACCTGACACGATTGACATCAGCTCTCAAGGAGGTCAATTATGTGGAATTTTTTTAAACGCAAACGCCCACAAGATAGTGAAAAGACTGCTGTAGACCCAATATGTGGCATGACTGTAGAAAAGGCTACAGCATTGAAATCAGAGCGAGACGGACAGACTTACTATTTTTGCAGCCAGACTTGCCTGCATACCTTTGAATCACAACTAGTAGGATGAAGGAGTGTATTCAAAGATGGCAAGAACTCACGAGCATCACGGACATAGACATGCAAGCCTTGTACCCCAAGGTGGGATGGCGAAAGACCCTATCTGTGGGATGACAGTACCTAAAGCTACATCCTTGAGGGCAGAACGAGGTGGACGCGCTTACTATTTTTGTAGCCAAACTTGCTTAAACACATTTTTAGATCCTGAGAGGGAACTCAAATCTATGCGGACTCGCGTCACTGTTGCGATGACGGGGGTACTCCTGTTAGCAATTATGCGAGCTGCTGCATTTTTGGGATTGGCGGCGGGTATAAGTCTCTTAAGCTGGGTGCCGATTTCTGCTCTACCTTGGTTTACTTGGGGAGTCTGGCTTTTCATCCTGGCTACACCCGTACAGTTTATTGGGGGCTGGTCATTTTATACAGGGGCGTGGAATGCCATCAAAAGTCGCAGTATCAACATGGATTTCTTAATTGCTTTAGGAACCAGCGTTGCCTATTTCTATAGTGTGGCAGTTATATTCTTCCCTAATATCCTACCTGTGCGAGTCGAGGAACGTAGCGTTTACTTTGAAGTTTCTGCCGTAATTATTGCCTTTGTTTTACTAGGCAAGTATATGGAAGAAATTATCAAAAAGAACTCATCAGCAGCAGTTCGTAAACTTCTGGATTTAAAACCTGCTACCGCCAGAGTCATCCGAGACGGTATGGAGATGGAAATTCCGGCAGAGCAAGTCATGGTAGGCGAAACCGTGATTGTTCGTCCCGGCGAAAAAGTACCAACGGATGGAGCCGTGCTGGATGGATCTTCATCTGTGGATGAGTCAATGCTCACAGGGGAGTCCCTACCAGTAGAGAAGCAAGCCGGAGCAGCAGTAATTGGTGGTACTTTGAACAGAACAGGAGCATTCAGTTTCCAAGCAACTCGTGTCGGCTCGGAAACGGCTCTGGCTCAAATCATCAAAATTGTGGAGGAAGCTCAGACAAGTACGGCTCAAGTCCAGCGTTTAGCGGATAAAGTTACGGGTTATTTTGTCCCGGCGGTGGTGGGAGTGGCGGTACTGGCTTTTGTTGGTTGGTTATTGGTGGGAAATTTTCCCCAAGCTTTACTAGCATTTATTGCGGTATTAATTATTTCTTGTCCCTGTGCTTTGGGTATTGCGACTCCAGCCGCGTTGATGGTTGGTGTGGGTAAAGGTGCAGAAGGCGGGATTTTAATTCGAGGTGGTGAAATTTTAGAACGAGCTGAAAAGCTGTCTACCGTAATTTTCGACAAAACTGGAACTTTGACTCGTGGTGAGCCTAGTGTGACGGATATTGTAGCCTTGGCAGAACGTCCAAAAGATGAAATTCTCCGGTTGGCGGCGGCGGTAGAAACGGGTTCAGAACATCCTTTGGGTGAAGCAATTGTGCGAGCAGCCAAACACCAGATGCTAGATATTCCGAAAGTGAGTAATTTTGAGGCAATTCCCGGACATGGGATTCGAGGAGAAATCAATCGAGATAGGATTTTGCTTGGTAATCGCCGTTTGTTCGGTAAGCAAGGCTATCAGATAAATCCGGCAACAGAAGAGATATTGACTCGTCTGGAATCTGACGGTAAAACAGCCCTGCTGGTTGGTTGTAATGGTCTGTTGATGGGGATTGTGGCAGTAGCGGACACCATCAAACCTGAAGCCAAGGAAGCGATCGCTGCTTTGCAGCGGGAAAAGGTTAAAGTCGTGATGCTCACTGGAGATAACCAGCGTACTGCCGAAGCGATCGCCCGTCAACTAGGAATCGATAAGGTAATTGCTGAAGTATTACCCGGTGATAAAGCCCAAGTTGTTAAAGATATTCAACGACGCGGGGAAGTTGTGGCAATGGTGGGAGACGGTGTTAATGATGCACCCGCCTTAGCAACTGCTGACATTGGGATTGCGATTGGTTCTGGTGCAGATGTGGCTAAGGAAACAGGCGGGATCATTTTGGTGAAAAACGATGTGCGGGATGTTGTGACCTCGATTCGCCTGTCTCGTGCCACGATGCTCAAAATTAAACAAAACCTATTTTGGGCATTTATTTACAACTCCATTGGCATTCCTATCGCTGCCTTCGGTTTACTCAACCCAATGATTGCCGCAGCTGCGATGGCTTTGAGTTCCTTGTCAGTGATTGTTAATTCATCACTGTTGAAAGGATTCAAATTGTCAACAAATTGAGAGAAAAGTTTTATGGTTCATGAACACGATCATCATGATAGCTGGTGGCGATCGCCCGCCAAAATAGCCTTATATGTTTTCCTGGGCATTGCTGCATTTTTTCTCATCACTGAACATTTAGCACATCTAGCTGGTATTCTGCCCTACTTGTTACTTCTAGCCTGCCCATTCATACACTTATTTATGCACGGAGGACATGGTGGACACGGCGGACACAGTGACGGAAACGATCGTTGATCTCGGTGACAAACATCAATAAACAGGAGATTAAAAATGAGCCATGCTCCCGCCTACGGTCTTTGGTCTCTGGTGATTATCAACTCTTTGGTATTTATCATCTTTGCCTTCAGCTTTACAAAACCAAAAAGTCCTCGTGATTGGCGAGCCTTTGGTGCTTTTTCTGCCTTTATCGTGGCTTTGTTCACTGAAATGTACGGCATACCTTTAACAATTTACGAGTCGTGATGCGTA
>JAGKSW010000213.1 GCA_018993265.1 Nostoc sp. TH1S01
AAAAAACCTACACCTGTCAGGGCTGGGGGGTTAGGTTTTTGATTACTGAATCGATACTCTCGCCCCTAGCCTCTACTCTTCAGCTACCCAGCGCACATAAGGCCGGAACCCGCCTATTCCCTGATATGTAATTTTGGTATTGATTGTCTGTTGTCTCAAATCTAAGCGAAAATAAGCTTTGCCATTGCGAAATTGGAAATTGTAGACGGAAGGTGTTTCTGACTTAGCACTACCAATACAACCTGCATAAGATGGTCGCAATGGTGCTTCATATTCTAAAAATTTTTGAGATGAAGCAATCAACTTAGCATTTGTAATGTCAGCAACAGCAGTATGTTCAGCACCACCCTCATAGGGAAGCAAGAAAGTCCAAATACCGACTGTCTTGGGACATTGTTCTGCCATTTCGCTTTTGACATTAAGTACTATGCTGGGTTCAGCCAGTGAACCGCCAGTCATCATTGCAGTTTCTTTGTCACGTTGATTACAAGCAGTTAATACCCCAAAACTCACGCCTGAAACAACGAGGATGACACTGAAGTGTTGAATGCTTTGGCAAGTCATACCATTTGGGATTGTAGAATACTTCACCGGTGAGCTTTTTAGCAATCTTTATGCAACACTATACGATCGCAGCCTCAGACTCTAGTACAGGTTGGCGAAAATAAACAGACCATCTGGAATTGCTAAAAGGCTTGTGGTATCACTATTCCTTCTTTTTCCTTTTGCCCTTCGGGTCGCCATTTGACGACAGTTGCCTCAAGTCGGGAGACCCGCCCACGGCACTGTCTCCTTTATGCCGGGAAACCCGTCCACCGCAATGGCTCACTTTTTACTTTTGCCTTGTTGTATTAGTATCCCTTAGCGATCGCCCTCTACATCTTAAATTTTGTTGTCATAATCCAAGCTGTATTAAAATTAAGTTAAATTTAATTAAGAATCTTTTCAGCGACACACATTCATGGTGACGTGTGACTAGACATCAAATTAAACAAAATGGATTAATAAACATCCGTTGCAAAATCTAGTTACCAAGCGTGGCGATATCTTGCGGAAGATGATTCCCTGGATGAGTGCCAAGCTAAAGAGTAGCTAGAAATGATTAATCGTATTGGCAGAGGCAAAATTAAGATGAAATTCTCTTGGAGAGTCCTCGTACTCTGGACATTGCCTGCTTTGGTAATTGGCTTTTTCTTCTGGCAAGGAGCATTTGCGAATGCTCCTGCGGATATGGGTAAGAATGCTGCCAATACCCGCATGACTTACGGCCGTTTTCTAGAATACTTGGATGCCGATCGCGTCACTAGCGTAGATTTGTATGAAGGCGGTAGAACGGCAATTGTCGAAGCTATTGATCCAGATATCGAAAATCGCATTCAGCGGTGGCGGGTAGACCTGCCAATTAGCGCTCCTGAGTTAATTAGCAAACTTAAAGAAAAACAAATTAGTTTTGATGCTCACCCCATGCGTAATGATGGCGCAATTTGGGGATTATTAGGCAATCTTGTTTTCCCAATTTTATTGATCACTGGATTGTTCTTTTTGTTCCGGCGCTCCAGCAATCTTCCTGGTGGCCCTGGACAAGCAATGAGCTTTGGTAAATCGAGAGCGCGTTTTCAAATGGAAGCCAAAACAGGTGTGAAATTTGATGATGTAGCTGGTATCGAAGAAGCCAAAGAAGAATTACAAGAAGTTGTTACCTTCCTCAAACAGCCAGAAAGATTTACCGCTGTTGGCGCACGCATTCCTAAAGGTGTGTTGTTAGTCGGCCCTCCAGGTACAGGTAAAACATTACTAGCAAAAGCGATCGCTGGTGAAGCTGGTGTACCTTTCTTCAGCATTTCCGGTTCAGAATTTGTGGAAATGTTCGTTGGTGTGGGTGCTTCTCGCGTCCGTGACTTGTTTAAAAAAGCCAAAGATAACGCACCTTGTATCATCTTCATCGATGAAATTGACGCTGTAGGTAGACAACGGGGTGCAGGTATCGGTGGTGGTAACGATGAGAGGGAACAAACCCTCAACCAGTTGCTGACCGAAATGGATGGTTTTGAAGGCAACACAGGGATTATTATCATCGCTGCTACCAACCGTCCCGACGTATTAGACGCAGCCTTGTTACGTCCTGGTCGTTTTGACAGACAAGTAACTGTCGATGCGCCAGATATCAAAGGACGTTTGGAAATTCTGCAAGTTCATGCACGTAACAAGAAATTAGACCCCAGCGTATCACTAGAAGCGATCGCGCGGCGGACACCTGGGTTTACTGGTGCAGATTTAGCCAACTTACTCAACGAAGCAGCAATTCTCACCGCCAGAAGACGTAAGGAAGCCATCACCCTGCGCGAAATCGATGATGCAGTTGACCGTGTAGTGGCGGGGATGGAAGGTACTCCCTTAGTAGATAGTAAGAGCAAGCGTTTAATTGCTTACCACGAAGTTGGTCACGCTTTGGTTGGTACTTTACTCAAAGACCATGACCCAGTACAAAAAGTAACTTTGATTCCACGGGGACAAGCACAGGGTTTAACTTGGTTTACACCCAACGAAGAACAAGGTTTAATTTCTCGCAGTCAATTGAAAGCCAGAATTACTGGTGCTTTGGGTGGTCGTGCAGCCGAAGAAGTAATTTTTGGTTCTGCGGAAGTGACAACTGGTGCTGGCGGTGACTTGCAGCAAGTAACTGGAATGGCGCGTCAAATGGTGACTCGTTTCGGGATGTCTGACTTAGGGCCACTTTCCTTAGAAAGTCAACAAGGCGAAGTATTCCTCGGTCGTGACTGGACAACCCGCTCTGAATATTCCGAAGCGATCGCTTCTCGCATTGATGCTCAAGTACGAGTGATTGTTGAAGAATGCTATGAACACGCCAAGAAAATTATGCGTGAACATCGCACCGTGACAGACCGCATCGTTGATTTACTAATTGAAAAAGAAACCATCGACGGCGAAGAATTCCGCCAAATCGTTGCTGAATACACTGATGTTCCTGAAAAACAACAGTATGTACCGCAACTGTAATTCCTAAACTATATTTCTAGAAATGGGTAGGGTGTAGAACCTTGCCCATTTTTATTTTGAGCAGGGATTTTATCCTGAAGGGGTGACAACTGTTTAGCTGGACGCTAGAAATTCTGATTACCCAGTGGTGAAGCGATCGCTATGGTAAATTGTGAGGCGATTAATAAAAGTGCAAAATACCCTTGAGTTACGATAACACCTGTAAATACCTAGCTGAAACTTATCCCGCCGAGTTTGCCAAATGGCTACTTTCATCTGACACCGTTGATAATATTCAAGTACTCAAAACCGAACTTACCCTCGAACCAATTCGCGCTGATTCAGTAACTTTCCTACAAATTGCCAACCAAATCTTACATATAGAGTTTCAAACCACACCCCAATCCACACCACCACTAGATTTTAGAATGCTGGATTATTACACCAGATTAAAACGTCAATATTTCTGGTGTGAAATTCATCAAGTGTTAATTTTCTTACAACCGACATCATCCGATATTGTGTATAAAACTCAGTACACAGACAGCAATACCATACATAAATATCGAGTGATTCGCTTATGGGAAGAAGAACCAGCCACACTATTCGCTAATCCTGCACTTTTACCCCTAGCAACATTAGCCAAAACCAACTCGCCCCAAGGATTATTAACCCAAGTCGCGGCGGCTGTAGATATGATTGAAGAAACAGATGAGCGACAAAATATCTCCGCTTGTGTGCAAATGTTAGCTGGTTTGCGGTTTGATAAAAACTTAATTACACAACTTTTCAGTGAGGAAATTATGCAAGAATCTGTAATTTACCAAGATATTTTGCAAAAGGGATTGCAACAAGGAGAAGCAAGAGGAAAGAGACAAGAGGCACTGGGATTAATCTTGCGTCAATTAACACGCCGATTGGGTGTAATTGAACCACAGACAGAACAGCAAATTCAAACTTTATCGATTACTCAATTGGAAGATTTAGCTGAGGCGTTGTTAGATTTTACTAGTCAAAATGATTTGGTGAATTATTTAGCTAATCTCTCTGAGTCTAGTTGAAAAAATTATGCGATCGCTCGCTACAAACACTTCACCAAAAAATTAGCTCCCCGATTTTTTATAAAAAGTCGGGGAGCTTTTTGATGCAAATATTTTTAAATTAATAATTGACTTGTATAAAATTATACTCTAATATTAAGGCATGAGAAAGGCGATCGCCCTCCGGCAAGAGTCTGCGATCGCCTTTCTTTAAACCCACAACAGGATTCAATTACCATGATTACACAAGTACAAAATTTTACTCAACAGTATTTACCCAGCGAAGGTTTTGAGATTCCTACACTCAAGCAATCTGCTGTCTTTCCTAGCAGAGAACCAGTTAAACATTTATTGATTGGTTCCCCCAAAGCGGTGACTAGTGTAATTTACCGTTTGCAAGCAGTTGGTTATGCAAGTGTTGGCGACTGGAGTCCATTTCTACCCACAGCCAACCCTGGGGAAGTGATGAGTATATTAATTCGTCAAATTTTAATTGCATAACCTAAAATCGTAACCCCGGCTGTTGAGTCGGGGTTAAAGCTAATTTCGATGTAAATGAATTTTTGCCCCGTTCATTTCAATGATTCCTTCTTGAGAAAGCTTATAAAAGGCACGGGAGAGAGTTTCGGGAATTGTACCTAAGAGTGCAGCCAGTTGGGTTTTAGGTAAATCGAGTTCAACTACATTAGCATTGCCATTACGATCGCTCAACGTAAATAAGTAATTTTTCAAGCGTTCTGGGACTTCCTGAAACGAAAGACTATCAACTAAAAAGGTTAATCGGCGCAGATGTTTGGCAAAGGTTGATAGCATAGCGATCGCTAGGGTGGGATGTTGTTGCAAAACCATTAAAAATGCTGTCCTGGGAATAAACACCACCTCAGAATTTTCTATCGCCGCAGCTGACGCAGGAAAATTCCCACCATCAAGGGCGGGTACTTCTGCAAAGTGTTCTTCTGCGCCAAAGATATGCAAAATTTGTTCTTTACCAGCATTTGCTTGCTTAAAAACTTTAATTCTGCCAGATTTGACAATAAAAAACCCTGTACCTTCATCTCCTTCCCAAAATAAGGTTTCGCCTTTTTTATAAGTTTGGGGGATAGCAATATTGGCTAGTGCTTGCAACTGTTCATCTAAAATATTTTGAAAAATTGGTGTCTTTTGCAGAAACTTTTTGACTTCTAAGACACGTTCAGTAAAACTCATCAGCAATTTTCAATCAGCAACTCATTCAGGATAGACACCCCAGCCACGATGCAAACCATAGTTAACCAAACTTTGCAAAGACTCTTGACTTAAATCAAGGATTTACTTAAGGGTAGGCAATACGCTGGAAGCAAGAAGATTGGAGTTAGAAACTATGTTCTGCAACCAGTGTGAACAAACAACCCGCGGCGATGTCTGTCATCAGTGGGGTGCGTGTGGTAAAAGTCCCGAAGTTGATGCTTTGCAAGATTTGTTAGTGCATTGTCTGCGGGGATTATCTCAGGTGGCGCTACAAGCTAAGTCTCTGGGAATTAGCAGCCGTGAGACTGATGAGTTTACCTGTGAGATGCTGTTCTCTACACTGACAAACGTGAATTTTGCACCGGATGATTTTGTTGCTTTCGTGAATCGGGCGATCGCGTTACGTGAAAGTCTCAAGTTACAAATTCAAGCCACAGGTAACACTGTTGTGGAGTCAGCGATCGCTAATTTTCAACCTGCAAGTGAGTTAAAACAACAAGTTCAGCAAGGAAAAGACCTAGAATTTGAGTTTATCAGTCAATCAGCGAAGAATGTCGATATTTTCTCCCTAAAATTAACAGTATTGTATGGACTCAAAGGTGTAGCGGCTTATGCCTTCCATGCTTTGGAACTAAATCAGCATGATGAAGATTTATATAGATTTTTCCATGAAGTTTTGGCACATCTTGATGACCAAGATAAAAGTTTATCTGAATGGCTAGATTTAGCTTTAAAAGTTGGACAGATGAACCTGAAAGCAATGGAATTACTAGATGCTGGGAATACAGAAACCTTCGGTCATCCAACGCCGACAGTAGTTTCCCTCGGACATACCGCAGGTAAAGCAATTTTAGTATCAGGACATGATTTCCTGGCTTTGAAAGCTATCCTCGAACAAACAGCCGGAACAGGTATTAAAGTTTATACCCACGGTGAACTTCTGCCTGCACATGGCTATCCCAAACTCAAACAAACTTACCCGCACCTTTACGGTCATTACGGTACAGCATGGCAAAATCAAACACACGAATTTGACCATTTTCCTGGGGCGATCGCTATGACAACCAACTGCCTCATGCCTCCCCATGAATCTTACAAAGATAAAGTATTTACACTAGGGCCTGTTGGTTATCCAGGATTATTAAATATCAGTATTCGTGATGTCGCACCGATTATTCAAAAAGCCTTAGAACTACCGGGATTTGCTGATGAATCCGATAAGGGTACAGTCACCACAGGTTTTGCGCGGAATGCCGTGTTGAGTGTAGCTGATACTGTGATTGAAGGTGTAAAACAAGGTCAAATCCGGCACTTTTTCTTAGTTGGTGGTTGCGATGGAGCAAAACCGGGACGCAATTACTACAGCGAGTTAGTAGAAAAAATGCCCAGTGATTGTATTGTTTTAACTTTAGGCTGTGGCAAATTCCGTTTCTTTGATAAAAACTTAGGCGAAATCGGCGGTATTCCCCGACTGTTAGATTTAGGTCAATGTAATGATGCTTACTCAGCAATTAAGATTGCCGTAGCCTTAGCCGACGCTTTTGGTGTGAGTGTGAATCAACTGCCATTATCTCTAGTATTGTCTTGGTATGAACAAAAAGCGATCGCAGTTCTCCTCACACTACTCCACCTCGGCATTCAAAATATCCGTATCGGCCCGACACTTCCGGCTTTCTTTACTCCAAATGTTGTGAAGCTACTTTCAGAAACATACAACCTCAAACTGATTACAACTCCCGAACAAGACTTAGCAGCTTGTCTCGTCGCTTGATGTTACATACAGCGGTTCTCGGTTGAATGTAGCACTGTTTTGACCGAATCAGTGAACAGTGAACAGTGACCAGTTACCAGAGAGACTTTTCACTGTTCACTCTTACGGTACAAGCCCCCAAATTCATTTGTGGAAAAAAGAAAAGTTATTCCTTGCTAAAATCCCCTGAATTTATTCATGGGTGCGACCCGTTCGCTCG
>JAGKSW010000048.1 GCA_018993265.1 Nostoc sp. TH1S01
ACTTGTGCAAAGCTGTACTAAGGAAGAGCTTGACGAGTAGTAATCTAATTCTGGCTTGTTGATAAATTTGTCAGCAGTATTGATTTTTGAAGAAAAGATGAGATTTAGTAGCTAATGATGAATTCAAGAGCTACTTTATGCCAAAATCTGGCTATGGATACTTGATAACTTACCTCTTAAGTACAATCATGGGTCTGAACGGGTATAAATCTCAAAGTGATCATGGAAAAGAGTCAAAATTTCAACCATGAGCCAACCCAGCTGATAAAACCCAATCTAGAACCGAAAAAGACTAAATTGGGTTCAAAAGGTCGCTCAAACATTCTAATTGCTCTACTGGCGCAGCATCCTCTGGTTTTGTTAAGTGGAGTTTTTACAATGATTATGGGTACAGCTGCTGTGGCATTTTACAGTATCAGTCATGTTGATAATGTCAAACAGGCAGAGCCAGAACCAATGCCAGTAATAGTAGAAGAGCCAATTATAACTGAACGTAGTAATCCTCTACCTTTATGGATGGTAATGGCGATCGCTCTCAGTTGTGGCAGTGGTTGCTATATAATTTTTCGGTTGTGTAACCCAACCCAAACTCAAAAAGTTCCCAAATTTATCTCTAAACGTCAAAAAACCTTAAAACAAGCTTCTCAACCCAGATGGGAACCACAACTATCTCAAAATTTGCCTGTGTTTGCGCCTTTACAACCACTAACAGTCAAAAGCAGAACTTTGGTTGAAGTTTTACCACCAGCACAGCAATACCGCTTAGATAAAGGCAAAGAATCATTAGCAGACTTGATGGATATTCGCAAGGAAAATTCTTTGTCAGCACTTTTACAAAAGTATTAATCTTGTCGTCAGACAAAATCTTTTGAAATACAACCTTTAGACTATCGGGGTACAGCAATGCTGTACCCTTATTAGTAGCAAAAGGATTATGCAGTATCAATAAAACAGGTTACACAACCAAAAATATAAAAGGTTAACAAGACTCCTAACTACACTTTCAAACCAGGAACAAAAATGTATTAGCCTAATCTGAAAAACCTGCCAAAATGGCAACCTAGCTCAAATTAACTGCGCTAAATTTATAAAAGATAAACGACTTCAAGGGTTTTGTTATCAGGGTCTACCCAGAACATCAAACACTAAGTTCACTGTTTATTGCTATATAAATTTAATAGCAATTTTTCGGTAATTAATTGAGAAAAATGGATTAATTAATCAAGCTTCACATTTGCTGCAATCAGGATTAAAAATGTATAAACATCGCCATTTTCGCACAGCTTAGCCCCCTAAATAAAAGGGCAATGTTTGTACATATTCTTGGACGCTACAGCGGCAAATGTTGAGTGGGAGAACTAGGCGATTGGTATGCCTACTCCCACTCTTTTTTTATGACAGCAAAATTCATACCAAGTTGCAGTCAAAGATAGTAACCAGGGGTGGGAGTTGGGAGGAGGAATACTATTTCTGAAAGCAATTTGGTATTAGAAGTCACACAATTTTAGATTTTAGATTGCTCCTCCAAATTTCTAGTTAAGGAGTAAATAATCGCTGCCAAGTTAGTTCTTTGGTTGTGTCATCCCAATGCCAGCGTAATAAATTAGCTTGTTGTCCAGGAGAAATTACAGGTAAATTCATGGCTTTTCTAGAGGCATTCGTAGCTAAAGCGATCGCTGTTTCGACATCACAAATTCCCCATTTCAACAAGTTCTGTACTCCCACGAATAACGGCAAAGTTGTGCCTGTCAATGTTCCATCTAGCAACCGGGCTGTACCATTTTTAACTTCAATGTGTCGGCTGTCCCAAGGATATATGCCATCAGGTAGCCCCAACGGTGCTAAGGCATCACTAACTAAAAATAGTTGTTCGGTAGCCCGCAGCAGAATTTTTAGCATCGTCGGCGCAACATGTTGCCCATCGGCAATTAAACCACACATTACGTTGGGATTAGTAATTGCTGCCCCCAATAATCCTGGTTCGCGGTGATGTAAAGGTGGCATGGCGTTGAAGGCATGAGTCACCATCGTTGCACCTAAATCAAAAGCTTGTTGGGCTTGCTCTGCCGTGGCTTGAGAATGTCCTAAACTGACGGTGATACCCAAAGAATGCAAATATGCTATAACTTCGCCGCTAGGGTCTAACTCTGGCGCGAGAGTAATAATTTTGACAACAGAGGCATAATCCCCCAATACTCGTTTCACTTCCTCAATTGTCAGAGGTAAAAGATATTCAGCCGGATGTGCGCCGCGCTTACCGTAATTCAAAAATGGCCCTTCCAGATGTACACCAAGAATTTTTGCACCGCTTGTTAAACGAGAAGCAAAATCAGCAATAATAGCCAGCGATCGCTGAATATTTTCGATGGAAGTGGTTACTAATGTTGGGATATAAGCATCAACCCCGGCATCCCACAAATATTGCGAAATTTTCGGCAACATTGAGGCATTTTCTGGTGTTAGGTCAGTAAAAGCCAAACCTAGCGCCCCGTTAATTTGTAAATCAACACCACCTAATGAAATCCAATCACCGCCTACATCCCATGTTTGTAAATTAGGCGGTGCAATTCGTTTGAATACCGTACCCATTCGCAAGATTTGCTCAATCACACCTTCGTGGTTAACTAAGAGCATCTGTAAATCTTGATAACCAGGTACACGCGCATTGATAATATCTACATTTGACGCGATGGGGTTTTGTGTTGCTTGAGTCATCACCTTGGACTGAAAGTAGCAAAGTCTGAAACGATTGTAAATCTAGCCATCGGCCTCTTATCCGAAATCAAAAATCTAAAATCAAAAATTCTATGTCTCCCCTTGTCGGTATTATCATGGGCAGCGATTCTGATTTGCCCACTATGAAAGATGCGATCGCAGTTTGTGCAGAGTTTGGTGTAGAAGCGGAAGTGGCGATCGTTTCTGCTCACCGTACCCCAGAACGTATGGTGCAATATGCTCAAACTGCCCATGAACGAGGTGTTAAGGTAATTATCGCCGGTGCTGGTGGTGCGGCTCATCTCCCCGGAATGGTAGCCTCTCTCACACCCCTACCTGTAATTGGCGTACCTGTCGCTACTCGGAATTTACAAGGTGTTGATTCTTTATATTCTATTGTGCAAATGCCAGCAGGTATTCCAGTGGCAACAGTAGCTATTGGTAATGCAAAGAATGCTGGGCTGTTAGCTGTGCAAATTTTGGCTACTCACCAACCAGAGTTACTCGTAAAAGTACAGCAATATCGCCAATCTTTATCAGAATTGGTCATGGCAAAGCAAGCAAAATTAGAACAGCTAGGCTATGAACAATATTTAAAAGAGGAACTTTAACCCCAGAAACCCCAGGGTGGGCAATTCCACAACCGGAAAATCAGCTGTCGTCGAAGCTTTCAGCATTGCCCACCAAACTTTACATCGGCCGTAAGCAACTAATCCAAAATATCATCTCAACTTTCACTCCCTATACATGAGTAATTATTTTTACTAAATAAATTAAGTATTAATTAATTTATTTATTTTATAGAAATTTAATATTATTTTTTAATTTTCTTTACGAATGAGGATAAATCCATTACCTGTAAAGGATGTAGTGTATTGCTTGCCTTACTTTCAGGGTAGTAAAAGAAACAAACATCAAAAAACAGTATCTAAATATACAGAATTCTAGGTTTGATAAATAGAAAATCAGTCAAATTTATTAAGTGAGTTCCTCAACATCTACAACAAGTAATTGTTGGTTGCTTCATAGTAGTAAAGTTGCTGTAATCATTATGTATTGTGCGAATAATGTGCCAAGGTTTCAGTCATTTTTGATCACCATCGTATTGACAATTGCCAGTAGTTAAGCACATTAAGCGCAATAATTCTCAAGATTAAAGATTAAGTGAAGGATACTTGACTGTTGCGGATAATACATAATAATTTCTTAATGATAACAGCAAAAAATATTTACAAAGAGTTTAGTGAATTTACTAAACTCCTGATTGTGTTATTTTGCTTTCTGGCGTGGAGATCAGTGGTCTAAAGAGCAATATCAAAAACCACTGCATTTAACTTAGAGAGTTAGTTTTTTGATCTAGATTTTTTTCCTTTCAGGATAGTTTGGAGGGGGATGTTCAAACTCATGCAAAGACAGAAATCAAAAACAAAAATTAGGCGACCATCAACAAGAAATTCTGCGAAGTTTACACAATTTATCTCAAAAGTCAAGCAATTAAATTTAGCAATTAAGCGACTGTCTCCGAGTTGGCAAGCTTGCTTACCTTTGGCTGGTTTAATTGTCTTGGGTTGGGGTTATGTAGCGGTTGCTCAAACTCCAGCACCCGCAGCACCTGCTGGCCCAACAACAGCAGATTTAAAAATTGCACTTGATACATTATGGGTAGCGATCGCTGCCTTTTTAGTATTCTTCATGAATGCCGGTTTTGGAATGTTAGAAACCGGATTCTGTCGTCAGAAAAATGCTGTTAACGTTCTTGCCAAAAACTTAATTGTATTTGCCTTATCGACCGTAGCATTTTGGGCGATCGGTTTTGGTTTAATGTTTGGCGATGGCAATGACTTCATTGGACTGAGTGGCTTGTTCCTTGCAGGTGCAGATAACAGCCCTGCAACCGGCGACGCTTATCAAGGAATATTTAGCGCCCTGAGTTGGGCTGGCGTTCCTTTAGCCGCTAAATTCTTATTCCAGTTGGTATTTGCTGGAACCGCAGCCACAATTGTATCTGGTGCAGTTGCCGAACGGATTAAGTTTGTTGACTTCTTAATTTTCAGCCTGTTACTTGTAGGTATTGCCTACCCCATTACCGGACACTGGATTTGGGGTGCTGGCTGGCTGGCAGATAGAGGTTTTTGGGATTTTGCTGGTTCTACTGTAGTTCACTCAGTTGGTGGCTGGGCTGCATTGATGGGAGCCGCATTTCTGGGGCCACGCATTGGCAAATATCAAGACAAACAAGCGGTGGCTCTGCCTGGCCACAACATGAGTATTGCCACTTTGGGTTGCTTAATTTTGTGGTTGGGCTGGTTTGGTTTCAACCCCGGTTCTGTAATGGCTGCTGACCCAAATGCGATTACTCACATTGCGTTAACAACCAACATGGCGGGTGCAGTTGGTGGAATTGCGGCTACAGTTACAGCTTGGTTTTACTTAGGTAAGCCAGACTTGTCGATGATTATTAACGGGATTTTGGCAGGTTTGGTTGGTATTACAGCATCTTGTGCCTACGTCAGCATTCCTAGTTCCATAGTTATTGGCTTGATTGCTGGGATTTTAGTTGTTTTCTCGGTGCCATTTTTTGACAAACTCGGTATTGATGACCCAGTAGGCGCTACCTCAGTTCACTTGGTTTGTGGTATTTGGGGAACTCTGTGCGTTGGTTTATTTGCTGTCGGCCCTGGTGTTTACTCTTGGTATGGTGAAGGTCTTGGCCCTACTAAGGGTTTATTTCTCGGTGGTGGCTTAGGGCAGTTAATTACTCAGTTCTTAGGTGCAGCCGCAGTTGGAGGAATGACTGTTTTTCTGAGCAGCATTTTCTGGTTAGTACTGAAAGCAACTTTAGGTATCAGAGTCACCAGAGAAGAAGAGCTAGAAGGCTTAGACATCGGTGAACACGGTATGGAAGCTTACAGTGGATTCCTCAAAGAAGCTAGTCCTAGTGGATTTTCTGATGGGCCTAGTTCTGGAGGAATGTCATCAGGTAGTGATTTAAAAAGTACTATGTAAGTCGGTCAATCTTAAGTCTTATTGCTGACCAAAAACCGCCCCTAAAATTTATAGAGGGCGGTTTTTTATTAAATATGAGTCTATCTGCTTTATAGCAATATGCTTATTGCAATTTTTTGCTGTTTTGTTCTTCTATGGAACTTTTTCATCATCAAACAAAAATATGCTGACTTGAACAAAATTAGCAAAACTTTCCTGATACACATTAATTAATATCTTGGCAACTGTCACAAGGATTATATTTTTGTTAATCTTTTAAAAATCAATGCTTTTACGTATCTTTCACAACAAAAATCAATGATAAAAAAGCATGAAATGTATTTCAGTATACAAAAAAATAACTGATGTGAGAAAGGGACAGAAACAAGTGTTCAAGAAAGTTTTCAAGATCGCAGTTATTACCTTATTCCTGTTGGGATGGCCGCTGATGGGTAGTGCTTTTGCCCAAACGCCAGCCGCAGCCCCACCTGCGGCTGATCCAGGAGATACAGCATTTATGCTGGTATCATCAGCACTAGTTTTGTTGATGACACCAGGATTGGCGTTTTTTTACGGGGGATTTGTGCGATCGCGCAACATCCTCAACACTTTGATGATGAGCTTTGTGTTGATGGCGATTGTTGGTGTTACCTGGGTTTTATGGGGTTATAGCTTGGCTTTTGCCCCAGGAAATCCGATTATCGGGGGTTTGCAATGGCTGGGGTTAAATGGTGTTGGGCTAGAAACAACTAATTATCTCCAAGGTTCCGAACCCAAAGAAGTAGTTTCTTATGCCGCCACAATTCCCCATCAGGCATACATGATTTATCAAGCCATGTTTGCCATTATCACCCCAGCTTTGATTTCCGGTGCGATCGCCGAACGGATGAGTTTTCGCGCCTACAGTTTGTTTGTTTTGCTGTGGTCAACCTTTGTTTACAGTCCCCTGGCTCACATGGTTTGGGCAAAAGGTGGATTCCTTGGCTTATATGGCGGTTTAGGCGCTCTCGACTTTGCTGGTGGTACAGTCGTTCACATTAGTTCTGGGGTTTCGGCGTTAGTTGCAGCCATCGTTCTCGGCCCCCGCAAAACACACCCCGACCGCCTCAGTCCTCCCCACAACGTGCCTTTTATCTTATTAGGTGCTGGCTTGCTGTGGTTTGGTTGGTTTGGCTTTAATGCTGGTAGTGCTTTATCTGTTGCTAGTGGAACTTCTGGTGATGTAGTTACTAACATTGCTACTACTGCCTTTGTTGCTACTAATACAGCGGCGGCGGCTGGTGCTTTAATGTGGCTGATTTTAGAAGCAACCCTAAGAGGTAAACCCACTGCTGTAGGTGCAGCCACAGGCGCGGTTGCAGGTCTGGTTGGTATTACTCCAGCCGCAGGATTTGTTACTCCCTTGGCAGCGATTTTAATTGGTTTTATTACTGCTTTTGTCTGCTTTTATGCAGTGAGTTTCAAGCACAAACTCCAAGTTGACGATGCTTTAGATACTTATCCTGTGCATGGTGTTGGTGGTACAGTTGGGGCAATTTTAACTGCCATCTTTGCTACTACCCAGGTTAACGGCGGCGGTAAAGATGGTGTACTTAAAGGGAACTTTGGCGAACTAGGAGTAGAACTAACAGCAATTGTGATTGCTTATGCGATCGCCGCAATTGGTACTTTTATTATTCTCAAAGTTATCGATGCTACAGTTGGTCTGCGAGTTAAAGAAGAAGCCGAAATTCAAGGTTTGGATATTAATGAACATGGTGAGGAAGGTTACAACTCTGAATTTGGTGGCGATCGGCCGATTACTTAATTCGCTAGCAGCTTGACACTGTATTCTAAAAAAATCAGTGTAAAAGGAATTACTAAAGATAGTGTGACTTTTGCGAACTTGCGGATAAAATTTGAGTCGAATTATCAGCAAATTTTGCTAGTCGTGACCACTTCTGCAAAAACCTTCCCCATTTGGGCATTGTTATCGTTGGCAACCAACGGCATACTGATGTTGGCGGTCATCCTGCTAATTTTACAACAGCAGAGATTGACCGCTGTTTTTGGTAGTTTGCCTTCACAACAGACAGTCAGTGCATCCCAAACTGTCGCCCCAGAGTCAGTCCGCCATTATCAACTCAATTACCAACAGTGGTTAGATGTTCTCAAACAAGAAGCTCAAGCTGCTACTGAAAAAAATCCTGAACATTTAAGTATCCTGGCGGGAGATTCTATCAGTCTGTGGTTTCCCGCAGAATTATTACCAGAAAATAGATATTGGCTCAATCAAGCAATTTCGGGCGAAAACAGCACTGGACTCTTAAAAAGATTAGATATATTTGACAGCACCAAACCAGAGATGATTTTTGTGATGATTGGGATTAATGACCTGATTCGTGGCGAGACTGATGAGGTCATTTTAGACAATCAGCGGGAAATTATCAGATACCTCCGCAAAGCTCATCCTACAGCCCAACTTGTTGTCCAGTCGATTTTGCCACATGGCGCAGAAGAAGCAACTTGGGAAGGGCGAGATAAACTTTTAGCAATTCCTAATAGTCGGATTCGCCAATTAAATCAGCAATTACAACGCATAGCGGCTAGACGCGGCGCTAAATATCTCGATTTATATTCCTTATTTGTTAATCAACAAGGTAATCTTCGCCCTGAACTGTCAACAGATGGTTTACACCTCAGCCCCGCCGGCTACCTGGTTTGGCGTACAGCATTGCAGATTTATACTCAATCAGGGAATGGGGAGTAGGGAGTAGGGAGTGGGGGAAGATAAGACAATACGGTTCACTTAAGGCTAAAACTCTTAATCAAAGTCAGATTTTTTAACGAACCGCCAAGAACGCCAAGGACGCAAAGAGAAGGAAGAAATGCTTAACTGAACTGTATTGGAAGATAAGAGGGATAAAGGAAAAAAAAATTTCAGACTTCAGACTTCACACTTCATACTTCTAAATTTGGTCTTCACGCGCGAAAATCAGAAAGAGGAGACACCACAGAATTAAACATGGATACAAAAGCTTTTAAACGTTCACTCCAACATTCAGAAAATTACAATCGCAAAGGGTTTGGACATCAAGCAGAAGTTACAACCCAGTTGCAATCTGAGTATCACAGCAGTTTGATTCAAGAAATCCGCGATCGCAATTACAGTCTGCAACGGGGTGATGTTACCATCCGATTAGCCCAAGCTTTTGGGTTTTGCTGGGGTGTAGAACGTGCTGTAGCAATGGCTTATGAAACTCGCCAACACTTCCCCACAGAACGTATCTGGATTACTAACGAAATTATCCACAACCCTTCGGTAAATCAGCGAATGCAGGAAATGGAAGTTAAATTCATTCCTGTAGAAACAGGTAAAAAAGACTTTTCGGTTGTGGAGAACAACGATGTCGTAATTCTACCTGCATTTGGGGCTAGTGTTCAAGAAATGCAGATATTACACGATAAAGGCTGCAAAATAGTTGATACAACTTGCCCTTGGGTTTCTAAAGTTTGGAATACCGTGGAAAAGCACAAAAAAATCGACTACACCTCAATTATTCACGGTAAATATAAACACGAAGAAACCGTTGCGACTAGCTCTTTTGCAGGTAAATATTTAATTGTCCTGAATTTAAAAGAAGCACAATACGTTGCTGACTACATTCTTCATGGTGGTAATCGAGAAGAATTTTTACAAAAATTTGCCAAAGCTTGTTCTGCTGGATTTGACCCAGATCAAGATTTAGAACGGGTGGGTATTGCTAACCAAACTACTATGCTGAAAGGCGAAACCGAGCAAATTGGTAAGTTGTTTGAACGCACGATGATGCAGAAATATGGCCCCGACCAGTTAAATCAGCATTTTCAAAGCTTCAATACCATCTGTGATGCTACTCAAGAACGGCAAGATGCCATGTTGGAATTAGTACAACATAATTTAGATTTAATGGTGGTAATTGGTGGGTTTAACTCATCAAATACTACCCAATTACAACAAATTGCTTTTGAAAAGGGTATTCCTTCTTATCATATTGATTCCGTAGAACGAATTAAATCTGCTAACGCTATTGAACATCGACAGTTAAATGGGGAGTTAGTGATCGCGCCAAATTGGCTACCAGCAGATAAAATCGTTGTCGGTGTGACTTCTGGCGCATCTACTCCAGATAAAGTCGTCGAAGATGTGATTGAAAAGATTTTTACCCTCAAAGCATAATTTAGGGATTACGTACCAAGATTATCGGTTGAAATTGGGTGTAAGGGTGAAATCAACTCAAAAGTCAAAAGTCAAAATTAACATCTTCTTACTTTTAAATTTTGAGTTCCCCGTAGAGGTGTAGGTGTTCAAAACCTTTACACCCTTACACCCTCAAACCCATTCTTAGCAGATAACCTTTGTGCGTAAGTCCTGTTCTTACAGCAGATTTCAAGTAAGTGAAGTACACAATTTACCGCAGGTTGTATATTCGTGGAATACTGTAGAGACGTTACATGTAACGTCTCTACATAGTTTTGGGTTTTACTTGGGTTTTACGCTTATACCTCATTTACCCTAAATACGCTGTAATACTCAATTACTAAACTAAAGCTTTTAATAACGCCTGAAGTTTTAGTTGTACCTCAGCAAATTCTTTATCAGGATCAGAACCGGCGACAATACCTGCTCCTGCGTAAAGTCTAGCGCGATCGCCATCAATTAATGCCGAACGAATACCAACAATAAACTCGCAGTTACCTTGAGAGTCTATCCAACCTAGAGGCGCAGCATATAAACCCCTCTCAAAGCTTTCGTAACGCCGAATTTCTGCACAAGCCACATCTCGCTCTGCGCCAGCAACGGCTGGTGTCGGATGCAGTTGGGCTACAATTTTTAAGGGGTGGACATGAGCTGGAACAGTGGCGCTAATGGGTGTCCATAAATGTTGGATATTAGATAGCTGTCGCAAGCGTGGTGGTAATGCTTGGGGTGATAATCCTAGTTGTGATAAGCGTTGAGTTATAAAATCAATCACTAATAAGTGTTCGTGTCTTTCTTTCTCATTGTTCAGTAAACGATTTGCATTCGCCGCGTCTTCTGCTGGTGTTTTTCCCCTTGGCGCAGAACCGGCTAAAGCATCGGTGATTAATTGTTGATTCTGAATACAAATTAATCGTTCTGGACTTGCGCCGATAAAGTTTTGTCCTTTACCATTACTTGTGGAAAAAACATAACAATTAGGATGAATATGTCTGAGATTATCTAATGATTTATATAAGTCAAACTGATGATTTGCCCGCACATCTAAAGCATCGGCTAAAACAATTTTGCTGAAATGACTAGCTTGGATTTTTTCTAAAGCCGAAACAACAGAACGTTTAAATTCTGTACCCTGCGTTACAGATTGCTTACTAAAGTTTGTTGCTAAAAAATCAAGTTTAGGCGAAAAATATTCTAAAGAATTAATAAGTTCGATTTTACTCCATAATTTATGCCAGATTTTTTCTAAATTGGCGTTAGCTGTAATTAATATATTGGCAACTAAAATGCAGTGCTGATTTTTAACAGCTATTTGCCAACGCGGTAAAAATATCGTTGCTGAGGGAAAAGGATAATCGGATTGAATTCTTTGGTTAAAAAAACTAAAGTAACAAAAAAAACGTGGGCTGGCAAAAGGCTGGTTAATATCTCCAAAAGTAATTATTGTTTTTAGACAATTTTTGATAAAATATTCGGCTTTATTAAAACGGTCTTGCCCATCAATTTGTAATTTTTCGACAGCATCAATCGCCGCGATCGCTTCGCCTTTACCTCTATTTTCAAAGTAAAAATTTATTTCATTTGCTTGCGTTAGTTTATGCAATACAACTAAAGGGTCAACCCAGTCTAGTTCTAGCGAAATACTGACAATTTGCCGACAATTATTATTGAGGCAATTTTCTTGAACCGCTAACAGAAATTGGTATATGTCTTTGTGCGTTACAGAGAAGTTGTTACGACATGGTGAAACTGTCATGGATCTAGGAATAGTAAATTTTTTTTAAGTTATCTTCCTAAAGTGTAATTAATCATGGTCTATTTCTACAGGTAACATATTCAGACGACATTTCACCAGAGTATAGTTGGCTTTGTTTAAGGTATTACCAAACGCTGACAATCTATGCTCAGCTTTAACCTGCAATTAAAGAATAAGTTTTACTAAGGGATGGTTAATCAATGCAAAAAAGTGCTGACTGTTAAGTGCTAATTGCTGAGTAAAATAAATAAAAGCAGCATGATTAAATTTGCGTGATAGCCATCGTCACAACAGAAATCATGCAAAAACTGTGGGTAATTTAATGAATGTTAACTAATGACTACCAAACAGATTTCACATCCCAAAAGTAAGCTGTGGATGGCGGCAATTAAACCGCCAATGTACAGTGTGGCGATTATGCCTGTATGGATAGGAACAGCAATTGCTTTTTCAGAAAAAAAGATTTTTAATACAACAGTATTTTTAACTTTTTTAGTAGCGGCAATATTAATTCTGGCATGGGAAAACTTGAGTAATGATGTCTTTGATTCCGATACAGGAATCGATAAGAATAAACATCATTCGCTAGTAAATTTAACAGGTAAGAAGTCGCTAATATTTTGGTTAGCAAATCTGTGTTTGGTGATTGGGTTGTTAGGAATACTCGCGATCGCCACTTGGCAACAAGACCCAACGGTAATCACAATGGTGTTGGTAGCTTGTGCTTTGGGTTATATGTACCAAGGGCCACCCTTTCGGCTAGGATATCAAGGATTAGGTGAAATTCTCTGCTTCTTTGCCTTTGGGCCTTTTTTAGTGCCAACGGTATATTACAGCCAAACTCAAACTTGGTCACTTGCTAGTTTTGCAGCTTCGGTAATTGTTGGTATTGTTACTAGCTTAATTTTGTTTTGTTCACACTTTCACCAAGTTAAGGATGACATAGCCGCAGGAAAGCGATCGCCAATTGTGCGTTTGGGTACAGCCAACGGTGCAAAAGTCTTGGTTTGGTTTACCGCTAGTATCTATCCTTTATCTTTATTGTTGGTTATTTTGGGAATGTTCCCAGTCTGGACATTGTTGAGTTGGCTAAGTTTACCCTACGCCGTCAAATTATGTCGCCACGTCCAACAAAATCACAACCAGCCAGACAAAGTTAGCAATTGTAAATTTATCGCTGTTGCTGTACATTTCTGGAGTTGTTTGTTCTTGGGTGCAGGATTTTTTATTGGGTGATGAGTCGCCAGAGGTACGACAAGAAGAATTAACGGCAGATGTAGACGCAGTAGCGGCTTCCCGAAGGGTACGCAGATGGACGCAGATAAATTTGTACCTCAGCACTCACACTTCGACTTCGCTCAGTGTACATCACTCAGCACTCAGCACTCAGCACTCAGCACTCAGCACTCAGCACTTTTTGAATTTCGTCCTTACCAGCGAAAATTTGCGCGTCCGCTTACTACTCATCATGGTGTTTGGGATATCCGCGAGGGAATTATCCTGCGTCTAGTTGATGAAGCAGGGAAAGTTGGCTGGGGAGAAATTGCGCCTATTAGTTGGTTTGGTTCGGAAACTTTAGAACAAGCTTTAGATTTTTGTCGCCAACTACCCAAAGAAATTACATCGGAGACTATTGTTTCAATTCCTGATGATTTACCCGCTTGTCAATTTGGGTTTGAGTCAGCTTTGGGGGGAGTGGGGAGTTGGGAGTGGGGAATAGGTGAGAACCTGAGTTGTAGTGGGTTACTTACTGCGGGGGAGGTAGCTTTACAACAATGGCAAAAGCTGTGGGAACAAGGATATCGTACATTTAAATGGAAAATCGGTGTTGATGCGATTGCTAGAGAACTCGCAATCTTTGATAACATAAGTCGTAGCTTACCCGCCTCAGCTAAACTGCGCCTCGATGCTAACGGCGGACTCAGCTATGAAGCAGCGAAATTATGGCTAGAGACTTGCGACAAAATTCAGGGTGAAGTAGCCGCAGAAATTGAATTTCTGGAACAACCTTTAGCTGTAGACGAATTAGCAGGGATGTTGGAGTTAAGTAAATTTTACCGAACTGCGATCGCATTAGATGAATCTGTCGCCACACTCCAGCAACTCATCTGTTGTTATCAACAAGGCTGGCGAGGAATTTTTGTTATCAAACCGGGAATTGTTGGTTCACCATTAAAGCTGCGTCAGTTTTGTCAACAACATGAAATTGATGCTGTATTTTCCTCTGTATTTGAGACTTGTATTGGTAGACAAGCTGCACTTAACCTAGCAGCAGAATTATCTCGTAAAAACAGAGCAGTTGGTTTTGGCGTTGATCATTTTTTTGTCCAAGCAGAAGCAACTAGTCCTGAAAGTTTATGGAACAACCTTTAACTTATCTGCAAAATTTACCTCAACATCATTGGTTAATTGCTGACAACAGCCATCAATTTTCAGTAATAGCGAAACAACTATATTTAGAACTCACAGAAATATTAAAACAACGCCATACACCCCCAAAAATTATCCTAGCTGAACGCGAACCAGTCAAATTTTTAGCTAGTTTTCTCGCAGCTTGTGCAGCCAATTGTCCAGTATTTCTTTGCAACCCCGACTGGGGAACACAAGAATGGGAACAAGTACTGAAATTAGTCCAACCAGATATCATTTGGGGAATCAGTTTTAATTCCCACTCCCAACTCCCCACTCCCAACTCCCAACTCCCAACTCCTCACTCCCCCCAAATCATGATTCCCACAGGCGGCTCATCAGGTAAGATAAAATTCGCCATCCACACTTGGCAAACCCTCACCGCATCTGTGCAAGGATTTACAGAATATTTTCAGTTAACCCAAGTGAATTCTTTTTGTGTATTACCCCTCTATCATGTCAGTGGGTTAATGCAATTTATGCGTTCTTTCATAACAGGTGGTCAACTAACTATTCTGCCATTCAAATCTGTAGAATCTGGGCAAATACCTGCAATTCAACCATCAGAATTTTTCATTTCCTTAGTACCAACTCAACTACAACGTCTCTTGCAAAATGCAGAATTAACCCAATGGTTAGCTCAATTTCAAACTGTCATGTTAGGTGGCGCACCAGCTTGGCAAGAATTATTAGAGAAAGCCAGATTTCACAACATTAGATTAGCACCAACCTACGGTATGACAGAAACCGCCTCGCAAATTGCCACCCTCAAATCTGATGATTTTCTCCAAGGTAAAATTAACAGTGGGCAGATTTTACCTCATGCTCACGTAACAATTTGCAATTCACAAGGTGAAGTTTTAAATACTAATCAAATTGGTAATATTACTATTCAAGCCAAATCTTTAGCTCTTGGTTATTATCCTAATCATTGGGGAAATCAAGATTATTTACAAATAGATGATTTAGGCTTTTTGGATGAGCATGGTTATCTGCATATCATCGGACGCAACAGCGACAAAGTTATTACAGGTGGAGAAAACGTTTACCCCTCCGAAATAGAAGCAGCCATCCGGGAAACTCAATTAGTTGTTGATGTTTGTGTAATTGGTGTCCCTGATAAACATTGGGGACAAGCTTTAACAGCTATATATATTCCTCAAGATGTCAATATTTCTAATTTAGAAATAGAAACTTTACTTAAACAGAAAATAAGTAAATTCAAAGTTCCTAAACATTGGATTTGTATTGAGAATTTCCCTCGTAATGCTCAAGGTAAAGTTAACCGTCAAGCACTACAACAAATAGCCGCAGAATTTCTCCACAATCACAGGTAAAAGACAGGAGTTAAATAAATTTATACTCCAACATCACATCACCTCGCGTGATCTTCGCCTCTCAGCGCCCTCGGCTTTTTTACGGTTTGTTTCCAACCACTGCATAATTTCCGCAGATAATTCTTGCTTAGTTCTACTATTCACATCAATACAAACATGGCGAGTAATTGCCTTAGCAACTAACACATCTGCAATTGTAATTTCGTAAGCAATTTCAAACTTATCAGCACTTAATTTTTGCGGAATTAAACTAATATTTAACTCATCTCCACAATACATTGGACGCAGAAAATCTACATTGGCATGAACAATGGGAAAAGCTACTGAGGGTTTAGTAAAAAAAGCTTTGAGATTCATTCCTGATGCGTCGAGAGATGCTTCATAAGCTTCATGGCAAATGCTCAAAACATTAGCGAAATAAACTACACCCGCAGCATCGGTATCTGCAAAGCGCACGGTACGGTTATAGATAAAAGACATTTTTGTATAATTAAAAATTAAAAAACAAAATAGCAGGCGAATAGCCTGCCATATCAAATTATCTCACGGTCACAAGAGAGTTATCAATTTAAGGGATAATATATATCTTCAGAACGAGGGTTGAGATAAGGGCGTTGCATGTCAACTGAATGAAGTGCAAAGTGTTTCTCAATTGACTTCATTCGCTCTTCAATTGCATTCTTTCCTTTTTGCCATACTTCTAACAAAGCATGAGCGACAATTTGGCAACGGTTCATACCAAAACTTTCTTGAGCCGCGAATTTTTGAATTGGTTCTTCGGCTAAACTTAGTCCTGGAGCTAGAAACTTAGTGAACAAGGGTATTTCTGGCTGAAAATGCAATTGATGTTCTGCATAGACACCCTGAAGAATTTGGTGAATTGCTGGGTAGTCCTCCCGTTCAAAGTAAAGTAAGCCTGAGTCGTAGCGTCCGTAGGCTTTGGGATTGTAAAGCACTTGAAAGGTAAAGGGAAGGGCAGCTTGGTTAAGTTGCTGCGTCAGACTATCCATGAGTGCGATCGCCCCATCTGCCGTAATATTAAAATAAATTCTTCCTGTTCCCAATTCCGTATCTACACTCTGCTGTTCTTGTCCCACATCACTTACCGCCACATAACAGCCATTTTGCAAATGATTTTTCGGCATCCAAATAGATACCGACTCACCCGGTTTAGCCGATTTGCTCTGAGATTTGAGATGGCAGTCTGGCTCAATATATAATGTCAAACCAGATTTTGTTACCGCCATACTCCCATCAGGTTCGTGACGTAACACTTGCCAACTAGAATCAAAATATCCTTTACCGTGGTTATTTGCGTGCAGTTGGGCGTAAAATTCCCAATCAATACCCAAATGAGGATGGTTCGCTAAATTTTGCTGTGGTAAGCAATCAGATATATCGGAATTAACAGCTAAAACGTTTTGCAAAGAACCGTTGTAATAAATTCCATAGAGAAAATTACGCAGTAGCAGAGTAAGATATTTCTGCTGTAAATTTACAGGATTTTGTTGAAATCTGTCTGCTACTTTCGCTGGTAAGGCAAAAGTTTGATAGTCAGGATGATGAATTGAAAAGTTAGATTCTATCTGGATATTTTTCGCAATATCAAACAAAGAATTTAACACAGGGTTGGTAGAAGTGTCTAGCATTCTGAATGAAGTCTGAAGTATGAAGTATGAAGTATGAAATTTTGTGCTTGAGATGTTTAACAAATGACCATTGATAAATTTTTAACAGCCGCGTAAACGGGTTTTCTCGTAATACAAAGGAACCAATTTTTGTGATTTTTGCGGTTGGGTAAGTTGATGCTGTTGAGCCATCGGCTGCATAATTTCTGTCTGAGTCACACCAAAAACTGTCTGTATAGATTTCTCTGGCATAGTTAGCAGATTTTGTGCTACTTGTAGCGCACACATATCAGTATTATCAAAGTGCTGCTGATAGTTAATTTTTGCTTGAATTTGGTGAATTATTCCTAGTCCTGCAAATTGGGTGACACGCTCTACAAAGTCTGGGCGATGTTCTAAAATAGCGGGAAAGGCATTGAGGTAAGCTTGAATTAAAGTTAATAACGAAGGTTGAATTGCTTCGAGTGGGATGATGGCTAACTGTAAGGATTCTTCTAATTCCAGCATGAAATCTACGACTAAGCTAGACAGCCAAATTCTGAAATAACTGGCGATTAAAGTGCCTAAATCGAATGCTGGATCTCCCCAGGCGCAGGCTTCCCAGTCTATTAGGCGCACTAAGCAATTATCTAACTTATCCCAACGAGAATGTAGCAAAATGTTATTTAACTGCAAATCATTATGAGTTAAACAGCAAGGTTTCCACTCATAAGCTAAATCTGCGATCGCCGATTCTAAACTCTCATACTGCTGATAAAAAGTATAAAATTGCAATGCTGATTTCGGAACTGCGCCAAAAATCTCTGGTGTAAGTGATTCTATACCCTGTGCTGGGTTGTAAAAGTTATAACGATACTGTCCGGCTGGCGCTGTGGCCATAAAATCACGATATTCTCGGCGCTGGAAAGTCACGCGATGCAAAGCTGCAATTGTCGTACCAATAGCAGTAGCTATTTCTGTAGGAAAGCTCTGGTGATGTTGATAAAAGCTACCTAATTCCACATATTCGCTTAAATAATTGCGGATAAGGATGGAATTGTCTTCATCGTAATGTACTACTAAAGATGCGATCGCGGCAATATTACCTAAAACTGGAAACTGCTTGAGTAATTGATGAAATAGCCATTCATTAAAAAACTCATGCAGATTTCCCTCATTTTCTTGACGGTGTTCTTGTTTAACTAGCAGTTGCCGATTATTTCCCAGAGTCACTAGTAAATTGAAATTCTTTTTGCTACTTCCTGGCAACTGAGATAGGTCTAAATTGCCATCTTCTAAGCTACACAGTCCTGCTGCGTGCAGATACTGGGTAACATTTTGAGAAGATAATGGTAATAACATATTTGATTTCCTATTTCGTAAAAGTGCTGAGATAATCAATTACTTATTTTCAGGATTATTGTTACTTGAGGAATTTAAGTAGGTAACTACAAGTATCTAAATATCAATTATTATTTCTTCTATACTAATATCTTATTTCTGATATCTAAAAATGCCAAAATGGCATCAATGACTTTATTTTTGCTTTAAATATTACCATATTTTACTATCAAATCTTTAAAAAGATAATATGCGGATGTGGAAATTACTAGAGTTGTTTATTACTTGGTTGATTGCATTGATATTTTCTGATTTAACAAAAAATTAAAAAGTAATTTAAATTACTTATTGCTAATTTTTATTGACTATACCAAAGTTAATTTTATTAATCTTGATAACACTAATTTGAGCCAGAACTATTACATAGGTAGAGTTATGTTGTCCTTACTGCGTAGAGTGTCATCTATCTTTTTATTTAATTTAAATATCAGCATAAATATTCAGTAACATCAAGAACATTATTTTTGAGCTACTTAATAATTATTAAGTAACAGAAACTTATGAATTAAGTAAATCATCAATTCACAGCAATAATTGAATACTTATCCAAAAATAACTGTCTCAAGATAGATATTACAGAAAAATTAGGATGCAGGGCTTATTCAGGATTTTGGTTCTACCTGAAAAGTGGTTGAAATACTGTATGCACAATGTATTGCGTTATCAAAGTTATATAAAAGAATTCACGAGCCAGAATATTTTGCTTAATTACTTCTAAATTCTGACTCCTGGTTGCTGAATTCTTACTGTGATATAAACGCACAAACCCCGGTTGCTGAATGGGTAAACTCTCGACTGTACCCCAAACTGTACAAGTTACATACAATCTTATTTTTATTTATCACTGGTGAATCAGCAAAACCGGATACTTTAGCAGAAGTATGATGACTTTTTTCCAGTCAAATATTAATCATCATTGATGACGTTCAGCAAAAAACTAAGTTTTTACCAATACTTCCTTTTAATTAGGACTTTTGCCGTGATACGCAAAATCAAGGTTTTAAGTGAGAGTGTAGGTGAACAACAATCCTTACACAAAGCCTGACCACATAACCTTTGTACATAAGTCCTGATTACTTTGAGGTGGCTTCAAACCAAGAGAGTAAATCAGCCATACTACTAAAATCTAGCAATGCTTCGCCCAAATTTTCTAATTGTTCTAGGGAGAGAGTTTCCACATGTTCGCGCACATCTTGAGGTAATTCTCCCACACGACGAGTTAGTTGACGAAGAACAAGCGATCGCCCTTCTGCTTCCCGTCCTCTTTGTTCTCCCTGTAGCAGTCCTTCTTCTCGTCCTTCCTCTTTAATTTCTCGGTAAACTCGCGTTTCCTTGAGTGTAATTCCTAGCATTGCTTCTACCTCTGTGCGACTTAGTTGCTCAAACTTATACACCATGATTGTTGTAACTAACTCAATTATGGCGCGATTGCTGGTTTCCGACTGCTCAATTGCGGAACGCTCTAACAAATATCTGACTTCGGAGGGTGCAATTTCTTCATATACCGTAGTCAACACCATCAATGCTACCCATAATGGTAAAGCACGAATATCTCCCAATTAAAGGGAACAGGGAACAGGGAACAGGGAACAGGGAACAGAAACTGTAAAAGTATTTGTAGCGATCGCCACAGCTATACAATAATATAAATGTACTAATTCAGGAGACTCATCTATTGTTACCTTACCACCAGCTGATGCACCATCAAAACCAGCGCCAGCGCCCCTAAAACAATCATCAATCCCGCAGGCATAAACTTGCGTGTCTTGGCAAACCTCACAGTAAACACAACCACCAAAACCCCAGCCACACAAGCAGCTAAAGTCAAACCCCAAGGTTGTCCTTGCAGGTGCCAGTAAGCAAATAAAATCAGTAACAAACCACTAACACCACCACTCAGGAGTGAAACTTTACTACGCGCTTGAACGTAGCCAATAATCCCACCGACAATTGCTAAGATACCGTAGGCAAAAGCAGCGATTATACCTAAATTCATTGTTAAAACCTATGTAGATTTTGACTTTACAACCAAGGTCGGCAGACAATTTACCATAGCTATTTAGCTATATCACCCAGTTGATTGATGGATATTCCAGCGATGCCAACGGCAAGTACTTCGTTATTAGCCCAGGTTCAATTCCTCCAGCGTCAAGCAGCATCTCTTTTACTTTACCAATCTGTCCTCCAGAGCGAAGCCGCGATCGCCTTTCTGGAACTGTTGCAAGCAATACGTTACACTGATGCCGATGGCAGGAGTTGTCTGCAAGCATATGGTAATTACTTCCACGCCTTAGCAGCACGCCATCAAAATTGGGAAGACCATTTAATTTCGCAAATTCTGCTGTCGGAAAATCCCTTTAGCCGACTGGCGCAGCAGAAAGATTTCCAAGAGTTACCCCCAGCTTTAATTGCAGCTGCTCAACATGATTTACACATATTACAAAGTCTTTATGAATGCAGCACTGCTTGTCTCAGCGAGTGGGTACAGGCTGTGGCTCATTTGCCTGTTTCACCTATAGTTTGGTATCAAGAACACAATCATAGCAGCAACCAAATCCTGCATTTGCCAGATTGGGAACATTGGGCTGATGCTGTGGAAGAATTAGCCGCTTATTATCAAAAATTTGGTGTAGGTTTGTTTGCCGAGTATCGCGCCTTGCGTTGGCAAGATAGTAAATTTGTAGGTATTCTTTATCCTGATCCAATTAAGTTAAGTACACTGATAGGTTACGAATGGCAGCGTGATGCTTTGCTAAAAAATACAGAATTTTTATTATCAGGTGAAACAGCACTGCATGTATTACTTTATGGTAGTCGCGGTTCGGGGAAATCTTCTTTAGTCAAAGCCTTATTGAATGAGTATGGAGAACGCAACCTGCGCGTACTAGAAGTAGGCAAATCTGACTTACAAGATTTACCAAAAATTGTCGAACAGTTACGCGGGTTGCCACAAAAATTTATCATCTTTGTAGATGACCTCTCCTTTGAGGAAGATGATGACGCTTTTAAAGCTCTTAAAGTAGTTTTAGAAGGTAAATTAACTGCACGACCGCAAAATGTAGTTGTCTACGCTACCTCCAACCGCCGCCACCTCATTCGAGAATATTTCGCTGATAGACCATCTCCCAAGGATAATGAAGAAATTCATGCTTGGGATACGATGCAAGAGAAGTTATCATTTAGCGATCGCTTTGGTCTGACTTTAACCTTTGAGCCAGCAAATCAACAGACTTATTTAACAATTATTCGTCATTTAGCGTCACAAGCCAAAATTAATCTCAGTCCAGAAGATTTAGAATATCAAGCATTACAGTGGGCTACTCGTCATAATGGCCGTTCTGGACGCACAGCACGACAGTTTATTGACTTCTTAAAAGCAGATTTATCTCTCTTTGCTACAACTAATAATAAATCTGATCCCCAGCCCTAATCTTAATTACGAATTACGAATTAACACCAGCAATATGCAAGCAGTAATGGTCAGCAATCGATTTCTTTTAGGCATAGTTGCCTTTAGTGTAAGTTTTGGGCTTAGTCTAGTTCCCAATTGGAATTTTGGTCAAGCTTTCATTACAGGCATAATTACTGTAATTGCTACCTATGCCGCAGCATTATTTGTTGATAAGCGCCGTAGACATCATGAAATGCTGGTGTTAGTAACCTTACGTAAACGTATTAAAGAGCAAGAAGCTTTAAAAAATCGCATTTATCGAGAAATCAAACAAATAGAAGAACATCGCAACTTATTATATGCGGAGACACAAAAACTCCAAAATCAAATTGCCGAATCTCGCAACCAAAGAGATAGTCTGCATCGAGAGTTGGGGAACTTTGCTGGACAAAAAAAGCAATTAGAAACTGAAAATAATAACCTAAAAATCACCATTCAAACACTAGAACAAACTAGTACAGAACTGAGTAATCTTTGTTCTAACCTCACAGCCGAAAAACGCCGCTTAGAGTTACATAGTAATGTTTCTCATGCTGAAATTGCTCAGTTACAAACTCAACTTAATGAACTGCGCCAAGACAAACAAGAAATTGAGAGTAACTTAACTTTACTAGGTAGACTCAAGCCACAGCTAGAAGAAAAAATGTATGAACTCAGGTTAGAAATTCAAGAACTAGAAACTGTTGTTCATCAGCAAAATCAATTATTGGCAAATATCAAAACAGAAAGAAACAATATAACTAATAGTTTAAATGAATTGCATCAGCAAATAGTTGATAAACAATCGGCAATAGAACAGCTAAACAGTCAAATTTTAATCTTACAAGGAGAACGGGATTTATTACAAAGTCAAGTTTGGGACTTACTACAACAAACAGAAACACTCGATTTAGAGCATATACATACCAATATCCCAACAGAAGATGAACCTGAGTTATTTCCTTTTGCTGATTTAATTGCACCTTCAGAAGATACCAGTGAAGACTTACCAGAAGAATGGACTAATTTGTTAGAAAAATTACCTGGTCATGAAATTGAAGTATTAAAAGCAATATTACAAGAAGATAACCCCAAAGCGACGATTAAACAAATTGCTGAAGCGAATATTACCATGCCTAATTTATTAATTGATTCTATTAATGACCGGGCAAACGATACTATTGGGGAGTTAATCATCGAGCCGGGAGAAGAGATTCCAGAAGTTTATCAAGAACACCTAAACAATGTACGCAAAATGATTGCTGTGTACGAAGACCTCATGAGTAGACCAGCCTCATCAAATTAAATTACTTGTTATCGTAAAATTATTATTGACTAGGGCTGTATAACCCTGGGTTTAAAATCAAATCTTGTGAAGTACATGGCAAAGCTCAAAATCTCGAAGAAAATTTCCACTGCTTTAATTAATTCCCTGGGTGCGGGAGTAGTACCAAGACTAGGAGTTGAACACATAGCAGTCGGTCGAGAACAAGAACTTAAAAGCCTCATACAAAATCTAGATGACATTGCAGAAGGCGTAGCAGCATTTCGCTTTATTATTGGTAACTATGGTTCAGGTAAAAGCTTTCTTCTACAAATGATTCGCAACCGTGCAATGGAGCAAGGTTTTGTAGTAGCTGATGCTGATTTATCTTATGAACGTCGCCTCGCAGGTAGCAATAATGAAGGTTTAGCGACTTATAGAGAATTAATGAGTCACCTTTCCACCAAAACCCGTCCTGATGGTGGTGCTTTAGTTTCAATTTTAGAAGGCTGGATTAATAAAATCCAACAAGAAGTAGCTAAAGAAACTAATATGCGTCCAACGGATGAAGGTTTTGATGACCAAGTAGAAGCAAAAATCAGAGAAGTTGTACAGTATATTGAAGATTTAGTTCACGGCTTTGACTTTGGCAACGTCATTATTGCTTATTGGCGTGGGTATAGATTAGATGATGATAATTTAAAAAACGCAGCTTTGCGTTGGTTGCGGGGTGAATTCAGTACAAAAATTGAAGCCAAAGCTGCGTTAGGAGTGCGGGTAATTATTGATGATGAAAGTTGGTATGACTACATTAAATTATTAGCTAAATTTGTAGCTGAGATTGGTTATAAGGGTTTATTAGTATTATTAGATGAAGCGGTAAATTTATATCAAATATCCACCACAGTTACCCGCGAAAAAAACTATAACAGATTGCTGGCAATGTTTAACGATACTATGCAATGCAAAGCCGAACATCTGGGGATTTTTATTGGGGGTACAACCAAATTTTTAGAAGACCAAAATCGGGGACTGTTTGCTGACCAAGCTTGGCGAAGACGTACCAAAGAAAGTCGTTTTGCTACCCAAGCTAATGTTCAGGAGTTTTTAGGGCCTGTAATTCGCTTAAACCCCTTGAGTGATGCTGAAATTTTCACGCTTCTACAACGCCTCAAAGAAATTCATGTAACTCACTATGGCTATGATAAAACGTTGAGCGATCGCAACTTACAAGAATTCTTACAAGAAATCGTTAGCCGCTTAGGTGCAGAAGCATTACTCACACCCGGCGAAATCATCCGGGACTTTATTAGCGTACTGAATATCATGCACCAAAATCCGAAAATGGCATTCGGTGAATTAATTCATGGTTCTCAATTCAAACCTACAGCCGTTGGTAAAAATGTAGCTATAGATGAAGATGATGCAGCGGAATTTAGTTTGTAATTAATTAAATATGACTAATGCCTTTAACCGACTTGCACCCTTCATTCAAGAATATATCTACAATCACAACTGGACTGAATTACGACCAGTGCAAATTGCTGCTTGTGAAGTTATTTTTGACACTGATGCTCACTTGTTAGTAGCAGCAGCTACGGCGGCGGGAAAAACAGAAGCAGCATTTCTACCAGTTTTAACTGTATTACATAATTACCCTACGAATACAATCGGTGCATTATATATCGGCCCGATTAAAGCTTTAATTAATGACCAATTTGAACGCCTCAATGGTTTACTTAAAACAGCCGATATTCCTGTTTATCACTGGCATGGAGATGTGGCTCAAAGTCGTAAAAATCAACTTTTAAAAAAGCCTAAAGGCATTCTTCAAATTACTCCAGAATCTTTGGAAAGTTTATTAATTAATAAACATCATGATTTAGTACGATTATTTGGAGATTTAAAATTTGTCATCATTGATGAAATTCATGCCTTTATGGGTTCGGAACGCGGTTGTCAGATTATTTGTCAATTGCAGCGTTTAGCCAATGCAATTCAATCACAACCGCGCCGCATTGGGTTATCAGCTACCCTTGGTGATTATGCAATGGCGGAAGAATGGTTAAGTTCGGGAACTGATAAACAAGTAATTACTCCCAAAATTGAAGCTGGTAAACGTCAAATTAAACTTGCTGTTGAACATTTTTATATTCGTGATGATATTAATTCCTCAGAAATATATGATAATTACCTATTTAATCTCAGCCAAAATAAAAAATGTCTTATCTTTGCGAATAACCGCACTCAAACTGAATTTGTAATTGCTGCTTTGCGGCAAATTGCTAAAGAACAAGCACAACCAGATATTTATCATGTACATCACGGTAGTATCTCGGCAAGCTTACGACAAGCTGCCGAAAAAGCTATGCGCGAACCACATCACCCTGCTGTGACTGCGGCAACACTTACATTAGAGTTAGGGATAGATATCGGTAATTTAGAGCGAGTCATTCAATTAGAATCGCCCTTATCTGTAGCTAGTTTTTTACAACGGTTGGGACGTGCTGGTAGAAGAGGGGAAGCTGCCGATATGCGCTTTGTTTGTGCTGAAGATGAACCATTATCTGAAGCATATCTTCCTGAGCAAATTCCTTGGCAACTTTTACAGTGTATTGCCATTATTCAACTTTATTTAGAAGAACGTTGGATTGAACCGATAAAGCCGCCGAAATATCCTTTGAGTTTGCTTTATCATCAGACAATGAGTATTTTATTAGCAGCAGTAGAAATATCTCCTGCTCATTTAGCTAAACAAGTTTTAAATATGCCACCTTTCGCGGCAATTTCTCCGGCTGATTTCAAATTATTATTACGCTATTTAATTGATATTGACCATATTCAACAAACTGAGCAATGTAAGTTAATTCTCGGTTTGACTGGGGAAAAGATAGTCGGGAAATTTCAATTTTATGCTGTCTTTGCTGACAATCAAGAATATATCGTTAAGCAAGGCACAACCGAAATTGGCAGTATTGTAACACCGCCACCTGTGGGGAATCAATTTGGTTTAGCTGGTCGCACTTGGGAAGTGTTAGAAGTTAATTTAAAAAAAAAGCTAGTTTTAGCCAAACAAGTAGATGGTAAAGCTACTGTTTATTGGCGTGGTGGTGGTGGGAGTATTCATACTAAAATTTTGCAACGAATGCGGCAGGTTTTACTAGAAGATGTTGAATATAGCTATTTACAAAAAAATGCTCAACAACGTCTAAAAATAGCTAGAGAATTAGTCCAGTCTGCTGGATTAGCAAAATCTCACATATTGCAATTAGACAAAAATAAATGCTGTATTTTCCCTTGGATGGGAACAGTAGCTTATCGCACTTTGGAAAGATTGCTGAATTCTTTTTGTCGAGAATCTTTGGAAATTAGTAGTATTGGGGGAATTAACCCTTATTATTTGATTTTGAAATTAGGCAAAGGTAAGTTTAAATCTCTTCTACCAGAAATTGTTTCGTTATGCGAGCAAAGAATTTCCGCAGAAGATTTAGTCAGTACAGCCGAAGCTCCAGAAATGCAAAAATATGACGAATTTATTCCCCATACATTATTACGAAAAGCCTTTGCTCATGATTATTTAGATATAGAAGAACTCAGACAGCAAGTTGCACTGTGGAAAGTTACGGAATGCGATCGCACTTAAGATAGATGTTTTCTAGATAAAATAGCTGATATTTCGGACTGTACAACATTAAATATGCTCTCTTAGTCATAAGCAAGCTCTGACTTCTGCTAGAGGAATCTTTACCTTTGTTACAGATAGCCTTGATATGTCTTTGATAAATGCTGATTGGTTCCAAAATAGGTTAGATTTTGGCTAAATTTCATCACTAACCTGTACTTAAAGTCAGCCAATTAGTTCCAAAACCTAAAGATAATGGAGTACAGTCCCGTCATGATAAATTTGATTTCTCAGGCATTTTCTCACATTAGTTCCCTGCTGAATAAAATTCAAGTAAAGCGGTTTGTAGCTGTAGTACTAGTGGGATTTTTAGTACTGACAACAAACGCCAATATTGAGCGTAGTAACACAAAAGCTGTAACCAGAGAGCTTGATAGAGTGGTACATCAGGATAATGCAGATAGACCAAAAACCACAGGTGAATGGAACAGAGAAGCTCGTCAAACTGAAGATGAGCCTGGTAAACGCGCTCAAAGAATTGCAAAAGAATCAGCAGAAGCAGTCAAACAATGGGGTTCAGTTTATCCAGATACTGCTAAACGCAGCGCAAATAGCGTAGATGAAAATACAAACAGGTAACACAATACCATTTTAACTTGAGTATGTCTTTCTACATCGAAAGGAACAGACCCTTCAAATAGCAGTCATAGGTAGTCAAATGAAAAGGGTGCAATTCAATATTGCACCTTTTTGATATAAAACAGGACTTACGCAAAATTATGAAAAAACGAACCGCAAAGGGCGCAAAGGACACGAAGTTATAAGAGTTTGAGAGAGTTCTTGCGTAAGTTCTAATAAAAATAAAAAACCCCTTGCGGGGTTTAGTTTTAAGTTATTCGCGTGGAGTGAACAACTTGATAATTATTAATACCTACAGTAGATATAGTAATCCGAACAAAATGATCCAGATTACGTCTACAAAGTGCCAATAAATTTCTGCTGCTTCAATACCGAAGTGTTTTTCACTACTATAGTGACCTGCAACGCGCGATCGCCACAATACTGCCAAAATTGCTAAAACGCCGATTGTAACGTGCAATCCGTGGAATCCAGTCAACACGTAAAAGGCACTAGCAAATAAATTGGTAGTTAAACCAAATTCTAAGTGAGTATATTCATATACCTGCCCCACCAAGAAAATCGTACCCATTGCGGCGGTAATTGCTAACCAAATTCGCGCACCCCGCGCATCATTCTTTTTAATTGCAGTATCAGCATTGTGCATGACAAAACTGCTGGCAATCAGATTAACAGTATTGACTCCTGGCAGCAATAATTCTAACTCTGGGGTACCAGCCGGAGGCCACACAGGTAAGGTGGAACGAAAAGCTAAATAGGCTCCAAACAAGCCCATAAAAATCATCCCTTCAGCCACCAAGAAGACAAACAAACCAAACAAGCGATGATCTGGATGTGCTTCGTGATGATCAGCTGTGGCTGCACTGTGATGATGATTTAGTTCGGTTTTAGCTGGGTCAATGGTTTGACTTTGCATGAATCTTTTGAAGTGTGAAGTGTGAAGTGTGAAGTATGAATGGGAGTCCCTAATGCTAGGGACATTCATATTTTTACCTTCTAGCTGGAAAATGCCGAGTAAAAATACTAGTCCCTAGCCTCTAGCCTCTAATCCCTAGCCCCTAATCTTGATTTCCTGAGACACGTTGTTCCAGGTCAGACTCGATAGTGGGATATGGCTCATCAGGATCAGCACGCAGTACCGAGTTGGGGCCAGCCGACAACAGAGGATTGGGGTCTGATAGCGGTACACCTTCGTTAGCTCTTTCTATGCCGTAGTCATAAGGCCCTGTAGCTAAGACTGGGTATCCGTCAAAATTTTCAATTGCTGGTGGGGAGGTTGTCATCCACTCTAGGGTGAGTGCGCGCCAAGGATTGTTACCAGCCTTCTCACCGTACATCCAACTCCAAATCACATTAATAATGAATGGAATAGTGGAAACAGCCAGTAAGTAAGCACCATAGGTGCAGATTTCATTCAGCAGCGCGAATTTAGGATCATATTGGGCGACACGGCGGTTCATACCCATCATCCCTAACTTGTGCATGGGTAAGAAGGTCATATTCAGACCAACAATGGTCAGTGCAAAGTGAACCTTACCCCAAAATTCGTTGACCATGCGTCCCGTCATTTTCGGGAACCAGTGATAAATAGCTGCAAAAATCCCCAACACACTACCACCAAACAAAACGTAGTGGAGGTGTGCCACGACGAAATAAGTATCGTGAACATGGATATCAAAGGGTACGGCAGCCAACATTACACCACTGATACCACCAATGACGAAGGTGCCAACAAAACCAATGGCAAACAACATGGCAGAGTTGAGTTGAATTTTGCCACCCCACATGGTTGCTAACCAACTGAAAATTTTGATCCCCGTGGGTACAGCAATGATCATCGTAGTGATCATAAAGAACATCCGCAACCAACCAGGGATACCACTAGTAAACATGTGGTGCGCCCAAACTATCAGTCCCAAAAAGCTAATTGCCAGGGATGAGTAGGCGATCGCTTTATATCCGAAAATCGGTTTACGAGAGTGTACTGGAATAATCTCCGAAATTACCCCAAAGAAGGGCAAAATCATGATGTACACGGCAGGATGCGAGTAAAACCAGAACATGTGCTGGTAAACCACGGGATCACCGCCACCAGTCGGATTAAAAAATGTTGTGCCTGCCAATAAATCAAAAGCCAGCAAAATCAAACCTGCGGCTAAGACTGGAGTTGACATCAAAACCAGTGCCGAAGTAGCAAACATCGCCCAACAAAACAAGGGCATTTGATGTACTCCCATTCCTGGAGTCCGCATCTTTAATAAGGTGACGAGAAAATTGATCGCCCCTAAAATCGATGACGTACCCAGCAACAGCACACTCATAATCCAAATCCCTTCACCTACTTGGCCTGTCACCAAGCTCAACGGCGGGTAGGAAGTCCAACCTGCATCGGGTGCATCGCCTACAGCTAAACTAGCCACCAGCAATAAACCCCCAACAGGAATCATCCAAAAAGCTACAGCATTCAATCTGGGGAATGCCATATCCTTAGCCCCAATCATCAGGGGAATCAAATAGTTGGCAAACCCAGCACCTGCTGGCACAATCCACAAGAAAATCATAATTGTGGCGTGCAGTGTAAACAGGCTGTTATATACTTCTGGACTGACAAAATCGACTTCGGGAGTGCGTAGTTCTGTTCGCACCAAGTCAGCTAAAACACCGCCAATGCAATAAAAAATGAAGGAAGTGACGAGGTATTGAATCCCAATCACCTTATGGTCTGTGTTGAAGCTAAAGTAGTCTCGCCATTTTCTTACCCCTGGCTCGTCAATCCGAACCGGGATATTGGCAGTTTCTTGTATTTGGGCTTGTGTCATAGGAGTTAGTTATTCAGTTATCAGTGATCAGTGAACAGTTATCAACCTGTTTACTGATCGCTGTTCACTGTTGACTGACTAATGGTGGATTTGATGTAAAATTTCTGGCTGAATTCCCATTTCCTTGATATAAGGAGCGAGAAATTCATCGGGAGTCAGGTTTGCCGGGTTAACAGCAATGGCTTGATTCAAGGTTTCATGACTTGCAACCAGCTGTTCTTGCATCCATTTATCAAAATTTTCTTGACTTTCCACGACTACTTGGCTTCTCATCGCGCCGTGGTAGGGGCCGCAAAGTTCAGCACAAATCAGGGCATAATCGCCGACTTTTTTGGGTGTGAAGCGAATCTCGCTTTGTCTACCAGGGATCGCATCTTGTTTCAAGCGGAACTCTGGCACCCAAAATGCATGGATGACATCGTTAGCTGTCATATTAACTTGCACTTCCCGACCGATGGGAACGTGTAACTCCCCTGTGGTGACTCCGGTTTCCGGGTAAGTAAAAATCCAGGCATATTGCAAACCAGTAACATTGACGATTAAACTGGGTGGCTTACCTGCTTTGTCAGGACTTGCGCCAAGGGTGGGAGCCACACTCCCTACACCAGGAGCATTTTGCTTTTGCGTAATCTGATCAGCATTGCGGACGGCGGCGGTGGCTGGGTCTTGCATCGCCTCATCAGATTTTTCTTGATTGAGGTTGGGTGCAGTGCTAGGAGGAGTATCAGTCAAGGTGGCTGCGATCGCGGCTCCTGGCATATTCATCGAACTTTGATTCATGGGCGCTTCGTGAACAGCGTGGGGATCGAAGCCACCGATGTCGTTATAAACTTCAAAGCTATAGACAGAAATACCGATAACGATAATGGCGGGGATCGCCGTCCAGAGGATTTCTAGAGGTACATTACCTTCAACTGGCGGCCCGTCTTCATGATCACCAGCCCGTCTACGGTATTTAAATACAGAGTAGATTAAAACACCTTCAACAATCAAAAATATACCTACAGAAACGGTCATCATCGAGTTAAATAAACCATCAACTAAGACGGCTTCATCTGAGGCTGCTGAGGGCAACAGACCGTGATTTTGACCGTACCAAAGACTGACTAACGTTAGTACGATGCCAATCAGTAATGTCCAGATTGAACTTGGAATTTTCACGGCTTACTTAGAATTAATTGACTACGTTTTTTCAACGCTGCTCACTTACTAAGGTAGTCTAGGCTATTCAACAAAAAGCCAGATGGTCTGAAATTTTTATTAATTTTTCCAGCCACTTTACTATTTCTGAGTACAAGAGACTTATTAGATACTGCCAAGGATAGATGCTAGTGACAGGAAAAATTTAAGAAAAAATTTAGGTTAGTAAAATTGTTTGTAATTGTTTATTACTCACATCTTGAAAAATACCTAAAGCTTCAGACTAAAAACATCAGAAGTGATTAAAAGTAATAAGTGAAACCCCATCTCTAAACCAAGCTGTATACGCTAGGGTGGAAATGGGTTGGTGCGAAAAAATTCAAAATTTTAAGAGAGCTACTACCAAGATCGGCAGAAGGAATCGTTCATGAACGAATTTGTCCTAAAACAACAAAATGATGCGGCAGTCGAGCAACAAAAGCCGAAGGAAATGATTCGTCGCTTGGTGTGGAGAATGGCTATAGCCACGTTGATTTTAATGGCTATCGGCTCTGCCACCCGCGTAATGAATGCTGGACTTGCTTGCCCAGACTGGCCGTTATGCTACGGGGAACTAGTACCAGCCAAACAAATGAATCTCCAAGTGTTTTTGGAGTGGTTTCACCGTTTGGATGCAAGCTTGATTGGCGTGAGCGCGATCGCACTTGCTGGGTTATCTTGGTGGCACCGTCGCTCTTTGCCTGTTTGGTTGCCTTGGGCTGCTAGCTTTGCCCTGTTTTTAATTGTGTTTCAAGGCATCTTGGGCGGACTCACCGTCACCGAACTGCTGCGGTTTGATATCGTTACCGCCCACTTGGGAACGGCACTGTTGTTTTTCACCACCCTACTAGTCGTCGGTACAGCTCTAGCTCCCTATCAGGGAACTGGCAATGTCGGTAAGTTGCCCTGGATTGGTTTAGCGGCGGCTATTTTGGTGTATGTACAAAGTTTACTTGGCGCTATAGTCGGCTCTCGTTGGGCGCTACACCAATGCTTTGGTACGGCTGAGCTTTGCTCTGTGATGTACAGCCATATTTTTGGTTTAGTCCCGCCCACCGTAGCAACCTTAGCAGTAGTGTTAATTTCCTGGCGCACACCAGCCCTGCATCCAGCTTTGCGGCGATTGGCAAATATGGCTGGTGGTTTGTTGGTTTTACAAATTGTGTTGGGAGTTGCTACTTTTCGTTTGCATCTGCAAGTCGAGCCGCTAACTGTCTCGCACCAAGCTGTAGGTGCGGCTTTGCTTGGTACTTTAGTGGGTTTTACGGTTCTAGCATTGCGTGACTGGGCTGCTATTCGTGAAATCAACAGTTTGTCTGTAGGTTTCGCTACAAATACCCCAGCTAATGGCTCAAATCCCTAAATAACCCTCTTTTGTGGGTAAACTGATGCGATCGCTACGATTACTAATGATTAATGGTGATAGGACATTAGCCATTAGTCATTAGTAATTAACCGCATCTCCAGTAACTAGAACTGCTGAAAGTCTCCTGATCCTCACCTCTGCCCCACTTTCTCCAACACTAGCTACTTATTGATGACTTACGCATAGGGTATGAAACTGTCAGAGTGTAGTTACAACCCTGACACCCTACACCCAGTCTTCACAGACTATCTTTAGTGTGTAGTCATACTACTGACGCTTCAAACAGAGAAACGGCAAGGTTAAAAATTATCAGTCTGGGCGGAAAACTCTCCACAGCCAGACAGAGCGAAGACTAAACACAAATTGTTGACAATTAAGGAAATAGAACCAAGATGATTGAGACTAATGTCTCTCGCCACCACGAAACATTCCTCCAGGTAATTCAAAGCTATTACCAGCTAACTAAACCTCGAATTATTCCCTTGCTTTTGATTACCACGGCTGGGAGTATGTGGGTTGCAGCTAAGGGACAAGTAGACCCATTACTGTTGTTAGTCACTCTGACTGGTGGTACTTTGGCTGCGGCCAGCGCCCAGACAATTAACTGTATCTATGACAGAGATATTGATTACGAAATGGAACGGACGCGCCATCGTCCGATGCCTTCTGGCAGAGTCCAGCCAAGAGATGCTCTAATTTTTGCAGCCGTTCTGGCTGTACTTTCGTTTACGCTACTGACTGTGTTTGCTAATTTATTGGCAGCATGTCTAGCATTCTCTGGGATTGTTTTTTATGTACTGATTTACACCCATTGGCTCAAGCGTCACAGCACTCAAAATATTGTGATTGGTGGGGCGGCTGGCGCAATTCCGGCTTTGGTTGGTTGGGCGGCTGTGACAGATACTTTAAGCTGGGCAGCATGGTTAATTTTTGCCATTGTCTTTTTGTGGACACCTCCCCATTTCTGGGCGCTGGCTTTGATGATTCGTGATGATTACGCCAAGGTAGGCATACCAATGCTACCCGTGATTGCAGGTGCAACAGCCACAGTTAAGCAAATTTGGTATTACACCCTAACTACAGTTATCGCCACCTTGTTGTTGTTTTATCCCTTGCACGCCAGTGGCATTATTTATGCTGCGATCGCAGCTGGTTTGGGTGGATTATTTATCCGCAAATCTTGGTGTTTATTGCAACAGCCAGAAGACCGCACTGTAGCCAGAGATGTGTTTCTCTACTCCATCTCCTACATGATGCTGTTATGTTTAGCGATGGTGATTGATAGTTTACCAATTACTCATCATTTGGTGAGTACTGTTATTGCCCAGCTACACTTGTTTAATTAAGGCAGACCACAATGAATGCGATCGCACTAGAAGAATGAGGGGTGCGATCGTATTTTTCGATATTAAAAAACCACTCAGCATAACATTTCATTAATTCGTAGCAAACACTCTGCGTTACTTTGCGCTAACCTCAGCGTCACTCTGCGTTTAAAAGAGTTACTCAGTTTCTTTTGCCATGACTCCTTTTCTCTACTCAATTTCCTAAATTCCTAGATATCAACCACAAAATTAACCCAGTTCCCACAACGCAAAAAACCCCAGCTAACCCAGCCAGGGGTTTTTTGTATTTACCAGTCCACCATTCGGGTACTTTACCTGTGTAAGGGATGAGTTGGGCTGTATCTATAGTAGCGATCGCCCACACCAATCCCGCATGTAATCCCCAAGCTATGCCCAAACTGCCTTTATCTGCTATTCTCGCCATCACCAACATCATTCCCATCAGCCACAATCCAGGTATTTGTGGTAGAGTTTCCTGCTGTTCCCAAACTAAATGCAGCACAGCAAAAATGCAGCTCGAAATCGCTGCTGCTATCCATATTGGATAATCTCTTTCTAATTCTGTTAACAAAAAACCACGAAAAACTAATTCTTCAACGCCACCTACCAATAACGCTACTAATAAAATTGGTAGCACGATAGATGGTAATCCCTGAATATTAGACTTGGCAAATTCACACCAACCCAGCCCAAATTCTACAGCAAACATCATAGCGAGGCTGAATAATCCCAACCCAAAACCTATCCCTATACCACCTACTAGGGAAGAATTTACTCCTAAGCCATAATCATCAAAAGACCTATGGCACAACAAAATTACTCCCCAAAGCACCAGGGGAGCTAATAAGTAAAGTGTCACAATGAATGGTAACTTTTGCTCTGGCTGTAAAGGCTTTGGTGGTTGCCAATGCATAACAATAGCAGATATTACTGCGAAGGGAAACCAACAAACTACCCAACTGATAAAAAATGCCATCAAAACAACTGCTACTGGTGCATTTTCTAGCAATGACAGTAGGGTGTTGCCTGATGGCTGAAAAAAATTTGCTAAAACAAATAAAAAAAACACGATAGACTTCTGAGTTTGTCTTCAAGACTCTAGTAAAATTTGTAGCTTGAGCAATATGTCTAATCGTATCGTTTTATTAGTACAGAATTCTTAAACAGAGTTATTTTCTCTGGTAGTAGGGATAAGTTTTCTCAGATTTCCCTAGAACTTCTCCCTACCATCGACCAATTTACTCTTCTTCGTCTAAGTCTTCATCTACCTCATCCATGTCTTCTGGGGAGATCCCTTTTTTATCGCTTTCACCCAGTTGAATCAGGTGAATATGCTTGTATCCTAGCCTAATTTCAAACTCATCTCCAGGCTTTAAACCCATTGCTTTGGTGTAAGTTGCACCAATGACAATTTGACCATTTTGATGAACGCTAACTCGATATGTCGGTTCGCGGCCACGACCATCTTTAGGTGCTTCTGGACTTAAGGGAATTCCTCTAGCCGATAGCAAAGCGTCATAAAAATCAGTCAGATTGACGCGCACCTGGTTATTCTTTGTAACAGTGTAATAGCCACACTGCTTTGCTCTTTCTCTTCTAGGTAAATTAGAAAGTTCTTTTACCTTAGCAAGCAGTGCTTTTCCAGTTAATGGTGCAGTTGCAGTTTCTGTCATTACGCTCAAATTATCCTTACTCTCTCCAAACTGATAAACTATGTAGTCTGACGGCAGTATTTAACTTTTGAGTATCCGGAAAAGGATGCTCAAAATTTTAAGGGAAGGGTTAAATTGCTACTGATAGAGGAGCAACAAGCGCCTATATTATGTTTGCCTGCAACAGATTAAAGTCAGCGTTGTCACAGACATTTATTTTGGTGATTTTAGGACACTTTTAACCATGATTCGCCATTGAAAACGAAATAATTTTCTCTCTTGGCGCTACTGTAGTGGTGTAATTTTAAGCCACCTTTACAAATGAGGTTGTTTCTACTCTAAATAAGTAGTAGACCCAAGAAATTGCAGGTTTTCCACTTTTAGTGCTTGCCTTTATTGCTCTTGAGTTGTAGGCTTTAACCATTCTTCCTCTTAAGCTTAAGACAGCATAGTATTTGCGTATGCTCTGAGGACATACACCTTGTGTCCCAGATGTAGAGACAGAAAATTTTATGTCTCTACGTTACGAAAAAACAAAGTAGTGTAATCGCGCTTATACGACGAGTGAGACTAGTTTTGTTACTTCGTAATTTTATATTAAATACTAGCATGGACTAATAATAGCAAAATAATTGTTTATGTTTGAATTTAATTTCCAGAGAAACTTTTATTTCAATCATTTAGCTTAACGAGGTAACAAGCAGTCAGGATTTTCATGCGGGTTTATTAGCTACTGTGCGTATTGCTGCATCACTTTTATAAAAATTCATCTAAATTTAGATCGTCAGTTTTGATTCAGTGCCATACTTTGATATTGCAGAATGAGTACAGACAAAAATACAGAGAGCTTTAACCTCAGAGTTTATTCTCACAAGACAAACAACCTCTCAAGTATTTTGAGTGTCTGTCTTTGGGAAGAATAAATATCTTGCACATCTGTCAAGTGCTTGATTACCGCGATCAGATGTTTATTATCAGCTTTAACACTTCCATATCAGCAAAAATTCACCTTTGGCAATTATTTTCTTAATTTCTCCAATAAGTAGATTTTAGCTTTGAGCCTTGTTGATATAAAGATGTATTAAGCAAATGAAGTGTATTAAATGTAAATATTATATTTATGCAGATAATTAACTGGAGTACCTCTATCTGCAAAATTCTTTTGTTTTTAACTCCTAAACAGGTAAGGTGAACAATAAGCTACGATCGCCTGTTGAGGAGTAGGGCTTAGAGCTTAACATAAATCTCGCACGTGGTGCTAATACAACTCAAATTTTAATGGTTATCCTGGAACTAGAATCAGTAGCTCTTTGCTCATCAGCCTTTTAACACTCGGCATTGAATTAAGAGCAACAAGAGTATAGCTCAATTTTCGCACTGACTAGCCTTTAATTATAATTTCTAAGGCTGGTAAAGCAATTTTAAGACTTTGGTTGGTGGTAATGGAAGTTATTTTTAAGGTTATTCGGCAGCAACAAAATTCTGCGCCTGTAGTGCAAACTTACCCTCTAGAGGTAGACCCTGGTAATACAATCCTCGACTGTCTAAATCGAATTAAATGGGAGCAAGATGGCACATTAGCATTTCGCAAAAATTGCCGCAATACCATTTGTGGTAGTTGTGCGATGCGAATCAATGGACGTTCGGCTTTAGCTTGTAAAGAAAACGTCGGAAGTGAAATAGCTAGATTAAAGCAAATTCAATCTTTGACAAATACAGCAAATCCCCATTTAGAAATCACAGTTGCACCTCTGGGTAATATGCCTGTGATTAAAGATTTAGTAGTAGATATGAGCAGTTTTTGGGATAATTTGGAAGCGATCGCTCCTTATGTGAGTACAGCAGCCAGACAAATTCCAGAACGAGAATTTTTACAAACACCCCAAGAGCGATCGCTTTTAGATCAAACTGGTAACTGTATCATGTGCGGTGCTTGTTATTCTGAATGCAATGCTCGTGAAGTTAACCCCGATTTTGTCGGCCCCCATGCTTTAGCAAAAGCCTATCGTATGGTTGCAGATTCTCGTGATAGTGATACAGAAAATCGCTTAGAAAATTACAACGAAGGTACTAAAGGAGTGTGGGGTTGCACTCGTTGTTTATATTGCGATTCAGTTTGTCCAATGGAAGTCGCACCCCTAGAACAAATCACCAAAATTAAACAAGAAATTCTCTCTCACAAAGAAAAAGCTGATACCCGTTCAATTCGTCACCGCAAAGTTTTAGTCGATTTAGTCAAAGAAGGCGGTTGGATTGATGAACGCCAATTTGGTCTGCAAGTTGTTGGTAATTACTTCCGTGACCTGAGAGGATTACTGAGTCTTGCACCTCTAGGATTAAGAATGATCGCCAAAGGTAAATTCCCCTTGTCTTTTGAACCATCAGAAGGGACAGAACAAGTGCGATCGCTGATCGAATCGGTACAAAAAACTAAGGGAGTGTGAAGTATGAAGTCTGAAGGCTGAAATTTCATACTTCACACTTCAGACTTCATACTTTAACGAGGATCTTGCGGTATATCCAATGGTCGCCCAAAACGGTCATAAACTAAAATATCCCACTGTCCGTTATTACTCGACTCAAAGGCAATTCGACTACCATCTGCACTAATAGTCGGGTTACGAACTTCAGCTTGCAAATTATTAGTTAAATTGCGAGATTGACGGGTTTCGCGGTCATATAAAAAAATCGCCGATCGCCCCTGACGACTAGCCGCAAACACAACATAACGACCATCTTGGGAAACGCTAGGGTGAGAGGCGATCGTATCTAAAGCATTTAAACCAGGTAAATCAATTAAATTACGCGTCAAGGTATCAAACATATAAACATCTTGACTACCCCGGCGATCGCTAGTAAAAACAATATATCTCCCAGACGTTTGCGGATTTAACTCCGAAGCCAAACTATTAATACTCCGTCCCCCCGGATCAAACGGATAATTCACCAACCGGGGATAGCCAAAACAACCAGTTAGTAAACTACAGCAAGCAAATATAAAAATACTTCGACTAGTCATTTGTCATTGGTCATTGGTCAAAAGGCAGTACTTAAAAGACTAAAGGATTAAATTTCATACTTCACACTTCACACTTCACACTTTAATTAGGCTCATCCACTGTTGCACCATTAGGAATATCTAATTCAATATTCGGGCCACGGTCTAAAACCTCAATATCCCATTGACCACGGCTGGCTGTTTCAAACACAACATAACGTCCATCAGGGCTAATACCAGGATTTCGCACCCAGCCACGATAGACAGGAGTTAAAATTTGTGATTGTTGGGTAGCGCGATCGTAAAGAGCTACCACTGGTCTACCTTGGTCGCTCGTTAAATAAACAATATAACGCCCGGTGTAGCTCAAGCTAGGACTCTCACTAATTGTTTCCGGTCGGTTTAAGCCTGGTATTCTGACAAATATTTGCTGTTGCAAATCGTACACCAATAATTGATGAGTACCATTACGATTTGAAACAAATGCCAAAAACCGACCGTTGCCACTTAACGTCGGTTGTTCTTCTGTATAACGACTATTCAGAGAAGTAGGCCCAAGCGCAATCTCACCGGAACCACAAGATACGAGTAAGCTCATTAAACCAAAAATCAGGCTCCAATGAATCGGTCTTTGGAGCCACAGAATAGGCGTAAATTTTTTCACCTCTACTGTTATTTTTTACATCGCCTCTAGCTTACATCTATCCCAACAATTTTAGACATCATCAAAATTAGTTGAATTATCCGATTCATCATCAGACTGGTCAATCGGCTTGTATGGGACATAATCTGCGGGGATAACATCATCATCTGCACTTTCACGGCGAGAAGTTGTCTCAGCGGGTGGACGACGTTTTCTTGGTCTAGCCGGAACATCATCTTCCCGACTTTCGGGACGCTGAGTACCGTTACTCCCACGACGAGCAGGTTTTCTCGCTTCATCACTGGGACTTTCCCAATCATCTACCTGTCTTGTGGAAGGAGAACCCCAACTTTCTTCATCGTCATATTTCTCAGTCGAACGGCTATTGGAACGAGTAGAAGTCCGACGACGGTTTTTATCAGTTGTGTCTGTCCGTTCATTACTGGGGCGACGACTTGAGCGGCGGGGTGGTTGCTCCTCATAATAATCATCACGAGATGAGCGTTCATCTCTACTACCTCGAATTCTGGGACGTGCAGGAGGCTCTTCTTCTTCATAAGGCAGTGGTTCGTACTCGTCTTCTACCTCAGCCTCATAATCTCTGCGCCTCTTGTATGAATAGTTATCGCTGACTTCTCGCTCTCTATCCACAATTGGAGTATTGCGCTTGGCTTGCTGAGTAGCGATACTGCGTAGGCGAATACTTTCCACCGCAAAAAACACTGTAGTACCAACTAACAGCAACTGCCCAAATTGCAGAATCGGATCTAACCGCCATCCTTGGAAAATCAGAATAAAGCCGCAGAGTAAACCAACAGCAGCAAAAAAGATATCTTGATCTCTTGAAAGTTCTGGGCGTACAGTCCGCATAAAATACAGTGCTGCCCCAGCCACAGCCAGGAAAATTCCTAGAATACTGGCTGAGTTCGTTCCTACATTGACCTGAGCCAGAACACTGGCTGAGTTCAGCCCAAAATTTAGCATTGTTCTTTATCCCAATATCACAATCTATGTTAGCGAGTCACAATTAAAATCACTACTTTAATTAATCACAATATAATTAAGCTTCCAAGCTTCTGGCTCAGAAGATATGAAGCTTTTTAACGATTGCCAGCCAAAAAAATTTATATCTGTCAGCTAAGTATACCCTGTCCTCTCAAGGAAGATTGCTAATGTGAATGCAATTAGGTAATTAGCTGACAGAATATTGGTGTTAGAGTCTAATTGACTCCGCAAAAGATTAAGAACGTTGGATTTTATCTTTTTGGCTAATGAAAATTAGCCCAACAGTAGCAGGGATAACAACGATCGCAGTACCCCAAGCCAGACTCCAAAGAAAATTTGCTAAAGATGGTGTCATTGTTCTCAACCTTTTTTTACACACTTCATCATAATTCTAATAGTGTAGTACTTCCTTGAGAAGCCTTTGGGTATAAGCTTTAAAACAAAAGAATTGAGGCTAGGGGCTAGGGATGAATATTTATCGTTCAGTATTTCCCGTAACTAGACACAAATTTTTTCACAAAAATCTCTAAAAATCTTAATATTTAGGGAAAGTGGTACTTTTGTGTTTATCGTGACCAATATTACCGGAATCCTACAAATCGCCAGATTTATCTGTGGAGTCAATTAAAATCCAAAATCTAAAATTGGTTGACTGGCATTTGCCATAAAATATATCTATACGCTTTACAAACCTTCAAAATTTCTTATTTGCTTCTCAGAATTCTCTTTGTTCAAAAATAGTAGCGCAAACAGATGACTGGTGTTAACTTGACCGTTTGGATTCTCGGCCCACTGTTGGGACTGATGACATTTCTCTTTATTTTCCGCATTGTTCTGACTTGGTATCCCCAAGCAGACTTAAATAAGTTGCCCTTCAATCTTATAGCTTGGCCGACTGAGCCATTTTTAGTACCTTTACGTAAGTTAGTACCACCAATAGGCGGGGTGGACATTACCCCAATTATTTGGGTAGGCATTTTCAGCTTGCTGCGGGAAATTCTCTTAGGTCAACAAGGATTAATCACGATGATGTCTCATGTCAGCTAGGGAATAAGGGAGGATGCGTTAGCGCAGCTTAACGAAGTTATCGCTCAATTATGGATCATATTTGGGAAGGGCGATCGCTTGCTGTATGAAAAGGAGCATCGTTAGCAAAGAGGGCGGAACGTCACGATTGACAAACAGCCTTTTATGTCGTGTCGATCGTACTCAAGGACTGCCCGTTTTACTCCTGAATTGCTGCCAACAATCTCTCTCGAATGTCTTCCGGTAACTTTACAACTATAAATTGGCTCTGAGGATAGAGATAATCTTCGCCAGACTCATCAATGACTCGCAGACATCCTACCTCACTCGCCTTTGGGTCGGGTAGAACCGGATATATCTTCTAGTTCTCTAGATCCCCATCTTCTTCGCCTGCAATACAAATTGCAAATTGAACTATACATCATTGTTCACTTACTTAAAGACCAGTGCTATTCAGCATTCGCATCACCACGTCAATAAATTTTTCACCCCAAACAATTGATAGTAATTCACAAAATATCACCAACAATGATGCGACACCTGCTTGAACCAGTCCAAAATCGTTAAATGTCCCATATGTAATTGGTATAAGCAGTACAAGAGTGGCAAGTACAGCACCCCCAAGAAAGCGATAGATAACTTTAGTAAGTGAACGCTGGTTAGAATTAGTATTGTCAGAGCTCATAACAGTTTCCTTCAATATCCTCACAATAGATATGGTATGAATTAGGTCTTTACACCCAAATGGCGAATCTAATTCTGTATTGTTGATGAACCGTTCGGCACAGGCAATGTTCGCTCTTGCTGATAATTTATGAATCCCAAGTATCCTAGAAGAAGCATCACTCCAATCAAGGCAACGATTTGAAGTCTCGTTTCTATTTGAATGAAAATACGTAGAAACTTATCCATGAATTTAACCCAACCTGAGTTTGAGATGAGGAAAGGGACAGCTGTAAGCTGAAAAAAAGATATCTCTCAGCCTTTTACGCTTTACCCTTTACCTTTTATCTTAAGCAATCCCCTACAGTTTCATCTCTTGAATGAAGTTGGTGTAAACATTGCCTTGTAAAAACTGTGGGTTTTCCATAATTCTTTGGTGGAACCCAATAGTTGTTGGTAGTCCCGTAATAGCACACTCCCGCAGGGCGCGTTTCATCCGGTTAATAGCAGTGGCACGATCTGGCCCCCAAACAATTAGCTTACCAATTAAAGAATCGTAGTAGGGGGGAATTTGGTAATCGGTGTAAACGTGGGAATCAATTCGCACGCCAGGGCCACCGGGGGGAAGATAACCGCTAATTCGACCTGGGGCGGGACGGAAATCGTGGTCTGGGTCTTCGGCGTTGATGCGGCATTCTATGGCATGACCACGCAAAATTACTTGGTCTTGAGTTAGCCTGAGTCTTTCGCCTTGAGCCACCCGAATTTGTTCGACTACTAAGTCCACACCAGTAATCATCTCGGTGACAGGATGCTCTACTTGAATGCGGGTGTTCATTTCCATAAAGTAGAAGTTACCCGACCGATCTAAGAGAAACTCAATCGTACCTGCGCCTGTAAAGTTGATAAATTGAGCAGCTTTCACAGCCGCGTGCCCCATTTTCTCGCGCAGGTCTGGGTCAAGCGCCGGACTAGGGGCTTCTTCTAATAATTTTTGGTTACGGCGTTGAATTGAACAATCCCGTTCACCCAAGTGAATCACATTGCCATAGTTATCTGCCAATATTTGAAATTCAATGTGGCGGGGACGTTCAATAAATTTTTCGATATAAACGCCAGAATTACCAAAGGCTGCACCTGCTTCGCCTTGAGCAGCTAAAAACAGTTTGACAAATTCCTCTTCAGAACGGACTAAACGCATCCCTCTTCCACCGCCGCCAGCTGTGGCTTTAATCATCACGGGATAGCCAATTTCCTTAGCCAGTGCTAACCCTTCTTGCTCTGATTCGACTAAACCATCACTCCCTGGTACTGTTGGGACTCCAGCTTTTTGCATGGTTTCTTTGGCAGTGGATTTATCTCCCATCAAGCGAATTGCTTCTGGAGTCGGGCCAATAAACGCAATATGATGATCTGCACAAATTTCGGCAAATTTGGCATTTTCTGACAAAAAACCATAGCCAGGATGAATGGCAGTGGCATTACGCGTCAAGGCGGCAGCAATGATGTTGGGAATATTTAAATAACTTTTACCGCTGGCAGGCTCACCAATACAAACAGCTTCATCAGCCAGCTGCACATGGAGCGCATTCCGATCAACGGTGGAGTGAACCGCAACGGTCGCTATTCCCATTTCCTCACAGGCGCGGAGAATACGAAGGGCGATTTCTCCCCGATTAGCAATTAGTATTTTGTCAAACTTCATTTTCGAGTTTCGATATTAGTACCAGTAGATTGACATTTTCTCTTATCTGATTTGCAACAAAGCTTTTACTTGGTTACAAATGACAATGAGAGTTTTTTCAGCAGCATCCTGAGCAGTATATATACGCCCTTCGGAGTTTCACAAAGGTCAGGACTGCCAGGGAGCCTCTACGGGTCTTAACCAGACTAACAGCTTCACATCTGCTCGTCTGTGCCAGTTTCCCGAAATAGGCTGTGGTAAGTGCAGAGCATCTTAAAGTAGCTATACCCCTTTTAATATCACTTGTGGCGCTATTACATTTCTGTTAGTCTGATATCCGCCTTCGGGAAAGTTGTGAACATGTTCACTTAAATTTTTGGTAAATTTTGCAAAATTAGATATTACCTTACTATAATCACTTTGTTGTGCTATATTAGTTCTTCAGTGAACTCTCGCGGATGTGGCGGAATTGGTATACGCGCACGCTTGAGGTGCGTGTGGCTTTGCCTTGCGAGTTCGAGTCTCGCCATCCGCATTTTTTATGAAAAGGGAACAGGGAACACTTTGACAAGCTCCCTATTCCCTCCCCGCAGGGGCTTGGTCAATGGTCATGAGTAAATGGTCAACAGTTAGCAATGCCTAGCTACTGACTACGAGCTTTTAACTATTGACTTTTTTTGTGCTTTTATAGAGATAGATGAACTTTTGTAAATAACATTGACTGCGATTTTTACTCTGACAAACAACTCCACACTGCCAGTAGCTTGGCACCGTCTGACTCCGATTTGGCAAGGAGACGAGGAAGTTATCCAAAAGAGTTTGCCTCACTCACAGTTGGCTCCTACTTGGCAACTGCTGTTATTGGGCGATGGTTCTCCGACTCGGCATTTAGAATTGCTGACAGGTGAGCCAACAGAAGTAGATGTGATTGATATGTCATTGATTGGCACAGATTTAGATGATGCGCCTGATTTAATTCAAGCTGTGCCAGGGCCAAGACTGCGCCGTCAGGTGTGGTTACGTACTGCTTCAGGACAGAGGCTAGCTTATGCGACATCGTGGTGGGAAGCCAGCCATGTAGATGAGTATTTACAAAATCGTTCATTGCCAATTTGGGCAAGTTTGGCGCGTCTCCGCACAGAGTTATATCGGGATGTACGCGGAATTTATTATGGAAATTCGGCGGCGTTAGAGTCTGGTTTTAATGTGCCAGGGCCGTTTTGGGGTCGTCATTACTTGTTTTGGCATCATGGGCAACCGCTAACTTTGATTTATGAGGTGTTTTCACCGTATTTAACCAAGTATTTGGGGCCGATGCAGCTAAGTGCAGTGAATGGCAAAGGGTAGAATGCAGTGGCGATCGCTACACTAGATCAGGTAGAAAGCAGGAGGTAAAAACATTCCTTTCCTGAAGTTTAGTTTTTGACAATCACCGACTCGATATACTCTTACTGATAAAACCGCAAACTAAATAGGTAATCTAGTTTACCTGAATCGGTAAAAAATTAAATTTATCTAAAAATTAAATTCTAGATTGCTCGTTGATTTACCGCTATCTAGCTAATATAGGCATGGTTTCAGCGTCAAAACATCCATAAATCACCAAAATTTGTGTTTTGATAATTTTGGTACAAATAATCATCGATAATCATAATTTCAAAAATTAGCGCATTCCAGCTATATTTTTGATGATTAAATACAGAATAACTAAGATGTATAAGTAATAAAAATTACAAATTACTGGCGACTTGCAGCTTTTTGAAGTTAGTTATATCCTCATAATGCTTGGAATAAAGTTCAGAACTTATGCAGAAAAATCATCTGTGAAGAGTAGCTGTAAGGGTTTAAGAACATATAGACGTAAGAGTTTTACTTAGCTCTAACCCTGTGTTAAACCATCGATTCTCCAAATCAATGCTGAAATACTCAAATAGCTTCTCTAACTAAGATTGACCCAAAAAGAAAACTTTTATAGAAAAATTGCCTGCGAAATAGAGCAAAGCATGTTAAAAAGATTAACTAACGACAAAATCACTACTTTTAAAGCAAAAATAGCTAAGCTTAGTTACCGAAGTATCAGCAAAAGTTCAGGGTAGAGAAAATTGTTGAAAAACTGACCAAAAGAAGGAAAAAGCTTAAGTTTACTTGACCAAGCAAGTAAAAAGTTCGCAAGTATGAGGTATTGGTTTCAATGGCGCTGCCTATTGTGTCTGTTCCCATGAAGAAAAAACAGAAACCGTCTCTGGCACTGACGCTCTCGGCTACTGGTTTATTAATTATTGGTGGCGGAGTAGCCTATCGGTTGTTCAGCCAGGGGCATTTATATTCTGGAAATTTATTAGTAGGTGCAAATATTATTCCGAACGATGCTCTGTTTGCTGCTTCTCTGACTACAGATCCCAAACAATGGCAGAAATTACAGGAGTTTGGCACAAAAGAGTCGCAAGCAGAACTAAATAAGACGTTGATTCAGTTGCGCGATCGCTTTCTGACGAATAATGGTTTTAACTTTAAACAAGATATTCAACCTTGGGTAGATAAAGAAGTTACCGTCGCAATTTTAGCTCCCGAAACTAGTCAGCCTGCTTCTAAACCTGTAGCTACCGATAGCGTTGCGGCTGACAGTCAACAATCACTAGTTATGGTTTTGCCTGTAAAAAACTCAGAGTTAGCGCAAAAAATTTTGGCGCAACCCAAAGCATTAAAAACAGGGAAATGGATTGACCGCACCTATCAGGGAGTGCCTATCAAACAAAGCGAAGGGCAATTTGGTACAAATATTTCAGCTACATTATTAGACCAACGCTTCCTAGTTATTACTGATAATCCTAAAGCCACAGAACGGGCAATTGATGCCTATAAAAATAAAACATCCTTAGCAACAGTTGGCAGTTTCGCTGAGAATTTTCCCAAAATTTCGGAGTCTAATTCTTTTGCCCAGTTTTATGTCAATGTTCCCAATGCAGCCAAGATTGCTACTACGGCTCCTAATCGGCGCTTACCAGCCCAAGTTTTGGCACAGCTGCAAAATAACCAAGGTTTGGCCGGGACGATTACATTAGAGTCAGAAGGAATTCGCTTGAAGGGCGTTTCCTGGCTAAATCCTCAAAGCCAGCGCCTACTATCAATCGATAACTCAGCAGGTAATATGCAGCAGCGAATGCCAGCAGAAACCTTGATGATGTTATCTGGTAGCAACTTACAACGGTTATGGGGCGACTACATCCTCACATCTCAAGGAAATCCGCTTTCACCCGTGTCTCCTGAACAACTGCGTAGTGGTGTGAAATCTTTGACTAATCTCGATTTGGAACGGGATTTACTCAGTTGGATGAAAGGTGAGTTTGCTGTCTCGTTGATTCCGAACACACCAAAAAATGGCACACCAGGAGATTTTAGAGCTGGATTGGTATTTATGATCAAAGCCAGCGATCGCAAATTAGCTGAAGCATCTCTACAAAAGCTGGATGATGTAATTAAAACTCAATATCAATTCCAAATTCAACCAGGGACAGTCGCAGGTCAACCCGTTGTCAATTGGATTGGGCCTTTTGGAACTTTAACTGCTAGCCACGGTTGGTTAGATCAAGATATAGCTTTCTTAGTATTGGGCGCTCCTGTTACCGATAAAATTGTGCCTAAACCCAGCAGCACATTAGCCAGCAATCTGGCGTATCAACAGACTGTACCAACAGAACTGAATCCGACAAATGGTGCATTTTTTATAGATGTAGAACGGATGGTAAATAACTTTACTCTCAATACTCTATTTCCCAAACAAAGAACTTTTTTAGAAGCAACTCGTTCAATTGGTGCAACAACTTCCGTGAGCGACAGCCGCAGTACCCGCTATGATATTTTTGTCTCTCTGAAAAAATCGACCAATTCAGCCACTCTACCTAATTCAGAGAATCATCCCAACATTAGTAGTTCAAAACCTTAAACTTTCAGAATCCTCAGAGAACTTTGAGACCATATTGCTCAAAGCTCTGAGCAAACTAGTACCGCAAGGCGGAAGTCAAAAGGAGCCAGTGCGTTGGGGAGACAGCGCCGTGGGCGGGTTTCCCACGCCAGTCGCTACAACGGAGGGAACCTCCGCAACGCGCTGGCTCGACTTGAGGCGACTGTCGTCGGCTCTGCCGACTTGAAGCAACTGGCGTTCAAAAGTCAAAAGTCAAAAAGCGTATATCACAAGCTTTTCACTAACTTGGAATGGTATCTTTATTTCCGCCGCGTTGTACTAGGTTTATACTTAGCACTTTCAACTCACTGAGAAGTTGCGAGAAGAGTTTCCCTCCGGACAAACTTAGGTGACTCAGCACTTCGTAATCTTGATTGTGTCAGCTGAATTAATAATTAGCACATTAATTTATTCTATCTACGCTGAGTCTCTAATTAAACTCAAGTTAGGATCAAAATAGTTAGAATCGCAACTTTAAGCAATAAAGGTGGAGAATACTGTATGAATCTGGTTGCACTCCAGAACTGGCTAGACAATGCCTCATTTGCTGTGTTATTCCTCACCATGTTGGTTTACTGGGGAGGAGCGGCTTTTCCAAATTTACCAGCACTTGGTGCTTTAGGAACAGCCGGAATGGCGATCGCTAATTTGTGTATCGCCACCCTTTTAGGCGCAAGATGGATAGAAGCAGGTTATTTTCCCCTGAGTAACTTGTATGAATCACTGTTTTTTTTGACTTGGGGAATTACAGCAGTTCATCTAATTGCGGAAAATGGTACTCGTAGCCGCTTAGTGGGGGTTTTTACTGCACCTGTAGCAATGGGGATCACTGCTTTTGCTGCCCTAACTTTACCATCCACAATGCAAGCAGCAGAACCATTAGTACCTGCATTAAAGTCTAACTGGCTGATGATGCACGTTAGTGTGATGATGTTGAGCTACTCTGCTTTAATGGTAGGTTCAATCTTAGCGATCGCTTTTCTGGTTGTAACACGCGGTCAAAAAATCGAACTACAAGGCAGTTCTGTTGGTACTGGTGGCTACCGCAGTAATGGCTATCGCTTACACAAAGCAGGTGAACTAGTTACTCAACCAGCAACCCCTGTTAGCGAAAATAACGGTTCTGCTCGTCGATTTGAAACCAATACTAACAACGGTAACACCGCCGTGTTAAACTTGGTCACAACTGCACCATCGGAAGCTACAGCAACCGCCGCAGTTCTTTCGCCTCAACGTCTCAGTCTTGCTGATACCCTAGATAATATTAGCTACCGCATCATTGGCTTAGGCTTTCCCCTGCTGACAATTGGGATTATCGCTGGCGGAGTTTGGGCAAATGAAGCTTGGGGTTCTTACTGGAGTTGGGATCCGAAAGAAACTTGGGCATTAATTACTTGGTTAGTTTTTGCAGCTTACCTCCACGCTAGAATTACCCGCGGTTGGCAAGGTCGTCGCCCCGCAATTTTAGCAGCCAGTGGCTTTGTGGTCGTTTGGATTTGTTATCTGGGTGTGAATCTTTTAGGTAAAGGTTTGCATTCTTACGGTTGGTTTTTTTAATAGCTTTAGCCCCTCTTTATAACTGGAGAGGGGTGAAATTATATTTGATATTTTGTGAATAGATTCTATAGTTTAAAACCGCAGATGAACGCGGATGCACGCGGATAAAATTATTAATTATCTGCGTCCGTCTGCGTTCATCTGCGGTTAATAATTCAAAATGGTATGGACTCCCTTACACGCCAAAATTCATCGCACTATCAAATCGCGTCATTTATTTAAACATCATGAACGGCTATTAGTCGCGGTTTCAGGTGGACAAGATTCTCTATGTTTAATTAAATTACTATTAGATTTACAACCTAAATGGTCATGGTATATCAGTATTGCTCATTGCGATCATCGCTGGCGTGATGATTCACAAGCGAATGCGAATCATGTAGAAGATTTGGCTAAAAATTGGGGTGTAGATTTTTATTTAGAAACTGCCAAAGAACCTGTCAATAGTGAAGCGGCGGCGCGTGATTGGCGGTATCAAATTTTAAATGCGATCGCCCAAAAATATAATTACCAATATATAGTTACTGGACACACAGCCAGCGATCGCGCCGAAACGCTGCTGTACAATTTAATGCGTGGTACTGGCGCTGATGGCTTACAAGCTTTAACTTGGCAACGTCCGTTATCGGAAAAAATAACCTTAGTGCGTCCATTGTTAGAAGTTACTCGTCAGCAAACAGGGCAATTTTGCCAAGATTTTCAATTACCTATTTGGGAAGATTCTACCAATCAAGATATCAAGTATTCACGCAATCGTATCCGCCAAGAATTAATTCCCTATTTACAAACTAACTTTAACCCTAAAGTAGAATCAGCTTTAGCCCAAACAGCAGAACTCTTACAAGCAGATGTCGAGTATTTAGAACAAGCAGCGCAGCAGTTGCGGGAAGCAGCAACTATTGGGAGTGGTGATTTGTTGAAATTGAATCGTCAAATATTAAAACCCGCACCAATAGCTTTACAACGGCGGGTGATGCGACAGATATTATTAGAAATCTTACCCGACGCACCTAATTTTGATCATATTGAAAAATTAACGGCTTTAATTATCGCCCCGAACCGTTCCCAAACCGATCCCTTTCCTGGTGGTGCGATCGCTCAAGTTCAAGGTGATTGGATTATCATCAAAGAGAGCTTATCAAGCACATAGCCCTCAGACTGAAGTCTGCGGCTATACAAACTAAACCCGCCTGCGCGGGTTTTAAGATAGTCTGCGTAGACGTTCACTCTCGCTTGTCGAAGTGCGGACTTTGTTTCGCCTGGTGTTTATCCCGAAATATTGTTCAGACTTCAGACTTCACACTTCATACTTCATACTTCTCAAGACGCTATTAATTCCGGCTGAGACATCAGATTTTGGAGAGTATGACGCATCTCGCTAATAGTTTGCAGTTGATAATCACCAACTTCTTGGACTTGCGCCAATGAATCATTAATTCCTTGCAGTTTTTGGCGCAAACCATCCAAAGAATCTTGAATTGGTCGTAAGGCTTCTTGATATAAATTTACTCGCACCCAGCATTCAGCCGCTGCTATTCGCAAAGATTGTAAATTTGCTTCGAGAGTTTTGATGTCTTGTTGTTTTTGTGACAAATCATGCGTTTGGTTGTCAATCATTCCTTGGTCAATGTCAATTGCAGAGCGCATCTGCTCAATTTCCTGTTCCAGTTTTTGTAATTCCTGGGATTGTTGTTGTCGCTGGCTATCAATTTGTAGCAAAATTGGCGTAATATCAATTGTATTTTCTTCTTCTACATTATTAACAGGTTGTCCTTGGCGGCGGAGTAATACATTTTGATGTCGCTTCAGCACTTTATCACGCTGCAACAAACTCCGGCGTTGACCTTCTAAAGTCCTGTTGAGCATTTGATAATGGTCTTTTTCATCTGCCAGTTCCATTTCCAAATTGATGTGATCCTGACCGGAAGCTTGACTCATTTTTCTTTGTAATTCTTCAATATCTGCTTGCTTATATTGCAATTCTTGTTCTTGCTCAAGAACAAAGTTGGAGTCTATTTCTAATTTTTTAGATAGTTCTTGAACTATTTTTTGTAGTTCATCTAATGGCATTTTTTCTAATGCTTCTATATCAAATTTCTCGCTAGAACTATCACCACTATTAGTAGATAAAGAATTTATTTTTTGATATAAATATTCTTGAGATTGCAACTGTTCTTTGACTAGGCGAGCATATTCTTGTTTAGTTGTAATCGTTGCTAGGTTGACTTTTAATTGAGCAGTTTGCTGTTCTAAAGAATTATGTGCTTGTTGCCATTCGTTTTGGCGATCGCTTAAAGTTTGGGCAAGGCGGTCAACTTCTTCTTGCTGTTGGGCTGCTAAAGTTTTTTGCTGCTCTAACTTTTCCCAATGAGGATTTAAAGTCGTTTGCTGCTGTTCGATTAATTCAAAAGCTAAATGCAGATGTTCTCTAACTGTTTCTGTCGGTGCAACCCGGCTAGATAAGCGATTCAATAAATCGCTCATCACCCGACTTTGTTCTTCATCTAAAACATTACCTTGTTGTAACTCTGCTTGTCGTTCTTCTAAGCGGCGTTGTTCACCGCGTAAATGCTCCCAGGCTCCTTCTAATTCTTGGCGGTTACGCTCAATTTCGGCTTGTAACTTTTCAATTTCCTCACGAGATGAGTCAACTTCCTGCTTCTGCTCATCCAAACGTTGACAGTCATCTTCCATTTGTTGCAGCTGTTCTAAGCGTGCTTCCATCTCCATTTCCCGGCGATTCATTTCTTGCGCCTGAAATGTTAGCGACTGCTTCCACTGATCAATCTCATCTTCCTTCAGTTTAAATTTTTCTAGCTGCCGCGAAAAATTTTGCAATATGTTGACTAATGGCCGTCCAGCTTCTTGAATCCGTTGCACTTGGCGATTCGGATTTAGTTCTACTAGCACTAATGCACCATCATTTAACTTGCTGGCTTCTTCAGCAGTAATCACCTCTTCCGACACAGTACTCCAATTCTGGTCGGTTCGCTGACAAGCTAGCAGTTTTAGTTCGGTTTTAGAACCACCACTAAGTAAGCCGCCCTTCTGCTTTTGTACTTCTGCTAAATACAGCACACCGTTCGTCCTCTTGCGTACTTAATGTCCGTGTTTTGAGATATATAGCAGCAGGTAGAAGGCAGGAGGCAGGAGGCAGGAGGTAAAATTATTACTCTTTCTGGCATTCGTGCTTTTTCAATGTCCTCACCTATACTTCGACTGCTATACCTAAAATATTTTTGTTATTTTGTCTGATATTTCACCGTGGTGTAGGAAAAAAATCTAGACAAAACCATTTATTGACGTGCAAATTCACGCCGTCAGATTTTATCGCAGCGATTGAGTCGCGCCCTTATATTTTGTACTGATGATAGTGATCCTGACTTCCGTGTTATCACTAACTTTGCTCAAGCTGTATTACGAAAATTTACGGTTTATAGCTAAATGTATCTCCTGATAGACATTAGTTGTTGGAGAAATAAGATGGCGAATGCTAGGAGGTAATAATTTACTTTATTTATGAGCAATATAGGAAAAATTGCTGGGCAAACTTAAGTCAAGAATATAACAAGGAGTTACGTTGAGCTAAATGCAGGGAAATTTAAATGAAATTGATATTCGTAGTATTTTGCAATTAATTGAGTTAGGTCAGCGGACTGGACAATTGTTAGTGGAAGCTGGCTTTCACAAGCAAGATAATCTTATCCAAGATGAAACCCTCAGACATCGCCATAGCAAACATAGTAGAAAACAATCTTGGTTCGTCTTTTTCCTCAACGGTCAGATTATTTATTGCCAAGCAGGTGATAGTAACTTATCGCGGATTGATGATTATTTGCGTCATTATCGAGTCGAGATGGGACTTGAGCAAAAGCAAAATACTTCACTAGCAACTCAAAATGTCCCAGAGTATGGCTACTTGTGGACACTTTTAGAACGAAATATCATCAGCCCCAAGATAGCTCATAGTATTATTCATCGCTTAGTGCAAGAAACTCTGTTTGATTTGTTGAGTTTACACCAAGGTAGTTTTATTTTTCGCCAAGGAGCAGCCCTGGCACCACAATTAACAAGTTTAGAAATTGCGCCTTTAGTTGCCAGAATTACTCAACAAGTTCAAGAATGGAAGCGCCTATATCCACAAATTCAATCACCCGAACAATTACCAGTATTAGTGGATACAGCAGAATTACGCTCCTCACTACCAGAGGCAACAGTAAATAAGTTACAGCATTGGGCTGATGGCAAAACATCCTTAAGACAACTGGCGCGTTATCTGAACCGAGATTTGTTGACAGTTGCTAAGGCGATATATCCTTATGTATTACAAGGTTGGTTGCAACTAGGAGATTCCGCGACAAATAATTCCAAGATATTAATACCAGAGTTAGAAGGAGAAGAAAACCATCGTCCCAGGATCGTGTGTATTGATGATACAACCACGATTTGTGAGGCTGTAGAGTCGATTTTAAAATTACATGGTTATGAAGCGATCGCTCTGACTCAGCCTTTAGAAGCACTGGGACTAGTATTTCAACTACGACCAGATTTAATTTTATGCGACATCGCCATGCCCGAACTCGACGGTTACGAGATTTGCAGTATGCTACGCCATTCTACAGCATTTCGCTTAGTACCGATTATCATGCTAACTGGTAAAGATGGCTTTATCGATCGGGTCAGAGCCAGGATGGTTGGGGCCACAGATTATTTAACAAAACCCTTTGATGATTCAGAATTACTCATGCTTGTCGAGAAATATGTTAATTACAAGTCTTTTATGGGAACACCAATCAAATAGAAGACTTGTTGATTCTATAAAAGATGGGGTAAAAAATGTTATCACAGAATCAACTAACCCCATGCCAAATTATTATCTAGTCAATTAGTGAAATAATAGCATAAATTTATACAAGTACTTTTAACGGGGAGTCAGGGAATGTTCCAAAGAGGAACGTCTACATCAGGAGGTAGATAGGCATTTATGAGTACAGTTCTGATTGTGGAAGACAGTCTCGCACAGAGGGAAATGATTATTGACCTCCTGAAAGCCACTGGTTTAACAGTCACATACGCCAGTGACGGAGTAGAAGCGTTGGAGGCCATTCAAACAGCTCCTCCAGACTTGGTGGTATTGGATATTGTCATGCCACGGATGAACGGCTACGAAGTGTGTCGTCGGTTAAAATCTGACCCAAAAACCCAAAATGTCCCCGTAGTCATGTGTTCTTCTAAAGGTGAAGAATTTGACCGCTATTGGGGGATGAAACAGGGTGCAGATGCTTATATAGCCAAACCGTTTCAGCCAACAGAGTTGGTAGGAACAGTCAAACAACTCCTGCGAGGATAAGGATGAAAAGAACATGGTTAGCAAACCGGACTTTTTGAGTGGCAGTGGCCAAGACCACTTCCGTCCTGAATTACAAGTAGAAAGTCCTGAAGGTGAGTTACATTTGCGTTTTTATATTCCCTCGCATCAGGAGTTTGCCCTACCAGCTACTGGTATCCGAGAAGTCTTGGAATTAAGCCCTGATAGAATTACCCCGATTCCTAATGCTTCTCCTTTACTTTTGGGTACTCTAAATTTACGAGGTCGAGTAATTTGGGTGGCAGATTTGGGTCAATTTCTAGGTGAAGCAACTGCACTAAATACTGATAGAGCAGAAATTCCAGTAATTGCCATTGAGGAGCAGGAAACAATAGTCGGTTTAGCAGTCGAAGAAGTCGGCGGTATGGATTGGCTAGATGTACAAAATCTCATGCCACCAACAAATCTACCAGATACAATGGCTCCCTTTTTACGTGGCGAGTGGTTATTAGGCGCTAAAAACAATCAGTGTTTAAGATTGCTTGATCAAACGGCGATTGTGCGGAGTGCAAGGTGGGCAGGATGATATTGGGAGGGAGCAAATGGCAGCAACAATAGATGACTATCTAGAAACATATCAGCAGGCTTGTACAGCCTACGCTCAACAAGACTATGAATTCGCTGCTACCTTAGTTGATCAGGTAGTACAAAATGTACCAGATGACCCTAACTGCCATTTATTACGGGGTCATGTCTACTACGTTTTGCAGCAGTACGATGTTGCCAAAGCCGAATATCAAGAAGTATTGCAGTTGACTGATGAACCAGAAATCATCACTTTTGCCAAAAATGGGCTGGAGAATATCAATCAATATTTACAACCATTAGAAGAACCAGCTATTCCTCTGGAAGTTGATGATTCAATCAGTATTACAGGTATTTCTGATAGCTCAGAACTGGATACATCAAACTTAGAAGATTTAGGAACATTTGCTAACTTAGATAGTCAAAGCTTTGATTTCAAGAGCATTGAAGAATCTCAGTCGTCTGTTAACCCATTTGATATTCCCACAGACAGCATTGTGATGAAAACAGCGGTTGAAGAATCACCATCGTTAATGGATGATCCTTTTGCCGTTAATCCAGATGAGCATAGTGCCGAACTTAATTACAGTCCAGAAGAAGAAATCGCCTTAGATTTACCCGCATTCTGGCAAGAAGACATATCAGTTATCAATTTAGATGATTCAGGGATCACAAATAATCCCTTTAATAGTGGGGCTAATTTGAGCCAAGAAAGCTCACCCTTTGATAGTCAGAGTATTGATTCTCCTTTTGCAGCAGATAATTTACTCACAGATAATACTTTAGACACTTCATCTGAAGTTTTATTAGCAGAAAAGTCTCCAGAGCCAAGCATGGCGAGTTTGGACTTAAAAATGGGTATGCTGGATGAAAATTTACCCAAATCTCCAGAAGATATCCCCCATGTGGACGCAAAAACAAATCAAGATAATGTATTCGCAGCCAAACCAAGTAATTGGTTAGAAAAAATAGAATTTCCGGATAATTCGGCAACTACCAATTCATCTGTTAACGACGATTTTTCTTTGCAAAACTCTTCTTTGAAAGCTGGCACAACTTTAGACACCAACTCCTTTGATGGTGATGATAATTTTGATTTTGAAGCATTTGAGTCTGCCTTTGGATCAGATGAATTCAGAACCGATGAAGATACTAACAGTATGCTCAGTGGTCAAAATTCTAAAAGTAATATCGAATTTTTAGATGACTTTGATGAATTTGACGACCTGGGTAATATTCCTGGGTTTGACTTAGCAGACTCGGATATGAGCTTTGGGGATGTAGTCTTATCCGGGCCACTGGAAACCAACAGCAACTCCCACAATAAATTTAATGATACTACTGCTAATAATGGCAGTAGCGATCGCGATGAAGAACTATTCACCATTACTGGTTCGCAAGAAGCCGTCCCGATATTTACGCAAACCGATGTTTCAAAACTAGAACCAGTAGTAAGTGTTGAGCAAGGCTGGCTAGCACCACTGGAAAATGCTTCTTTGGATATGAAGCCTTTTTTAGTAGCTGGCACTGTCGGTATTTTCTCAGCACTAGTTGTCGCCGTTGTCAGCTTTGGGGCAACTTCCTTGTCGCCACCACAGCAGCGAGAATCCATTCGCAATACGGGTTGGGCGATGTCCCTCGCCGCCGGAATTTCTGGATTTGCGACTGCTGCTTTTATGGGAAATCTCACGCTGAAACAAATTCGGCGCACAACCAAAGATTTACAGAATCAGTTTGATGCTGTCCGCCAAGGCAATCTCAATGTCCAAGCCACTGTATATTCTGAAGATGAATTAGGTTTGTTGGCGACTGGCTTTAACGAAATGGCGCGGGTAATTTTCACAACTACCAATGAAGCCCAACGCAAAGCCGATGAACAAGAAGAAGCGAAAGAAAATTTACAACGGCAAGTAATTCGCTTATTGGATGACGTAGAAGGGGCAGCCAGAGGTGACTTGACAGTACAGGCGGAGGTGACAGCAGACGTACTCGGAGCCGTTGCCGATGCTTTTAACCTGACAATTCAAAACTTGCGGGATATCGTGCAACAGGTAAAAGTTGCAGCGCGGGAAGTAACCAAAGGTGCAACCAATTCCGAAACCTTTGCGCGAGCCTTATCGAGTGATGCTTTACGCCAAGCCGAAGAGTTAGCTGTCACCTTAAATTCTGTGCAGGTGATGACCGACTCAATTCAACGGGTGGCAGAAGCAGCACGGGAAGCTGAAATTGTTGCCCGTGATGCTAGTCGCATTGCCCTCAAAGGTGGGGAAGCCGTAGAAAACACAGTGGTAGGGATTTTAGTAATTCGGGAAACTGTGGCGGAAACCACCCGTAAAGTTAAACGGCTAGCAGAGTCTTCCCAAGAAATTTCTAAGATTGTGGCGTTAATTTCCCAAATTGCTTCTCGTACCAACTTACTGGCACTCAACGCCAGTATTGAAGCAGCCAGAGCAGGGGAAGCCGGACGCGGGTTTGCAATTGTGGCAGATGAAGTCCGCCAGTTAGCGGATAAATCGGCAAAATCTTTGAAAGAAATTGAACAGATAGTGATGCAAATCCAAAGTGAAACTGGCTCCGTGATGACCGCAATGGAAGAAGGCACACAACAGGTAATTAATGGCACAAAACTGGCAGAAGAAGCCAAGCTATCGCTGGAAAATATTATTCAAGTAGCAAATCGCATTGATATTCTGGTGCGCTCAATTACCAGCGACACCGTAGAACAGACGGAAACTTCCCGTGCTGTCGCTCAAGTTATGCAATCAGTAGAACTGACAGCTCAAGAAACCTCCCAAGAAGCGCAGCGAGTTTCTGGCGCACTCCAAAACTTAGTGGGTGTGTCCCGTGACTTAATCGCTTCTGTTGAGCGTTTCCGGGTGGATACATTGGAATCAAAGTAATTAGTCATTGGTCATGAGTCATTAGTCAATGACAAAGGACAAGAACAAATGACAAAGGACATCAGACTTAGTAATCAGCACTCAGAACTTTAATTATGCTGCCGGAACAACAACAGCGGATTTTAGGTTACTTTATCGAAGAAGCACGAGACCACCTGAACACCATTGAACAGGGGTTGCTGAATTTGCAAAGTACCTTGAACGACCCGGAAATGATCAACGAAGTTTTTCGGGCAGCCCATTCTATTAAAGGTGGAGCCGCTATGCTGGGTCTCAGCAGTATCCAGCACACGGCTCATCGTCTCGAAGATTGCTTTAAAGTCCTCAAAGAGCATCCGGTGCGGGTTGATGAAAAGTTAGAGTCTTTATTTCTGGGTGTAGCGGATACTCTCAAAGCTTTATTAGAACATTTAAGCGGCCCCTACGGACTTTCAGAAGAAGCGGCTAATACTTTAATGTCCGAAGCTGAACCTGTATTTAAATGGCTGAATGAGCATTTAGACCTGTTGGTACAAGAAGGTAACAATGGTGCAGCAGACGATGGTCATACAATCATTCAAGCGCCCCACATAGAAAGTGTCAGTTCGCTGATCGAGATTTTCCCGCAGGATACTTCACCGGCGACCGAAGACAGACAAATTACTTCGCCAGCAACACCCACACCAGTCACAGCACCAGAAAATACCTGGATCGAGTTTCAAAATCAGGTGCTGCAATCTCTACGGCAAATGTTGCAACTTTTTAAGCAACAAGCAACACCGGAATCACGGCAAAATCTTCAGCAATGTTGTCGCCACTTAGAAAAACTGGGACAAAGATGGAATCTGCCTAACTGGTCTAGTTTATGTCAAGCCGCCGCTAATGCAATTTGTAATAGTGAGAATACTTATCTTACCCTAGCAAAAATAGTCATTACTGAAATTAAACAAGCTCAAGAATTAGTTCTGCAAGGCAGAGATGCGGAAATTACAATTAGTCAGCCATTAGAAGCACTCTTGAGTTTTCCAGAATTGGAGTCGTTTTCTTTAGACTTTAGTCTGGATTTATTTGACAATGAACCAGCCGCGGCGACAGAAACCCCAAATACCAGCAGCACAACTGATGAGGAAGTCTCGCTGATTGCCAGTGTACAGCCAGCAGATAGTGTGATCAGTTTGACTGATCTGAATGAGCAGTTAAATCAAGGTAGAGCGATCGCAATTAATCATCCTGATGAAAATGCAGCTAACTCTTTGTTTAGTGATAGTGAAGAGAAATCATCAACTGTAGCGCGGATTGATCATCACGGGCCAGAAGTGGGAGTAGCAGAATTAAATACCCTGGCAGATTTATTTGAAGGAGAAACGCCAGAATTAGATGAAACTTGGCAACAAGAAGAAATTCTGGATATTAATGCTGTTAGTGGTTTAGAAATAGGTATTACTGAAAATCCCACAGAAAATAATGATAGTGATTTAGCTGATTTTCTGTCTTTAGATGACGATAAACGCACTGATGAGTCAGCCGTTAATTTCAACACAACCGAAGACCTTGGTTTATTATTTGGTGATAATTTCTTAGATAAAGAGGCTTCAGCATCAGAAATTGCTAACAAAGCTGAGTTATTTTCTACCAACATCAACAGCCAAGATGTAGATGAATTGTTAGCACTGACTGGCGATGATCAGCCACTCTCAACTAGTAGTGAAGTATCTCACCCAACTACTGCGGTTAATTCTATTACTGGGTTATCTGCTGACCAACAAAGTATTTTAGATGAATTATTCCTAGACAATACAAAAACAACTCTTCCAGAAACCAATAATTTTGAGCAGACAGAACTTAAAGTATCAATATCTGAACCAAACTCTTTATCTTTAGACACTTTATTTGCTGAAGATGAAAATCTATTTATATCTACAGAAGACTCAGGAATCGGAGATTTATTTGATAGTCCAACTGCACCAGTAACAAACTTATCTTCCATAGAAGATGATTTGAGTAAATTCTGGAATTCACAAACTGATGCAGATACACAGTCAGAATTTGATAATGTTTTAGAAGAAGATGTCACCAAAGCTTTAGAAGAAAGTTTATTTGCAGCGGCTGCTTCTGGGGAAATTTTTGGTGAGCTTCAAGATTCTAGTGCCGCGAATATAGATGATTATCGAGATGAATTTGAGCTAACTTTCCTTCAGCCAGATTTAGACTTCTCTGGGGATAATGACGATGATTTGTTTGGTGATTTAAAGCCACCTATAGTCAGCGATCGCAACGTATCACTACCAGAAATCCGCAATTTTGCTCAACAACCAGAGGCGTTAGATTTTACGCCAGAATTTACTGAAAAATCATTGGAAGCTGAGGCAGTTGATGCCCAAAGATTCGGCGAATTAGAACTGAATTTCATTGATGAGCTAGATACAGCAGCAGCAGACAATGAACCGATTTCTTTAGCTAATTTAGATACCAAAATTCATGGTACATATATTCAGCTAGACAGTTCCGATCATCCATCCTTTGATTTATTTGGAGATATGGATATTGGGGAAACTACTGAGGTGTCTGTGAATGAATCTATAATTAATCAAGATGCAGATTTGGGTTTATTAGATGAATTATTAGCTACAGATATTAGCGAACTAGATACGGATTTAGATCGGTTACTAGCAGAAACAGAAATTATTGAATTTTCCCAACTGCCAAACTTTGAGAATTTACTAGATGATTTATTAGTTGGCAATAATAATGAAAAATCTGAGACATTAGAACCGATAATTAGCGATAATTTTGATTTATTTTTAACAGCAGATACAGAGGTAAATTTATCCTCCAATACTGAAGAAGCCGGATTAAAATTAGAAGTTTATGAAAATATTAATGAGACTGTTGCAGTTGATGTACTAAGAGAGACGACAGAATCACCTGAATTATTAGAAATTAGTGAGATGTTAGTAGATACAGCAATAATTGAGGAAGAAATTATTGCTGTTGACTCTCCAGAATTAGACATAATATCGGTCACAGAAGAAACCAATACAATATCAGAAGCAGAAAATGAATTTGCTGATTTAGAAGCATTATTAGGCGAGGAATTACCAAGTAATGATGGTGCGATCGCCTCGGAAGATTTTGCAGCTTTAGAAGCATTATTAGGTGGAGACAACGAAATATCTCAGCCGCCTTCTTCTGCAACTAGCAACCCTAATATCAAAGAATTTCCCACCACAGCCAGCCATAATTTTGCCAGCGAAACACCTGCATCAGCAAAACTAGAAGATGAATTTAGTGATTTAGAAAAACTCCTGGCGGAAGCAGATAACACCATAGTTCATGCCTCGCCAATTAAACCCAACACTGGGAAAGTACCCCGTTCGGGGGGACGGCGCAGATTTGAAGAAACGATGAAAGTGCCAGTTAAACAACTGGACGACATGAGTAATTTAGTTGGGGAATTGGTAGTTAATCGCAACACCTTAGAACAGGATCATGAACGGCTGCGCCAGTCACTAGATAACTTGCTGATTCAAGTGCAACAGTTGTCCGATGTAGGCGCGAGAATGCAAGAATTATATGAGCGATCGCTTTTAGAAGCTTCTCTGCTGGCCAGCCGTCACAAAAGAGAAACCCATCATACTTCACCCTCAGAACATGATACCGACAGGGGTTTAAGCCCATTAGAAATGGATCGGTTTACGCCGTTCCACACATTGTCTCAGGAAATGATTGAATTGATTGTGCGAGTGCGGGAGTCGGCGAGTGACATTGACTTTGTAACCGAAGAAACTGAACGCGTAGCCAGACAATTCCGTCAAGTCACAACTCAATTGCAAGAAGGTTTAACCCGCGCTCGCATGGTGCCGTTTTCTCAAGCGATTGACCGTTTGCGGCGTGGTGTGAGGGATAACGCAATCAAATGCGGTAAACATGTAGAGTTGGTGATTGAAGGTGGCGATACCTTAATTGACAAGATGATTTTAGATCATCTTACTGATCCGCTAACACACATGTTAAATAATGCGATCGCGCATGGCATCGAAACTCCCGAAGTGCGACAAGCTGCGGGTAAATCACCTGTGGGCGAAATTACCATCCGCGCCTTCCACCAAGGAAACCAAACAGTAATTTCTGTGGGTGATGACGGTGCAGGTATCGACCCAGAAAAAGTCAAAGCTAAGGCTGTGAAAGTCGGGATGATTTCTAAAGAACAGGCAAAAAGTATCTCGCGGATGGAAGTTTATGATTTGCTGTTCCAGCCTGGCTTTAGTATCAAAGATAAAGCCGATGAAATTTCTGGTCGTGGCGTAGGGATGGATGTGGTGCGTTCTGAGATTAGTGAAATTCGCGGGACGGTAAATACAGATTCGGCAATTGGTAAAGGCACAACATTCACTATTCGTTTACCACTCACCTTAAGTATTTGTAAAGCTCTTTGCTGCGTATCTGATAAAGCGCGAATTGCCTTCCCAATGGATGGTGTGGAAGATACTTTAGATATCCCCGCTAAGAATATTCAATATAATGCTGATGGACAAGCATTTATTTCCTGGCGGGATACCATTTTGCCATTCCGACCATTGAAAGAACTTTTATCTTTTAACCGTCAGTTGAGTCGCGGTAATGTTTACGGTGGGACAAGAGATGATGATACAGTTTCGGTGGTGGTGGTGCGATCGGGCAATACTTTAATTGCTTTACAAATTGACTTGGTACTCAGCGAACAAGAAATTGTAATTAAACAATTTGAAGGGCCAGCACCTAAACCTATTGGTGTGGCAGGTGCTACGGTTCTGGGTGATGGTCGAATTATGCCAATTGCTGACGTATTGGAAATTATTGACATCTTCCAAGGAAGAATATCTAAAAATGCTGCTACTGCTTGGCAGCAAAAAGTTCCACCTACCGTTACAGAGACTCCGGCTGAGAAAATTGATCCGACTGTGCTGATTGTTGACGACTCAATTACAGTTCGAGAATTGTTATCTTTGACCTTTAACAAAGCAGGTTATCGCGTTGAACAAGCACGTGATGGTCAAGAAGCTTGGGATAAACTGCGCTCTGGACTACCTTGCGACATTGTATTCTGTGACATTGAAATGCCACGTTGCGATGGACTGGAGTTACTCTCGCGCATTCAAAAAGATTCCAGCCTGAATCACTTACCTATTGCTATGCTCACCTCGCGCGGTGCTGACAAACACCGACAAATGGCGATTCAACTTGGTGCTAGTGGCTACTTCACTAAGCCTTATCTTGAAGAAGCTTTACTCGAAGCTGCTGTGAGGATGTTGAAGGGAGAGAAATTGGTAAGTAGTAACGGTTGAGGGTGCTGAGAAAGTTAATTTCTATTTTTCCTATATCAGATTATGATAAATCTCCAAACAAAAGTGCATCTTCAGAAATGTCAAAACCCGCAGATACCAGCACGAAAAAACTAATTAGCCTCGCACCCGACAATTGGGTAAGATGGGTGACAGAAATTCCTAATATCAAAGCCAAGGAAATTTTATCGGGAGAATTTCAATGGATAAGTAGAGAAAGTGATGTATTAATCCGTGCTACTAGTCCCGAATATGGAGAATTTATCGTATTAAATGAACTGCAATTACGCTACAGTTCTAAAATGCCTCGAAGAATACGTTCCTATGCAGCACTGGCAGAAGAAAAATATCAATTACCAACTTACCCAGTACTAATTAATATTTTACAGACAAGTGATGTAGAAATAACCACGAGATTTGAATCAAATGTTGCCGGATTAACAGCAACTCAAGATTACCGCGTGATTAATTTGTGGGAAGTTGATGTAAATATTCCTTTTCAACAAAATTTACCATCTTTACTTCCATTTGTACCAATTCTTAAAGGAGGAGGAAATGAGTCTACAATTAGGGAAGCACTGCGAATCTTACGTCGAAATGAAGACTTAAATCAACTGGAGACGGTTTTAGCGTTTTTTGCTACCTTTGTATTAGAAAGTGCTTTAGTTAAAGACATCATGAGGTGGGATATGGGAGTTTTACGAGAATCACTTTGGTATGAAGAAATATTAAAAGAAGGAGAAGCACGAGGAGAAGCACGAGGAGAAGTCCAGGGAATAATATTGAGTATACGGACAAGTTTAGAGGCGAAATTTGGTAATGAAGGATTGAAATTAATGCCTGAAATTTGTCAAATTAATGATTTGGAAAAATTACAAGGGATTTTGCGAAGTGTAGTTTTAGCGCATAACTTTGAGGAATTACAGCAAATTTTTTCCTAATTTTTTGTGAATCAGTAGCTATTTTAAACAATAACAAGCTCTCATATTTTTGCATTCAAATAGGCATAATGTCATCAAGTTTCATCTGTAAGTTGGGAAATATATAAGATGAGATAGTTTCTCCTAAGCGATATTGCTGCTGTTCATACACACCATTAACTAAATGACAGATGGTGAAAGTGGGTTGTTTAGGATTACCAATAAATTGCAGACCACCCAATCCGCGAAAGTCTACAATCCAATATTCAGGAATGTTCAGCAAAGCATATTCTTCCACTTTTCTGGCATAATCATCTTGCCAATTTGTACTGACCACTTCAGCGACAAGTTTAATTGTACTGCCGTTACAAATAATAGGTTCTTTTTGCCAAAGTGGTTCTTTACTCAGTTGTGCTTGATCTAAAACAATCACATCAGGACGCAAGGCTGTAGCTAAAGCCAGCGGTTTAATTAGACAAGTTTTTGGCACTAGCCAGTTTAAATTAGAGTGAAAAACCTCGACATAGATTCTACCGGCAATACTGCCTGCAACGGCTTCATGAGGGCCTGTCGGTTCCATGTCTCTTAATTCTCCGTCAATTAGTTCGTAACGTGTATTGTCACCATATTGAGTAATAAATTCCTCGAAGCTCAATAGCCTGGGTGGAGTGTAAGCCATATTGTTTTAAATAGATGTAACTTTGTTCTGACTCTACTATCTTGATGATGAAATTGCTTGCCAACAGCGTAAGATTTTTTGTAACTTTTTTGACCATAGTTTTGATCTGTTACTGGAGTGTGCAGCCTGGGATTGTACCTGTAACTTTAGCCAGCTACCACAAGCGTGGGAAATCTGATTACCATGTACAGAGAAGAATGGTATCCCCAACTATGTCAACAGCAAAACAGATTACTTATCCCGCTACCCCCAAAAGCGAACAAATGGATAACTACCACGGAACTGTAGTTGCAGATCCTTACCGTTGGTTAGAAAATCCTGATTCTGAAGAAACGAAAGCTTGGATTGCGGCTCAAAATAAGATTACTTTTGACTTTTTAGGTGAAATTCCGGTTCGTGACAAAATTAAACAACGCTTAACTAAACTTTGGGATTATGAAAAGTATAGTACCCCGTTTAAAGAAGGCGATCGCTATTTTTATTTCAAAAACAACGGGCTGCAAAATCAAAGCGTATTATACACTTTAAAAACCCTCGACGCTGAACCGCAAGTTTTACTTGACCCGAATAAACTTTCTACTGATGGGACTGTTGCTTTATCAGGATTATCGATTAGCGATGATGGGAAACTTTTAGCTTATGGTCTTTCAACTTCTGGTTCTGATTGGCAAGAATGGAAAGTTCGTGATGTAGCCACAGGTAAAGATTTATCCGACCATTTAAAGTGGATTAAATTTTCTGGTGCATCTTGGACAACTGACAATCAAGGCTTTTTTTACAGTCGTTATGATCAACCCAATTCTAAAACTCAGTTAGAAGATGTTAACTATTATCAAAAGCTGTATTATCACAAATTAGGTACACCCCAATCAGAAGACCTTTTAATTTATCAACGTTCTGATCAGAAAGAATGGGGATTTGGTGGTGGTGTCACAGAAGATGGACGCTATTTAATTATTTCTGTGTGGTTGGGAACAGACTCGCGGAATTTAGTATTCTATAAAGACTTAACTAATCCTAACGCCGAAGTTATTGAACTAATTAACGAGTTTGAAGCAGATTATAGCTTTATTGATAATGATGATAGTATTTTTTATTTCCGCACAGACTTAAATGCGCCACGGGGTAAAGTGATTGCCATTGATATTCAAAAACCAACTCAGTCAGCATGGCAAGAAATTATTCCGCAAAGTGAAGCAACTTTAGAAAGTGTCAACATTCTGAATAATCAGTTTGTGGCTGATTATTTACAAGATGCGCGATCGCAAATCAAAATTTTTGATCTGCAAGGTGCATTTGTCCGCGAGGTAGAATTACCTGGAGTTGGTTCAGTCGGGGGTTTTGGTGGTAAACGTCATGATACGGAAACTTTTTATAGTTTCACGAGTTTTACTACCCCAGGCACAATTTACCGCTACGATATGGTGACAGGTAAAAGTCAGGTTTTCCGCCAACCAAAAATAGGTTTTAATCCTGATGATTATGAAACAAAACAAGTATTTTATCACAGCAAAGATGGCACAAAAGTGCCGATGTTTATTACTCACAAAAAAGGCATCAAATTAGATGGCAATAATCCGACTTATCTTTATGGTTACGGTGGGTTTAATGTTTCGCTGACTCCGACTTTTTCTGTAAGTATATTGGTGTGGATGGAGATGGGTGGTGTTTATGCTATGCCAAATTTGCGCGGTGGCGGCGAATATGGTGAAGAATGGCATCAAGCAGGGATGAAAGAGAAAAAACAAAATGTGTTTGATGATTTTATTGCGGCGGCTGAGTGGCTAATTGCAAATAAGTATACAAAAACTGCCAAACTAGCGATCGCAGGTGGTAGCAATGGTGGTTTATTGGTGGGTGCTTGTATGACACAACGCCCTGATTTATTTGGTGCAGCTTTACCAGCCGTCGGCGTGATGGATATGTTGCGCTTCCACAAATTTACTATCGGCTGGGCGTGGACTGCGGAATATGGTTCACCAGATCATCCTCAAGAGTTCAAAACGCTTTATGCTTATTCACCGTTGCATAATCTCAAACCAAAGACAGCTTATCCTGCCACTTTAATTACTACCGCAGATCACGACGATCGCGTTGTCCCCGCCCACAGTTTCAAATTTGCGGCGGCTTTGCAAGCAGCCCATCAAGGTGATGCACCAGTGTTAATTAGAATTGAGACAAAAGCAGGACATGGTGCGGGTAAACCGACAGCTAAGATAATTGAGGAAGCTGCGGATAAATGGGCGTTTTTGGTGCGGACTCTGGATATTAAGATTTAAACGCAGAGGTGCGCGGAGGTAAGCGCAAAGTAACGCAGAGTTTGAGGGTGTATTTATTGGCGAAAGGCACCTTTTTTGTGATTTAGTCAAATCCTGAAACTCCTTACTCTCTCTGCGCCTCTGCGCCTCTGCGTGAGGTAAATCATCAACTCTTTATACCGAGGCTTATTTACTGAAACTCTTTCAATCAGCAGTTTCCGCAAATAAGCCCGTATCATCTTAAATTAAGCTTCGACTTTTACGCCTTTCCAGAAAGCGATGTAGCCTTCGATATTTTTAGCTTTTTCCTTGGCGCTGGGATAATACCAAGCAGCATCTTTATTGACTTGTCCATCAACTTCGATGCTGTAGTAGCTGGCTAAACCTTTCCAGGGACAAGTTGTGTGGGTGTCGCTGTCTTTAAAATACTGCTTGTTAATTGCGTCGGGAGGAAAATAATGATTGCCTTCCACAACTACAGTATTATCGCTTTCGGCTAATGTTGTGCCGTTCCAGATTGCTTTAGGCATAAGTGCGTTGGTGATGAAAGTTTACACTTAATATTCTGACACTTCCGCTGACATCGGCAAATTTGAGTCGCTTATTAACTATAGGATTACTACTTGATTTTTGAACAGATACGTAGGGTGTGTTAGCGACAGCGTAACGCACCTACTACCAAAGCCTTTGGTGCGTTACGGCTTACGCCTAACACACCCTACATGTACTCAGATTTTTTCAGAAATCAAATCGGATTCCTATATATATTTAAAATATTTGTGGGATGTATGATTTTATTCTTGTGGTAAAAATTACTCATGGCAGAAATTCAAATTGGCATTGAGGGTGAAGGTGCGCCAGCGGCCGCTGAGGCTTTGTTAGGAATTCCTGGGATATCGGGGAGTTATGAAGTACCGACGCAAAAAGAGGGAACTTTGGCGGCTATAGCTACCATTGTCGGGATTGTTGGCGGTGTGGTGGCTTTAGCTGAACAAATCCGCAAATGGTATCAAGAATGGCAAGAATCCCATCCAGATAAGCAATTTGATGTGGTAATTCTTGACCCTGATACGGGAAACAGAATTTTTCTCGCAGACGCTACTATAGAGGAAATCACCGAAATCCTCAAATCTCTCAGCAAGTAAAGTGCAAACTATCCACATTCAACTTCGGGAAAGTACCCAGGAAACGGTTGAACTCAGGTATTGGCTACCACAGCAAAAACACTATGAATCTCGGACTCTCAACTTGGCTGAAATTGCCGATTTGTTGAGACTGGGGAAACGAGAATACTATAATCTGCTGCCTAATTTACCAAATATGGGGCGGCAGTTATTTTATTGGCTGGATGGGGATGGTAGGTGGCTGAGTCGTGCTATCGAAAATTGTCGGGGTGATGGTTTAGTAGTTGCCATTGATACTACAGAACTAGCTCATTTACCTTGGGAAGTGCTGCATGATGGTCATGATTTCCAGGTAAATCGGGTTAATCCGGTAGTTTTGCCTGTGCGCTTGGTGGAGGGAAGCAGCGAAGCCTTCACCGTAGAACCGCGACAGTTGCGCGTATTGTTTATGGCAACAGACCCAGAAAATGTTACACCCAAATTAGACTTTGAACGGGAAGAAGCGCGAATTTTGGCTGATACCCAAGATATGGGTTTAGATTTGCGGGTGGAGGAAAGCGGCTGTGTGGCTGAGTTGGGGAAGGTTTGGAGTCGGTATATTGATAGTTTTGATGTGTTTCACCTGACGGGACACGCTTCCATTACCCGTGAATCACCTTACCTTAAA
>JAGKSW010000214.1 GCA_018993265.1 Nostoc sp. TH1S01
TCGGCGGCCACCCTATTACCGTCGTATGCAATCACGAATGGGCGCTCCCAAGGCGATTACTGCTACCGCTCATAAATTGGCACGTATTTTCTATCGCCTTTGGACATCTGGCGATCGCTATACTGACCCTGGTATTGTTGCTTACGAGCAACAATATCGAGAGCGCACGCTGAACAACCTCAAGAAAAAAGCTCAAGCTTTTGGCTTAGAACTCATCCCTATTTCAACACCTAACGAATGTGTTTCTTAGAAGTCAAGGCTATAAGCGTACTTTTTTCCGTTTTTGCACGATGTATCCTGTTTTAGCTTATCAGTATAGAGTTTTTTATATTAATACCATTTGAAAATAGCTGATAAATTTTTGTACATTAATAACGTATACTTCTGTATAAACGCAATTATGCGTTTCATCACCAATGAAAAAAAATCCAAATTACAGAGTTATGAGCCAAGAACTAAAAGAACTAAGAGATGTAATTCCTACTATTATAGAAGAACTTAAAAAACATCCTCCTACTATTGGATTAATTGGGGTTTCAGGTGTTGGCAAATCTTCAACAATTAACAGACTTTTTAAAACCGATTTACCAACTAGTGACACAGTTGCTTGTACGAAAGAGTTTGAACAAAAAGATATTGAACTTACCTGTACTCAAGGAGAACTTAAAAATTCCTCAGTTCCACTGAGAGTGATTGATGCTCCTGGATTAGGTGAAGATATTAAACTTGATCCTAAGTACCTCCGAATGTATCAAGAAAATCTTGGAAGCTGTGACGTTATAGTTTGGGTTTTGAATGGTCGCAATAGAGCTATAGCTCTAGATCAAATGTATCTGCAACAACTCCAAAAATTTCATACTAAAATTGTGTTTGCTCTAAACCAAATCGACCTTATTGAACCCCTTAACTGGAATATAGAGTTAAACATTCCATCCCAAGAGCAGGAAAAAAATATTAAAGTCATACTTGAGGACAGAAAAAAGAAACTTTCTAGTGTCATTAAAAATGATGTAAAGATGGTTGAGTATTCCTCAAAAACTGGTTATCGACTAGAAGAATTATTCAAAACAATAATTGATTCTGTTCCTAAAGAAAAAACTTGGATTTTTAACAGTTTAAAAAATTTTTCATATAGAGATTATACACCTGAAGTTTTGTTAAGAGTGTTGGATGAAAGAGATAAAAAATCGTTAAAACAACAGGATGAAAGTGGGGACAAGAGTTGGCTTGAACGTATAAATCCCTTTAGAAATAATTTATAAAGTAAACCTGAAATTTTAGGGTGCGTTAAAGCAGCGCGTAACGCACCGTATTCATTGGTGCGTTACGGCTAATTCCTACTCTTTAAAACGCTCAAATCCTTTCATAGCCGTAACACACCCTACTTAATATTTACTTTATAAATAGCCTCTTACATAACTCTCTATTTTTGTATGTGCTATATTTTAAAAAGTTCTTTTTTTATACCCAAATAGTATGTCTGACTCTTCCGAAAACAATGATTTTCAACGTGCTTTACAGGTTGTAAGAAGTGCCGATTATGCTGACAGACAATCTGCTGCTCAGTCATCTAACTCATTTCTTGCATTCCTGAGAAGAATAGGCGAAACAGTTTTAGCAAATAAATTAGCGAGGTGGCTGGATAGGAATTGGGACTCTGTTGTATTAGAGATACGAAGGCTTCTTGGCTGGTAAATTTTTTACAAAGGACTGTGATTTGAAGGATAAAGTAGTAGTTAGTGCCACTTTATCCTTGAAATTACAAAAAGGTTTATTCTGTACTTTGAACCAAAGCCTAAGAAAAATCTTGTATTTACAATTGTGTAGTACATTTGCCGACAGTATCGTCTTCGCTACTTTCCCCCCCCTTTTTTTATATTCCGTAGCGATATAAATAAATATGGGGTTGAGTTAGGTCGAGGGGAAGTATTATCTCCCCCTAGACCTAACTCAATACCAATATGTCAAACAATTGCTTTTTGATTTACTAACTTGCCCAAAAATTATAAAGGGCGAATCAATTTTTTACACGGGAAAACCAAGCTTTCACCTCAATAGTCCCTTACACTTGCCCATAAATGTCTATAATACAGAAATTTAGATAAAAAATACTGATTTTCTATGTTAAAAAAGCGTAAAGTAGTGTTTTTATGGCTTGTTACAGTCCTAGCTGTTTTTCTCTGCATTCAATTAGTACAACATACGCAACTTGCAAGCGCTGAAATAACTAACACACAAACCATTAATAATGTTACAAATATTACTTTAGTAGGAAAATGGAGAACTTATTGGACTTGTGGAGTTACTGAAACTGAGATGCAAATATTTCCTAAAAAAGGAACGAATACACTAATTGCAGAGTATTCATTTTCATTTCTTAATGACCTTAATTATGTTATTAAGGGCAAGATTTATGGTCAAATTTTAGATAATGGTAAAGTTTTAAGAGGTACATTTAAAGACGAAACAGGAAGCGGGCCTTGTTCTTTTTATCTGTCAAACGATGGTAACAGATTTGATGGTGAATGGTCTATTGATGGAAGAAATAGTTATCGCGGGCAATGGATAGGAAAGAAGCTACAATAGAATTTACTTTAAGTGTTAGTTATTGGAATTATTCGATAAAAAACTAGAGACAAATCAGGCTAAAATGAACTTATAAACTCATGTTTACGTCAGTATCGACAGTAACCGAGTTGAAGGAGAGAATGGCAACGCTAAAAACTTTGGTTAAATAAAATCATATAAAAGAAAATTCTATGCAAGAAGAAACACTAAAAACAATCTTAATTATTACAGATGAAACTTCACAAGTAACTGATTTTGAAGATGGTAAAGCAGCTGGTTCGGGTAATCCTTGGAAACGAACCCCCAGGGAGAATAAGGTAGTTCAAGACGTTCCAGTCAGTGCTGAGAAATTAGAAGCCAATCTGTCTGAATTTCTAAAGTTGATAAGTGGAATATTTAAACGAGCTGATGAAGAAGCAGAGAAGACATCGGGAATGCAGCTTGATGAAATCGAGTTGTCAATTGAAATTACTGGAAAAGGGGAAGTAAAGTTAGTAGGCACTGGGGTTGCAATAGAGTCTAAAGGTGCTATCAAACTCAAATTTAAACGTGATAATTTACAAATATAATTATAATGGCAGATTGGGCATTAGTTATTGGCATTAACAACTACCAAAGACTACGCTCACTTAAATATGCAGTAGACGATGCTGAGGAAATGTTATGTTTCTTTGAAAAAGCTGGTTTTGACAATATTTTTTACTTCTCAGATAAATCCGACCCTATCCCCTCATTTAGCGGTACCTCTCAAGAAAGTAAGCCTACCTACACCAATCTCTCTTCTTTTTTGAATGACTTTTTTGAATTTCAGGAGCAGGAGGATTTACCACTCCAAACGGGAGATAATTTTTGGTTTTTCTTTAGCGGACATGGTATACGCAAAGATGGTCAGGATTACCTAATGCCTTGTGATGGGAATGACAGATTAATAGAAAAGACAGCAATTTCTATCAGATATATCATTGACCGCTTATCTAAATGTGGTGCAGATAATATAATTTTATTATTAGATGCCTGTCGTAATGAAAATAATTTAGGGGATAAATCGGGGGGAATTAGAGTTCCGCAAAAGTATCCAGGAGTGATTACTATTGCTTCCTGTTCCCCTTATGAAAAATCCTATGAAATTGATGAAATTGGTCATGGTTCATTTACCTACGCATTACTAGAAGCACTACAGATGGAAGGTGAATGTAATTGTGCCACTGTCGAACGCTTAAATAAATATCTTTTGAAAAGAGTTCCAGAGATTAATCAAAATTATAAAAAGCCATTACAGAACCCTTATATAGTTGTAGAACCACTCGTCAAGCAACATCTTATTTTGTTGCCTCAACAGGCAACATATAAAGATATTACTATCCTCAAAAATGATGCTCTAAATAATAAAAAAAAAGGGAACCTAGAGTTAGCAAAACAATTATTGATTCGGGCCTTTCATTTATCTAATAATGACCCAAATATACAACAAGCGCTAGAAGAGATATCTCAAAAGATAGAGTTAAGACGCAAAACAGGAACTCCTGAATTATCAGATTCTAAATCACCCATACTGGATAAGCAAACTGAAGTAAAATTAGATACTTTAATAGGTAGATGGAAGACTTATTGGAGCTATCAAGTAACTGAAACTGAAATGGAAATCTTCTCTACAGAAGAAAAGAATACACGAATTGGGAAGTATTCATTTTCTTTTATTAATAATCTAAGTTATGTAATTGAGGGTAATATTTATGGTGAACTTTTAGACGGAGGTAAAGTTTTAAAGGGTAGATTTGAAGATGAAACAGGAAGCGGATATTGTTCTTTTTATCTATCAAGCGATGGCAGCCAGTTTGATGGGAAATGGTCTGATAATATAAATTCTAATATACCGTGGACAGGAAAAAGGATATATTAATTTTTGGTTGTAGAAATTCACCCGTGACAGGTTAAGATAATTGCACATTATATTTTTAAGTAAATAATCCCGTGTGATTTCTCTTGTGTAGAATCTGGTATAGAAATATTCAAAAATCCAAAGCAGAGATAGCGTTTTGCTTCTGCTTCTCAGTGACCCCCAGATACCGCTCCAAAGCTGCCAGCGTCCGATGCCCCGATATCTCCTGAATATGGCGCAACGGTATCCCGGCATCGCTCATCCTGGTTAACGCAGTCCTTCTAAAACTGTGCGTACTCACCCCCTCAATCCCCAGCCGCACACAAGTATCTCTGAGGATTTTGTCAGCACTCACCTTGTGAATATGCCCCAACCCATGCCGTCCCGGAAACAAGAACTCCTTGCGGCGGTTAGGGTTGTACTCTTCTAAATACTGCTTAAGCTTAGGATGCACTCGAATTTCCCTGGTGTCGCGCTTGCCTTTGGTGTTGACGCTCCGTAGCACTAACACCCCTCTAACACCATTGCTGCCAAACACATCATTTACTGCCAACGTGCAAGCTTCGTTAATTCGGCAAGCAGCATAAAGACACACGCCAAACAGAGCGCGATCGCGTGGGTTGACAAAGCCCTCAGTAAATAGGAGATTAATTTGGTCAGGGGTGAGGATTTCTGCTCTGCCGAAACGATTGATTTTCATTGAAGATTGCAGATTGAAGATTGCAGATTGTTTTTGGGGATTGTAGAAGTCATATTGAAGCAAGAGATTGATTAATTGGGGTTATAAATGCGAGAATCTTTCGGTTTTGAGCGTAAGGTTTTAAGAGAGGACACCAGCATTGACACAATTTCATTAGCTTCCTGCATCAAGTTCTTAAGCTTGTTAGAGTCCACCAATTCGCTTTTACAATTAGTTCCATCCAGTAAAGCGATTCATCGGCTTCCTCTAATGTAATATTGAGCTTGGTGATCAGTTCAGCCGTTGATTTGGCGCGACAAGCTGCCCGATAATTGGCTCCTACTGAAGTTCCTGAACGGAGTAATTGTTTTCCTATGACTTGTGAGGTTGTTTGGTCTTTTGGTAAGGCTTCAACTAAATTAATCACCCGTAAAGCAAAGGATTGGGTTCTCTCCTTAAACTGCTCCTTGTCCATAACTCTCCCAATCTGCAATCTCCAATCTCCCCTCTCCAATGCTACATTGTTTAAGACCAGTAAGACAATCTAAGCGACCGAAAAGCCTATTGTTTCGTAGGCGATGACACCCGATTAAACCAGACTTATCATTCAGCCCGACACCACAAACGCTACAACCCTTATTCTTTCGTAGGGTGATTAAAATAGCTTATCCTTGCAGCACAGTGGACACTTCGAGGTATGATCCGCACCAATAGGATTGGCTGTTGCGGCTTGTCCAACTGTCTATACAATCTTCTATACCCTAGTGGATAAATTGTTGCTATCAATGCGTGAACAGAGCAGCTAGTTGGGGTAGTGTGAAGGTAGCTGCGGCCACCGGATTTGGCTGATTGATAAAATCCCGTCAACTTAAGCGATTTAATTGAATAGCTGCAAACTGAAATTCCAACACCTTCAAATCGGGAAACGTAACGCTGTTAGAATGACCGTAGAATCGAATTTTCACCCTTGCCACTCCATCAAACTTGCCCATAAATGATTGTTTTAGGGAATGTTTTGCTCTCTTGACAATACTGAAGTTGGATGTTTCAACATTGAATAATCAAGGGTTTTGAGACTCTGCGTTACAAAAGTTTACAACGTGGGTCATTTTACACGTATTTCGTCATACCCCCAGTTTGGGCTATATTTGGGCTTAATTTTTGTCTAAGTCCCGTTAAACTCGATTTATCCGGAACATTACAGAGATAAGGTGAATCTACAGTATAAACAACTAAACAAGTTTAATTACAGTCACAATGGTTAGTAGTGCATTTAATAAGAGTAGTGTAGAGCCGGATCTTTCTAAAACAGTGAATATTGCTGTCATTGGAAAGGTGAGTGTTGGAAAAAGCTCACTTATTAATGCTTTTCTAGAAAAAGAGCGAGGTAATCCAGCAGTGGCAGTTGCCGCCACTGCTGGTACAACTAAGGGTATAGAGTTTCTGAATTTAGGTGATCTTCTAATAATAGATTCGCCAGGGTTTGATGATATCAAAGCTCACAGGAGTACGATTACAGAAAATTTTCTCAAAAACATTGATGTGGGAATCTTAGTGGTCAGTGGTGCTGTAGATGCTACTCAGAAAAATTATTTGAGTAAGCTTAAAAAACACAGCACAAAAGTATTTGTTGTGATGAGTAAAATCACAGATTATGACCCTTATAAGCATAAGAATGGAGAAAATCCCACCTTACAACAAGTTATTACACAGTGGCAGAATGCACTTAATGTGGACAAAATATACCCAGTTTGTGCATTCGGCTATGACGAAGGCCTCCCTCCTGAGACTGAATTGGATATTCGAGGTGTTGATAAGTTGCGAGATGATATCTTAGCTTATTTAGAGCAACATGGAAAAGATTTACAAGTCAAGCGACATCTGCGTAATAAGGAAGCTCACGCAAATACGATTATTTTAACAGCATCAACGATGGCAGCTTTTGCAGCTCCACAGTTTGTTGGATCTGCATTGGTAATGCCTATACAAATAACTGCACTTCAACGTATGATTTTTTTGTACACTGGCAGAAAATTCTCAATAAAATCAATTAGCACACTATTGAATGGAATATTAGTGGTATTGGTAGATGCGGGAGTAGACGGTATTTTTCTCTGGATGCAATCTTTATTACCGCCAAACGGAATGACTGATATTCCTGCTGCTGTGAAAGGTTTTAGTATAACTCTTGCATTGCTCTTCTCTGCCAAGCTTATCCTAGCAAATGGGTACGACCTACAGGATAAAAAACGCTGGAAGTCAGTATTCCAAAATGTTTTGGGAGAAATCAAAAGTTTACCGCAAAATTTAACCAATACTGATGAATTATTAGAGAGGTTAGAACTGCTGTTAGGAGATAGTCTAGAAGGGCAGTTATCATAGTCGGCGTTGTATATTGGCGGGATGATTTTGACAGTTTTAGGGGTCATCTGACACTGTTGGCGAATTCGCAAAAGACTATGCGCTTGTAGTTAATGGGGGAAAAGTAGCGAGGACACTGTTGGCGAATTCGGGA
>JAGKSW010000215.1 GCA_018993265.1 Nostoc sp. TH1S01
GCCAGTTGCGTAAGTCCTGATAGAGCGTGGAGATGTCTACCAGTGAGAAATTCTGGATATATGGGAGACTGAGGAATAAGATTAAGAACGAGGCTATGGGGCATACTGTCTTACCTTAGTAAGCTAGATTTTGGTAGTATTTCGCAATGGATATAAGCAACATAAAACATACCTCAAAATTTATGATTTAAGAGTAGAATATGGTTGATACCTGCCTATCCAATCTAGATTCTGTGCAAAACTCACTTACAAACTGCTGTATAAGCTGTATAAACCAAAAATCTTCGCACAGTTGATGCCAGGATTTGATTACTTATCCAGCAATAAAAAGTTCATCATCTGGGAGACGTAGTTGATTAAACTTTATTGCCATTGTTAAGATTCCTGACAAGCCTGTTATAAACTCGTATGGTCTGTCGCCATCATCGCAAACAATAGTTATGGGGTACGAAACAATTCCTTGTTTATGTAATTGAAAAATAGCAGCCGCATTAGTTCGTGAACAAATAATTACTCCTGGTATTAGATATTTTGATAATGCCTGTAATTCTGGTGTTGGGCGTACTGCTTCTCCGATATTACGGTTAACTTGACAATTTTTAAAAGCTGTTAACTTATTTAGCTCTGTATTAGCAAATTCTTGCCTGCTACCTAGATAACGCATTCTAAAGCTCAGTTTATAAGTATCAGTAGCACGATTTGTGATTTCGATAAAATCACCATTTTGAGCAAATTCGTAATAACGCAATAGATGAAAAGGATCTAATTGAGTTTCTAGCGATTCATCTGTAACTAAATTATAAGGATCGCGGATGGGGAGGCTTTCAAATAAGCTGTAGCGAAAACTAAATAATGGTGCATAGCTTGTACTAAAAACCTCAGCAAATTCTTTGAGGTCAGCCACTACATCATCGTCCTTAAACACATCATCATAGTCATCTAATGTTGTACGTCCAGCTTTAATATCATCCCATTCTTCGGGTGATTTTACTTTGATATAGGTTTTGACAAAAGCTTGACCACCTTTAAAAAATTTCCAGCCTGCTTTTAATTTATTCAAAGATTCTTTAGCAATATTTTCTGCACCTCGTAAAACTTTCATTCTATGGCGATAATCTTCCCAATTGCGTCTATTATCCAAAACTGATTTTAATGTATTAAACAGTTTGGGAATTAATTCCGCATCTGGTAAATTTTCAAACACTTCTTCCAGTTCTAACAAAGGACGCGCAATTTCTAGAGATGCTTCTGAACTCCAGTAAGCTGTTAAAAAAGGTTTATCCAAACAGGGAAGATTATCTAACATTTCTTTTAGTGCTGTACGTCCTCCAGTGGTATTAAGGTCAGTTAAGCCTTCTTTCCAAGCATCAGCAGGTAAGTAAGCAATAGCCTCTGAATCAATATTAGTTACAGATTTACCTAAAACACGCCCTACTCTACCAATTCTCTGCCAAAATGCAGCGTGATCGCGTGCGGAAAAAATCAACCAGTCTAAATTTTGCCTTGTTGGTTGAGGATGTCTTTCAAAGTTAAATCCAACATCTACAGTGCTAGTAGCTAAAATTATTTGACACTGCATCGCCCTTTGTCTATCTGGTTTAGGTGCGGGGCCAGTTATACGTCCCATATCATCACTGAGTCCTTGCTGTCGTAGCAAATCTGAGAGACGATTAATATTATCGAGAGAATCTAAAATTACAGCACCATTTTCACTTGGTCTTTCTCGAAAACGATGGACGACTTCTGCTGCTAATTCTGCTAACCAATCTTCTTTACTTTCTGGCTGAGGTCTTAATTCTAAATTAACTGCTGTTTGTGATGGCAAAAGATTGGTATTACTTGATTCTCCATCAATTCTTGCTATCTTTACACCAGCCTGTTTTAAATTCTCCAATGCTAATTCACAAGCTGCTTCTGGTGTTGCTGTCAGCAATACAATCTTGCGTCCATATTGAAAAAAGCGAAAGACATGAGAATAGGTGAGATAAAACAGTAATCCTACAAGCTGTTTAGCATCGTAGAGGTGAAATTCATCAAATATTACTGTAGAGAATTTGCTGTAAAACCCAGCAGCAATATTACCTTTATCTAGCTTGTTATATGCAAAAAAAGTTGCATAATAGAAAATATCAGGATTTGTTACCAAGAGAATTGGTGTATTTGCTCCCACATCATCAAAAACTGTAGCAGGATTTCGCAAAACATTATATAGTTTTTCTCCTGAACGTCTGCCGACTTTCTCGTTAGACCAGCTTTTAACATCTTTAGCTGAAGCAGCTTTAACAATATGAGGTAAATCAGCATCTCGTACAAACTGTTTTGCCGCTTCTGTTTGCTGTTCAATTAAAGCATTAGTTGGAGCAATGTAAACAGCACTTTTCTTTGGCTGATGTTTTAATACTGCTAATCCTGCTTTAGTTTTACCCGTGCCAGTTGGTGCTAAATCAAGGATAATATCTGCATCTTTTGATTGCTCAAATACATCTATTTGATGTTGAAGTGCATTCTTAATAAATGGAATTTTATCTGTTGATGTACAAGCTGAAATACTACGAGGTTCTAACCTGATAACTAATTTTTGATTACTCATAGCTACTCTCTACCGCAAAAATATAATCCTGCTGGTACAATCATTTCTCCAACCTGCCAAGCCGCACCTCGAAAACGCAAATTTTTAATAATTGGTGCAGGCGGAATAGAAATTAAATCGAAAGCTAAAGTCTCTATTTGCTGTGGTAAATCAGCAGCGTTAAGATAATGTTGAGTTTGATATTCGCCTACTGGTAATAAATTAATTGGTAATTCATTGATTACATTCAATTTAACTTTACTCATGAACTTACCAATACGAATATAAGTGGGTAATTGATGAGTTCCAAATACTAAGCTTTGAAATTTATTACCACGTTCAATCATTCGTAATCTCCCTGTTTGGGGAAAATTACTTGCTCTAAATGAATTTGGTTTTCCCTTCCCTTGAAGTTGTAATTTACGTTGTAATGGTAAATCTTCTCGCGCGGTAGCAACTCGGTTATTAGTCATTGCATACCAATAAGCATCAGAAAGAGCATTAAAACGTTCAAACCTAAACGTAATTCTGCCTATGGGTGAAGCTGGTAAAATATAAAAATCCTGTGCTATTGGTTGTAAATCTTCTTTGTAGGTTGGTCGTCCTGTAGCCTGACCTTGGAGACGATAGGGGGAATTAACTAAACCTAAAGCATAGGTAAGAGCATAATTCCCAATTACCCCCTCAGTGTAATAGGTATCAGACAACTCCCTAGAGGCAAAAAAGACTGGTTCAAGACAGTATAATTCTACAAGTTTTGCCTGTTGAAAAAGAATTGTTGACATAATCTAACTCTCTACTTCAACTGGTGTATTTTTGCCCTTTCCTTTGGTTTTTTTCTTCTCAGCCGCTACCTGACGGAAAGGTTCATAAGATTTGCTTAAACGTTTCAGGAAATTATCACGTTCTGCTGCTGACCAGTGAGTTTCTACATCAGCAATTAAATCTGCTAATTCTGCTTCGGATAAATGCACAGATACCCCGCGTTTGTTTTGCCAATTTGTAATTACTTGTTTGCTGGCGGTAATTAATTGGTTAGTATTTAGCGGGTGTTCTAAAGGCTTACCTAAGACATCATAAGTAGCTTGTACAAGTTCCAAAGAACTAGGAAGTTCTGTAATGCTACCAAATACACCTAATATTTGGTTTTCCATCCGTCCCACACGGCTGGATACTGCACCATAACGACTGGTGAAGAGAATGTTACCGATGATGTACCGCAACTCATCAGCAGTGACATCTTTTAAGGTGACTACATCAAGAAAATGTACACCTGGTTTGATGTATTCACTAGTATTTAAAGCTGTAGAAGCATTACCTTTTTCATCGCGCATCGTACCATTTTCGTAGATGGCGTTAATAGTGCGATCGCCTACAACATCACTAGCAGGTAAAATACTAAAAGCGTCCTCAGTCCAAATGCGACTTTTCTGTGCGCCACCTCCACCAGCAGCGAAACCGTAGAGAAAACAATCTACACACATCTCACATGGTGAATTAGTATTGAGTGAACAAAGAGAACCATCTTTGCTATTAGTATATAAAAGCTCATGCGCTCTTAAATGTTCCCTTCCATAGCGTCTTTCTGGTGCTATTTGTTTACGTTTAGTAATGACTAAACGTTGAATAATATTGTCATCAGTAACACCAGCTTGTACAAACTCGCTACACATTGGTTCACCAGAACCTTCTGTACGAAAGATAGTTTCAGAATGAGTAGTTCGTAAAACTACTAAGGTAATAAAACGTCCTTTGGGGAAGTTCTCATAAGTAGTTGCTAAAACTGAAGAAAGCTTTTGAATTGACATAATAAACTCCTAATTACACAGTTGTAGTTGTTTCGTTTGAATTATCTTCAGATTGACTTTTAAGTTGCTTACGTGCATCTTCAAGGAAGAACAAATAAGCAGCTTCTAAAGTTTTTTGGTCTGATAATAACTTTTCAGGGCGTGCTGAATAGACTTCCTCATATAGCTTGCGTAAAATATCGTAATAACGTTTAACTTGTTCTAACTTTGTTGCACCCACACCATGTTCACGAATACGGTCTAAGCGGGTGTGATATTGCTGTACTAAAGCAGCGAAAATAATTTCTAAATCTAGGTGAGATTTTTGAGAACGGATAGCAGCAATAAAAGCTGTAAAAGGTTCTATTTGAGCAGTTCTTTTAAAAGAACTTCCCCAAATTCTGGCTTCTGCGGCAATTTGAGCAGCTTCTTTGAGATATTTAGTTAACAACGAATTTTTATTAGGCATAAAGCTCTCCAATAACGTATTTAACGGTTCACAAATTCGACTCCAAATAACACTTAAATTTGGTTCCAACTGTTCTCTTAAAATCCAACGCAGCAATACAAAATAAATCTCAATTGGTCTAACACAAGCACGCACTAAATCATATAAACAATCATCAACTTTTTGAATACTTGCAACAGATGTTGCTAGTTTGCTAATGCAACGTAGCCTTTCTAGAATTTTTTCTGCATCTTGACTTTGCTGGTATTGTCCACTTTCTAGTAACGGTTGCAGTGCAGCAGGAATACCTTCTACTCTTCCATAAACATCATCAAATAACTCAACTTCTAAGTTGCTACTTAGAGTGAAAGGAAAGCCAATATCTAGAGATAACGATATTTCTAAGCCTAATCTAAGTGATTTTAGTAAAGCTAAGGAAGCATTAACATCACCCCAAACTAGAGGAATAATCACTGTGGTATGTACAAACTCTGGACGCTTTGGTAATGCTGCACCAACTACTTTATTCGCTTTAAATTCAAGCTTGTTATCTCGATATAGCTGAAGTTCATCAACAGTGACAGTACCACCATCAGCATTTGTGGCTGCAAGTTGTTGTAGAAGTTCACGCCAAATTCTTAATAATTCCGGTGCAGAACCTTTAGGTAATGCTAAATGTAAATAAAGCGGGTCTTGTTTTTTCACAGCCGGGAAATTTGCCCCAACCGCCATCAATTGATAAGCTAAAGCTGCAATTGCATCTGCTTGTCTTTTAGGTTCTGCACTGATACCACCTGGTAAGCGGTTAGAAAAAGATTGTACTTTTGTACCAGGGGGCATATTATCTGAGATTAACTCATCTATATCGGTAGATGTAGAACCTAAAGAGCATCTTTGTTTAGGATTTGCTTCTACATAAGCATTCAAATCATTAACTCCATTTAACCGAATAGTAAAAGGTAAATTTACCATTCTGTTAACTGCGCTAATCATTTCCTCAGATATTTCTACTTCTTCTGAGGTTTGTGTACTTTTGTTTCTTAACTGAAAAGATTCTTTTAACGCTTCTTTAATACCTTCAATTCCCTTAACAGCAGCCTTAGCCGCAAATAAAGGTCGTCCGTATTGTCCATTAAATGCTTCAATTGCAATCCGTTGTTGTTCAGAAATACCAGTATGATGGGCGATTTTATCCCAAACTTCTTTAGGATTTAATCCAGCTTCACGATAGCTGAGATAAGCTGCTTTCAATCCCTCGGATATAGCAAACTCTTCTGAATTACTGACAGGTATTAAACCAAGTTCAGCCGCTTTTTCTATTGCATCTGCACCAGCCGCTTCACCCCATTTAGTTACATCTTTAGCAATTTTGTCTGATTTATAACTAGCTTTCTTCTTTTCTAAAAGAGCTTCAATATTTATTAATACCTCATCAATATTTTGTTGAATAGCTTGATGAGTAACCTTAATACCATCTTTGGTAGGTCTGACCAGTCTTTCGATGTTATTCCCAAAAACTTGGTCAATTTTACTTTGCCAAACAGCAGCTATTTCCTTTGTCAAATCTGCATTTGGTAAAGCTTCTCCTTCAAACAGTGCGCCATCAGGGAAAATGGCTAAAGAATGTAAGCCATATTTTTGGAAAACTTCTTCGCAAGCACCCAGCAATAAGGCTGTAATATAACCTTTATCTTCAGATAGGCGGATTCTAAAAAGTTTACAACTTCTATCAAAAGCAACCGTTAATTCTGTTTCCAGTTTGCGAAATCGGGTTTCATCTGGAATACCCAAGTCAAACAAGTCAGCAGCAGTTAGCATCGCCGCCCAACGTTCAATATTTTGATCTTCTGGTAAAAATCTTGTTCCATCACTGACGTTGTGACCAGAATGACGTTCAATGAGCTTTCTGACTAATTCAAAGTCCTCATCTGTCATTACGAAAGGTAGTACACAAGCTTTTTCTAGTTGTTCTCTTAAAAATTCTTGATTTCTAGCTAAGGTTTTTACTTTGCGTTCTTGAGGATCTAATTTATTCAGGTCATGAACAGCAGTCGCAGCTAATAATAATGGTCGCTTATCTTCCGCTACCCCGGCTATTTGGCTAACTGTCAAAATAAACTGACAAGCAGAGTCAAGATGTTCTGCAAGGGTCGTTCCCTTCCTTACCCCATACTGATGATGATGTGCATGATTTAAGTAAAGCTGGGGGCGAATTTCACTGAAATAACGCTCCTCCAAACTTTTCGGAGGGCGATTTAAAAGCCTATTGCGCTTAATCATATACAGTTATTCAATCCAAAATCGAGTCTAGGCTGTCAAGTAAATTTTTGAGATGAGTGCTTATACTGAGATAACCTTGCAGGTCAAGGCGATGTCACTGCACTTTTTGGCTGAAACTCAATTTATAATTACATTTATGAATATGACACAATAATAACAAAAGTGCAAGTACATTTTATAAATGCCTAGAAAAAAAGAGACAATTACACTGTCAATTCCGCCTGGAACCAAGGAGAAGCTAGAAGCGATCGCTCGCAACCTCAACATATATTGGGGTAAAGACCCTAGTATTTCCGGCTTAATAGTGGCGATCGCTCAACAATCAGTAGAGGTTGGAAAGCCATTCACGCTTGACTCTAATCAAGTTATCGCTTTACAGCAAGCTATCAAAGCCCTTAGCGATGCAGGCCGTATTGGTGAAGCTCAAACTGTAATTACACTTTTGCTGGAACGAGGAAATTTAGATGCACCAATTCGCCAGTTATTGCTCAAGCAAGCAAGTAAACTCGTACAAGCATGGCAAGAGCAGATAGATAGATATCGGCAAAATCAACAGCCATTTCATCTGCTTTACGAAAATTCTCAAGGGCAAGAGCTATTGTACACAGTACGCTATGCAGAACCGCGGTTTTTTGATCGACGCTTTTATTTAATGATTTGGTGTGAAGAAACAGAGGATGTGGAAAATTTAATTCCTGATTTGCCAGAACTCTGGCACAACCGCAATTTAATCTTCGATAAAATCCGCTCAATTGTACCAGCTAGTGGTGAATGGCGAGAAGAAGGATTAGATTATATTACAGTGTACTTACACTTCCGCGGTTGGATGCTAAAGTCTTATCAGCGCAGGGAAGATGATTTAGAGGATGAAATAATTGGCGATGTACGCCAAGTAGTGCGGCGTGTTGTTAATGATTTTTGGTTAATTCGAGAAGTTGCGCGTTACTGGGAAGATTGTGTTATTGTCGCACCAGAAAGCCTGCGCGAGCGCCTAAAACAAAAACTCTTTACCTTATGCAATCTATATAATGTCGAGACTAAAACTTAGATATTTTAGGCATTTAATGCTCCTAATAAGGAGTGGATAGCATTTAACATCCATGCTAAAATCCCTAACTTGTGTTCTGGCTTCATTTGCTACACTATTGTTTCAATCCCTCATAGGGAGTCAATGAAATTTCAACAGAGTTAGAACTTATGATCTGAAAGGTAGAAAGGGTTTCAATCCCTCATAGGGAGTCAATGAAATTTCAACTACCCTGTTATTAAGCGTGGTAAATACTCCCGTGACTGTTTCAATCCCTCATAGGGAGTCAATGAAATTTCAACGTTTGCTCTAGGTTCAATTTAGAACCTGAAGTTACTGTTTCAATCCCTCATAGGGAGTCAATGAAATTTCAACCATTACCCGCTCTAATGGCTTGGTTTGCAGCCAAGTTTCAATCCCTCATAGGGAGTCAATGAAATTTCAACCCCTCTCCCCACAAGAGATAAAAATAATTTTAAAGATACTTGTTTCAATCCCTCATAGGGAGTCAATGAAATTTCAACCTACCTCGGTACTGTCGCTCAACAACGAGCATGGCGTTTCAATCCCTCATAGGGAGTCAATGAAATTTCAACGTCAATTTCTGAAACCGTGGGTAGGTCATTAATCTCGTTTCAATCCCTCATAGGGAGTCAATGAAATTTCAACTTAAGTCACCATCTTCATTTAATTTCAGAAGTCTTTCGTTTCAATCCCTCATAGGGAGTCAATGAAATTTCAACTTCTCTGATATCAATAAGTCTGGTAGAAACACCAAATCGTTTCAATCCCTCATAGGGAGTCAATGAAATTTCAACTGCGGACACCGAAAAGGCAGTCTGTATTTGATTTTCAAGGTTCTGTCGCATGAATGAGCTAATCGTACCATAGAAGATTGTAATACAGAAGTAAGCAAATGGCTAGAACCTTTTCCCTGTAATGTGCGCGGCTCGTTTGATAGATATTTTGATCACAAGTCCTACACTGCAAGGGTTTGAGCCTTGTTCGCCAAAATCTTGTTTTGAACACCTACCCATCCGCGTATTCAAGAGGGAACGTAATGTTCTTATCAAGTTATTTACTCGATGTAATCAACTTTCTATTAATGATATACGCAGCAAGTTAATTCTTTGCGTTTAAAGTAGCAGAGCTTTGGGTCGAATCTTTGTAACTACTAAAGCTATGACAGGTTCATTGTTCAGCAAAATTTTTCCTCTATAAAACTCAAAAGCTCTTCCTCAAATCCAGTCAAATACGTCCGCTTGAGTTCCCCTAAACACTTTAGAACCGCCTCGGCTGGTACTTCCAACTTACCATTCTCCCGCAGCCTCCGAATGCGATCGCAGATCACCTGCATCTGCTGACATTCGGCATCCGAATAATTGAGTGCCTTCAGGTGGTCAACTCTCACAGTGTACTCCCCATCCCAAGCCTGAACTGCACAACTAAACTCCCCCACATGAGTAATGATGCACCAACACCCAGCTTTGCCTCTGAGGTCAGGGTTGTCTTTGGGTAGAATTTGGCAGACTTCGCCAACACGGTAAGTGTTCGGTACTTTTGTTCTTTCCATGATGCGCTGCACAACGTCTTTAACAATGCGACCGGATGGCACTTTGCCCCCAGCCTCTTCAACAGCAGCCTGCCATGCTTCTCGCTGTACTTCTGGCTCTAGAGGAATTAGCGGCCGTAGTTGATATTCATTGATGGGTAGAACTTGCCCTTCATGAGAATTTTGAGATAATGTGTCCGCACTTAGATCATTTTGTGTCCTATTAGGACACATTTTCATAAGATTATCCACAACTACCGTACTTTCCATTAACCTGTACGGGTAACGACGCTCAAAACCAAAACGCTCACGGCAGTATTCTTCAAAAGTTTTGTGCGTACTACGATACAGCTTTCTGTCTCGCAACTGGGTTAACGCCTTTCCCGCCAAGTAAAATGCTTTTTCTACTTGTCTTTCTAAATGCAGGCGATCGCGTTGCTCATCCTCGGTTAATTCTGGTACTTCAACGGCGGAAACGTCGATGGTTGCTGAAGCAGGATCTTCTGAAGAGGCGATGTCTGAGTTGCTGGGCGTTTCTGGATTGCTGAATGTGGAGATGGTGTCTTTTTTACGCTTAAAAGGTGGCTTATTCATAAGTCCACCTCTTTTAATTAAGTATTAATGGCTCTAAGTTATTAACTAAACTCAGAGGATAAACCTGTTTAAAGTTCAGCATCCTCTTCAGCCTCCACAGATTCGTAGAGGTCTTTTGGTTGACAATCGAGTAACTCACAGAGTTTGGCTACACGAACGAACATTTTGACTCCATCTCGGCTTTTTTCCCAATTGCGAACAGTAGAGACATCAAGCCCTAACGCTTCAGCAATTTGCCGTTGAGTCAACTGTTTTTCTTCTCTAAGTTTTGCAATCCTAGACACGTATCCGTCACATGAATCTAACTCGTTTGGTTCAATGGAGTGATTTAGAGGTGGATTGAACCACTTGATAAGAGCTAATTCAACCCAATGTAATAAGTCAACCTCTACTTCCAGGTAGGCTATTCTTATGCCAGTCTGATTATTCAGTGCTTGTCGCTTATGATGACTTGCCCACCTTTGAGCAGGGTTAACCGAGCGCCCTATGTATTGCACTACTCCGTTGCTATCAATTGCAAAGTAAATACAAGGCGTTGTTGGTAGCTGCGATCGCTCGTGAAGAGATACTGAAGGTAAAGCAAGAGGATCTATAGTTGCAGGATTAATTGCCATTCTTTGACTCCTCATCTGGTATCCATTTCAGCAAAATATCTGGTTGTATTCCGTAGCGGGTGCAAATCGCATTCATGACATCTCTAGCAGGATACTGAGCAGAGTTGTTGTATAGATTATATGCAGTAGTTTTGCTGATTCCCGTTTCCTGCCAGAACTGGTAAACGCTCATTCCTTTGCTGTCTACAAATTCTTTAATCCTGTTTCTCATGGGCATAGTTGCGCTGCCACTGCCTTACGTTCATAGTTAATTATGATTACAAAGTAGTTAACACTATTATAAACTAATTGGTAATATAGAGAAAATACTGATCTGAGGCTGTTTTAAACCTATTAAATTGAATTTCCGGGTTTTTGACCATCACTGTATAGTATGCAATTTACTAGCACTTGTAACAAGACTTAAATTATCCAAGCTAAACTATGTCAGAGTCACAAGACCCAAAGCAAGTCAACAACGACTTAGGTAATGCCCAGCTTGTTGAGGGTTTGATTAATACTGATACAGTAACCGTTGGGCAAATGGGAGGAAATGGCTACAATATTCACTACTCACACTCCAATATTAAAAATGTTTATAACCTAAAATTAGAACCCAACATTATTAATGATTTAGTAAATTTATTGCGCCCTTTTTTAGAAGATGAGAGAAGCCGTCGCCCTTTTTTAGTTTCGGCTTTGGGTAATGATGCACCTGTGCTGCAACACATAAATTGGAGTGGTGCAGTGGCTAGTTTTATTCCAGATATGTTGTGTAAGCTTGCCGATTATAGTGAAATATCACCAGGGAAAACAGCGATTTGGGCATTGTTGGAATATGTGCGATCGCAGGTAGGTGTAGATGTACAAAAACGGATTGATGATTTACACCCATTAATTGAGCCACAAACAATTTTGCGAGATACAGCCGATAGTAAACTAGTTGAAGTATTCAATCAAAAAACCCCTGATTCGTCTGAACAATCCCTAGATAAAGAAGCAGGGGACATATTTCTCAAAAATTTACTACCTGATTCAATCAATACTAATTCTAGAGTAATAGGTAGTATAGCTATGGCAGATATTGATGATTTAACCATAATCAATAAACATTATAGTAGAGATTTAGGTGATCAAATTATTGCAAACACCATTGATATTATTAACAATAAAATAAGCAAATACAATAATATTCAAGCAGGACGTTGTGGCGATGACACTTTTTATATTTTATTGCCTGAAATAGAAATTGGTATGGCGGAATCTATTTGTGAACAGATTCGCATTTCAATTGAAACTAACGCTTGGTCATTACTTGCGACTGATCTGAGAGTAACTTGCAGTTTTAGTGTTTCCCAATTTCGAGCTACCGAAAATAGCCTAGAAACCGTTGTAAGAGCAGCTTCAGGATTAAAAACTGCAAAAATTCGTGGAAAGAATATTGTAGTTCGAGGGCCTATGTTTCTTCCTCAAAAGCCTAGTTTAAATTTGAGAGACTACTATTCATAGCGAAAATCTACAGATACATAAAGATGACCATACAACTCTCCACGCCTGATTTCCAACACCTTACCCGAATAGTCCAGAACTTACCAGACTTCGCCAACGTGCGCGATCGCCGCCGTTTAGTCGCAGGTGCATTGCAAGGTGTACCCCAAGCTGATGTCATGTTGGGACGGTTAGATTTGGATGGTACGCCAATGGGTGTTGCTGTAGAAGTAGTGCGATTTTTGGCTCAATTTGGACGAGTTGTTTACGATAAAGAAGCCTTGGCTGTATTCCTCAACTATATTCAGCCTTTTACTGGGGATGATGATACAGACTTTATTGTAGAACTGTTTCAAAAATACCCACTTGATGTTCCAGCCAGTCCTAGCCGTGGAATTCACAATTGGAAGGGGTCAGATAATACGGCTGATATCAAAGAAAAAATCATTGGAGAAAACACATTACGCGATATTTACATTTTAAACTTGGCTCTGGAAGCTTCAAAAGCAGTAGTTCGTATCGCCACTCCAGACGGATTAGGTACAGGGTTTATGATTTCACCTGATTTGCTAATGACGAATAACCACGTTATTGATAGTCAAGAACTAGCAGACAAAAGTGATTATAGCTTTAACTATCAACTGGATGTTAATGGTAAGCAATGTCCTAGCCAGACTATTGGAGCTTTAGCTGACGGTGCTTTTTATACTAACAAAGAGTTGGATTATACAGTAGTAACTTTGAAAGATGTACCAGACTTCGGCAAGCCTTTAAGCTTCAAAAGTAAGTTGATGCGGCGAGATGACCGCGTGGCAATCATTCAACATCCTGGTGGTCATTTAAAGAAAATTTCGATCCAAAATAATTTTGTTGCTTACGCTGATAATAGCGTATTACAATACACTACCAGTACAGAACCAGGATCATCTGGCTCACCTGTGTTTGATGATGATTTTCAAGTAGTTGGGATTCACCATAGTGGAGGAATGCTTTTAGAACCAAATACTCAACGCAGATATTTACGTAATGCAGGCACAAGTGCGATCGCTTTGTTGAATGACCTCCAGAAAAATGCACCAGAGATTTATACCTGTTTATCAAGATAATTAGGCAATGGCAATAAGTAGCGATATCATTCACAAGTTATTGCCTCTACTTCGACCCTTACTGGAAGATAAAAAAGAGCGTCGAGGTTATTTGAACAGAGCGTTAATTAATGCACCTGTTTTAAATCGCTTAGATTGGGATATGCCTGTGGATATTTTTATCACGGATATGGTAAAAAAACTCCATGAGTTTGGAGAAATTAGTCTTGGACAGCCTGCTATTTGTGCATTATTAGCGGAGATTCGTCAAGATGTCGGTGTAGATATTCAGGTAAATATTGATAAAATTATTACAGAGTTTCGAGGTTTTCAAACACCACCAGATTTACTGTTTGATTTGCTATTACAAATTGACTTTAAATCGCAAGCACGGTTAGTTAAAAAAGTTATGGAGTTACACCGGACTGCTGCTTTTTTAGTTCATGGTGAACCTTATTGCGGACAACAACTTTTAGTAAATCGATTGTTACGATTGAAGCCAGAATGGAAAAATATTTCGCCAATTAAAATCGATGTCAGCCACAACGGTGCTGGCAGAAGTACTCTTCATTTATGGCGGCAACTAGCATCTTGGTTTCGTTTACCTAAAGATGTAGAACCAAAAGAAATTACTCATATAATTTGTGAACGGCTTTATACTCAAGATGTTATTTTGATATTTTCCACTGTGGATTATATGCTGCCAAAAGTGCTATTAACATGGCTGCAAGAATTTTGGGAACCACTGGTGACACAAGTTGAAGTCAGTTCTTTTACTACTCAACAAAATACACATCTATTAATGTTTCTAGTAGATAATAGCGGCAGTGTTTGTCAATCAAATATTCTGTTAGCAAAGCAATTCGATGAATCAGAGTATCCACGTATCCCACTGCATTTACCACCTGCTAGTCCTTTTCCATTGGATGTTTTAGATGATTGGATTGATATGGTAACAGCTATGGAAAGCCTAAAGATACCTACTGGGTTAACAGCCAAAATATTGTTAGAAAAAACCGAAAATGGAATCCCAGAATTTGTTTATGAAGAAATTTGTTATCATTGCGGTCACAGTTGGGAGGGAGGGTTAGCAAGATGGTTGATTTAGCAAGTGTACTTACCACTAATGGCAAGCAGTATTATGCTGGTAAGCCAATCTCATCTGAAGACTGTAAAAAGTATGGATTAGCCCCTTACATCCCATCGTCAGAATTAATCAAGGCGGTTAATCTCACTATCTTCCTAGAAAAGCGACCGTTATTGCTCAAAGGTGAACCAGGATGTGGTAAAACTACCTTGGCACAAGCAGTTGCTTACGAATTAGGTTTACCCTACGAAGCTTGGTATATTAAATCAACAACTAGGGCAAGAGATGGACTTTACACCTATGACGCAGTTGCTCGTTTACATGATGCTCAACTTACTCGAATAGATGAAACAAGTAATTCCAAAGTCAAGAACTTAGATAATTACATCAAGCTGGGGCCTTTGGGACGTGCTTTTAGAAATGAAAAGCCTACTGTCGTTTTAATTGATGAAATTGATAAAGCGGATATTGACTTTCCCAATGATTTGTTGAGAGAACTAGACGAGCAGAGATTCACAATTGAAGAAGCAGGGGAAGAAATTAAAGCAATTTATCCTCCTATCGTCTTTGTTACTAGTAACGATGAAAAAGATTTACCAGATGCGTTTCTGCGACGGTGTTTGTTTTATTATATTGAGTTTCCATATTCACAGTTAGCTAACATTGTCCAATCACATTTTTCGGCATCCTCTCCTGATTTAGTAGAAGCTGCGGTACAGCGTTTTAGCGAACTGCGGCAGAAGATGGAAAAAGGGAAAGCCGGGAAAAAAGTTACTACAAGTGAGTTGCTAGATTGGTTTACCGTGTTACGGCAATTTCCTGAAGATGAAATGCTAAAGCTGTTAAAAGGAGAAATACCTTTTCCTGAAGTTCTGTTAAAGAAATGGGAAGACCATTTAAGGTATTTGAAATATGAAGCTTGAAGAACTACCACTGCTGGATATTTTTAACAGTCTGCGATCGCGGCATGGTTTGCCGTTAGGAATTGAAGAATATTTAGTGCTTGTGCGTAGTTTAGAAGGCGGTTTTGGAATTAGTAATCGCCAAGAATTAGAGCAGCTTTGTTGTATGCTATGGGCAAAATCTGAGGAGGAAAACCGCCTGATATGTAGGTTATTTGACGAAATGTGGAAGCCAATTGAATCGCACTCAGCCAATTCAGATTTCTCTACACAAAAAATTTCTCAATCTTCTTCGATAAAAACATCAATATCTGAAGCATCTTCAATTAATAAATCGTTACCTGATTTAGAGGCAACTCCCATTATTACTCCTGAACCAGTACAAGCAGTACAAGCAGTGCGAAGTAATCGTAAGAACAGGGAAATGAAGCGCCCGCGCTATATGCTTTTGACAGAATATTTTCCTGTTACCAAGCGACAAATGAAGCAATGCTGGCGTTATCTGCGTCGTCCGGTGCGCCAAGGAGTACCAACAGAGTTAGATGTTGAGGCGACTGTAGCAAAAATTGGGCGTGAGGGGATTCTACTTCAACCTGTAATGATGCCACCGCGTATAAATCGCACGGATTTGGTGCTACTAATTGACCAGGAAGGCTCAATGGTTCCGTTTCACGATCTATCGCGCCAGTTAGTAGAAACAGCACAACGGGGAGGACGGTTGAGAACAACTAACGTATTTTATTTTCACGACTATCCAGATGAATACTTGTATCGTCATCCGGCGATGCTTGATGCTAAAGCTGTTTCTGAAGTTTTGGAGGAAATTGGCGAACGAGGGGCTGTATTAATTATTAGCGATGCCGGAGCAGCACGGGGGCATTTTGACCAAGAACGGGTTGATAATACTAAGGTATGGATTAAGCAGTTACAGCAGTCGGTGCGTTATTATGCTTGGCTGAACCCAATGCCGAGTGAATGCTGGCGGCAAACTACTGCTTTTGAGATTGCTCGTTTTGTGCCAATGTTTGAGATGAATCCGCAGGGAATGAATGCGGCAATTAGTGTGTTGCGGGGTCGATATATTGCTGAGAGGAGATTTACTCATGGCTAATGTGACGGCAGATATTAACCAAACCCGTGCGATGAGAATTGCCCAAAGACGGGTTGAAGGGTTTGCCCAGCAATTTGGGGAAGCACACCGCAACCTAGCTCGTCATGCGGCGTTTCCTTTAGTATTAACACCTGATTTACTTTATCAAATTTGGGCAAACTTTATTCCTGAAGCCCCTTGGACAGCAGTTGCTCATGTACTACTATCGCGTTTGTGCCGACAAGTGGGTTATGAGATGTATGAGATGGATATTAGTGATCGTAACTTGTTATTGAGGGAATTGAAGGAGGAATTTGGGCAGGAACGGTTTGATGAATTGGGTGAGTTTTTGCTGGATTATGTGGCGCAGCGATTAACTGATGATGACTCAGATGTGCAGGATTTACGGGAAGCACAGGAGTGGACAGCATTAGCATATACTAAGCCTGATGAGGCCGCACGGGGATTAGCAAAAGCTTTGCGTCAAAAATTTAAACTGCGGGATATGGACGATGTATTACGGCTAGCTTCTTTGGCAGAGACTTTAGCAAAACCGCTATGTGAAGCTGGATTTGCACCTTTATTAACTTATAGCTATGGCATAAAAAGTTTTATTTTTGATAATATTGAAGATGCAAAACTTGAGTTTAAAAAGATATTTGAACAGAGAGAAAATTTAGAGGTTGCCGAAGTAAATTTAGATCCTTTGTTTGTTGATATTCAAGCTGATGTCGAAAAATATGGTTTAACCACGCGTGAAGCCGCAGTTTGGTTATTTTATAGAAATAAATATACTTATAACGAAATTGCTAAAGAATTATTAATTACTCCTAATTCAGTAAAGAAGCATATGAAAAATATTTATGCGAAACAAAAAATTTATCACGAACAAATCAGTCCTACGTTTAGTGAAAAACTGACAGAAATTGATGAAAAGCTTTCTCAACGCCATATTAGCCTTGATCCAAACGGATATTTTATTATTTACTTGGATCGGCTTGTAGGGTTAATTTATGCTAAACATTTCATGAATGTGATTGATAAGCAAAGTTTAGTTATTGATCCAAAAACGGGAAAAATAATTATCGGACAGGGGAAAGTGGAACGCACTCAAACAACTATATTTAGCGGGAGGACAGCCAAGGAACTTTGTGTTAAGATATTTGAACAAACTCAACCTTGCCCAGTTACACAATTAGACCACGCAGCCTACCTTGGTCGAGAATTTTTACGTGCCGAACTTGCCCTAGTAAATAAGCAAGAATATGTTCAGAGTTGAGCAAAAAGATTTTTATTTTCGATACATTGCTAGTGATATTGTATTTAGTAAATGATTTACATTACTAAATCTTTAAGTTATTTAGTTAAAATTATATATGTTAAACAACTTTTGATGTTTAGTTGAACATGGGTTAGATTTCTATAGTTAATATGAGGCAATAAATCAACTCACACGAGCTTTTGATTTCTACCTGCTATACTTTTTTAAGTACTTTGCAAAAAGAAAGCCAGTTCAATTATCCAAAATTAAAGTAGTATCAGCACCTTCGCCTATACCACTTCCGCCACGCCAAAAGTTGTTCGGTTTCGTTAACCTAGCCATGCCTGCGATCGCCGCCTGTAAAACCATGCTTCAGTTCTAAAATGGCTTGTGGCTTCAGAGTGTTGGCATTAGGTGTGCCTGCGATCGCTGTTTGTAGAACTGTGGGGTCTTGTTGTTTAACGCTGCCAATTCTCTTATCAACCACCAGTTTCCAACTCCAACAAACCCAACACTTTCTCCTCTAAACTAGTCAAATAACTCCGCCTCAGCCTCCCCAACGACTCCAAAAACCTCTGCACTGACTCTTCCAACTCACTCGAATACACCCGATTGATGCGATCGCACATCACCCGCATCTGTTCGCACTCCTGGGGCAAGTAATCACAAGATTTGAGATGCTGCACCCCAACCACCAATTCACCATCCCAAATTTTTACAGCACAGGTAAAATCATTAACTTGAGTGACAATAGCCCAACACCCAGCTTTGCCTCGGAGGTCAGGGTTGTCTTTTACGAGAATTTGGCAGACTTCGCCAATCTGGTAGGTGTTGGGTACTTGGGTACGTTCCATAATTCTTTGAACCACATCAGTTACGATTCTGGCACTGGGAACTTTACCTTTGGCAACTTGAACTGCCCGTTCCCACACTTCAACCTGCTGCTGGGGTTCTAGCTTTGCGAGGGGGCGCACTTGTCCTTCGTTCGTCGGCAGGATTCGTGAGCGGTTCGGTCGAGTTTTATCTACTTTCTCGTTTTGGGAACAATTTGTTCCCATTTCATCCGCCTCCTCATTTTGGGAACAATTTGTTCCCGTTTCATCCGCCTCCTCATTTTGGGAACAATCTGTTCCCATCGCTATGTTGTCAAATACTACAGAACCAGCTATTAAATAATTGACTCGGCGATGGGTGTATCCAAACCTGTCCTTACAGTATTCTTCAAAAGTTCGATGGGTGGAACGATATAACCTGCGATCGCGTAATTCCATCAGTGTGACTTGAAGAAGATTTTGGACAGGTTGTCCAACTTTACCTTCCAAAAAGGATGTCCAACTTTACCTTCTGAAAACGTTTAAAAAATAGCATAAAGTAAAACTAAATTGCTCAAACCCTATACCTGTATGCAAAATGAAAGTTTTGTTAATAGCGATCGCAGCACGGGAGCAATGTTTGTGAAGAATGCGGTTCAAAGGAAAAGTCGCCCAAAAGTAGTATCAAAGCGGATCTGTGTCCATTTTCTTCTTCCATTTCTGTTATTAGTGTCCATTTTCTTTTTCCAAAAGAGCGATCGCGCCATTTATGCCTTTACGAAGTTATAAGTATTCCAGCTTGCAACTTGTCACTTAAAGGATAATGTGGCCGTTTTA
>JAGKSW010000216.1 GCA_018993265.1 Nostoc sp. TH1S01
AAAACGGGGGAGTGGCTCAAGAATAATAATATCTTTGCGTCTTTGCGCCTTTGCGCGAAATAAATCATAACCATGCAGAATTTAACTAACCAACAAATAACCCTAAAAAAATCCTACACTCTTGAAGATTGGCAGGGAGGATATGAATCTCTTCCTCAAGAATATGACTATTGGATTGATGATACAGAAGGACAAATCCCTCCAGAACTCCAAGGCACACTATTTAGAAACGGCCCTGGTTTACTTGATATTAACGGACAACGTATTCATCATCCTTTTGATGGTGATGGCATGATTAGCAGTATCACCTTTACTAATGGTCGCGCTCATTTTCGTAACCGCTTTGTCCGCACCGAAGGCTACTTAGCAGAACAAAAAGCTGGAAAAATTCTTTATCGCGGTGTATTTGGCACACAAAAACCCGGTGGTTGGCTGGCTAATATCTTCGACTTTAAAATTAAACATATTGCTAACACCAACGTTATTTATTTGGGTGATAAACTCCTAGCATTGTGGGAAGCCGCTGAACCCTATCGCCTTGACCCCTACACCTTAGACACATTGGGTAAAGAATATCTCAACGGTACATTATCAGAGGGTGAAGCTTTTAGCGCACATCCTCGGCTTGACCCCAGTTGTGAACAAGATGGTGGTCAACCTTGCTTAGTCAACTTCTCAATTAAACCAGGACTGTCTACCACAATTACAATTTTTGAGTTAAACCTAGCCGGAGAAGTTATCAGAAAACACGCGCATAGCGTTCCAGGGTTTTGTTTTATTCACGATTTTGTTATTACCCCCAATTACTGCATCTTGTTTCAAAATCCTGTAGCTTTCAATCCCATACCCTTCGCCTTGGGAATGCGTAGTGCAGGGGAATGTATTAAAGTACAGCCAAATCAACCAACTCAAATTATTGTGATTCCCCGCTTTCCTCAACCCGGACAAGCAGAGGTCAAAATTTTAGAAACCACATCAGGGTTTATTTTTCACCATGTGAATGCCTTTGGGATGGGTGATGAAATTTTTGTTGACTCGATTTGCTACGACTCTTTACCAGAGGTAGAACCAGAAAGTGATTTTCGCCAAGTTAATTTTGAAGCACTTAAACCAGGACAACTTTGGCGATTTTACCTCAATCTCAATGATGGGACAGTAAATCGAAAATTAATTGAAGCACGTTGTTGTGAGTTCCCTACTATCCATCCCGCAAAGGTAGGACGCAGCTATCGCTATTTATATATAGGTGCGGCTCATGCACCAACCGGGAACGCTCCTTTACAAGCCATCTTAAAATTAGACTTAGAAACAGGCGAAAGACAACTTTGGAGTGCTGCACCCCGCGGTTTTATGGGTGAACCAATTTTTGTTCCCCGTCCCGGTGCAGAAACAGAAGATGATGGTTGGCTGTTAGCTTTGGTTTATGATGCTGCGTATCACCGTACAGACGTAGTAATTTTAGATGCCCAGAATATAGAAAAAGGAGCGATCGCTCGCCTCCATCTCAAGCATCACATTCCCTATGGATTACATGGAAGTTTTACTGACAAAGTTTTCTGCTCAATTGATCCCTAATGTATAAATCTTGATTCTTCACTGTTTATAAAGCACATTTCACTAGAACTGTGCTTTTTTTTACAAAAAATAAAATTGTAACAAAAACTACAGAAATTAATTCTTTTTTGAATATGGAGGATAAGCTAGGCATATATGTATCCGGTTCGCAAAGATACCGCGATTAGGAGAAACTTTTATGATTGCAACACCTACAATGCCTCTGGAAGCTGCTACGCCAGCCCATATATGTCCATTTGATCAAGCTTGTAGCTACTTAGAAGCAGCGGGGAAAGAATTAAGGTTAGACCAAGGTGTACTAGAAATTCTCAGCCACCCGCGCAAGGTCGTGACAGTTTCCATTCCTGTGAAACTAGATAATGGTGAAGTACGGGTATTAGCAGGACACAGGGTGCAACACTCGGATATCTTAGGCCCCTACAAAGGCGGAATTCGTTATCATCCGGCGGTTACACTGCGGGAAGTCTCCGCCTTGGCAATGTTGATGACTTGGAAATGTGCGTTGTTAGGTATTCCTTATGGTGGTGCGAAGGGAGGGATTGCTATTGATCCACAACAATATAGTGTGGGAGAGTTAGAACGCATTACCCGCCGTTACACCAGCGAATTAATTAAAGATATCGGCCCTTCTCTAGACATCCCCGCACCAGATATGGGTACTTCTGCCCGTGAAATGGCTTGGATGATGGACACTTATTCAGTTAACGTTGGTCATGCTGTACCAGGAGTTGTAACTGGTAAACCCCTATCTGTAGGTGGTTCCCTTGGTAGAGAAAAGGCCACCGGACGCGGCACAATGATTATTGTGCGGGAAGCTTTAGCAGACCAAGGCAGAACTTTAGCAGGAGTGCGAGTTGTGATTCAAGGCTTTGGTAATGTTGGTGGTGCAGCCGCCGAGTTACTCCACCAAGCCGGGGCGAAAGTGATTGCTGTTTCCACAGCTACAGGTGGGGTATATTCTGCTGATGGGTTGGATATTCCGACTTTAAAAGCTTACGCTGCCGAAAATTATCATAATTTAGCTGGTTTCCCTAACGTTACAGAAATTAGTAATGCCGAATTACTCACTTTACCTTGCGATGTGTTGATTCCTGCTGCTTTAGAAAATCAAATTACGGAAGAGAATGTCCATCAAATACAGGCGCAAATTATCGCTGAAGCAGCCAACGGCCCTATAACTCTGGAAGCCAACCGAGTTCTAGAAGCACAAGGTGTAACTGTGCTACCAGACATTTTGGCTAATGCTGGGGGTGTGGTAGTGAGTTATCTCGAATGGGTGCAAGGTTTGTCTTACTTATTCTGGGATGAAGAAAGAGTCAACCGCGAAATGGAACATTTGATGGTGCAAGCTTACCGTCAAGTGATTCAGCAGTCTAAAGTGCGCCAAGTTCCCCTGCGGTTAGCAGCGTATACTTTGGGTGTAGGAAGAGTAGCACAGGCATTGAGCGATCGCGGTCTTTATCCTTGATAATTTGATTTAGTTGCAATCAAAAATTCTGTGTATCGGTAGAGATGTGCTGAGGTACATCTCTACATTCAATAAAATACATAGTACGTCTTATGTGAGTGAAGAGACGGGATGCTGTTTAAAAGTCAGTACATCAAGAACAAAAATTATGGTCAACAGACGCGAATCTCCTTCTTTTTTTACTACTCCATCTCCCATAAATCGTAATTAATAATTAAGTAATAATTGCATTTCTTCGACATCTTTTATCATACCTAAATGTTCAAAAGTATCCATCGCTTCTCTGGCAAATTTATCAGATCGATCAGCACTACCCCATTTTTTTTCCCATTTAGCTTGAGAGCGTTGGTAACGAGCTAAACGCCGCTTGTTTTTGCTACTGTCAGCTACAATTATGCCTTTAGTTAATAACTGTTGAGCGCCATCGCGATCGCCTTGGTCAATAGCAATATCCGCTAGCCAATTTTGAGCTGAATTAATGACTCGATACCAGTTAATTTTTTTAGCACATTCCATTACTTCTTGAAATAGTATTTTCGCTTCGGAATATTTATTTTCTTTGTGTAAGATTACTGCCCGATGATACAGTACAGGAGTATAATAACGGATATGTTTGTGCTCAGTTAAATTCGCCTGAGTTACCAACTTCTGTTCTGTATCTAACCATACACGCGCTTCTGCATAATTTTTTTGCCTAATTTTAAGCCTAGCGATATTTTCAGCTAAGTCAGCTTGATCGCATAAATCTGCATAGTCACGTAACACCCATGCTCGTTGTAACATCTCTTCAGCTTCTTTTAAACTCTTCTCGGAACATTCCCGAATTAACAGCCAAGTTTTGCGGATGATGAATTTCACCAAAAATGGCCATTCACCACGTCTTTCTGATTGTTCCACAAGCCATTGCCACCAGTCTAAGCGATCGTCCCAATAAGCATATAGGTTTGCGTAGTGATTCAACAATAAACCTAAATCTCTCACTTCTTCATAATGGTCTTCATCTCTACACCAATAAAGCACAGCCCTTAAATTCACCTCTTCTACTTCTAGTCTGCCGTAATATTTCGACTTTTCCCAATCTTCGCCAGCGTAACTATGAGCAAAATCCAAATACCACCTCACCCAACGCCGCCGAGCTTGTCTTGCAAAATCTGGGTTAGCCGCCAATTCTGCTAAAGCATACTCACGAGTCAGAGACAACATTTCATATCGCTTCGTCTCTGGATTTTGATTGACTAAGGAAAGTTGCTGCAAAAGTGCTAAACCATCGTTATTAGAATCAGGTGAATTTGTTAACCCAGCCACCTCAGCCACAGCCGCTTGAGTCGGAGAGTTGGGAAAAATCGCTAGCGACATCAGCAACTTGTGAGCTGGCTGTCCAGCAAATCCTTGCACAGATTGTTCAAAGCAAAAACGAGCCACATCGCCACTAGCATTGGTTAGTTTTGCCAATACCGAACTCAGAGAATAACCACTCGATACTTGACCAAGGGCGTAAACAATTGCTAGAGGAATCCCACCAGTGCGTTTGTAGAGTAGCTGAGATTCTTGATCATTGATAGTTATACCTTTTTCTCCAGCTTGTTGCTGAATTAACTGCATTCCATCTTCTACGGTCAAATTTTGCAGGCTAATTGGTAGTAGTGCAATTCGCTCACGGGTAGTAATCACGACTTTTACACAAATCGGCAAATTATAAAGGAACTCTATCACCCCGCTTCTATCTTCTATCGTCTCCATATTGTCTACAATCAACAGTGTGCGCTGTCTAGAGAGAATTTGGCGTACACGGTCAGATTGATCATTGGGTGGAGATTGAATAATTGTCGGGTCGCCAAGCGCATTACCAATCTCTCGAAAAATTTCCCGCAGATTACGCTGTCCCTGCTGTCTTTGCAAAATTCCGTGAGGAATGAGTTCTTGTTGTTTTGCAGAAGTAAAAATAATCGCATCAAATTTAGATGCGATATTCAAATTTTCACGACTAGCTTTTAAACAGATATAAGCTGCTGCTAAAACTAACGCTGTTTTACCTACACCACCAATACCATGTACTGTAATCATGTGAGCGCCATGTTCTGGGGAAAGACGCTCTAATAAAATTTTCATATCTGCCTCACGGCCAATAAATTCTGTGTAGGTTGGCGATGGCAGATTATTAATAATTGCCAGAGGATGTTTAGAAGATGATTCTACACCTCTGCGGTAGCCATGTTTTTCTAAAATGTAAACTAGGTTACTTGCCCTAACAGTGTTGTCAGATTCTCCTGTCAAAGCTTCAATATCTCGATAAATATTACTTAATCCTGCTCTGACAACAGCATTATTTTTATGTAAATCTTGGCCAATTTTTTTCAAGCTATGTCCACAAAGTAAACCTAATAATAAGTCTTTTTTACTATTTTGCCTGTAGCGATTTTGGGTTCTAGCTTCTAAATCAGTCAGTAGACGGTCTATTTCCCAATCTTTTGTTAGCTTTCGATGCCATGCTTTAGACAGATTCCAACTTTGTGACTGCCCTGACATAAATATCACCCTATAACTCTGTCAAAAATGTCTTAATAGCAACATTGTACAGAATAAGATTAGGAAGAATTAGCTACAGGTAATTTTAGCAACATTGTCAAAACAAAAATTTAACAAATTGCTAACATTTTTTTAACATTGTCACTGGTTGAATCACCAAGTTTTATTAAGAATATGAATACTTAGTCAATATAGAAGTGGGGATATTCAATATATTTCTCATAAACAAAAAACTATCTTGACGATTCTTGTTACATCTGAATCAAGAGGTATTCTCCATGAAAAAAATAATGGAATCATTAAGTCTTGTTCTTGGTCTCAAACCAGACAGACTATATTTTCCTCAAGAAAAGCAAGTCTGCGTCTTTAATAAACGTCCGATACTTTATCGAGACTTTAGCCCTAAGTCGGTACAGGAATCAATCAACGAACTGCAAGAACTATTAAAAATTCAAGGTTTAGAGATAGACATAACTGGTAAATTTGATTTACAGACCGATGTCGCAGTCAAAGAATTTCAGAAAAGTAATCATCTTGTTTCAGATGGAGTAGTTGGCCCCTTGACTTGGGCTTGTTTGTTGTATCCCAAGCTTTACCGTGGTCAGAAAAGGAATTTATCTGAATTTAGAGATGCTGTCGAAGAACTCCAAAATATTCTCTATAAAGAAGAATTTTTGAAGAAACAACCCAATGGCTATTTTGATTGGGAAACCGAAAGGGCTGTGAAATGTTTTCAGAGAGTTTATGGCTTAAAGACTGATGGTATTGTTGGGGCGGCAACTTGGGCAGTTTTATTAGGAATGCGACAAAAAATTGACAAAAGCTTTCCGCAGTTAGTTTATTTTTTGTCGCCTCAATCTTGGTTTATGTGGCAACAGTTTTTGATGATTTGCTTTATTTTGCTGGGTATTTACTATAGCCCCATACCAGGAGAAATACCAAAACTAAGTACAGCTTTAGCAACAGCCTATGGCTTGACTTGTATTGTGCCGTTTTTGATCGATTGTTTACCACTAAAGCAGCCACAAACTAAGAAATTTCCACTCTTGGAATATGCGCCTTATGTATTAACAGGCTTTTTTTGGAAACCAATTGTGAATTTTTTAGGAACGTTGTTCAATTAATAAGTCAGTAGACTGCTTGCACAAATCTTGATTTTTACCGTGTGGAGCAAGAGCCTGGATGCAAGAAGTCTATAAAAATGATAGGCGATCGCCAAAAACTAAACCCGCCGAGACGGGTTTTTAATTAATTATGTGAATGGATAAAGGCGGGTGCGGGAATTGAACCCGCTAGTCCCCGGAGATGGTGGAGACCTTAACCGATAACCCTAAATTCTTCGTCCCCAAAGGGCAAGTTTTGAATAAGGGATAACCCGCCGAGAAGTATGAAGTATGAAGTGTGAAAATTCATACTTCACACTTCAGCCTTCAGACTTTTTAAAGTTCACCTGTCGCTAACATTTGGATGATGCGAGGTGTACCAGGGTCAAATCCTGCTAAGTCCCAAGAAAGTGGATCTTGGGGATCTACCAAGGTGATGCGGTATGGTGTCAAGGTGACGTATACAGCCTTGACATTGGGATTGATTTTTTTGCGGTACTCTTTCAAGGCTTGGCTAGGATGCTTATAACCAGCCCAGCTTTCTGAGTCAGTCCAAAAGCAAACTACATCTGCTTTGAACTTGTTTTTAATCATCCATTCGTAAGCTACGGACGCATCTGTACCGCCGAAGTTTTGATTGCTGGCTTTACGCACTGCCGAACTAAAACTATCTTTAGCAGTGATATCTAAGTTCCGAAATTCAGTAGCAAAGCCGCGAATCATGTAGTTTTTCTCGGCTTTGGCTGTGACGAGTGCCATTGTGGTGGCAATTTCACAGCAACTTAGTCCCATGTCTGCAACTAAGCTACCCATCGAACTGGAAACGTCTACGGCGTGCATGAAAACTTTACCTGTAGGTTCTACGACATCAAAAGACAACTCAAGGGCTTTTTCTAAGATGTCTACAATGCGCGGAACTGGGTTCCAAGTTTTCTTACTGCGTCCCAGTCTTCCCCCAGACTCGTAAGTTTTGAGTGCTTTCAAAACATCAATTGGGTGAATGCGACCTTTACGCAGATGTTCTTTGTTGTTGAGAACTCCTTCCACCCGTAGCAAGTTGGCACTTTCATCAGCCCGTAATACGCCCAGTTCTGTGAGTGAACCCAGGTTACGCAGCATTGCACCTATAGGCATTTCTTGAAATAGCAACTGCCAAGCAGCTTTGTCCATATTGCCCACTGGTGCAGCCATTTCGTGGGTTAAGCGTCCTTGCAAAATGGCTTCGTGGGTTTGCCCAGGGTTGCGCTTCAGCCATTCATACCACCAAATCTGCGCCAAAGCTTGTGAGGGTATCTCTGTTGGTAATTCTGACCAACCTCTGACTACCCATTCAAATAATTGACGGTGATTTTCTGTAGGTGGTTTGACGTGAAATAAACGCAAAGCATCGCGGTGGGTGAAGCCTTGGCGTTGTTGATATTTCAACAGTTGATAAGCTAAACCCTTGACATCTTCGCGTGAAAGCCAAGTTTTACCTGCTTCCCGCACCACTTTACCAAAGCCCCGCAGAGATTTGGTGTAGTTCAGCCATTCGTAGAAGTGGCTACCTGTACGAATCACTTGGGGGAAGATTTCACCAAAAGCTTGTTTTGCTTCTGGTTGTTCACCCATTGATAGCAACACCAAAGCCAGGATAGGTGCGCTGTTATTGATAGCGCGTCCATCGCTGGCATAGAGAATTTCTTCCGCGACACGGCTGGGATTTTCGGCAACAGCTTGGTTGACAACTGCTACAAAATCTTCAGTTAATTCTTGTTTACCAGCATAGTAGGTGCTTTGGGCTGTCCCAACTAACAGACAACGCCGCAGCATTTGCCAAATGCCAGCATCAAACATCCAGCCACCAGAACGTCCTTGAATCATCTCGGCTTCTCGTCCGGGGATAGGCTGAGTTTGTGGGGTGGTTGTCTTGTTTTTAGTGAAGAAGTTGTAGTTCATGGTTTCATCTCCCAGCCCTTGCGGGCAAAATGAAAGGTGGCAGGGCAGGACTCGTAGACGCGGTAGCGGCTTCCCGAAGGGTACCTGCGACATCCCGCGTGGAAGGCGATAACCCTCATTCTTCGGCCTTTGCAGGCAAGGGGTGAACAAGGATGTTTAGACGCTCTACCAACTGAGCTACCTGCCACATGAAAAATTTTGGATTTTAGATTTTGGATTTTAGATTAAATCTCAAATTAAGTTTTGGGTGACGGAGCAGGATTTGAACCTGCGACCTCTCGAACCCTAATCGATAACCCTCAATTCTTCGGCCTTTGCAGGCAAGGGGTGAATAAGGGTAAAGCGCTCTGCCACTGAGCTACCCGCCACATAAGAATTATTTTTTACTCAGCACTTTGTTGAGTGTAGCGGAGCAGGATTTTCACCTGCACCTCCAGAATTTTGTCTCAAGGATGTTTTAAATTATTTGCGATAACCCTCGATGTGTCGTCCTTTGCAGGCAAGGTGGGCGCTCTGGTATTTGAGCTATCCGCTACGGTTTTGGGCTAACTCCTTTGGGAAAATCAGCTTGTAGTGAAAATGTAGTATATGTAATTTTGAACGTCAATAGGTTGGGTGATTTTTTCACGCAGAGTCGCAGAGGCGCGGATAGGAAGACAAGGATACGGCTTTTAAACGCAAAGGGGCGCGGAGGGTGACGCGGAGTTGGTGTAGAGAAATATTTCTTAATGTTGATGTAAAGATTTTTTTGCTGAGTTGGGCTTGGTCAGGCAAAAATTTTTTGCCGATTTTTGCCGAAAATTTGGGTTGTTTGGGTTTTAGGTGATGCAAATGAGCGATCGCATTTCTGCACTTTTCCGTGATTTTGCCAAAAGATACAAAAACCAGTCCCAATTTTTGCCAATATAATATATTATTTCCCAAAAAAATTCGCTTGGCAAAAATCGGCATGAGTGAAAAAACAATGGAAAGTGGCGGGAAGGGTTTTCTCGTTCTACTTTTGCCAATATCGTTTTTAATAATTTTCCTGGTTTCTACCTGGAGATTTTTGCTGGCGCTGGTTGTTTTGATTATTGGTTTCAATATCTGGCAACAATATCAATGGCAACAATGGTGTCAGCGAGTTAACCCGGTTTTCCATCAGTTAGTTCGGGAAAACCAGGGCAAAATTACACCAATGGATTTGGCAATTCGGGGTAGTTTTCCTGGCCCGACAGCGAAACGCTACCTGGATGGCAAAGCTTCAGAGTTTGGTGCAAGTATAGTCAATGCTGGCTCAGGTAGTGAAGTTTATTACTTTATTACTGCCAGTATTTTAGGTAATATCCTTGACAGTAGCGAGCCTGTCAAAACTTTGTCTGCTCAACCTGTAACTACAGCTGCGCGATCGCTTTTAGCACCGCCAGCACCTCAGACAGTAGTAGCAGAACCCGAAGTTGAAGTTGAATTAGCACCACCAGCAACTCATACAGAAGTCAAACCCAATTTAGCAAAACAGTTAGTTTTCGGTTCGCTGATTCAATCGGAATTGGCTAAACGCTTGAATGTTTATTCCAGCACTGTCTACAAACGCCGCAACGATCCTGACTTTCCTGAATGGACACGCAACCGCGATCCTGATGGTATAGCTTGGACTTTCTCGGAAAAAACTAAAGAGTTCTTTCCTTTAGAAGAGTCATGAATGAAGTATGAAGGCTAAAGTATGAAGTATGAAAAGCAGAGATGCGTATCAACTTTCTGCAACCCAAACTAAATGATGAACTAAAAATTTCATACTTCACACTTCATACTTCATACTTTTAATCCGATCGCTTCGGTGATGGAATTTAATTTATTTTGCTCTAACTTGGTTAGCAAACCAGTCAAGATTCGACGCACCATCATGGGGCCTTCATAAATCCAGCCTGTATAAACTTGAATGAGGCTGGCTCCCGCAGTAATTTTTTCCCAAGCGTCTTCTGGGGAAAATATGCCACCAACCCCGATAATGGGAATTTGCCCTTGGGTTTGCTGCCAAATAAACTTGATGATTTCTGTGGAGCGATCGCGCAATGGCGCACCACTAATTCCGCCAGCTTCATCTTGAGGGGGTTTCCCAGTTGGGTGAATTAGCTGGGTTTTCAAGCCATCACGGCTGATTGTGGTGTTGGTGGCAATAATCCCTGCTAACTCGTAGGTTTTAGCCAAGCCAATAATGTCAGCGATCGCTTCCCATTCTAAATCTGGAGCTATCTTGACAAAGATTGGTTTATATGATGTATTTTCTTTTTGTAGTACGTCCAAAATAGAACCCAGCATAGCGGCATCTTGGAGCGATCGCAATCCTGGTGTATTGGGTGAAGAGACATTCACAACAAAATAATCGCCTAATTCTTTCAGCAAGCGAAAACTGTTGAGATAATCTTCAGCGGCGGCTTCTAACGGGGTAATTTTCGATTTACCTAAATTTACACCGATGGGTATTGAGTGGGTTAAATCTTTCTGTGCTGCTAACCTAGCGGCCATTGCCGCTGCACCTTGATTATTAAAACCCATTCGGTTAAGGACAGCTTGATCTAAAGGTAAGCGAAATAATCGGGGTTGGGGATTTCCTGGTTGGGGGTGAAAAGTCACAGTTCCCAACTCGGCAAAGCCAAAACCAAAGTTAGACCAAATTTTGGCTGCTACCCCATCCTTATCAAAACCGGCGGCTAAACCCAGAGGATTGGGGAAATTTAGCCCAAACAAATTTTGTTCCAGACGGCGATCGCACAGACACAAAGACTGCTGTAAGCTTTGATTGACTAAGCTAGCAGGAGCGTTATTCGGCTGTGATAACCACTTGAGACTGCGAATAGCCTGCTGATGTAGCCACTCTGGATCTGTTTTCAGTAGATTGAACAATATTGGACGAAATGCAACTTGGTAAATATCCATTTGAAGAAGGGAATAGGGGAATTGGGAGTGGGCAATGAATGGGGCTAGATAAGAAGAACTTAGGGACTTCCAACTAAAAAAATATCCAATCATCAGGGGTAGCAGAGGGAGCAGAGGTGCAGAGGGCGCAGAGGGAGAAAAAGATTCTGATCAATATCTTTGCTGTTAATGGTTGAATAATTTAATTTCTGGAAGTCCCTTACTATAAGTTCTCCCCTTTTCCCCTGCCCCCTGCTCCCTTGCAGTCTTCATGATAAGTCTTCCACTTCAAGGGGCGACAATCGCC
>JAGKSW010000049.1 GCA_018993265.1 Nostoc sp. TH1S01
TAGATCCCAAATGGGTTCTATACAATTAGCTGTTCAGTGTTATCAATCACGCCTGCCTTATTTGATACCTAAAACAGCATTAATTAAGCCAATTGATAGCGAATCTGCCTATTCACCAGATGTATTAATACTAAATCAAGCTAATTTGATTAATGAGCCTTTATGGCAACAAGAATCAACTGTTAGCTATGCAAAATCTATTCCTTTAGTTATTGAGGTAGTAAGTAGTAATTGGCGCGATGATTACTACAAAAAATATGGTGAATATGAGGGAATTGGTATTGCAGAATATTGGATTGTAGATTATTTAGGATTATCTGCTAAAAAGTTTGTTGGCGACCCGAAACAACCGACTATTTCTATTTACTCGTTGGTTGATGATGAGTACCAAGTGATTCAATTTAGAGGTGATGATTGCATCCAGTCGCCAACATTCCCAGAGTTAAATTTAACTGCACAACAAATTTTTCAAGCAGGTAGTTAATTCAACCAAGAACGAGTAGCTTTTTCTAATTCTGCGATTTCATCGTTATTTAATTGCCAACCTAAAGCGCCAGCATTTTGTCTGACTTGTTCGGCTGTTTTTACCCCAGCGATAGGAATAACATTACCTTGGGCAATTAACCAGTTGAGCGCGACTTGAGCCGGAGTGCGATCGTACTTTTCTCCGATGTTACGTAGTAAAGATATCACTGGTGCGATTTTTTGCAAGCCTTCTTTACTAAAATTTGGGTTCAGCTTTCTAGCACCACTTAGTGTTTCAAGATTTTCGGGTGTATATTTGCCTGTGAGTAATCCTTGAGCTAAAGGACTGTAAGCTAAAATTGTTACGCCAAGCTCACGGGCTGTTGAGATAATACCATTACTTTCTACTTGGCGAGTAAGTAGAGAATAACGTACTTGGTTGACTGCTAAAGGAACTCCCCTAGCTGCTAATATTTGATGTGCTTCTCGCATTTGGGCGGCTGAGTAATTACTGACACCGACTGTGGCAATTCTTCCCCGCTTTACTTCATTGGCTAAGGTGTTCATCAGTGTTTCTTGACTCAACAAAAATGCAAATGGCCAATGCACTTGATACAGTTCAATTCTTTCTAGTTGCAAGCGTTTGAGGCTTTCTGTTAACGCATCACTAACAGACTGTCCTGTAAATCGCCAAGGCAGAGGGCCGAATTTTGTGGCAACTTGCACAGGTTGTTGCGTCTGTTTGGTGAATTCCCCTAAAAATTGTTCTGACAGTCCCATTCCGTAGATTTCGGCAGTGTCAAAAAAAGTAACACCTGCTTCTAAAGCTGCTGTAAAGGCTGCTTGTAATTGTTCGGGGCCATAGTCACTGCCATAATTCCAAAACAGTTTATCACCCCAAGCCCAAGTACCAATACATAGGGGTGGAACAGTCGGGCCGTTTTTGCCTAATGTGATTGTTTCCACGATCGCGATATCTATACATTTACATTTCTTTACTTTTTTAGTGTAGCGTTAAGGACAAAAATCTGAATTTGATATCAGTGCGATCGCTCTCTACCATACCAGCCTTTTCTTATTCAGCTTATAACCGTTCTACTCTTCAAAATCTAGCGCATCTGCTAAATCTAGAGGTTCTTCTAAATCTGAATCTCTTCCTTCTAGTTCCAATGACAGCTGTTGAGAAACGGCTTCTAATTTGACATTTCCTTTTTTAGATACATAGTCAACAAGTTTAATCCAATCAATACGACCGTTACGAGTAAAATACTGCATAAATTCAAAAGTCATTTCATTAACTTTTGCATCCAGAGTAGACTTAAAAAGTTCATCCTTTTTCTTAGCTTCCTCTCCGATAGGAACAATCATCTCTTGGTAAAGGTTTGGATTTTCTGAGATAAATTCCCAAAACTCTTGCCCTGCGTATTTAAAGTACGTTTTATCGGCATCTATATCGTTCTTGAAAGGATTACTATCCTTGCCATACATACAACCGTTAACAGCAATGATATTGCTTGTGATACCTTGTTTTATTAAAAACTGTCTAGCTTTTTTAAAATTGTCTTTCATCTTGCTAATTTGGTCAGAATTACCCCAATTAGTACCAGATTTAATCCCTACAATATAATAATTTTCATCCCTGCTAAACTCTAGATCGATACTGTTGAGCTTTGACTTACAACCACCGTACAAAGTTTCAGCTATATGTATTGCAAAGCCTTCTAACAAATTGCCAAAGATGGTTTCTTCTTGGGAAGAAAGGAATGCAGTAATTATACTATCAACGAAATCTTGGGCGCGTTCAATATTTTTCGCCTTGAACAAATAAGGGTTTTTGCGTTTCAAAACATCTTTGAGCTTTAATTTGCTCAACTTCTCAAATCTTTTGTCATAGAAAGGTGTAAGAACATATTTAATCAAATAATCATGATAAATTTCAGAGTTTGAGCCAGCCACATTTAATTCCTCATGCTTTTGATTACTGTTATTTAAAACTTGAGTATGAGAAACTGCCGTTTTAATATTCAGTTCTGCTAATTCACAATATTCTCTTTTAATTTCAATTCCTACATAATTTCTACCTAGTTCTTTAGCCGCTACGCAAGTTGTTCCTGAACCTGCAAAGGGGTCAAGGACTACATCATCTACATCAGTGAATAGCTTGATAAACCATGAGGGGAGAGTTTTTGGGAACGCCGCGCTATGATTTTTATTGCCACATTCAGTGGCTAAATGTAAAACATTTGTTGGATAGGCCATTTTCCGCTCTACCCAATTAGAAATATTTTTCCCAAATCCACTGTCAACTTTAGAATTATCACGTCTTTTATCTGTCTCGCTCAAATTCTTGAGACGTGATTTTGCCCAATCTCCCATAGGAACCATGACAGATTCTTGATACATCTTAAATTTCTTTTGCTTGTTAAAGTGTAAACAACGCTCCCAAGAATCTCGAAAACGATTAGACCATTTGCCAGGATAACTATTTTTTTTATGCCATATATATTCTTCAGTCCATAACCATCCTTGCTGCTGCATTCCTAAAATTAAATTCAAAACGTATGAATGTCTTTGACCATCAACAACTTTCTCTTTAATATTAAGAATGAAGGAACCTTCTGGTTTGAGGACTCTTTTTAGTTCTAAAGCTCGTGCTAGAAACCAATTTGTATATTCATCGGGTGAAATTCCTCCATAGGTTTTTTTCCGACTATCAGCATAGGGAGGCGAGGTGATAATTAAATCAACGCTTGCAGAAGGAAGTTTTTGGAGTACTTCTAAACAATCACCGAGAATCAGCTTATTCTTCCAAGTTTGTGGGTGATTCTGATCGAGTAAACCCAGATTTTGAATCAGAATTTCCTCGTATCCCAAGGTAATATTTAGTGCTGCTTCTGCCATTGCCGAACCTATTAAAATTAAATCTTGCTTGACCAAAATATACTAAAGATAAGTATGCAGCACTCTATACTACCTCAAAAGATATATAAAGCCATATCAGTCTTTTGATGAACTCAGCTATTCTGAGTAATTAATTGTGTGTCGTGCCAAGTTAGCTGTATATGAAGCTCCACTGCACTTGCTATATTGCTATTTTAAGCCGTCCGATTCAGCTACCACATCAAGCCCAGGCGAGCGCGTGATTGCATCTGTCGCAGTTTACCATCAGTTGACTTTAGCTACCGCCAATACCAAAAAATTTACGTTTGATTGTCATATTGGGGCATTATATTAATATATAATTTGGTCACATCGAACATAAATATTCAACAATCATCACTTCACTTAAAGCATCTGAAGAATTTTCCAGCCATTCGTATTCATTTCATCATTTACAAAATCACAAAACATTGAAAGAAAATCCATAATAGAGTCTTCCTCTTTTTTTCTATAAAAACCTATTATTTTACTTTTTTGATTCAATTCATAAACTTGAAAACACAAGGCCTTAATGAATTCATTTTTGTTTAAGATGCCTTCTATATTTAATTCACTTCTAATATTAGCATCTCCTTCAAATTCTATAGGTGAAAATATCCTTTCATTCACTTTACCAAAGGCTGAATTCCAGAGTATACCACTTACTAAACTTTTAATTTTTTGTTTTTGAATTAGAGGAAATAAAGGAACCGAATTTACTTTCCAATCAGCAGGTATATTTATAAGAGATAAATCAATTAATAATATAGTTGTGCCAGATTCAAATTGTCCTTCTTTTATAAGTCCTTGAGTTTTTCTCGTGATTGTTTCAATAAAATCTTTTTGACGAGAAGAAAAATAATCGTGTTCTTGTTTTTTTAAAGGATCAATAGCAGTTATAGATATTGCTGTGGTATTTCCTGCTTTTAACTGTTCTTCAAGAGACACCTCAGCATTTAATCCTTGCTCCATAGCTTGAATATAATTTTCTTCTCCTCCACCAAATCCTAGTGTTTTTATTTCTATAAAAAATTCTTGACCTTCTAAATTAACTTTTAGGTCAGGTGTTTTATTTTTGCTTTCGATAACTTTCTCTAATAAAAGACCTCTATTTTTTAGAGATAAATAAGTTGCTACCTCAATATATTCACGCAAAGCTTGCTGCAACTCCACATGATATCCAATTTCATAATCTTTCAGTCTATCAAGTATACTTTTCTTAACTTTTTTAACAAAGCTATCCTTTTCAGCAGCATCAATCTCCTGACATATTTCAAGTGAAAAGGCATTTAAAAGAGGGTTAATTGTAATATAACCCAAATGATTTCGCCGCAAAGAACGGAAATGTTGTTGGACTTCAGGCAAGAATGAGTTTGATTATTCTTCCCCCAGAAGGTTCAGGTGTAGAAATCGAATGCGTTATTGATACAGGGTTTGAAGGGTTCTTAACCTTGCCACCTTCTGTAATTGCTACTCTTGGGTTGCCTTACCTTATAAATATCAACGCAAACTTAGCTAACAATTCCAATGTTGAAACTGATGTTTATTTGGCAACAATTATATGGAATGGAATAGAACGTAATATTGCAGCACTAGCAATGGGTCGTCGTCCGCTCATTGGAACTGCTTTGCTGGAAGATTATCATCTTGGCATATATTTTTGTGAGGTTGGTACAGTTCTGGTGGATGAAATTCTTTAACTTGAAAGCATCTCTATCGCCAAAACTCAAAATTCATCACCCGAAATAGCTGGGTTTTTGGAATATCGAACAGTTTATCTTTAATTAAAGAGAGACTATTTTGATAAACCATCAGAAAAAACAGCTATGGCAAGCGGTGAAGTGTTTGATAGTGAAACAAAATACCCAGTTGCGCCAAGGGTCAATTTACCGACTATGTTTCGGCTTGGCTTGTTTCAAATGGGGTTGAGTATGATGTCGATTTTGACTCTGGGAGTACTCAACAGGGTGATGATTCAAGAAATAGCGATTCCGGCGACGTTGGTGGCGTTGGTGCTGGCTTTACCTGCGTTTGTGTCGCCTTCGCGGATTTGGTTTGGTCAGATATCGGATGCGAAGCCGTTGTGGGGTTATCACCGGACAGCTTATGTATGGGTGGGGGCGGCAATATTTGCGATCGCGGCTTTTTTAGCGGTACAAGTAATGTGGCAGTTAAATAATACTGCGAGTATTTCTGGTGGCTGGACTTGGACAACTGACACTATCGGCTGGACTGCACTGCTATCTTTAATTTTTGCAATTTACGGTTTGGCAATTTGCGCTAGTGGTACAGCTTTCGCGGCTTTGCTGGTAGATGTATCAGAAGAAGATAACCGTTCTAAAGTCGTGGGTGTAGTTTGGTCAATGCTGATGGTGGGAATCATTGTCGGCGCAATTATTAGTTCTAGCTTGCTCAAGCAATTAACCCCAGAAGCAACCCCAGAAACATTACAGGCATCAATCAACCGATTATTTATGATTGTGCCAGCAATTGTCTTTGGATTGGCGATCGCATCTACATTTGGCGTGGAAAAAAAATACTCCCAATACGCCAACCGTTCCACATTAGTCAACCGCGAAGACAGCATTACCTTAGATGCAGCGTGGAAAATCTTAACCGCCAGTCCCCAAACAGGTTTGTTTTTCACCTTTTTGGTGGTGATGACGCTGTGCTTGTTTATGCAAGACCCAATTTTAGAACCTTATGCCGGTCAGGTGTTTAAAATGCCGTTGGCGGAAAGCACCAAATTAAATATTTATTACGGTGTGGGTTTGCTAGTTGCTTACGCTGTGGCTGGATTTTTGATTGTGCCACGTTTGGGTAAGCGCCGCAGCGCCCGTTTAGGTTGTATGTTGGTGGCTTTATGTGCTGCATTGTTAGGAATTTCGGGATTTACGGCTAATGTAGCTTTCTTAAAATTGGGTTTGGTGTTATTTGGTTTAGCGACTGGGTTCTTAACTACAGCAGCAATTAGCTTGATGTTGGATTTGACCGCAGCCGAAGCAGCCGGGACGTTTATTGGTGCATGGGGACTGGCGCAGTCGATTTCTAGAGGTCTTGCCGTGGTGATTGGCGGTACACTTTTGGATATCGGACGCAGAACTTTGCCCAGTTTGGAATTAGCTTATGGGCTGGTATTTGCCTTAGAAGCAGTGGGAATGGTACTTTCAATTGGGTTCCTCAACCGCGTCAACATTACAGAATTTCAAACCAGCACTAAGCAAGCGATCGCATCTGTTTTAGAAAGCGATCTGGACTAATTTTAAAGTCTGAAGTGTGAAGTCTGAAGTGTGAAATGATTATCACTACTCCCTACTCCCCATTCCCGCGTATTCAAATGAATGATTTTTGGTTAACGGTGCTTGATTTTGCCCAGACTACAACTACCAGGGTGGGCAAACAACTGATGCAAGATTTTGGACAGGTGCAGGCTTTACAAAAAGCTGATGGTAGTTTGGTAACACGCGCTGATCAATGGGCAGATCAAGAAATTCGGGATGCGATCGCCGCTAATTTTGCTGGTTATGGTATTCTCAGCGAAGAAGCTGACAAGACCTTTCCGGGGACAGAATGGTGTTGGGTAATTGACCCCTTAGATGGGACAACTAATTTTACCCGTGGTGTTCCAATTTGGTCTATTTCTTTGGCTTTGTTGTATCAAGGTACGCCTGTTTTTGGATATATCCACGTACCGCCATTAGGACAAACTTTTCACGGGTTTTGGCAAGGTACATCTGGTTTAGCAACACCCACTGGCGCATTTCTCAACAATCATCCTATACATACCAGTGCGGATGCTCCCAGCAGTCATCACTTTTTTAACCTTTGTTCCCGCAGTACAGCCGTTATTCAACCAAAATTTCCCTGCAAAATTCGGATGTTGGGTGTGGCGAGTTATAACTTTCTCACCGTTGCGACTGGCGCAGTTTTGGGTGGAATTGAAGCGACACCAAAAGTTTGGGACTTAGCCGGTGCTTGGGTAATTGTGCAAGCGGCTGGCGGTAGTTGGAATTCTCTCAAATCTGAGCCATTTCCTTTGATTGCAGGAGAAGATTATAGCGATCGCTCTTATCCTACCCTAGTTCTCAGCCGTTCAGAACTAGCTCCAGTTTTTGAACCATTTCTGAAAGAGTTGAAAATTTAATATTCATCAAAAAACTGATTGAAAAAGCCTAGACCCGTTCTTTGGGTTTAGGCTTTTTTGCTTTAAGTGAACGAAATTACTAATTGAAAAATTCACAAGTCAAAACAAGAAAGTGTGGCGAACTACTACACACAATTTTAGACCATTCTGATTTCTGGCTCCTGACTCCTGAATTTTATTTAAATTATCCTGATTGGGTTGAAATTCTGGTGAAACTTATAAGTTACATAACCTAACCCTGACTCAGTGATCATCCATAGTGGTATGTTATCCAATCTAGAGTTAATTCGTGAGTTCGTAGACCAAAGTATCCAAAAAAAAGACATTTTATTATCTAACTCTGCTTTGACTGCACAAACTGTCTATAAAACTAATCAATTAACAGCAAAGTCTCATGGTGTAATTGCTACAGCCAATTTAAATTATCCTGCTTCGGAGTTCTTGGTTCAGCCAAATTCATCTCATTGGGAATCGATAAATCAGACATTAGTAGATTATAGTTATCTCATCAAAGGAGAGCTAGACAATCGGGGTTTTTATCACTATCAATATTGTGAAGTACCAAAAGGCTATCAAATGCACTGTACTCAATCTGTATTGTTATGGCGTGCTTGGTGGAAATATCGCAAGAATCTTTTAAGAGGTGGGATTCCTTTAGATTTGCTGATTCAAAATCGTGATTCTTGGTATCCCGTCAGAGATTTAATGATTAGTGATGGGTTGCTTTATATCAAAACTTTAGGAAGCGAAATCGCTATTCATTCGGAAGATTTAATAATTTGGTTAAGCAAAATTGAGATTAATTTTTATCAGGAGAAGACTGAATTTGCTTAATTTGAGAAAAATTTGGCAACGCGGAGGGGCGCAAATTTAAGCGCGGAGTCAAGCGGAGGAAAGTTATAAGTTTTTATACTCAGCTTTTTCAACTCAGCACTTTGCTATGTGAAAAATTGTTATACTGTTCACCGGTTAGTACAGTATTTACCAGTGAAGTAGTATGAAAGGACTCTGGCTCGAAAACCAACAACTGCAACTACGCACAGATATTCCAGTTCCAGAACCGCAGATAGGGGAAGCTTTAGTACGTGTTTTACGGGCGGGAATTTGTAATACTGACCTGGAATTGCAAAGAGGTTATTATCCTTACGCTGGTATTTTGGGACACGAATTTGTTGGTGTTGTAGAACAAGGCCCAGAGAACTTAATCAATAAACGGGTAGTGGGCGAAATTAATGCAGCCTGTGGTCATTGTCGCTTCTGTCTTCGAGGACAGCCGACTCACTGCGAAAATCGTACAGTGTTAGGTATTGTGAACCGTCACGGGGCTTTTGCAGATTATCTGTGTTTACCCGTAAAAAACTTACATCCTGTACCGGATAATGTACCTACAGATGTTGCAACTTTTACCGAACCTCTAGCCGCAGCTTTGGAAATTCAACAGCAGGTGGTTGTTTGTCCCGATGACCGGGTGTTAGTGGTGGGAGACGGTAAACTTGGTCAACTGGTAGCACAAACACTGGCTTTAACTAATTGTGATTTGTTGGTTGTGGGTCGTCATCCTGAAAAACTGGCTAACTTAGCCGCAAGAGGAATTAAAACTGGTTTAGTGGATGTAGTTACAGATAAAGCTTTTGATGTTTCTGTAGATTGTACTGGTAATCCTGAAGGATTTGCGATCGCTCGTCGCGCTTTACGCCCCCGTGGTACTCTAGTCATGAAAAGTACCTATGCAGGCAACCTGATTTTAGATGCTTCGTCTTTGGTTGTCGATGAAATCACCCTCATCGGTTCCCGTTGTGGCCCGTTCCCCGCAGCGTTGGAATTATTAGCCGCAGAAAAAGTGGACGTGAAACCCTTAATTCATTCCCATTATCCACTGACAGAAGGTATTGCAGCTTTTGCAGAAGCACAACGTCGGGGAGTGTTAAAAGTATTGTTGGACGTTAGTAAAGTGTGAAGTCTGAAGTCTGAAGTTTGAAATTTCTTACACCCTTACACTCTCGCTTACTGAGCGCAGCGCCGCCCTGAGCCTGTCGAAGAGTCGAAGTATGCATCCTTAATACAAATAAGGATTTGTCTTTGGTTGATAGTCCATACAGTTGATTGCATCTTCTGTGTTAGCCAGTGACGGGTGTACAGTACATTTGAGGCGGTAGTCATCTGTAAAAAACTGGCAACCAGGACAGGGAATTTGGTGCATTTGTTTCGCTGTCGCTACACTATCTCGTGCTGCACTCCACAAACTCCAAGCAACAAGAATTATTAAACTCCATGCCGTTACAAAACAAATGGGTACTAAAAATTTTTGAATCCCGTGAATGAGAAATATAATTGCTTCCAACACGGCTGGCTAGTCCTGAGAAAAATTAACAGTTAGAAGTTATGTTATCGCAGTGCTAAGGGCTAAGTGCTGAGTCTCAAGAAAGATTCAAACTGCTTGATTTGTAATAAATACAAGTGTTGTGTATCAGCAATTAACTTAAAACCTGAATTTGTTGATTTCTCAGCACTTAGCACTCAGTACTTTTTTAAACTCCAGCATGACCTAATGCTAAACCGACAACCAGCATTCCCAGTACGAGGAATGGTTGGGCGCTGGCTTGATATTTTACGTCATTCGCTAAGGGGTCACGCAGGAAATACATATCCTGGAAGGTGATTTGGGGAATGATTAACAATACCAAAATAGCCGCGTATAAATTCTCGTGGATGCTGACAAGATAAGCAGCCATAAAGCCTTGAAATACGTCAATCATCAAGACACAAATCCAGGCGGCAGTGGTGACACCAAACATTACTGGTAGTGATTTTAAGCCTAGTTGGCGATCGCCTTCGACACTTTTGAAGTCGTTAACAATCGCAATCCCCAATCCTGCCAAGCTGTAAATTAAGGTGAGAACCAAAACTTTCCAATTCAGTTCGCCGAATAAAGCATGACCAGCCCACCAAGGTAAGGCGATGTAACTTGCGCCTAAAGCATAATTCCCCAACCAGCCATTTTGCTTCAGTTTCAGGGGAGGAGCAGAGTAAATATAAGAAATAAATGAGCCGAAAATTGCCAGGACTGCAACGGTCGGAAATTCATGACCCGCCCAGATATCCAGCACGTAGGCTAAACCAATCCCAGAGACTAACAATACTAAAATCTGGGTGACAACTTGAGGAACAGAAATTGCGCCGGAAGGAATGGGACGGTAAGGTTCATTAATGGCATCAATTTCGCGATCGTAAAAATCATTCATGGTTTGGGTGTAACCAGCCAGCAGCGGCCCCGAAAGTAACATACAAGCTGCGGCTTTCAAGACATTTTCTAGAGTCCAGGTATAGTTACCAGAGGAAGCTGCACCGCAGACTACGCCCCAAATTAGAGGAATCCAGGTAATTGGTTTCATCAATTGCAGGCGAATTTTCCAAATGGAAGTTTCTCCTGGTGCTGCACCTTTCATCCCTAGTAGCTGGCGAGTTTTGGCAGACCGTTCGCTTTCTGCTACTGTTACTGCTTCACTAGAATTATCTATTACTGAGTCTACCGCCTCAGCCGGGTTGGAATTAGGGGGTATGGGAGTTGATTCAGTCATAAGATTATGTATTGGAAAGTATGAAGTATGAAGTATGAAGTATGAAATTTTATGGTTCAGACTTCATCCTTCATCTCAATCTAAAAAGAAATAATCAAATAGTTATTTTGGAATTTCGCTCCGGTCACAGGTCTACCACTGAGGGCTGGCGGGAGGAAGATGTTACGGCGTTGGTCGCCGGCTTCTACTGTGACTTCTGGCCCGACTTGGGTGAGTTTTACCTGCTTTTTATCAAATCCAGGTAAGAATAAGCGTACCTGTCGGTTGTGGACATCGATTTCAATTGGTCTGGGTGCTTGGCTTGCTTGCTCCACAAAGTTGGGTAAAGCATCGATAAGCGGCTGCCAGTCACCTTGTGTAACATTCGGGACAACATTCACAGCTAACGGTGCAAATTCCGTTGCTAAATCTGCTGTTGTTTGGTCAGCAATTTGGATAACACCACCTACCGTCAGACCAACTTGTTGCGCGCTTCCCCACAAATAACGGGCAACGGCCACTTCAATGGGGTCATTGGTTGTTACCAAAAAAGCTGCAACTCTTTTAGGGTCAGCTAAAGCAGCTTTCCCCTTATCTAAGAAATCGTTGGCTTGGTTGGTGGGTTGAGCAAAATTGTCAGCTGTCCAATTGACATTAAAAAAACTGGTAATCAGTGGTTGAATTAATGGCGACTCTGTAAGTGTCTTGCCTAAATCGGAGTTGACAAACAACTGTCGAAACCGCCTGACATACCAGCTAAGAGATTCTGGCAAACCCAATAGCCGCACAGTCAAAGAATCACCCGTGCCATCGTAAATAATTGCATCATATTTGCCACTGGCATCATATTCACGGATAGCATTTAAAGCGAGGGCGCTGTCCATTCCTGGCAATGCTACCAGTTCTTGACCGTAAACCTCTTTAAAAATGGGTGTACGGAGGTATTGTGCTTCCAGTTTTTTTACTTCTTCCCAGTTGCGTTCTAACAGTACAGATGCGGGCAACTGTACTGCTTGCAAATTAGGAGCGATTTGTTGAGGATCGGCAGACAGTGTTTGATCTAGCAGGATAGGTAAAACTGGTTCTGCCAGTCCTGCTAGTAGTACACGCTTACCTTGATTTGCCAAAAGTTTAGCTGCGGCGATCGCAACTTTGCTACGCGCGATGCCGCTATTACCCAAAAATGTCAATATTAGGGACATTTCTTGATTTCCAATTACCGCCTGTTGTTTCCACTCCAACTTAGCACTAGGCAAATACTCTTAGCTTCCGCCTGGAGTTAGCCTGACTATACGGGTTTAATTTCGTCTTCAAAAAACCAAGTGGCACTATTATCTTCAAACTTCACCACTATGCCAACGCCGCTACCATCAGTCATTTTGTAGCCTTCGATAACGCCGACTTTACCTAGTTTTTGAGCAACTGAGTTGGGTACGCGATCGCGTAGACGATACACCTTAACCTTTTGTCCGATTTCCATGCTGCCTGATTACAATGCAATAAACCAAGTCTCAGTTTAGCGGAATCTGGGACTCATCTATCGCTTCGCTCCACTCCAAATTAAAATTAAATCAACACGCAATCAGGTATAAAACCATGTTTGTCACAGCGCAACAGCTAGAACAACAAATGCCCGATGCAACTCGGTTGTTAAGTGATGAGCCGGAAATGGAAACTTCGTTGCATTATGCACAGCTATTACTCTTAGTTACTTGCTTAGAATGGCTGTGGCGTGACCGAAATGACTATTTTATTGGTGCAAACCTGACAATATACTTTAGTCGTCAGCAATTACGAAATCGAGATTTTCGTGGCCCAGACTTTTTTTTAGTGAAGGATACGGAAAAGCGCCCCCGTAATTCTTGGGTAGTTTGGGAAGAAGATGGTCGTTATCCTGATTTAATTATTGAATTACTCTCGGAAAGCACAGCTAACATTGATCGGAATTTAAAGAAAAGTCTCTATGAAAACCGATTTCACACACCTGAGTATTTTTGGTTTTCACCAGAAAATTTAGAATTTGCTGGTTTTGAGTTGATTGGCAATAAGTATCAACAAATCGAGCCTGATGCGCGTGGCTGGTGTTGGAGTGAGGTACTTGGCCTGTATTTAGGTGTAGAAAATGCTAAACTTCGTTACTTTACTCCTGAAGGAGACTTAGTACCAACACCAGAAGAGGTGGCGCTAAACCTGCAACAGCAAGCAATTGCAGCATATCAACAAGCAGTTGAGGCACAGCAACAAGTAGTCGAAGCACAGCAACAAGTAGTCGAAGCACAGCAACAAGCAGTTGAGGCACAGCAACAAGTAGTCGAAGCACAGCAGCAGTTATCTGATACTGAATTAAGATTGCATCAAGAACAGGAGCGATCGCAACGCTTGGCAGAATATTTGCGTTCTCTGGGTGTTGACCCAGACACTATGACTTGAGGTAGCAGCTATGTATCAAACTGAACCACCCCGTCCCCCACAAGAAACCATGCCTACAATGTATGATTTACCCAGTGAATTGATCGGGGAATCAGGATTGCCAGACGAATTTCATTGTATTCAAGCAGATTTACTGACTGAGACTTGTCAACCTGCTAACTATTCATCAGCAGAAATTTTACTGGCGAGTGACTTAAACCTTTACTATGACCCCCGCCATCCATTGTGGTATAAACGTCCCGATTGGTACATGGTTTTAGGAGTACCGACAGCTGAACAACAGCAAGAATTACGTTTAAGTTACGTCATTTGGCAAGAGGGCGTTGCGCCATATTTAGTAGTTGAATTACTTTCCCCAAGTACAGAACAAGAAGATTTGGGACAAACACTGCGGGAAGCCAACAAACCCCCAACTAAATGGGAAGTTTATGAGCGAATTTTGCGGGTTCCCTATTATGTTGTCTATGACCGCTACGAAAACAATTTGCGAGCTTTTAAACTCAATGGTGCTGGTTATGAGGCCATATCTTTACTAAATAATCGATTTTGGTTGAAAGAGTTAGGCTTAGGCTTAGGTCTTTGGCAAGGTACTTATCAGCAGACAACTGGTTTATGGTTACGCTGGTATAACACCGCAAATTGGATACCAACACTGAAAGAACAAGCCGAACAAGAACGCCAACGGGCTGATAAACTAGCAGAGTATTTAAGAGCGCAAGGAATTGACCCAGATAATTTGAGTTAATTTAGATAATTCAAGCTGAATTCTTGTTCATCATTTTAATCCACCGAGAAATTAATTCATCCCAAGAATAAATATTTTCAGTTGATATTTGGGTGCGGTCATAGTTCTGTGCTGCAATCAAAGCTTGATAAATACTACTAGCATCTCCTGGTTGATAGTAAAAAACATGAGGTCTAGAAGATGCCAGATAAGCAGGAGCCACAATTGGTAGTTGACAGTAAGTATATTGAATAATTTTGAGACTATCAGTAAAACATTCAGCCCCAGGACTATATGCTAGTGTCTGAAGGGCGATATCTGCGTGTTTAATATAGGGTATTGTGGACTCGAAGGGTAACTCTTGATAAGCTACAATATTTTTTCTTTTCGGTAAATTATTAATTGGCCCAATAATATGAAATTGCCAATTAGGAAATAATTGACTGGCTTGTTCTAAAAAGTCGTAATCAAAATGAGCGTTACCTACAAAAACGACGTTGGGCGTTTCTGAGGCTGGGTAAGGATTAACATAATCTTGGTTAAATAAATCTTTCCGAATGCCATGCAATTCTAATTCTAAATTAGGTAAGCCAGCAAATAAACGGTAAATATGTTGACTAGGGACACTGAGTAAATCAAATTGAGGGGCGATGCGTGCCTCTGTTTCTAGGACAACTGAGTGATTGCGTAGAAGGCGCAAGTCGTCAGAGACTCTATAGATAAACTGAGCTTGGGGATTAAGTTGTTTAAATCGGTCAAATAGTAGCAAAGCTGGCGTACTCTCAAAGACAAACAAGTCTGTTTCTCGTAACAAAGGTTCTATGCTTCCTAGAGGAAATTGACCGTATAAATTGAACAAACCACGACTGAGATGATTGAGTAATTGAGAGCGCAAATTGGCTGGATGCCAAGGTGTAAACCAGACATAACTCCATAAATTTAGACGCATTTGCTGAAGTTGGTTTGCTTCTTGTAATACAGGATAAGCAAGGCGGTAGTCTCTACGAATCACAGACAGCCAACTCAAAGCAGCAGTGACAAAAATTACTTCCCAACCCTGATACCAAAACGCATCAGCTAGCCAATGAAACCCTGCTTTACGTTTAGAATTCCAATAATGTCCAGTAATTAAAACTACACGCTTCATAACTTGTTACATATCATCATAAATATTGCCCTCAAACTGCTAAACTAATACAACTATAGCCATCATGAAATATAAAACCAGAATTGGATTTATATAAAATTACCAATATTATTTTTTACCTATTGAGCAATTATTATGGGAATAATAAATCAACTCGATGGTTAGATTATTCTGCTTTTGGATTCTACATTTAGTTGTAGAGTCACTTTGACAGCTTAAAAAGCATTTTTTATACAGTCTTGTTAAAAGTTTTACAATAATTTTAAAAGATTTATTTTGCGATTATCCATATTGTGAAATATTGGAAATACTCTGCATAACAGCAGTCAATTTTTTACTTTTCCAGGTGTAATTATTATCCATAAAGTAATGTTTGAAAAACCTTCTGTTTTATTAGATTTACAAGAAAAGATTAGAACACATACAGCGATCGTTGGTGTTGTTGGTTTGGGATATGTAGGACTCCCCTTTGCTGTAGAAAAAGCCAAAGTTGGTTATCAGGTAGTGGGAATTGAGCAAAATCCCCACAGGGCGGAAAAAGTCAACATGGCTGACAACTACATCTCAGATATTAAAGATGAAGATTTGAAACAAGTTGTTAGTAGTGGCAATTTACAAGCAGTTTTGAATTTTGATCGCGTTTCGGAGATGGACGTGATTGTTATTTGCGTACCCACCCCATTGACCAAAAATTTAACACCAAATTTGAGTTATGTAGAAAGTGTGACTCATGCTCTTGCTAAACGCTTACGACCAGGACAGTTAGTAACCTTAGAATCTACCACCTATCCAGGCACTACAGATGAGGTAATGCGTCCAGTCTTAGAACAAATCAGTGGTTTAAAACAGGGAGAAGATTTCTTCCTTGCCCATTCGCCAGAACGAGTAGATCCAGGTAATCAACGCTACACTACCAAAAATACTAATAAGGTAGTTGGTGCATCGGATGCTCATTCCCTGGAAGTGGCAACTTTATTTTATAAACAGACAATTGACCATGTAGTTCCCGTGAGTAGCGCCAAGGCTGCGGAATTAGTCAAGGTGTTTGAAAATACTTTCCGGGCTGTGAATATTGCCTTGGTAAATGAATTGGCGTTATTGTGCGATCGCATTGGTTTAAATGTCTGGGAAGTATTAGACGCTGCCAATACCAAACCTTTTGGCATAATGCCTTTTTATCCTGGCCCTGGTGTTGGTGGTCATTGCATCCCCATCGACCCCCATTATTTAGAATGGAAAGCCAAAGAAGTTAATTTTAATACCCACTTTATCGCCTTGGCGGGAGAAATCAATCGCGCCATGCCATTGTTTGTCCGGGAAAAAGCCCGCCGCGTCCTGAATCATTTGGGTTTAGCCCCAGCTAAATCGAAAATTTTGGTAATTGGTACAGCTTACAAAAAAGACCTGGGTGACTGGCGAGAATCACCATCCATCATGGTAATTAATTATTTACTAGAAGATAAAATGACTGTGACTTACCATGACCCTTATGTGCCGGAAATTGAAGTTCAAGGTCAAAGTTTCTCAAGTTTGCCTTTAACTGATGAGAATATTGCGGCGGCTGACTTAGTAATTATTGCCACCGACCATAGTCAAGTCGATTATGTCAATTTAGTCGCAAAAGCCAAAGCAGTTTTAGATACCAGAGGCATCACTCGACATTTAGATTGCCTCCACGATAAAGTAACTTTGCTGTAGGGATAGGTGAAGTGGTGACAAATTCAACACAAGCACAAGTAATTGTAGTTGGGGCGGGAAACTGGGGTAAAAACTTAGTACGGAATTTCCATACTTTAGGGGCGTTAGCGGGAGTTGCGGAAGCCCATCCTGGTTTACGAGAAGCGATCGCCACAACATACCCAGATATTACTACATATACTGATTTTCAAGCAGCCTTAGCAACTGATGTCCCGGCAATAGTCTTGGCAACACCAGCGCCCAGCCATTACGAATTGGCAATGGCAGCTTTACAAGCAGGTAAGGATGTGTTTGTCGAAAAGCCGATGACGCTGCGGACAGAAGAAGCCCGACAACTGGCAGAATACGCCGACAAACAAGGGCGAATTTTAATGGTAGGACATTTATTGTTGTACCAACCTGCGATCGCTTGGATGCGAGATTATCTAGCTAGTGGTAAAGCTGGAAAAGTGCTGCACGTCGCCACTCGCCGCTTAAAACTGGGAAAAGTCCGCACAGAAGAAAATGTCTGGTGGTCATTTGCCCCCCATGATGTTTCTGTTGTCCTAGACTTGTTGGGCAACCCAAAATTGCAAAGCATCCAAGCCCAAGGTCATGCTATATTGCAACCCAGTATTGAAGATTACGTGCAAGTTGACCTCCGCTTTGGCAGTGGTCAATCAGCCCAAATAAATTGTTCTTGGTACTGGCCGTTAACAGAACGTAGTACTGTAGTGATTGCCGAAGCGCAAATGTTAGTTTACGATGAAGTCTCCCAAACGGTGACTATTCATCACAAACATATTGACCAAGATTTAAAACACTACGACCAAGGTAGTGAAATTGTGGAAGTAGCAGCATCAGAACCTTTAAAAATTGAGTGTCAACACTTCCTGGATTGTTTGCAAACCCGTCAAACACCCCGTTCTGATGGGTGGAATGGTGTAGCAGTCGTCGAAATTCTAGAGGAGGCGCAGAAATCCCTACATGGCTAATTATTTTGTACATGAATCCAGTTATGTGGATGAAGGCGCAGAAATTGGCGAAGGTACAAAAATTTGGCACTTCTGCCACATCTTCAGCAAAGCGAAAATTGGGCGCAACTGCATCTTCGGGCAGAATGTTTTAGTTTCAAATAACGTAGTGGTCGGTGATTATTGCAAAATTCAAAATAACGTCTCGCTTTACGAAGGCGTAATTTTGGAAGACTACGTTTTTTGTGGCCCCAGCATGGTATTCACCAACGTCAAAACGCCTCGCTGTGAGTACCCACGCAATACCAGTAATGATTACCTGCGAACTTTGGTTAAGCGTGGTAGTAGTATTGGCGCAAATGCCACCATTGTTTGTGGTGTTACTTTGCATGAATGTGCTTTTGTCGCCGCTGGCGCAGTCGTGACAAAAGATGTGCCATCTTATGCAATGGTGGCTGGAGTCCCAGCCAAAATAATTGGTTGGATGAGTGCCTACGGAGATGTGCTACAGTTTGATGCTGATGGCTATGCTGTAGATTCTACAGGTACGAAATATCAACAATTATCAGAAAAAGAAGTGATAAGGGTTTCATGAGCCAAGATAAAATTCCTGTTCTCGACCTTAAACCGCAATACGAATCTCTGAAAGCAGAAATTCAAAATGCCATCTCGCGGGTATTGGAATCTGGTCAATTTATTATGGGGCCAGATGTCAAATTATTTGAGCAAGAAGTAGCCCAATATTTGGGAGTGAAACACGCGATCGCGGTAAACTCTGGAACTGATGCTTTAGTAATTGGGTTAAAAGCGTTAGGAATTGGTCAAGGCGATGAAGTAATTACTACACCCTTTAGCTTCTTTGCCACAGCCGAATCAATTAGTAATGTAGGCGCGACACCAATATTTGCTGATATTAGCGCAGATAGCTTTAATATTGATCCAGGTGCGATCGCCCAGAAAATAACACCCCGCACCAAAGCCATCATGCCGGTTCACCTTTATGGTAATCCCGCAGCGATCGCAGCAATATTAGACATTGCCCAAGCCCACAACCTCAAAGTCATTGAAGACTGCGCCCAGTCTTTCGGCGCACGTTATTACGGCACTTGTGCCGGATGCAATGAAAGTTGTCAAGAAAGCACACGTAGCAGAATTACTGGCAAACAAACAGGCACAATTGGCGATGTCGGTGCTTATTCCTTCTTTCCTTCCAAAAACTTAGGCGCTTACGGTGATGGCGGATTAATTACCACCGATAATGACCAATATGCCGAAACTGCCCGGATGTTGCGCGTACATGGGGCTAAGAAGAAGTATCATAATGAAGTTTTAGGTTATAACTCCCGCCTAGATACATTGCAAGCCGCAATTTTACGCGTGAAGTTGCCGCATATTGACCAATGGAATGAAGGCAGACGCAGAGTTGCAAAAACTTATAATGATTTACTGGCAGATGTTCCAGGTGTTATCACACCAAACTTTGCCGATGGTCATGTGTTCCACCAATACACCATTCGGATTTTAGATGGCAAGCGCGATCAGGTTTATCAACACCTCGCTGAAGATGGCATTGCTACAATGATTTACTACCCAATACCCCAAGATCGTCTGCCTATATATGCTGGTAAGTATCCAAATAACACTATCAGTGATCAGGTAGCCACCCAAGTTTTAAGTTTGCCGATTTGGCCAGAACTAACAAATGAGAAAATAACTGAAATTACCAAGGCGCTGCAAGCGATAATCGCTCAATAGTATGTTAGCTAATAAACAATGCATATTGAGCAGCAAAAAATTCACAATTATTGGGAGTACCAGGCTAATGTGCTGCCACACAGCTAATTATTAAGAGATAGCTGATGCTCTCATAAAACTTTTAGGTAATTTTGTTGTAACATCCGAGAAAATATAGAATATTCACTCAATATTTACTATTGTTATGTACTTATGCAAACAAACAAAACCAAATAGGCAAAAATCTACGGGTCTGCTTTTTTACTTTTAAAAAATACAATGAAAGAAATAAAAGTGAAAGATATGCACCCTTTAGTATCCGTTGCTATTCCTGTATACAACGGTGCAAATTATATGCGTGATGCCATTGAAAGTGTTTTGGCGCAGACATATCCTAATTTTGAGGTATTAGTCGTCAATGATGGTTCACAAGACCAGGGTTTAACCGAGGAAATAGCCCTTTCCTATGGCGATCGCATTCGATATTTTTCCAAGGCGAATGGGGGAGTGGCTTCTGCTTTAAATTTGGCATTACAAGCAGCCAAAGGTGACTACTTTTGTTGGCTGTCTCACGATGATGTTTACCTTCCAGACAAAGTAGCCAGAGAAATGGAAAAGCTGCTTTCGCTGTCTGATCCCAATAGTGTAGTGTTCTGTCGTTATTCAATTATGAATCCAGAGGGGAAACATTTATACGATGCCCCTCAACCCCCTCAGTTCGCACCAAATCAAGCTGCTTATCAACTAATCCTGGGTCAATGGCTTCATTGCTGCACTATCTTGGCTCACAAGTCCTTATATCTTGAAGCTGGTGGTTTTAGAGAAGATTTGCCTACTACGCAAGACTACGACTTATTGGTCAAAATTGGGTTGAGGTATCCGTTCGTAGAACTGCCTGAGATACTTTTAAAGGCGCGATCGCACCCAGAGCAAGGTTGTTTGACTCTTGGACACTTGAAAGAAGTGGAGCGTTTTTTTGAAGAACACATCCCCTTGCTATCAACAGATTATATGTCTGCCAACTTCAACGCTCAAGAGAGTATTGAGGCTTTTTTAGCATTAGGTCGTCAGATGCGCGATCGCCACTTTGCTAATTCTTTGCTAGCAGTTGCCAAGCAGTTGATTTGTTGTGAAGCGCAGCGAGCGAAACTAGAGGATTTGTGGGATGCGGTTCATCAATTAACTATCAAAGACTATCCCATAGCTTGCCAACAGCCAACTGTCCAGACAGACCAGCATTCCACTGCACCCTATGCTGAGAATAACCTAAAAGTATTGGTGCGTCGGTGGTTGCCTCCAAAAGCTTGGGACACGCTTAAGAGAGTGCGCGATCGCCTGCGACCTCCCTTAATCTCCAGCCAGCAGACAAGCCAAATTCAAGAAAAACCAAGCCTTGCATCCTTAGATTTTGACAAAATCTACAAAAACAACGGATTTGCTGGCACAGAATCACGTTCTGGTGAGGGTTCGAGCCTCTTTCAAACCCGTATTATCCGCGAGGAAATCCCTAAACTACTAGACGAGCTAGGAGTGAAACATTTTTTGGATGTACCTTGTGGTGATTGGAACTGGATGCGCCATCTGGATCTAACTAATATTCATTACACTGGCGGTGATATAGTTCAGGCCGTTATCGATGCCAATAACAGAGTTTACAGTAACGAAAACTGCAAATTCGAGTACCTCAACATTATTACAGGCCCACTACCACAGGCGGATCTGCTTTTATGTCGAGATTGCTTGGTTCACCTGAACTTTGCTGATGGATTAGCCGCTCTGGAACAGTTTCGCAAAAGTGGAGCAAAGTGGTTGCTAACCACCACATTCACCGAACGGGACAGCAACGCTGATCTTTATGAAGGAGAGATTTGGCGACCACTTAATCTGGAAAAGCCCCCTTACAATTTACCCAAACCAGAGCGATACATCAACGAAGGGTGTACACAGGGTGACGGTTTATTTGGTGACAAGTGCTTGGGATTGTGGCGACTGAACTAATATTGATGAAAATTTTACATATTAATTACACAGATACTTTAGGGCATCGTTTTAATGGCGGAAGTCTTATTCCCTGGTTGCGTGAGCGGGGAAACGATGCACTTCATTTGGTGGGAATTAAACAGGCGATCGGAGATACCTCTGTAAATATAGTTCCAGATCCATCACATCCTTTGGGAAAGAGGCTCACTCAGTGGGTGGGTCGTATAGAAAGTGCAATCAGTATTCATAACATCTTCTATCCCCAATCTTTCCTTTTGCCTTTTAACTCGGCATTCAAAGCGGCAGACTTAGTTCACTACCACATCATCCACAATAATTTCTTCAGCTATTTGGCTTTTCCTTGGCTGACAAAACTCAAACCAGCAGTGTGGTCTTTACATGATCCTTGGGCATTTACAGGGCATTGTGTTCACCCATTCGATTGTCAGGGTTGGAAAACAGGCTGTCATCCTTGCCCGCACCTAAATTATCCATTTGCAATAAGCAAAGATAGAGCATGGCTGAATTACAAGCTGAAAAACTTTGCTTATCAACACTCCCAACTACATTTGATCGTCGCTAGCCGATGGATGCAAAACTTGGTTGAGCAGTCCCCATTACTGGGTCGATTTCCAGTACATTACGTGCCTTTTGGCTTGGACTTGAATATCTTTTCTCCAGGAAACAAAGCTGAAGCTAAGGCAAAGTTTGGCATTTCTGATGATCAGATTGTTATTGGTCTGCGGACTTTACCAGGTCCTTATAAAGGGCTTGAGTATTCCATTAAGGCGCTGGAATTATTACATAGTGAAAAACCCGTTCATGTGCTAACATGCCAGACGAAAGGTTTGCTCTCATCACTAGCTAACAAGTTTCCCGTAACAGAGCTAGGAGAAATTAATGGTGATGTCGCAATGGCCGATTTTTTTCGTGCCATTGACATACATCTTATGCCTTCTATGGCCGAGAGCTTTGGCATGATGGCTATGGAAGCCGCTGCTTGTGGCGTGCCATCAGTCGTATTTTATGGTACACCACTACCCGAAATTTGCTTCGCTCCAGAAGGTGGAATTGCTGTAGACAGAGGTAATTCTCATCAACTCAGCCAAGCCCTTCATTCATTGATTCACAATGAGTCAATGCGCTTGGCTATGGGGCAGAAAGCTCGATACCAAGCCGAAAAAAACTATGATTTTAACGTATATGCACATTCTATTTTGCGTGTGTATGAGCAAATTTTGACACATTCATGAATTACAGGAAATTATAAATTCGGATGATTAAAGTATCTATTATTACACCTGCATACAATCAAGCTGCTTTTATCGAAGAGACCATCAATAGTGTACTTAGTCAAGATTATCCTAATATTGAGTATATTGTTCTGGATGATGGTTCAAACGACGGTACGCAAGAAATTGTGAAGCAATATACTAATCGTTTGCTATGTATTCGTCACGACAATATGGGTGAAAGTAAAACAGTAAATAAGGGATATCATCTGTGTTCTGGTGATGTGATTGGTGTAATCAATTCAGACGACCCCTTATTTAGAAAAGATGCGATTTCACGCATAGTTGAATGTTTTCAAAACAATCCAAGTGCTTTAGCTGTCTACCCCGACTGGGTTTCTATTGATCAAGTAGGGAATGTCCTAGATCGCCTTTTATTACCAGAATATAGTATTAATAATATGCTGGAGGATTTTAACGTTGCTTTAGGTCCTGGCATGTTTATTAAACGTAATGCCCTCCAGATGGTAGGTTATCGGAATGAGTCTTTAAGATACACTGGTGATTTAGATTTATCTTTCCGTTTGGCTATAGCTGGCAGTTTAGCTCATATTCCTGAATTACTTGCTACACACCGAGTACACCCTAATGCAGCTTCTTCAACGTTTCAAGGAGATTTAATGGCAGAAGAAGTATTGCGGTTAGCTAAAGTCAGCCTAGCCTCATCATTGTTACCATCATCAATTCTTCAGAAAAAACAAGTAATTCTAGCAAATGCACATTTCATAGCCTCTTCATATTGTGGTAATAAAAAATCGTTGCAATGGAAGTATTTTGGTCAATCCCTTTTACTTGATCCAACTGTTATAAGCAAATTTTATTACAAAAAAATTACCAATTTCATCAACATGAACAAGGCTATTTTTGCTGAATACACATTTTTGATTGTGAAAAGTCTTCGTTCATCTATACCGCCGGAATTCAAAACTATTCTGCGAATGATTCGGAAAAAAATCTGAGTCTATTTTCCTCAACCTAATTAAATAATCAATCTATAAAATATTTATGTCTATTAGTATTTTCGATTAACATTATTCCATATTCCCTTTATGCAACAAAAACTCTATTCTCAAATACAACTATTGATAGAAATGTCTAAAATGGACATTCGTAAACGTTATCTAGGAACTCTACTTGGTAGTGCGTGGGCAATTATTTCTCCTTTTGCAACTACCGCTCTCATATATATTGTGATGATTTATGGTTTAAAAACTGGATCTAGAGTTGGTCAAATCTCTTATGTTTATTGGCTAATTTCCGGTATGTTAGCTTGGTTTTTTGTCCTGGAAATTCTCTCTACAGGAATTAATACTATCATAGAAAATTCGCATTTGGTAACGAAAATACGTTTTCCGTTGCACCTACTGGTCATAGTTAAGGTTGTTGCTGCTATGCCAATTCATATTTTATTAATGCTGATTTTTATGCTTTTAATGGCAGTGCAGGGTGTTGGTTCGTTCACCTATTGGCTGCAATTACCATACTACTTTTTATGTGCAGTCATTCTTACTCTAGGAATTAATTATCTCACTTCTTCCGCTCAGGTTTTTATTAGAGATATTGGTAGCATCATGGGAGTTGTTTTACAAGCACTTTTCTGGGCTACACCAATTTTCTGGAAATCAGATTTAATAGCCAATTCCCACTTTGCTTTTCTTCTCTATAGCCCATTTGCTTATGTCATTACTGGATACCGTGATAGCCTATTTGATGCTTTACCTTTTTGGCAGCGTCCGGTAGAAACTATAGTATTTTGGATTACTACACTATTTATTCTGCTGTTTGGTATGGTTTTCTTTGAGCGTGTTCGACCTCATTTTGCTGATGTACTCTAATTATATTGGCAATGCTCAGTCATCATGTGTGTGAAAAATATTCAGTAGTCTAGGTTAGAAAATGCCTACATATTACTGCAAGAATCTAATAAAATTCCTATATGTCTGCTCCTATTATTTCTGTTTGCAATTTAAACAAATTTTTTCGTCTTTATGCTAAACCCTCTGATCGTCTGAAGGAAGTTCTGTTTCCCTGGCGTGCTTGGCATAATCTTTTTCCTGCACTGCAAGATATCACCTTTGAAATTGAGGCTGGCGAACACCTGGGTATTTTGGGCGTTAATGGTGCAGGTAAGTCAACACTGCTGCAAGTCTTAGCTGGTGTCTTAACCCCCTCATCAGGTAAAGTTGATGTGCGTGGTCGAGTAGCCTCTTTGCTGGAACTCGGTGCAGGCTTCAACCCGGAGTTAACAGGGCGTGAAAACGTAGGCTTTCAAATTCAACTCTATAATCTGCCCCATAGTGAAATTCAAAAAAAACTGGTTGAAGTCGAAGCCTTTGCGGAAATAGGAGAGTTTTTCGACCAACCAATGAAAACTTACTCAAGTGGGATGTACGTTCGCGTGGCTTTTGCGTCGGCGATTCTCACTGAACCTGATATTTTGATTATTGATGAAGCTTTGTCAGTCGGTGATGCCCGCTTTCAGAAAAAATGTTACGACCAGCTAAATACTCTCAAAAATAGAGGGACAACAGTCATTTTGGTGACCCATGACATTTTTGGTGCTAAAACCCATTGTTCACGTTTGCTTTTGTTGCACAAAGGACGGTTAATAGCTAATGGCAACCCAGAGGATGTAATAACTCAGTATATGCACATTCTTTATCCCTCAGCTACTGAACAGGGGATGTCAGATGTGGAAAAAAGTGGAAAGGTTGAGAAATCACCTGAATCCCTGCTAGTAAATGAAAACAATACTAATGAGTACATATTGCATATTGATCCAGCTAATGCTACCAATCAGTGGGGTTCCGGTGGGGCTACACTGCTAGGTATGCGTTTCTTTGGGCTACTTCCAACTAACCGTTTTATTAACGGACAAAAGATTATCATCGAATGCGATTATTGCTTTGACCCATCGCTTTTGTCTGCCTTGGCAACTAAGCAAGGTGTTGTTCCCAAACTGGCTGTTGGTATGCGTGTTGATGCAAGCAACGGGATGCCTCTGTGCGATTTGTCTAGTGCTGTGCAGGATACTGAGCAATTAAAGTTTGATATAGCCAAGGAAGACCGTGCAACCTTTCGTTTTGAGGCGACTTTGCCGAAGTTAGCACCAGGCAATTATTTTTTTTCACCTGCTATGTCAATTGGTGATCAAGATTGCTATCTACCTATTATTGTCTATGAAAATGCTGCCATATTACAGTGTGAGCGCACTGAATTAATTCTTGGTCTTTTTAAGCCAGACTACTCAGTACAGCGAATCTCTTAAATTATTTTTTTAAATATGGTCAATTTCATGTCTCAATTACTTGCCCGCATAAAAAATTTTCTACGAGAAGATAATGATTTACACGAGGAGGTTCAAGTATTACGATCGCGCATTGATTACTTGGAGCATCGGTTAATTAATTATTATCGCAATCGATGGGATGTGCTTGATTGTGTAGCTGATTATTTAGTTAATGCGGAACTACTGGGTGATTACGCAGAATTCGGTGTATATAAAGGCACTACATTTGGTTACGCTGCTAACCTTTTTCATTCACTCTTTCGGCAAATGCGTTTTTTGGCCTTTGATTCCTTCGAGGGATTACCGGAACCTCAAGGCATAGACAAATCGCCCGAAGGTTTTTCGAGCGGATTCTTTCAAGGACAATTTGCCGCTACAGAGGAAGAGTTTTGTCGCCACGTTATGGCTGCTGCACCGCATCTGTCTCCTGAGCGACTGGTGACAATTAAGGGTTGGTTTGACAAGGTACTTACCCCAGAATATGCCAACAAAATTAACTTGCAGCATCTAGCTTGTGTGTGGATAGATTGCGATTTCTATGAGTCCACCGTACCAGTTCTGCAATTTATTACTCCCTATCTCTCTGTCGGTAGTGTTATTCTTTTCGACGATTGGCGTTGCTATCGTAATTTAGCTAACTTTGGCGAGCAGCGAGCTTGTCGTGAGTGGTTAGAGAATAATCCTCAACTTGTACTTAATGAATTTATATCTTTTGGCTTTCACGGCATGTCCTTCACAGTGGCTTCTGTTCCAGAGGTTAGATAATAGTTATGGGTATTAATCTGGAGTACGTCACCCTTTTGTCTTCTCTTTGCGATCGCAAATTATTGCCCATCCAAGGCAAGGTTTTAGAATTTGGGGCGCAGGATATTAGTGCCGATACTAAAGCAATTGCTGATCATGCACGACGTTGTGGTGTCAAACATTACTCTGTAACTATCGACTCTGCCCCAGCACTTTATGATTTATTTGGGCTGTGCGAGTATACCTGTATTGATGCTACTTCTGAACTTGGAGCGTTAGCCTACGATCTCAACACTAACCTGCTGACTACCTATGGATTTGCAGATCAATTTGATCTTGTTACTGACTTAGGTACATTTGAGCATTGCTTTGATATTGCCAGTGCGTTTTGCAATGCCCATGAAGTCTGCAAGATTGGCGGCTTGATGATTCACGCTTTACCCTCAAACTGTAATGCCAATCATGGTTACTACGCAATACAGCCAAGGATGATTGCTGATCTGGCAGCCGCAAACGGCTATGATATCATTGACTTTGCTTTTACCGTTGATTACTCTCCCACACTTTACCGATTCGATTTGGCTAATTATCAGGCTTACGATGATAGAGACCTTATGATTTACACAGTTTTACAAAAAAACACTGAGGCAGGGTTTCGTCTACCATTTGATAGCATTTTTACGGATAAAAATACACTTCCTGAGTATCAACGTCTTTATGCTCCCAAAAACTTCTCATCTTATATTAAAAGTTCGTGGAGCAATATCAAACCCACAGTTATTGACCAAGTGCCAATAGAGATGCAAACAGTTCCTCCCCGCTATCGCATTTGGCTAAAGCAACTAATTGATCATATAGGAAGATGGTATTGAACTTACATCAGTGTTGTTGTTGTGACTCCTCCTTAAAAAAGACTGGAATAACACACCGTTTATTCGATGTACTGCGAAAGTGGGAGGCGCATGGAGTTGTATTTTCTCAAGATACATGGTTAGATTACCCAAATAATACGGATTTAACACTCTATCAGTGCCAAAACTGCGGCTTCGGAGTTTTTCTGCCTATGATGATTGGTACTGAAGCATTCTATACTGACATTTCCCGTAATGAATACTATTTGCCAGAGCGTTGGGATTTTCAGGTAGCTATCAAGGCACTAAGTTCGCATAAAGCACGCTCGGTACTTGATGTTGGCTGTGGAAGTGGGGCATTTCTAAATTTAATTACTCAGAAACTGCCAGATGTAATATGTCATGGCAATGATGCCAACCCCGCCATCCGCAACACCCTCCCGCCTCAAGTTAACCTACATCTGAATTTGTCAGATGCGCCTACGAATTTGGATGCGGTGACACTTTTTCAGGTGGTAGAGCATGTAGCTGATCCGATAGAATTACTACAGGAAAGTATTGCCAAAGTACGACCGGGTGGTTTAGTTATAGTTAGTGTACCAGACCATAGCGGGCCAATTCGTTTTTTTGCTGATTCGCATACTGCAATACCACCACATCACGTTTCTATTTGGACACCTAAAAGCTTGGAGTTATTCTTAAATAAGTTTGGACTGTCGATTTTAGACCGCAAGACGGAGCCATTACCAGACTATTTAATGCCATTTTATTTACCAAAAATATTGGCAAATAAACTGGGTGCGTCTGGTGACTTGAGCCGTGAAGAAATGTTAAGTCGCAGATTGTCAACTCCAATTGTCAACCTATGTAGTAAACTTGGAATTAAGAGTCTTCCTATACATGGGCATACTTACCTTATTGTGTCCCAAAAGTCTTAAATTATATAAATGACTAATTTAAAACCAGTCATAGTTGCTTTTTTTCGAGATTATTATTGATATTTGTCACAGTCTTTTAAATCGTATGTGTGGTATTGCAGGAATTTTATCGAACAGGCTGGTGGGCGATCGCTTGGTCGAGTCGCTGCAACGGATGATTGGTACTATGAGACACCGTGGGTCTGATGGTACTGGTATTTACACAGAAAATGGCTGTGGTTTAGCACATACAAGACTTGCTGTCATTGACACCTCAGATGCGGGTAAGCAACCTATGACCCAATGTGGAGTGACGCTGATTTACAATGGAGAACTCTACAACTTTCAAGAAAAGCGAGAACTGCTAGAGGCAAAAGGGTATAAATTTTTTAGCCATTCGGATACTGAGGTTTTATTGGCTCTTTACCTTCATTACGGTGAAAATTGTGTCCAGCATTTGCAGGGAATGTATGCGTTTGCTTTGTGGGATAGTAGAGAACAAAAGCTTTTTTGCGCCCGCGATCCTCTGGGAATTAAACCATTCCTTTATGCTGAAACTGCTGAGGGTCTGGTTTTTGCCTCGGAGTTGAAGGCACTTCTATCATCCAGGCTAATCAAACGAGATGTAGATCGTGATTCGCTACGAATGCTTTTAGAACGAGGCTCAGTACCACAGCCAAGAAGTATTTTGTGCGGAGTCAAGTGGCTTTTACCTGGGCATACACTCAAATGGAAAAGAGGTAAACAGCCCATTTTAAATTGCTTTCGCCCTTTACGTGTTGGAGCCGTTGATTTGCGCGGTACTGATTGGGCATCAATTGTCAATCATGGCGAGTCCCTATTACGTGATGCTGTGCGTCGTCAGATGATTGCTGATGTACCCCTTGGTGCTTTTTTATCTGGTGGAATAGACTCCTCCCTCTTGGTTGCGCTTATGGTGCAAGAGCATGGGAATGTGAGAACATTTTCGGTAGGTTTTGAAGGTGGATTAGAAACTGATTCGGAAGACGAAACTGATGATGCAGCCATAGTCGCTCAACATTTAGGTGTTATACACAATCGAGTTTTAGTCAAGCAACGTGAAGTTGCCGAACATCTGCAAGCGATGGTTCGAGGACTTGATCACCCCACTGTGGATGGTGTGAACACATGGTTTGTATCTAGGGCTGCCAGTCAGGATTTAACCGTTGCTATTTCTGGCACGGGGGGCGATGAACTTTTTGCTGGCTACCCGTGGTTTAGTGCCATGCAGATTTTTAATAATCGGCCTTGGACGAAGCGGATGATGGGTTCTCTTCAAGGAGAGACTTTTGTTAATGCTTTCAACGCTCAATACCACATTTTTGATCAAATGATGGCTTCCTCTCTGTGTCCAGGAACTAAAGCAACTACACGCCGTTCTGACCCTTTGGGTTACGCAGACACTCTTAGTAGAGTCACAGGCTTGGTGTTATCTGGATACACCCGTGATCAATTGTTAGCTGATATTGATACCGCAGCCATGAGTCATGGATTAGAAGTCCGAGTGCCGTTACTCGATGAAAATCTATTAGATTTTGCTTTATCACTACCAGAGATCGCCAAGATTGCTCCTAGCGATTTGTCAGCACCGCAGGGAAGTTACGCTGCATCTGGTGTCAAACGCTTGTTGATTGAAATTGGATGCCCTTTACTGCCAAATGGGTTTAAATACCGTGGAAAAAGAGGATTCACCCTTCCCTTTGATAGTTGGTTACGTGGTATTTTGCAGCCAATGATGAAAGATACCCTTTCTGTACCAGTGACAGCTAAAAGAGGTTTTTTTGAACCTAGTGTAGTACAAACTGTACTCGATGCTTTCCTGGCTAGACAAGTTCATTGGACTCGTCCTTGGTTACTGATGATGACCGAACTGTGGGCGCAGGAGGTGCTGAATGCTTGAGCCTATTCGGATACTTTTCGCCGGGGAGTTGCACAGCAGTCACGCACTCAATTGGATAGATTTGCTTTCGCCGTACAAAGATGAGTTTACAATTCGAGGACTGCATATTAGTATGTGCAACCCTCCAGAGACGGCGTTCCAAATTATTGAAGCCAAGGATCTGAGCTATTATGAGGTGGCGCTACAGTCCCTGAAGATTGAACATTTAGCTGTTGAAGATATTTATATTCATGGGCTGGGATCAATCAAATCTATGCAGTTGGTTAATGCACTGCATGTGATACAAGAATTTAAACCGCACATTATACACACGTTAGGTATTTTTCCAGCAAGTGCATTTTTTTTGAGAACTCTATTCCTCCAAAATACTAATTCTAGTTGGGAGCCGTTTTGGATTGTACAGGCTCGTGGTGGTCCCGACATCGCACTTAATAGAAAACATCCTGGACTAGCACATGAAATTCAAATGATATTAAGTCATTGCGATTACTTTATCGCTGACAATCAGCAAAACTATTCATTTGCTTTGGATATGGGTCTTTCTCCTCAAAAGATTTCGCTGACGGGACCTGTACCCGGAGCAGGAGGTATTGATCCGGCGATTTTTGATGGAGTACCCCTTCCTTCCCAAAAAGAGCGGCTTATACTATGGCCAAAAGCCTATAACTGTATTCAGAGTGATGGTTTTACAGTTGTAGAAGCACTCAGATTAGCTTTGCCTCATATTGGTAAATTTCGTCTTGTTGCTACCGCAGCTACTACAGATGTTGAGTATTGGTTTAATACACTTCTAAATGATTATGGCTCACGGGTGGAGATACATAGCCGTCTCCCACATGAAAAGCTTTTAGAAATTTATCGTTCGGCGAGAGTTCTTCTAGCTCCCTCACTGAGCGATGGCATTCCCAATTCGATGTATGAGGCTATGGCTTCTCATACCGTACCTATACTGTCACCTATTGAGACACTAATACCTCTTTTTAAAGATAAAGTTCATACTATCTATGCTCCCAACCTCAATCCGCCTGCTATTGCAGAGGCTTTAATTATCGCTATGAATAATGATTCCTTGGCTGATAATATTGCTTTAAATAATCGTGCATGGTTGCCGACCTTAGCTGGTCGAGATGCTGTACGCGATCGCGTTATCGATATGTATCGTCAAGTGAGACAATTAAAAATGTCGCAAGTAGTTTTAGAGTTAATTGAAACCAAAGCTGCTTTAGCCGATACAAAAAATCAATTACTCGATACACAAAATCATTTAGAAAAAATTTCCCAACATCCAGTATTTAAAGCGTTGATAAAAGTCAGAAAAATTATCATAAGTTTTAGAAAATATTTTATTTTGTAGAAACCAAAAATGTGTCAGATAAAATCCATGTCTCTAACAAGGGAGAATAAATAAATTTCACATTATTCATAGTATAAAATTTATAAAATAATTATAATAAACTATCTAATTTAGGAAATAGTAGAACAGTTTAACCTATTTCCCTCTTAATTATTGCGAACAATGTCAAGGACATGATTCTATGTACAATGACTTGTCCACTTGCTCCATAATTTTTATATACTAAACAGAGCTAAAAATTGACATTATGAATAAGGGAAAAAATCTAGGATATGGTTGACTAGGCTAATCATCTTCTGAGTATGCTATGAACTCAGGTTTTTCCATAATCAATATAACTCTTTGCTGGAAATCTAATAGATAATAAATGGCAGAACATGAAAATTTTAGTGATTGGCATTACCGGGATGTTAGGCAATGCCATGTTCCGAACATTCTTAAACAGTGCTGCTGGTTATGAAGTAGTGGGTACTGCGCGGAGCGAGAGCGCTTACCGCTTCTTTGATGGAGCAACTAAAGAAAATATTATTACTGGGGTTGACGTTGAGAACCACGATTTGCTGGTTAAAATATTTGCCAAATTCCGACCACAGATAGTAATAAATTGTGTTGGGTTGGTGAAACAACTTGCTGAAGCGAATGATCCGCTTTTGGCAGTACCGCTTAATACCTTGCTACCACATCGCTTGGCGGCTCTGTGTTTGCTAGTTGGAGCGCGCTTAATTCATATTAGTACCGATTGTGTTTTCTCTGGAGATAAGGGTAATTATCTGGAGTCTGACTTGCCTGATGCCAAGGATCTCTATGGTCGTTCTAAGCTTTTAGGAGAAGTCGATTATCAGCACGCGATAACACTGCGTACTTCCATCATCGGACATGAACTATCTGGAAATCGCAGTCTAGTTGGCTGGTTTCTCTCACAGAAAAATCAGGTAAAGGGTTTTACTGGTGCTATATTTTCGGGACTGCCAACAGTTGAGTTAGCAAGGGTAGTGCATGATTTTGTTTTGCCACAGCCGACCTTGTACGGTTTATATCATGTAGCAGCAAAGCCAATCGACAAGTACAGTTTGCTGAAGTTAGTAGCCAAAATCTATGACAAGAAAATAGAAATTGTTCCTGAAGATAACTTGAGGATTGACCGTTCTCTGAATTCTCAGAAGTTTTATGAAGCAACTGGCTATGTAGCCCCAGAATGGGAAGATTTAATTACGCGAATGTATGAATTCAAATAATTGATTCAGGTAGGAAAGATGTTTGAAGATAAAGTGCTAATGATTACCGGAGGAACCGGATCTTTTGGGAATGCTGTGCTGAAGCAATTTCTGGAAACTAATGTTCGAGAAATTCGGATTTTCAGCCGGGATGAGAAGAAACAGGAGGATATGCGGATTGTTTTTGGTAATCCCAAGCTGAAATTTTATCTTGGTGATGTACGTAACTACGAGAGTCTCCTGGATTCTATGAAGGGCGTGAACTATGTTTTTCACGCAGCAGCCTTGAAACAGGTGCCTTCTTGTGAATTTTACCCTATGGAGGCTGTGCGTACAAATATACTAGGAGCAGAGAATGTTATGAACGCTGCCATTGCCAATGGTGTAGAGCGTGTGGTGCTATTAAGTACTGACAAAGCTGTGTACCCAATCAACGCAATGGGACTTTCTAAAGCAATGATGGAAAAGCTGATGGTTGCCAAGGCGAGAGTCCTTGCACCAGAAGAAACTGTCCTCTGCGCCACACGCTACGGTAATGTAATGGCTTCTCGCGGTTCAGTAATTCCTTTGTTTGTCAGTCAGTTGAAGCACGGCAAAGACATTACCATAACAGATCCTTCCATGACAAGGTTCTTGATGTCATTAGATGATTCTGTTGATTTGGTGCTTTATGCTTTCAAACATGGGCTACAAGGAGATATTTTTGTGCAGAAAGCCCCAGCCTGCACTGTAGAGGTACTGGCACAAGCTTTAAAAAAAATATTCCAGGGAAATAGCTCGATTCGGATCATCGGTACTCGTCACGGGGAAAAATTATATGAATCCTTGGTTTCTCGTGAAGAAATGGCGAAAGCTGATGATATAGGAAAGTATTTCCGCATTCCCGCAGATAACCGTGATTTAAATTACAATATGTATTTTACACAAGGTGAGCCAGAGATCGCCAAGTTATCTGATTATACATCTCATAATACTGAGCGGCTGGAGGTGGAAGAAGTCAAACAACTGCTTTTGAAACTTGACTTCATACAGGAGCAGCTCAATGCTTAAGGTGATGACCATTGTTGGGACACGACCAGAATTAATCAAAATGAGTCGTGTGATTGCGGAGTTAGATAAGCATACTCAGCATATATTGGTACATACAGGGCAGAATTATGATTATGAACTGAATCAGGTTTTTTTTGATGACTTAGAAATTCGTAAGCCTGACTACTTTCTCGCCGCCGCCGGAGCAAATGCAGCTCAAACCATTGCCCTGATAATTGCTAAAACTGATGAGATTTTCGAGAAGGAGTCTCCTGACGCTGTGATGCTTTATGGAGATACTAATTCAGGTTTAGCGGTTTTGTCTGCCAAGCGTCGCAAAATCCCTGTGTTTCACATGGAAGCTGGGAATCGTTGTTTTGATCAACGAGTGCCGGAGGAAATCAACAGAAAAGTGCTTGATCATCTCTCCGATGTGAATATGGTTCTCACAGAACACGCACGACGTTATCTTCTAGCCGAAGGCATTCGTCCCGACACAATCTTTAAAACCGGCTCTCATATGCCGGAAGTACTTGGTTATTATTTACCCAAGATTCATCAGTCTGATGTTTTGATGCGGTTAGAATTGAAATCTCGTCAGTATTTTTTGATCAGCGCACACCGAGAGGAAAACGTCGATTCTCCCAAGGTTTTAGCTGATTTCTTAGATACTTTAAATGCCTTGGCTACAGAATATGAATTTCCGGTGATTGTGTCAACCCATCCTCGTACCCGTAGGCGTTTAGAAGGTTTTGACCATACAAGTTTAAGTAAAAAGATTTTTTTCAGTAATCCTTTTGGTTTTCTAGATTATATACAGTTGCAAATGCAAGCATTTTGTGTATTGTCAGACAGTGGCACAATTACCGAGGAAGCGTCATTGCTCAATTTGCCAGCTATTACAATTCGGAATGCACATGAACGTCCTGAAGGAATGGATGCTGGCGTATTGGTGATGAGTGGACTTAAGCCGAGGAGAGTTTTAGATGCTGTAAGAGTAGTAACTACACAATTTTCAGAATCGGCACAGCCAATTTTGTATGTATCTGACTATAGCAATCATCATGTATCGAAGCAGATTGTCAGAATAGTTTTGAGTTACGTTGACTATATCAATCGTGTGGTTTGGTCTAAACCTGATGAATAAAGACTTGGTGAGAACAATTTTGCCTAGTAATTCATCGCAAAAGTTTTAAAAGTTTTTATAGATACTTCAATTTGCTGTAATTAATGCGATCAAGGAATCATATAACTAACCCATATAGTGACTAACTTGTTATGCATAGCCAGAAAACTGACATGATTGATAAAAAAAATAACAAAACTTATTTAAATGAAGACTACTGGTTACGTCTTCATGCTAATTTTAAGGGCAAGTTACAGTCTGTTGGTTGGCCTGGGTTGAGTGAGGAATTCAATAAAATTAAGTATGAGAGTGAATTAAATTCATTTCTGAGCATTCTTAGTCAACTAGATATTCAAAAGGAGGATACATTAAAAATACTGGAGGTTGGAGTTGGTACTGGCTTTTGGATAGCTGCTGTGCAAGAGTTTTGTTCACAGCACGAATTAATACCTGAACTAACTGCGGCAGATATTTCTCTCGACGCATTGGATTTTGTTGTCAGTCGTTATCCAAATTTAATTGCCGAACACCTTGATCTTGCCTGTGTGCCTGTGGATAAGTTTGCACAGAAGTTTGACATAGTTTTGTCTGTGATGGTGCTTTTGCATCTGACAAATCCTGAGTCATTTAATAACGGATTGAGGTTTTCTGCAACTAGTGTGCGAGACGGAGGCTTGTTAGTTCTTTATGAACCTGCAATAGTTAATTCTTATTCACCTTGGAGCGATCGCCCCATATCTTCTGAGAATAATTCTTTAGGTCGGCATCTCACAGAATTTGATAAAATCTTAAGCAAGCAAGGATTTGAGCGATTGGCGATTTTTCCTGGAGCCAGCTGGTTGACTAACTCCCCTATTGAGGCACATACATATATCGGCTTTAAGATTAGAAAATTTTTTTGGAAGATACTGACTAAAACTATATATTCTTCAGATTTATTGTCTAGCTTCTCTCGACGGATAATTCTCAAACTCGACGCATTAATTAAGCAAAGTGGGAATGGGTGTAGTGGTAAGTTTCTAATTTACAAGAAATGTTATTGACGAATTTCACACATAATACAAAATTATTCAACGACAAATGAATCTCTTCATCATTCCTTCCTGGTATCCAAATTCAAGGGAACCCATAGCAGGTATTTTTACTAAAGAACAAGCACTAGCGATTGGCTCTCTTGCACCTAATATTCAGGTAATTGTGAGTACCTGGGGGCATGATGACGGAAATTTAGCACTGCGGCATCCAGATAAGTGGATGAGGGCTTTGAGTTGGAGACTTACCCAAAAAAATGATCAAATCCTGAAATATGATGGAGTTGTAGAGGTTTTTAATCCCAAACTGACTTGTAATAGCTTATTTTTCGGCAGCATCAATCGATTAGTGGATGTGAACCGCAGAAATTTTCAGCTGGCAACTAAACATTACGGCAAAATTGATTTGATTCACGCTCATGTGAGCTATCCTGCCGGTTATATTGCATCAATTCTAAAAAAAGAGTTTGGGGTTCCGTATGTTCTCACTGAACATATGGGCCCCTTCCCGTTCCCTTCGCTGCTCAAGTCAGGGATGCCTATTCCCGAAATTATTGCCGCATTTGCAAATGCCTCTGCGTCAATTGCTGTTAGTCCTACCCTTGCCAAGCGCATAGAGGGGTTTGGTTTAGGTCTACCTACTGTAGTACCGAATATGATTGATGAACGGCAATTTCAACTTGCTAGTTTTTCTTCTGATCGCTTTATTTTCTTTACTTTATGCTCCTTGACAAATCAAAAGGGTATTGATCATCTTTTATATGCGTTAGCTCGCTGGAATCCGCCTTCAGATAAGGTAGAGTTGAGAATTGGAGGCGATGGCCCGATGCGCTCTACTTATATGTCATTAGCCGAACGCCTGGGAATTGCAGATCGTGTTCGTTGGCTTGGCCTAGTTAGTCGAGATTTAGCTCCTCGACTATTTCAGCAATGTCATACCTATGTTATGCCTTCCTTATATGAGACATTTGGCATTGTTTATGCTGAAGCGATCGCTACTGGTAAACCTGTAATCGCTACGCGTTGTGGGGGTGCAGAATTTATTGTCAATCAGAATAATGGTAGGCTCGTAGAAATTGGGAACGTTGATGATCTGGCAACAACCATGAATTGGATGTATCTCAATTGGTCATCTTTTGATCCAATCGCTATTAGACAAGATTTTGAAACTAGGTTTTCTCGACCGTCGGTGGTTAAAAAGCTTTGTGATATATATGACCAAGTTGTGATTGAATAATTTCGGATGTGTGGAATTGCAGGATTATTATTATTTGATGACTCAGGGATTGATTCAAATATCATACAATCCCTGGGTGATTCTTTAGGCGATCGCGGCCCTGATGATTGTGGCTTCTTAGGTTGGTCAAAAACTAAACCTGTCTCTATTTCCCGCAATCCACAAACTCTAGAACATAGCCAACTTTACCTATTACATCGTCGCCTGTCTATTCTTGATTTGAGTGAAGCTGGTTGGCAACCAATGGGAACTACCAACGGTAGATACTACATTGTGTTCAACGGAGAAATTTACAACTACCTAGAATTACAAACTCAGCTACAAGCTTTAGGACACCAATTTCAATCTCATTCAGATACGGAAGTTTTGCTGAATGCCTATGCTGAATGGGGTCTGAGTGCGTTGAAAAAACTAGTGGGGATGTTTGCCTTTGCCATCTTTGATACTTGGGAACGCACTCTATTTTTAGCCCGCGACTTTTTTGGCATTAAACCCCTTTACTATACTTACTGGCAAGATGGACTAGCTTTTGCTTCTGAAATTAAAGCCCTGCTTCAACTTCCTGGTATTAGCCGTCGTGTGAATCCGCAGCGAGTATACGACTATTTGCAGTCTGGGCTGACAGACTATGGTGGTGAAACTTTGTTTGCTGATATCCAGCAGCTACCTCCGTCTCATTTTCTCAAAATCTCCTTAGAAAATCCCCAAAAACCGCAAATTTCCCGTTACTGGCAAATAGAGTTAAATCAGACTTTAGATATTACATTTACTGAAGCCACAACACACCTACGCCACCTGTTTTTAGAAAGTGTTGGGTTACATCTACGTAGCGACGTACCCGTAGGCGCAGCCCTTTCTGGAGGGATAGACTCTTCGGCAATTGTCATGGCGATGCGATATTTGCAAGGCAACAACTTACAACTGCATACATTTAGTTATATTGCTTCAGAACCATCTCTGAGCGAAGCAAAATGGATAGATATAGTAGCACAAGCAGCACAGGTTATAGAACATCAGGTAAAACCATCTCCTGAAGAACTAACAACAGATGTTGACAAACTGATTGAACTGCAAGATGAGCCATTTGGTAGCACCAGCCTCTATGCTCAATACCGGGTGTTCCAAATGGCAAAAGCTGCCAATATTAAGGTGATGTTAGATGGACAAGGAGCCGATGAACTTTTAGGTGGTTACCGCGCCTATCTAGCGACACGACTGGCTTCTTTCTTACGTCAAGGACAATGGGGAAGCGCCAGCCAATTTTTACAACGAGCCACAAAGCTACCAGGCGTTAGTCAAAAAACTATATTACTCCGCGCTGTTGGACTCCTTCTACCACCAAGTTTGCAATTATCAGTCAGACAGTTAGTTAAAAAAGACGTTGTACCTAGCTGGTTAAATAATTATTGGTTTACCAAACATGGGCTGGAGCCTAAAATTTTTCGCAGCCCAAAAAGTCGAGAAATATTACGGGCAGAACTTCATCAAGCTGTGGTAGAAAATAGCTTGCCGATGCTATTACGCTATGAAGACCGCAACTCTATGGCACACTCAATTGAAAGCCGAGTTCCTTTTCTCACCCCTGCTTTAGTAAATTTTGTTTTTTCTTTACCAGAAGAATTTATTATCTCCAATGACGGCACTTCTAAAGCTATTTTTCGGGAAGCAATGCGGGGTATTGTACCCGATAGTATATTAAATCGCCAAGATAAAATCGGTTTTGCCACACCAGAACAAAATTGGCTAAAAATTATCAGTCCGTGGGTAGAAAGTGTGCTAAATAGTGAAATGGCAGCCGAAATTACCGCACTAAATTTAAAGCAGATCCAAATAGATTTTCAAGAAGTTTTAGCAGGAAAATCTGCATTTGATTTTCGGATTTGGCGTTGGGTGAATTTAATTCGCTGGGCGGAAAATTTAGCTGTGACTTTTGAGCAATAAATAACCAAATACACCAATCAAAATATTATGAAAATTATTACAATTGTTGGCGCTCGTCCTCAATTTATTAAAGCAGCGGCAGTTTCCAGAAAGCTACAATCTCATCCGGGAATTCAAGAAGTCTTAGTTCACACAGGTCAGCATTATGACGAGAATATGTCGGATGTGTTTTTTCAAGAACTCGAAATTCCCAAACCTAATTATCATCTGGGTATTGGTTCATCAAGTCATGGCACACAAACTGGCAGGATGCTAGAGGCAATTGAACAGGTATTGCAGCAAGAATTACCAGATTGGGTGTTAGTTTACGGTGATACAAACTCTACTTTGGCAGGTGCGATCGCCTCTGTTAAACTACACATACCCGTGGCTCATGTCGAAGCAGGTTTGCGTTCTTTCAATCGTCGAATGCCAGAGGAAATCAATCGGGTTCTCACTGACCACGCCGCAAATTTATTATTTGCGCCTACCACTGCTGCTGTCGAAAACCTCCAACATGAAGGAATTTCCCAAGAAAAAATTCACTTAGTTGGCGATGTAATGTACGATGCTGCTCTTGACTACGCAGTTAAGGCAGAAGAAAAAAGCTTGATTTTACAGAAGCTAGGATTGACCGCTAAAAACTATATTTTGGCAACGATTCACCGCGCCGAAAATACTGATGATTCTTCCAGGCTGCAAGCACTATTTACAGGACTAGCAAAAGTTACCCAAAATATTCCCGTTATCTTACCGCTTCATCCCCGCACCCGTGCTGCCTTGTTACGCGAAGGTTTATTGGAAAACATCAGCAACTCATTGCGAATCATAGAACCAGTGGGGTATTTAGATATGGTGATGTTAGAGAAAAATGCCAAACTCATCACCACCGACTCTGGCGGAGTTCAGAAAGAAGCGTTTTTCTATCGCGTTCCTTGTGTCACCTTACGAGAAGAAACAGAATGGGTAGAGTTAGTGCAGTTAGGTTGGAATCGTCTGTTACCGCCTTTAGATGCAACAGAGGTGGCTAGTGGGATATTAGAGGCTTTAGAGAGTAGTTCTGGTAGCGAAGTTCCCGAAACACTGTATGGCGGAGGAATGGCCACATCACAAATTGTTGAGTTAATTTCTCAAAACATAGGTGTAGGGGTATGACATCCTTACCATTGGTGTCTTAGGGTGCAGAAGTGAAGGTTTTGCGGCGGCTGTACAGAGAATTCTGATAATAATGAATGGTGCATAATTATTAACTAACGTGCAGAACCGTTTACTCATTAACCTGTCATTTTTGCTCTCCCGTCCCACCGGTACTACAACATACGCACTCAACCTACTACCGCATCTACAAAAACTGCAACCGACACTATTAGTTGCAGAAAATATCGCTGGCTATGACTGTTATCCAGTTCCCTCTGGACAAACAGCAGAACAAGGCGGAAAAGGCCATCTGCGCCGACTATTGTGGACACAATTTCAACTGCCAAAAGTTTATCAAAAGCTGAAATCACAAGTTTTGTTTTTTCCTTTGCCGGAAGCGCCTTTATCTGCTGAATGTCTTTCTGTGGTCATGTTTCATGATTTAATACCGTTGCGCTTTCCTAAACGCTTTTCACCTATAACTTTCTATCAGCGTTACTATGTTCCCCAAGTTCTGAAGCAAGCACAGCACATTGTTTGTAATTCGCAGGCTACGGCTGATGATATTGTTAGTTTTTACCAAATTCCAGCCAGTAAAATTACTCCTATTCCCTTAGCGCACGATCGCACCCATTTTCGCTATCTCAATTTACCAACTCGCAACTACTTTCTCTACATTGGTAGGCAAGACCCTTATAAAAATTTGCAACGCCTGATTAGTGCCTTTGCTGCACTCCCAAACAATAAAGATTATGAACTATGGTTAGCTGGCCCCACCGATGGGCGTTACACTCCAACTCTACAGGCGCAAGTTGAGGAATTAGGCATAACTCATCAAGTAAAGTTTCTCAACTATGTTGATTATCAAGAATTACCAACAATTATTAATGGTGCGATCGCACTTGTGTTTCCTAGCCTCTGGGAAGGTTTTGGTTTCCCTGTTTTAGAAGCAATGGCTTGTGGTACACCAGTCATCACCTCTAACCTTTCTTCTCTACCAGAAGTCGCTGGTGATGCAGCAATTTTAATTAACCCTTACAACAGTGTAGAAATTACCGCAGCTATGCAGATGATAGCTACAGATTCAGAATTGCGATCGCAACTTTCCCAACAGGGTATCGCCAGAGCAAATTTATTTAGTTGGGAAAAAACTGGAAAAGCTACTGCTGAGGTGTTATCACGCTATTTATGAAAAGTATGAAGTTCATCCTTTAATTTTTCCACTTCGGCTTTTAAACTTTTTTCAGACTTCAGACTTCACACTTCATACTTCTCATTATTCTTGAACAACTTCCACCAATTCCTCAATCATCACATCAAAAGTCCTGGCTAACTTTTGAATGGCGGTAAAATCTACAGTTGCTAATCCCGGCGATCGCGCGTAAGTTCTGAGAGTGCTGTAAACTACACCAGAACGGTCTGAGACTTCTTTCAGCGTCCAGCCTTTCTCCGCAGCAAACTCTCGAATCTTGAGGCGAATCATACCCATAAGTTAGTTGACAATTGACTGGTATAAGTCTTTTAATAATTATACTATATAAAAAGACCGCCTTCCGGCCTGCAAAACTGAAAGGCGATCGCATTGTTTACAAAAAGCATCCCGTAAACACCGATAGGGTTAATCTACCGAAGTTACAGGTATTTTCATGGTATCATCACTCAAGCCAAGGACGCTTGTCATCCGTGCATCAAAAATTGTTCATAAATCGTTATGTATTAACTCACTAGCGCGATTTGTCACTGAAGAAGCAATTTGTTTGATGTTTCGCATTGGCTTTGGTGATATATATACAATCGAATGCTGGCGTTATGTAGTTTACGTCCATGCGAAGGGTGTGAGTAGGTTTGTGAGTTATGCGGATTTTCCGCCGATTTTAGGTGTAGAAACACCTGGCCCAGCCGAGTTTATCAAATGGCGTAGGCGGTGGCGCAAACAACATGACTATGCTTACAGAAAGCAAGCGCCTGAGTGGTGGTCAGAATTTTTTATCAATGAGTTTTGGCAAGCACTTTCGGAACATGATTTGCAAAGTTGGGGTGAGTTAATCGCTGTAATTAAATTTGCCTTTACAGAAGAAACTTTGCAGGAACTCAGAAACAGCTATCGCCGAGAAAAATCTTTATTAAGCTGATTGATATGTGTTTCAATTACATTTATTTGCTTGAGATTGTTATTAGTCATTAGTCCTTTGTAAATACAAATAACTAATGACTATTTGAGATGCGTTTTAGCCCAACTGTTTAACGGCTATTCAGCAGCTTTATTCGCTGCACGATGAGCGCGTGCTTCGGCTGAAGCCATCACTTCATCCATATTTTCTAGAATTTCGCCAGGGAAATTTTCTAAAATTCTTGTAGAAAGTGCGACTCTACCTTTGCCTTCATCCAAGTCAATAATTACAGCTTTAATTGTTTGACCGACTTGAAAAACTTTTTCTAGAGATTCAATGAATTTTTGGCTGACTTGCTTAATATGTAGCAAGGCACTCATCCCATTTAAATCAACAAAAACTCCAAATGGTTTAATGCCAGTTACTTTACCTTCAACTAGCTGACCAATTTCTAACAAACTGAAATTACTCGAACGAGTTGCTAAACGTTGAGAAAGAATAAGTTTTTTATTGTTGCGGTCTACTTCCAAAAAGCCAGCGGTTACAGTTTGACCTTTAAGTGATTCTAAATTATCACGTTCTGCTAAATGCGATCGCGGAATAAACCCGCGCAAAGATTGAAAATCAACAGTGACACCACCTTTATTCACACCTGTTACCCGGACTTCTACTGTCTGGGAATTTTCTTGCATTTGCGCGACTTTTTCCCAGATATGTTGAATTTCTAACTGTCGGCGAGAAAGAGTTACTTGACCTTCCGCATCTTGTTCGCGGATAATCAAAAACTCTAATTCTTCATGTAAAGGCAGTACCTCCGATAAATCGGTAACAGCTCTCAAAGAAGCCTCATCGCGGGGAATATAAGCAGACGACTTGCCACCAATATCAACATAAGCACCATCCGGGTCAAGCTGGAAAACTTTACCGTGAACCACCTGTCCTTTTTGAAACTGGTAGTCGTGTTTTTCTAGTGCTTGAGCAAAATCGTCCATTGTAAACGACGAATTGGCTTTTTGAGAAACTTTCGATTCGGAATTCATGACTAATGAAAATTAATTGTTATTTAGCTATGACCACTGAATTTTGAGATGGGTCATTGGTCATTTGTCCTTGGTAATTACCAATGACCAAGGACAAATGACATTCAGTTCAATTGATTAAACAATTGTTGTACCTGAATCCAAGCATCAGCGGCAGCTTTTGGATTATAGCTGGCACGACGATCGCAAAAAAATCCGTGGTCAGCTCCATCGTAGCGGAAGACACGATGAGGAATTTTGTATTTTTCTAACTCTGCTTCAATTTCTTCGGTTTGTACTTTGGGAATGCTGGCATCTTCCATCCCAAAAAAGGCGTAGAGTGTGCCAGGAATTTCTGGAGTCCGCATCAAAGTAGCAGCGCCGCCTCCTGGTGTGCTGTTAGTAATCCTCGCGCCGTAAAAAGATGCAGTAGCTTTGATATCCGAGAGAGTAGCAGCTAGGTAGGCTACATGACCACCAAAACAAAAGCCAATACAACCAATGGCATTTTGTTTGACTTGCGGCAGAGTTTTAAGATAATCAATAGCTGATTGAATATCGCTGAGTAATTGTGATGCTGTAGTTTGCTCCCAAGCGTATTTTCTGCCAACTTGAATATCTTCTGGAGTGTAACCCGTTTCAAAACCGGGAGCGAACCGATCAAACAACGCAGGTGCGATCACCACATACCCTAACTTGGCAATTCGCTCGGTCACATCTCGAATATGGCTATTAACACCAAAAATTTCTTGTAAAACTACAATTCCGGGATAAGTACCGGGTTCTTGCGGTTGTGCCAAGTAAGCCGAAATTTGCAAGTTATTTTGTAAAAGCTTCACCCATGAGGTGCTGATTGCTAGTTCTGACATAGTTATTTCTACTAATGCTCCACAGTTATATTGATATAACTATGTCAGTATGTTTAAGCTATTCCTAGCAATTAATCAACTGCTAAGAGGTTATTGATCAAGTAAAAATAAAATGCTCGTAGGGTGTGATAGGCGCAGATGGTGAGCTAATTCATCACAAGAACTAGATACGAGCGCCTAACGCACCATCATCTGACGGTGCGTTAGGCTGAAGCCATAACACACCCTACCAATGTCCTCTAAGAAAACAAGACCCTGATCAGCGAATTTCAGTTCATCGCTAAATAATTAAATATCTTCCGGTAGCACCCATTTTGGCGGTTCCATCATCTTTTTACGCAGACGTTCTTCCGCAATAGCCAGCATTTCGTCTAAAGAAGTCTCTTTGATGAATTGTGAGGCTGCTTCTCTAAACTCGATATTGGGGCATTTATCCCCTAAAATACAACCATTGACGCAGGCTTGGGCGCAGTTAATTTTAGGTTCCACAGTCAATTCCTCTTGAATTCGGGCGTTTTCCTACCCACAAGATAAATTTTACCTGCTCACTTCAAAAGTATTGAGTGCTGAGTTACCGAAGTTGAGAATAAGGGTTAGAGGTTAGAGGCTAGGGGCTAGAGGCTAGAGGTTAGGACTGACAGGTGTAGGTAGAAAAATAAAAGGTAAAAGGGTGAACTTTGATTTTTTGTCATCCTTTTACCTTTTTATATACCTGATGCTTATTTTATGTTAGCCCTTGCGTCCCTCACTGCGGCAATAAAAAATAATCCTGTTAGAGGAATACTTAGCCCTAATATAATTGCAGTGGTTTCAAAGCCTAAATCTGGCTGTCCATAACTGAGTTCAAACACCGAACCGACGGCGGCGATCGCTGTTATGCAAGATGCACCTAGAAACAAACCGCTTTTTGGAGTTAAATACACTATTAGTCCCCTATGCTACTGGTTTCACCGCTTGATACGAGAAGCCATTTTTAGATAACTCCTGTGCCAAAGTCAAGGAATTCTCTACACGGTCAACGAATACCACACCGTTGAGGTGATCCATCTCGTGTTGAATGCAGCGCCCCAGTAAGTCACCTGCTTTTAATGTCTTGGGACGACCATATTCATCTTTGTAAGCAATTTCCACCACTTCCGGACGCTTCACATCCATGTAAACATTAGGAATGCTCAAACAGCCTTCTTGAGCAACACAGATTTCTTGGCTGATTTGTTTAATTACGGGATTAATTAATACCAGTGGCGGATTTGCGGGGTTATCTGGTTCGCAGTCAATGACAATAAGTTGTTTATTAATGCCTACCTGGGGCGCAGCCAAACCAATGCCATCACTGCTGTACATAGTTTGCAACATTTCGCGTACCAGTTGGCGCAGTTCGTCATCAATTTTTGTAATACGTTTGGCTGGTTGACGCAACGCGCGATCGCCCAGATAGTGTAGCTTCAGCGGCGGATTTTTTAACTTTTTTTTCTCAACAGCAATTTCAGAGGGCATGATTATTTCAATGGCTCAATTGTGCAAATTCCTACTAACTTAATTCTATCAATCTGAGTTAGGCATCATGTTTATGCAGAAGAATTCAGTATTGTCTGGAGTTGATTGCTAAGATAGGATTACATTGTTTTCTCGATATTTCTCATATGTCCCAGCCAGTACAATACATAACCAATGAGCAGGGGGAACGAGTTGGGGTTTTATTGGACTGGACTACTTATTCTCGGCTCGCTAATCCATTAGGATTTGATGATGAGTGTTTGGTTGGTTTGAGTGTGGATGAGTTAAAAGCACTAGCAAGTTGTAAATTGGCTGTAACCGAGCAAACACGTTTGGATGATTTAGTGGCGAGAAATGCAGCATCATTGCTCTGCAACGATGAGGTTGCTGAGTTAGATGATTTGTTGACGAGGGCAGATCAATTAACAATTCTTAAGACTCGCGCTAGATATACGCTGAAGTTCTTGGAAAAGAGTAAAACAGCAGCGTGAGTGTTTACATTCGGGTTGAGTTGCAGCGACAAATCCGCGAGTGCTTTGGTGAGTGCTGTGCCTATTGTCGAACAGCAGAGTTTCTAACGGCAATGACTTTTGAATTTGAGCATATTCGCCCTCTTTCGGTAGGTGGGGAGACGGTATTTGAGAATCTTTGTTTTGCTTGTCCATCTTGTAATCGCTATAAAGCCGATCGCCAGTCTGCTATCGATCCGCAAAGTGGCGAAACGGTTGCGTTATTTAATCCCCAAGAGCAAGTTTGGAAGGAACATTTTGCTTGGGATGAGAGTAGGACGGAAATGAATGGACTGACAGCAATTGGTCGAGCTACAATCGCAGCATTACAGATGAATCGAAAAGCCTTGGTTCGGGCAAGGGCAATGTGGGTTAAATTGGGTGAACACCCGCCAGAGTTGGATTGACTGGGGCGATCACTTTTCTTCTAAATAAAGAACTCTTTGACAATTTAATAATCGCTTTGGCAAAATGCTTCATAAATCTCGGAGTGTAAATTATCTTGAGCTTTTACATAAAGAAAGTTGTACATTGCCATCAAGAGCAACTCACAACTAACAGCTAGATATGAACTTCCGTGACGAGTTTAAATTGCTGCTACGCGCCCGTTATCCGTTAATTTACATTCCCACTTATGAAGAAGAACGGGTAGAAACAGCCATCCGGGAAGAAGCAGCTAATCAAGGTAATCGCCCTGTTTATACTTGGGATTTTGTCGATGGCTATCAAGGAAACCCCAATGATGCGAATTTTGGGCGACGCAATCCCCTACAAGCTTTGGAATTTTTAGAGAAATTACCAGCTTCAGCACCCGCGGTAGTAATTTTACGAGACTACCATCGTTTTTTAGATGATGTGGCGATCGCACGCAAACTCCGCAATTTTGCCCGACTGTTGAAGTCGCAACCAAAAAATATTGTTTTGTTGTCGCCGCGCATCGCCATTCCTGACGATTTAACTGAAGTTTTAACGGTTGTGGAGTTTCCTTTACCCGCCGCACCAGAAATTAAAACCGAGATAGAACGGTTACTGCAAGCCACTGGTAATTCGCTTTCTGGCAAGGTTTTGGATGACTTGGTGCGTTCCTGTCAAGGGTTATCGATGGAACGCATTCGGCGAGTTTTAGCAAGAGCGATCGCAACTCACGGCGAATTACAGCCAGAAGATGTAGATTTAGTCTTAGAAGAAAAGCGCCAAACCATCCGCCAAACCCAAATCCTTGATTTTTACCCCGCTACTGAGCAAATTTCTGACATCGGTGGATTAGATAACCTGAAAGATTGGCTATTACGGCGTGGCGGTTCATTTACCGAACGGGCGCGTCAGTATGGCTTACCCCATCCCCGTGGTTTATTGCTGGTAGGTATTCAGGGAACAGGAAAATCTTTAACAGCCAAAGCGATTGCTCATCACTGGCACTTACCTTTGTTACGCTTAGATGTTGGGCGCTTATTTGGCGGTTTAGTAGGTGAATCAGAATCACGCACTCGCCAAATGATTCAGGTAGCTGAAGCCCTCGCCCCCTGTGTCTTGTGGATTGATGAAATAGATAAAGCCTTTTCCGGACTGGGTAGTAAAGGTGACGCAGGCACAACTAGCCGGGTATTTGGCACTTTTATTACTTGGTTAGCAGAGAAAACCTCACCTGTATTTGTCGTGGCTACTGCGAACGACATTCAAGCCTTACCGCCAGAAATGTTGCGAAAAGGGCGATTTGATGAAATTTTCTTTGTTGGTTTACCTACCCAAGAAGAAAGAAAAGCAATTTTTAACGTTCATTTATCCAGATTGCGCCCCCATAACTTGAAAAGCTATGACATTGACAGGTTAGCTTATGAAACACCCGATTTTTCTGGGGCGGAAATTGAGCAAACTCTGATTGAAGCCATGCACATTGGATTTAGCCAAAACCGTGATTTTAACACCGACGACATTTTAGAAGCCGCCAGCCAAATCATCCCCTTGGCGCGAACGGCTGTAGAACAAATTCAAAAACTACAAGAATGGGCGGCGGCTGGAAGAGCGCGTCTCGCCTCAAAACACAGCCCCCTAAGCGATGCCTTCGGCAAGTTACGCTAAAGCATTTAAAGAGAATTGGAGTAACAAGGGAACAGGAAACATATTCCCCTGTTGCCTGTTGCCCGTTCCCTGTTCCCTGTTCCCTTTCAGACTTCTTACTTCAGACTTCATACTTGACTATTGACCATTCACCGTTGACCATTGACTATTGACTATTGACTATTAATTTAACTATGCTTTCTGGTTTACTAAAGTTAATACTAGGTTTTATCTTAGCGATCGCTGTTTTATTAGGTACAGGTCTGACAGTGGCGCTTTATTTCATCAATCAAACTGCAATCCCACCTAATAAACCTATTTTTGCCAACGATAATCCCTCCTTGAAAAATCAAGCCACTAAAGAAACTAAAGACGAATCTGTAATTACACCTGAACCTGAGCCAGACACTACTCCAACCCCCACAGCAACTCCGACAACAACTCCTGAAAAATTACCCCCTGGAGCTTATCAAGGACGTGTTACTTGGTCTGAAGGCCTAAGTTTGCGTTCAGAACCAAACCAAGAATCCGAAAAAGTCGGTGGAGTGACTTTTAATCAAAAAATCATTGTTTTGGAAGAAAACCCAGATAAAACTTGGGTAAAGATTCGCACAGAAGGTAGCGATCAAGAAGGTTGGGTGAAAGTTGGCAACATTGAACGTACCAACTAAAGTCTGAAGTGTGAAACCATTTAGCTTGACTAACAACTATTATCCTCGACTCACCACTCCCTACTGCCTATTCTCTACCTCTAATCTTTATACTTTTTTAGCAAAAGCCACAATTATTACTTATATAAAATGGTATATTTTTATATATCATCCTTTGTGTAATCAGCAGTAAAAAACTTACATAATTTTTAGTTACCGCTAATTCAAAAAATTAAGATAAAAATTTTCCACTCTTGCCGAAAAACAGTTTGCTCCTTGTGATGTAAACAAATAGCCAACCCCATAACCGTATAACAAAAGTAAATCGAAATACTTTTTTCTTTTACTCAGGGAATTGTCATCAGCCAAAAACTTGGGAAAACATCATGGAAGCCATTGGTTATCTTCATGTCGCCTCAGCCTACGAAGCATCAGAAGACATTGAAATTGTACCGATAAAATTAGAATTGAAATTTTTGCAGTGGACTAAACTGTCTAGCCCAGTGGCGATGAGGCTTTTATCTGTAGCGCTGACTATCGGAATTTTGAATGTAGCTGACCAAACTTTCGCACTTCAGCAAGTAGGTAGTCGTGGGACAGCAGTCTCAAATATTCAGCAGTGCTTAAAAAATTTAGGTTATTTTAATGGCCCTGTAACTGGCAGGTTTGCGAGTTTAACTCGACAAGCAGTAATTGGCTTTCAAAAAGCGCAAGGGCTAGCTGTTGACGGAATTGTGGGTGCTAAAACTCAGCAAGCTTTACAACAATCATGCCAAAGCGAGACTCCCAGTGAAAGTATCAATAGGCAATTGCAAGTTGGTAGTAGAGGTGCAGCCGTTGCTCAGTTACAACAAAATCTCCGCGATTTAGGCTATTTTAACGGCCCCAAAACTGGCTATTTTGGATCGCAAACGCGGCAAGCACTCATCCGATTTCAACAAGCTTCTCGAATTCCGGCTAACGGAGTTTTTGATATTAGAACAGCCCAAGCATTACAAAGTGATTTAAATGTGGGTGGTGAATATCCTACTCTGGCTGAAGGTAGCCGTGGCCCAGCAGTCACCAAACTACAACAACGTTTGCGAGATTTGGGCTACTTTAAGATGAATCCTACCGGTAATTTTCAAAGCATCACTAAAAATGCAGTAATTAGGTTTCAACGCAAAGCAGGTCTACCAGCGACTGGAGTTGCTAACTCCCAAACTTGGGATGCGCTGTATAATTCTGCCCAGGTCCCTGGCAATCCCAATACTTCCAGTCAGCAAGTTAGAGATGTGCAACAATTACTGGGGGATTTGGGCTATTATTATGGCGCTCCTACTGGTAGTGTTGGTACATTAACACGAAATGCTGTTGTGCAGTTCCAACGAGATAATAAACTCACCGCAGATGGAATTATTGATGCTCAACTTGAGAGCGCAGTTCGCCAAGTCTGGGTTTCCCGATATTCTAATCAACCAACTAGAGTCGTTCTCTCAATGGGTGCGAAAGGAGAAAATGTCACAGCAGTCCAAAAGCGTTTGTCGGAATTAGGTTACTTTAACCGCTCTTTAGATGGGGTTTTTGGCGAATATACTAAGTCTGCTGTACTGGAATTTCAAAAAGATTATCGCTTAAATCCCACTGGGAAAGTAGATGCACAAACTTGGCAAGCTTTAGGCTTTGAGAATTCTGTGGCGCTAAATCGTCCTGTGAGTAATCGTTATTATGTAGCAGCAGTACCACTGCAAAATAGCGATACCCTCGACAAAGTACGGCGCTTTGTCCCCAATGCTTTCCCAGATGTGTCTATGTCAGGAAATTATGTGAATGCAGGGGCGTTTAGCGATCGCTCTGTTGCCGAAAATCTCACAAAAATGTTACGCTCCAAAGGCTTAAACGCCAAAGTGCAATTTCTGTAGCGACTTTCAGAAAATTAAATATACAACCATAGGAATCCTGACTTTTCACGGGATCTGGAAAACCTCTCTCTAAATCTCTCTCCTGCGAGGAGAGAGACTTTGAATTTCTGGTTCGGAAGTTAAATTTTCCGTAGACTTTTCCACATGACGTGAAAAGTCAGATAGGAATCTGGCTTGATTTCCGAACATCGATATGTGCTGCCTGATCGCAGTCGTTCGCGCAGCGTATTTGATAGGAGAAGGGCGCAGTCGTTCGCGCAGCGTCTGCGATAGAAGAAGGGAGTCGAGGTGCTGCTTACCGATGTGTATCATTTTTAAAGTGAAATTGTAGCAGGCAGGTAGAGTATCTGTCGCAAACATTATTTGAATTGCTATTAACCCTCTTTTGTTACTCTAAGGAGGGAAAAATATACCCTAACTCTGAACATTAAACGGAATAATCAATTGTGCGATCGCATATTAAATTTGTCATTTAAACCCCTTTGTTGATAAAAGACGTAAAAATAAAGGTTTCAGATTATTCTCTGCCGAAAGCAACAAAAGAGGGATTAAATCTATTCAATCCTTTTTAACTTTTTAGTATATAAAAACTTTTATTCAATTAAATTACGACCTATCTATGTCGCGTATAAACGCAAATGAATTGGAGCCTGTCAAAAAACAACTTTTACAATTTGCTATCTAGAAAGCTGACCGAAAAAGGATTTCTGAATTAAAAGAAGCAAAGTTGCTTTGTGACAAGCTACAAGCCTGGAAAACTCTACAGATTAGTTTGGCTTATATATCAATTCATCATTTCTATAATCTATCTTAAGGAAGGCTTTACAAAAAGTATCAGTTTATTAACAGCATATTTGGTATATTGTATATGTATAAAAGATATATAGCGTTTCTCAATCTAGTGAGTTACGTCTTTAAAGCTACTTGTTTTGATATAAAAGGTTTGCGTGTACTTCAGTAGCCTGGAAAACGCTATATCAATGAAATAAATTGCAATTGGTTTTATGACAACTAAGTATTTTTATATTTGTTTATATGTTCAAAGAACAATTTAAGTTTTATGTAATGTACAAATTAATCTTCTTTCCGATGACTTAAATAAGTCTTCGCTGTCTTTGACACAGCATCTTTTTTTGAATGCGATCGCAACAAGATAGTTGAAAAGTGGGCTATTAGCCTTAAAAGTCGACTTTAAACTAAAAATAACCTCTTACAATTATCATTTTTAATTGTTCAAAAATTCTTAAACCAGTCTGTCTAATAGTTTTCCATTTTACCTATACCTATTCCAGCAATTCAGAAATAATTATTTGTCATGCTTGCAGATAATTGCGAAAGCAACAATTAAACGTTTCATTTGTAAAGCACAAAATCAACAGGATTTACTAGTTTAGTAAATCCTCAAAATTTCAGGTTCTTCATAGTTAGTTATGCTTTTTAAAGACAAAATTGCATCTTTCATCCTGAGTTTAATTTAATTCCCTGATCAGCATACTACCAAAAATTTATCAATGAGCAACAATCACTCTGCTAAGTCTTCCGCCTTTGAATACCCTCCCAAAACTTTAGATAGAACATTTAATTTACCAAGTTTTCCGGTTAATGATGAACAAGAAAGTAACTGGAACCTTCAAGACTTTTTGTTTTTTTTACAGCGGAGAAAACTAATTATTAGCAGTGTTTCGATTGCTGTGATGATTAGCACTATTACCGTCTTGATATTAAACCCAGTAAAACCAGAATATGAAGAACATTTTCAGATTTTAGTGGAAGCAATTAATGATGGTAATAAAACTATAGATGTTGGCAAACAATCTGACCCGAATCAACCTGGACTAGATTACGATAGCCAAGTTCAGGTTCTTAAAAGTCCCGTGCTTTTGAGAGATGTTATTAAGCAGTTACAAGCTAATTATCCAGATATTAGCTATGAGTCTTTAATTGAAAACTTAAAGGTTTCTCAACTAGAGAAAACCAAAATAATTCAAGTTACTTATCGTAGCTATGATCCAAACCAAGTTGGATTTGTCTTAAACAAACTTGCTGACTATTATATAAAGTATAGTCAAGAAAAACGACAAACTCAGTTGCGTCAATCCATACAATTTGTTGAACAACAGCTCAAAGGAGCAACAAATCGACTTAACCAAATACAAAAACAACTACTAAATTTAAAGCAAAGGTATAGCTTTAATAGTATAGAAAGTGAAACAGACTCACTAGCATCAGCCACTAAAACATTGTCTGAACAGCAACAAACTGTGAATTTACAGTTAGTGCAATCTCGTGCTAATTTAGCTATCCTACAGAAGGAAAATGGCAAAAAATCCGCATTAAATAATGCAACTTTATATCAGGATTTTCTTTCACAAGCAAATAAATTAAATACACAATTAGCTGCTGAATCAACTCGATTACAAGATGATAATCCAACACTTCAATCATTAAAGGTAAAACGGGATAGCTTGTTACCTTTGATCAATCAGGAAGCAAAACGTTTTTTGGATACAAAACGTGCAGAGGTAGCAACTCAAATTCAACTTTTAGAAGTACAAAGTCAAGAATTAGCAAAAAGAGAACAGGAACTTGATAAAAAACGTAAACAGTTGCCAATAATATCAAAGCAATACACTGAAATGCAGCAGAGATTGCAAGTAGCAACTGAAAGTGTCAATCGTTTTTTATCTACACGCGAAAATTTACAAATTCAAAAGTCTCAAACAGAATTTGGTTGGCAAATTATTCAAGCACCAGTTAGACCAGAATATCCTGTTACTTCATCAAGTTTTATATTTAGACTGTTCTCAGCTTTTGCTGTTAGCATTACAATAGGAGTTTTTGGTGGCTTACTAAGAGACAGGATAGATAATACCTACAATACAGCCAATGATTTAAAGGCAAAAGTCAAATTACCTTTGTTAGGAAGTATACCTATTGACGATGAAGTCAAGACTAACAGAGACCAAAATTTTGTTCAAAACATACCTATTCCTTCATTAAAATTACCAAACAATTTCTCCAAATTGCAGCGGGAACCCAATGTTGCTAATTTTCAAGAAAAAAGTAATTATTTCACATATTTTTTAGAAGCTTTACGCCTACTTTATACTAATATTCAGCTACTGAATTCCGATCGCCAGATTCGCTCTATTGTCATTAGTTCAGCTATGCCAGGTGATGGTAAGTCAACAATTGCTTTTAATTTGGCTCAAATAGCTGCAACGATGGGTCAAAAAGTCTTAATAGTAGATGGGGATATGCGGAGACCTGTAGTTCACTCGTTAGCGAATTTAAATAACTTATGGGGATTGAGTAATTTAATTTCAACCGATTCACCCGTAGCAAAGGCTATTCAGAAACTACCTTCATTGAGCAACTTATCTGTAATTACTGCCGGCTCAATACCACCTGATCCTACTAAGTTAATATCTTCCGAAAAAATGAAGCGGCTAATGGAAGAGTTTCATCAGAATTTTGATTTAGTAATTTATGATGTACCTCCTTTGGCTGGAATAGCTGATGCTAGCTTGCTAGCAACTAACACTGATGGTATTCTGCTGGTAGTGAAGATTGGTAAAACACAGTCTTCAGTTTTAGAGCAAGTTTTAGAAAATCTCAATATTTCCCATTTAAATGTTTTGGGTGTAGTTGCTAACGGGGAAAAACCTAATTTTCAGGCTTATTATTAAACCTCTGGATAATGCCAGAGTGCAATTTATTGAGTATTTCGCTAGTCTATAAACTAGATTGTTGCAGGGAATACAAATAACAGAATGCCAGACTCAGCGTTTATTATCTTTATTATCTTTGGCTTTGTTTGGGTAGTTATGGGAGCCTTTGCTGTCATTGCGCTGTTCAAGTCGGAAGGTCAAAAGATGCGCTTTGACAAATGGGGACTGCTAGTAACTATCCCGATTATTATCCCAATTGTGATTGTTCTGCTATATCAGGCAATGAGACCATTAATTTTGTAGAGGCGTTGCAACTCAACGCCTCTAAAAGATTATTTACTCAGCACTCAGCACTCTTAACTCAGCACTCCTCAAGATGCCACTTGCGCCGCTGTCCGAGTTCGTCGTCTTCTCCCATCAGCAACCTTTACAGGCGTTTCTGGTTCATCAGGAATTTGCATTAACAAAGTCACTGTTGGTTGACATTGCAGTTCTCGCCGAATTGAACGTGCTAATTCCCGTTCTAAAGTTCCTTGCAGTCCACCCCAGTCTACCTCTGGTTGCTCACCGCCTAAAGCAGCAAATTCTGACCACCGCACGCTAAGAATTTCTTCAATGCGTTGCTGTACCCATTTTTGAATCAGCGATCGCTCTACACTGGTAACAACACCACGTAGGTGAATTTCTGGCTTAGCCATCAGTTTACCAGACCAATCAATCGCAGTAGCAATTGTGATAATTCCTTCTTCTGCCATCCGTTGCCGTTCTTGCAGTACTTTGGCACTCACCATGCCTGAACTAGAGGTATCTACCAGCTCAATCCCAGACTGCACTTGACCCGCTACACGGATAGAATTTTCTGTTAGTTCTATAACGTCTCCATTCTGGATAATTACCATATTTTCGGCGGGTACACCCATACTTTGGGCAGTTTCGGAGTGTTTCACTAACATCCGATGTTCGCCGTGAACTGGGACAAAGAACTTGGGACGAGTTAAAGCAATCATCAGCTTTTGGTCTTCTTGACAGCCGTGGCCAGAAACGTGAATTCCTTTATCTCTGCCATAGACAACTTTCGCACCTTGAAGCATCAACTTATCGATGGTATTCACAACTGCGATCGTATTCCCAGGAATTGGGTTAGCGGAGAAGACAACGGTATCTCCTTCACGGATTTTGATATGAGGATGTTCCTTATTAGCAATGCGAGTCATCGCTGCCATTGTCTCACCTTGAGAACCTGTGGTGAGAATCAACACATTTTCGTCTGGCAGGCTGCGAACCATGTGCAGTGGTTGCAGTAAGTTATCTTCACATTTGATATAACCCAAATTGCGGGCATGGGCAATCAAATTCAGCATGGAACGCCCAACAACCGTAACTACACGGTTATGTTTCTGCGCCAGTTGCAAAATCATGTTGATGCGATGCACAGAGGAGGCGAAGGTTGTGACAAACAATCGCCCAGTGGCTTGACTGAATACCCGATCCAAATTGGGATAAACAGAACGTTCCGAAGGTGTAAAGCCTGGGACTTCTGAGTTGGTGGAGTCACTTAACAAGCAAAGCACACCTTTTTCACCATGTTCTGCCAAGCGTTGCAAGTCAAATCTTTCGCCATCAACTGGGGTGTGGTCGAATTTAAAATCCCCTGTGTGAATCACGACACCCAGGGGAGTATGAATCGCCACTGTGAAACTATCCGCGATAGAATGGGTGTTGCGGATGTACTCGACAAAGAAATGTTTGCCAATCCTGACGACATCACGCGGCACAACTGATCGCAACTCTGTGCGATCGCGTACGCCTGCTTCTTCTAATTTCCCTTCCAGCATGGCCATTGCTAGTCTTGGCCCATAAATCACTGGGATTTCAAACTGCTTGAGGTGAAAAGCAATGCCACCAATATGGTCTTCATGACCGTGGGTGACGATCATTCCTTTAATTTTTTCCCTATTTTCCCGTAAATAGGTAGTATCAGGAAGGACAATATTTACACCGTGCATTGCTTCCGTCGGGAAAGCTAAACCTGCATCTAATAAGACAATTTCATCATCATATTCAAACACGCAGGTATTTTTGCCAATTTCATGTAAACCGCCCAAAGGAATAATTTTTAGGGCGGAGTCAGCTTCGTTTCTAGCCATTTTCTCCTTAGTTAGATTGTTGTTTAGTGTCAATAAATTGAAGGTTCGCAAGCTTGTATTAAATACAACACTGCCTTTCTTTGAGAAAGCAGCCAAATTTCGTTTAAATTTTCAACTGTTTGTCCAATAAAATCAAAATCGTCAATATCTTTAGCAGTGGTAACACTTTTTTTAAAAGTGCCTCCGCAAAATCTGCCAAATATTCATATATTCATTTGCGGCAACTTGCCAACCATATACTGCCTAAATTAAATTTAGTTTCTGAAGCACCGCCTCCAGTTTTTGGCTAACTTCTGAGTCAGCATCACATAGCGGCGGACGTGTTGAACCAACCTCCCAGCCTTGAAGTTTGAGTGCCTGCTTAATGGGAATGGGATTTGTAGTGATAAATAAAGCTTTAAATAACGGGAAGAGTTGAAGATGAATATCTCTGGCTTCTGCAATTTTTCCCGCACTAAAAGCTTGAATCATCTGCTGTAGTTGGTTGCCTACCAGATGAGAAGCCACACTGACTATCCCTGTTGCCCCCAGCGCTAACAAGGGCAAGGTGAGGGAATCATCTCCAGCGTAAATCTGAAATTCTTGTGATGTCAAGCGACGGATTTCACTTGCCTGGTCTAAATTACCACTGGCTTCTTTTATTCCAACAATATTATCAATTTCAGCTAATTTGGCAACTGTTTCGGCACTGAGATTTTGTCCTGTACGACCAGGAACGTTATATAACAACAGAGGAATATCAGGGCAAGCTTGGGCAATTGCCTGAAAATGTTGATATAGACCTGCTTGTGGCGGTTTATTGTAATAGGGTACAACTTGTAATGTACCGTGTACTCCTATTTTAGCCGCCTTTTGGGTAGCTGCGATCGCTTCTTTGGTGGAATTGGAACCACATCCTGCTATCACGTTGGCTTTGCCAGACACAGCCTGCAATACTTCCAAAAATAGCTGGTATTCCTCCTCCCAAGTTAGGGTTGGGGATTCTCCTGTTGTACCGCATACCACCAACGTATCCGTTCCGTTGTTAGCTAGATGCGCTGCTAGTTCTGCCGCTACACCATAGTTAACACTACCGTCTGGTTTGAACGGCGTGATCATAGCGGTTAAAACTCTACCAAAATCTCCCACCCTCTTTTTTCTCCTGATTACCTGCTTGGTTTTTGTTATGTTGGTGGTTTTCTATAATGTAATAGCTTATTCGCCAATTACTTTCAAGAGTGATGCACTCATTTGTTTTTTGTCATACGTGTTTGACTGATGACGCAAAACTACTGAGAAATATATGCTGCTGCTGACTTTAGCAGATTTTTTTCCACTAATAATTCAGCAATTTGCACTGCATTCAACGCTGCACCTTTGCGAATTTGATCACCACAAAGCCATAGTTCTAAACCGCAAGGATGAGAAATATCCTGACGAATTCTACCCACTAAAACTTCATCCCGCCCAGTTGCTTCTATAGGCATGGGAAAATGATTGACTCGCCAATCTTCTACTAGTGTTACCCCAGGCGCATTACTCAAAATTTCTCTGGCAGTATCTGGGCTAAATGGAGTCTCAAATTCTAGGTTAATTGCTTCGGAATGGGCGCGGAGTACGGGAACCCGTACACAAGTTGCACTAATCCTAATTTCTTGGGTGCCAAAAATCTTCCGCGTTTCATTCACCATTTTCATTTCTTCTTCACAATACCCAAAATCATTGATGGGGGTGTTGTGAGGAAATAAATTAAATGCTAGGGGGTATGGTAATACTTCCGCGACTGGTTCCTGTCCTTGGAGAATAGCAGCAGCTTGCGTCTTAACTTCTGCCATTGCTTTGGCACCAGCACCACTGGCTGATTGATAGGTGGCGGCAATAATCCGTTTGATGGGTTTGACTTGATGTAATGGCCAAATTGCCACTGTCATCAAAATTGTCGTGCAGTTGGGATTGGCGATAATGCCCTGATGGGCGGCTGCGGCTTGGGGATTAACTTCTGGCACAACTAAAGGAACTTCCGGATTCATCCGAAAAGCACTGGAGTTATCGATGACTACTGTACCCTTTTGAACTGCCACAGGAGCCCATTTTTTCGATGTGGAACCGCCAGCACTAGCTAATACCAAATCTACATTTTCTAAAGCGCGATCGCTGACTGGTTCTACTACTAAATTCTCTCCTTTAAAATTGAGCGATCGCCCCGCACTACGCTCAGATGCCAGTAATTTTAATTCCGAAATGGGAAAATTTCGACTGTCTAATAATTCCAGCAACTCTGTGCCCACAGCACCAGTCGCACCCAAAATAGCTACACGATATGTTTTAGACAAATGAACTTCCTCCTGATAATTTAATAAGAGGTCATGAGTAATTTTTTGAAATGGAGATTTATATAAATTAAATAGCAGTAGCAGATTTTGAATATTTATTTGATTCTATTTCAGCTTCTTCATGACAGTAGGTTAATTTTTGGGTTACATATTTTAATAAATAATTGAAGCATTTACAATCTTTTATAATTACCCAGTAAATTTTCTACCAACTAAAAAAAGTATATATTATTGTACAACAAATTACTGCTCAGGGAAAAACCTCCAGCAATTGCTGCTCAACCATTGCCCTTCTTGATGAGTGAGTTAACAAACGTTGTGCTTTAACCGAGACCGAGGTTGAGGCTGATCATCAATGTAATATGATCCAAGTGGCATCCAGCCAAGAAAGTCAACTACTAAGCTAAGCAGCCAGCATCATAGTTAAACTTGGACTTGTTGGGTAAACAGACCTAACAAGTTTACCGTGAGAGGGTGTATAGATAAATTTATTGTGGTAAAGTGTCAAGTCCTTTGCCATTGGCAGTAAACTGGATATCTACTGAAGGCACTTGCCATTCCTATCTAGAGATATCAAAACACATAAGCGTTACATTATCGCTTGTGTGTACTTGGAGTTAAAAATACCAAATAGAGACGAAGCATGAAAGTTACCCAGGAGAAACTTCCCGCTAGCCAAATAGGGCTAGAAATAGAGATTACACCAGAAATCACTCAGCAAACCTACGAACAAGTTATTAAAAACTTATCCAGTACTGTTAATATTCCTGGGTTTCGTAAAGGTAAAGTGCCTCGACAGATATTGCTTCAACGCTTGGGGATAAGTCGCATTAAGGCTGCCGCCCTAGAAGAACTCATTCAAGATGGCATCCAACAAGCGGTCAAACAAGAAGATATCCAAGCAATTGGTCAGCCACAACTGCGCTCTTCATTTGAAGACTTGATCAATAATTACGAACCGGGAAAACCCCTCACCTTCTCGGCAGCTGTTGATGTTGAACCAGAAGTAACACTGAACCAGTACACCGGTTTGCAAGCCCAAGCTGAGGAAGTTAAATATGACCCTGCACAGGTAGATAGTGTTTTGGAAAAAGAACGCCAACAAATGGCAACACTAATTCCAGTGGAAGGTAGAGCCGCCCAAATTGGTGATGTGGCTGTTGTAGATTTTCAAGGGGTAATAGCTAAAGCCGAAGGCGATGACCCAGATGCCGAACCAACACCAATTCCGGGTGGTGATGCGACTGATTTTCAAGTGGAGTTACAAGAAGATAAATTTATCCCTGGTTTTGTCACCGGGATAGTCGGGATGAATCCTGGGGAAACCAAGGAAATTTCTGCACAATTCCCAGATCCTTATGTCAACCAAGAGTTAGCAGGCAAACCAGCAATTTTTACTGTCACCCTCAAGGAACTGAAGGAAAAAGAACTGCCAGAACTGGACGATGATTTCGCCCAAGAAGTTAGCGATTTTGAAACCTTAGAAGAACTGCGGAAATCTTTAGAAGAACGGTACCAAAAAGAAGCTGAAGACAAAACTAAAACTAATAAGCAAGAAGCATTACTAGCAGAACTACTGAAGCACGTAGAAATTGACTTGCCAGGAACTTTAATTGAGCAAGAAGTCGATGCAATGCTGACCCAAACCGCTATGCGCTTGGCGCAGCAAGGTTTGGATGTGAGAAAGCTGTTTACTCAAGATATTATTCCGCAATTGCGGGAGCGATCGCGCCCAGAGGCAATTGAACGCCTCAAACGTTCTCTAGCCTTGCGAGAAATCGGCAAACGCGAATCTCTGACAGTCACACCAGAAGAACTACAAGCCAGAGTGCAAGAACTTTTAGAGCAATATACTGAGGAAGATATTGACGAAGAAAGACTCCGCTCGATGGTGGAAAATGAACTGCTGAGTGACAAAATTATCAATTGGCTCTTAGACAACTCATCAGTTGAATTAGTCCCAGAAGGCACTTTAAGCGCCCAAGACGAAACAGCAGCCGCAGCAACTGCACCTGAGACTGAGGCAAGCAGCAGCGAAGCTACGGCAGAATCAGAAGTAGAAGGATAGAGGAAGAAGAGGTTAGGGACTAGAGGTTAGAGGCTAGTTTTTTATCCCTCAGAAAACAATTCTACTCAACTGCTTACACCACAAAGTGCGACAATCTCTCTGCCATGAATTATCTAGCCCCTAGCCTCTAACCTCTAGACTCTGCCTTCGGCTATCTCTACTTTTGGTTGATCGCATTCCAGCTTTGGGTAGATTAGGCTAGGGTAGTAAGTGTCTTGTTTGAGTATGAACAATTATTACTCAGCACTCAGTCGTCAACATTTAATGGAGGCTTAATATTGCTGGCATCTTAGACAAAATTCTATATCTGTGACGACCTGAGCTTGATACTGTGTTACACGAGAAAAATCTGGATGAGGCATAATGGTTAACACATAGCTCAAATCAAAATCTCATCCGTAAAAAAAGCAGCGATCGCTGCCTTAAGCTAAGTCCTATTAATCCTCAGATATTCTCCTATGCTTTTATCGCAGTCGGGAAATTACCCCATCATCAGTTCCAGCCACCTAGCTATTAACTCTCATCTGAATGGCCCTAACAGCATTGTGCCAACTGTGGTAGAGCAGTCGGGTATGGGAGAAAGAGCATTTGATATCTACTCCCGCCTGTTAAGAGAGCGGATTATCTTTTTGGGAACAGCCATTGATGATACCGTTGCTAATTCCATCGTGGCACAGTTGCTGTTCTTAGATTCTGAAGACTCAGAAAAAGACATTCAACTGTACATTAATTCTCCTGGTGGCTCCGTCTACGCAGGAATGGCAATTTATGATACAATCCAACAAATCCGCCCTGATGTTGTTACGATCTGTTTTGGATTAGCCGCAAGCATGGGGGCATTTTTGTTAGCTGCTGGAACCGCAGGTAAGCGTATGTCTTTACCTGATTCTCGAATTATGATCCATCAACCCCTAGGTGGCGCTCAAGGTCAAGCCATTGATATAGAAATCCAAGCCAGAGAGATTCTTTATATCAAGGCACAGTTGAATCAGTTATTGGCTCATCATACTGGTCAACCTCTAGAGAGAATCGAAGCAGATACAGACCGCGACTTTTTCATGTCGGCAGAAGAAGCTAAAAATTACGGTTTGATAGATCAGGTTATCTCCCGACAAAATCTTCCCACAGCTGGGGAAAACGTCACCATTCTGAAATAAGAGGCTGGTATGTCTAAGTACGACTCCCATTTAAAATGTTCGTTTTGTGGCAAGTCTCAAGAGCAGGTGCGTAAGTTGATCGCAGGGCCGGGAGTTTACATCTGCGACGAGTGCGTTGACTTGTGTAATGAAATACTAGATGAGGAGTTACTGGACACCAATGGTGTAGCGCCACAACCAGCACCAAAGTCTGAAGCACCTCAAAAACGTCGGAATCGTTCTGCTAATCTCTCGTTTAATCAGATACCAAAACCTAGAGAGATTAAAAAATATCTCGATGAGCATGTCATTGGCCAAGACGAAGCCAAAAAAGTTTTATCAGTCGCAGTTTACAATCACTACAAGCGGCTGGCAATCTTGCAGTCTAAAGGCAGTGGCAAAAACGGAGCAGATGACTCAGTAGAGCTACAGAAATCTAACATTTTGTTAATTGGCCCGACTGGTTGCGGCAAAACCCTGTTAGCACAAACTCTAGCCAAGATTTTGGATGTACCTTTTGCCGTTGCTGATGCTACCACATTAACAGAAGCAGGATACGTTGGCGAAGATGTGGAAAACATCTTGTTGCGGCTATTGCAAGTGGCAGACTTGGATGTAGAAGAAGCGCAACGCGGGATTATCTACATCGATGAAATTGACAAAATTGCCCGCAAGAGTGAAAATCCCTCAATTACAAGGGATGTTTCTGGTGAAGGCGTACAGCAAGCATTACTGAAAATGCTAGAAGGTACGATCGCCAACGTACCCCCCCAAGGCGGACGAAAACATCCGTATCAAGACTGTATCCAAATCGATACCAGTAATATTCTGTTTATCTGTGGTGGTGCATTTGTTGGCTTAGAAAAGGTTGTAGAGCAAAGAGCCGGGAAAAAGTCCATTGGTTTTGTGCAACCAGGAGAAGGCCAATCAAAAGAAAAACGAACAGCAGATGTTCTGCGGAATCTAGAACCAGATGATTTGGTGAAATTTGGCATGATTCCCGAATTTATCGGGCGGATACCAATGGTAGCAGTGGTAGATCCGCTGGATGAAGAAGCCCTAATGGCAATTCTCACCCAACCGCGCAGTGCTTTGGTGAAACAGTACCAAAAACTGCTGAAGATGGATAACGTCCAATTAGATTTTAAACAAGATGCCTTGCGAGCGATCGCGCAAGAAGCCTACCGCCGCAAAACGGGTGCAAGAGCATTGCGGGGTATTGTAGAAGAACTGATGCTAGATGTGATGTACGAGTTACCATCTCGTAAAGACGTGACTCGCTGCACAGTAACGCGAGAAATGGTCGAGAAACGCTCTACCGCCGAACTGATAGTACATCCATCTTCACTACCAAAACCAGAATCAGCATAATAGTCATTGGTCATTAGTCATTAGTCCATTGACTTTTGACTTTTGACTTTTAACTCCTTCGGAGTTCGCCAGTCGCTCCTGGGGGAAACCCCCAAGACCTCGCTGGCTCACTTTTGACTTTTGACTTTGAAAAAATGCCTTATATTGACGTTCGTGGCGTTGAACATTATTACGAGTGGGTGAAACAATCATCTGCTGCTATGAACAAACCCGTGATGGTGTTCATTCATGGTTGGGCTGGTTCAGCTAGATATTGGAAAAGCACTGCAAATGCTTTATCAAACCAATTTGATTGTTTACTCTATGATATGCGCGGGTTTGGGCGTTCTGGTGGTAAACCCACTATAGTCCCAGCTAGTGAGTCGGTTGCTACTTCCCAGTCCAGTCAAGAAACATCAGCAGCAATTCAAGAATTAACCTATGAATTGGAAGAATATGCTGATGATTTAGCAGTACTTTTAGATGAGTTGCATCTTGGGCGTGTTTACATCCAAGCTCATTCAATGGGTGCGTCTGTTGCAACTTTGTTTTTTAACCGCTATCCCCAAAAAGTAGAGCGAGGAATTTTAACTTGTAGTGGGATTTTTGAATATGATGAAAAAGCTTTTACAGCCTTTCATAAATTTGGCGGTTATGTAGTTAAATTCCGTCCCAAATGGTTAAGTAAAATTCCATTTGTTGACCGGATGTTTATGGCGAGATTTTTACATCGCTCCATACCAAAAGTTGAACGTCAGGCTTTTTTACAAGATTTTTTAGATGCAGATTATGATGCTGCTTTAGGCACAATTTTTACATCTGTTAGTAAAGCACAATCGGAATTGATGCCGCAAGAATTTGCTAAATTAACAGTGCCAACGCTGCTAATTGCGGGCGAGTATGACCAAATTATTCCCGCCGCAATGGGAAAACAAGCCGCAGCAATGAATGACCAAGTTGAGTTTGCCTTAATTCCTAATACAGCACATTTCCCAATGTTGGAAGATGCACCGACTTACTTACAACGGGTGCGAGAGTTTTTGCAAATTCCGTCAACTGTATAAATATTTATCGAACCACAGAGATTTATCGAACCACAGAGGCGCAGAGAACACGGAGTAATAGAGTTATTTTTAAAGTTAAAAGCGATCGCTTGTTGACGTTATCTGTAATTCTTACTCACATTCTTCAGAAATATAAGTTTTTCTTTGAGTAAAAACTAGTATTATTGACCATTGGTAAGTCTTATTTGGGAATGTTTAGTTCCAAAATTCTTGTGCCATTGCTTCAATCGTTCTTTCTAAATCGGGCAAATAATTCTCAATCACACTCCAAATAATATCCAAGTCTACACTTAAGTATTTATGAGTTAATCGATTTCTAAAACCAGCTATATTACTCCATGCAATTTCAGGATAGGCATTTTTCCAATCGCTGGGTAATTTCTGCACCGATTCGCACATTACCTGAAGATTTCTTAAAACAGCATCTTGCGTTTTGATATCTTGAAAAAATACTTCTTTACCATCAACAGTATATTGCTTAATTCTGCCGATACAATCTCGAATATGGATGAGATAAATCCGACTATCCTTCACAAAAATATAGCCTCGTGCAGAACTTTATCTCGAATTAAATAATGCAAAGATTGAGTTGTGACAACATCAACTTTACGATTTAACAAAGCTTCTAAATCTTGGATTAACCCGCCAGGAAACCAAGCTGATATTTTATTTAAATCATAATCAATTAAAAAATCAATATCACTTCCTTCTGTTTCCTCTTCTCTAGCGACGCTACCAAAAACTCGTAGGTTATAAGCTCCATGTTTAGCAGCAATATTGAGAATTTCTTCTCGTTTTTCTGCCAGTAATTGCTTTAAACCAGTTTTGAGGTTTTCTTTCATAAACTTATGCAAAGTTTTTTTGAAAGACTTACAATCATCATAGTTTTACTTTATCAAAGTAGCACTAACCATCTACCTCAAAAGGTTCGCCATAGGTTTCGCTGAAGCAAACTTGGTTGGTAGGGAAGCGTCCGCCATAAGATTTGAAGGGTTCAGTTGCGTAGCCAAGGGCTAATAAACAGCATATATCTACTTCTTCTGGTATTTGAAATGCTTGTTTCACTTGATTGCTGACAAATCCTTCCATTGGACAGCTATCTACACCAAAACTTTTTGCCACAATCATCATATAAGCCACTGCCAACATAGTGTGACGGTTTGTCCAGGCTTCCATTGTGTCAAAACTGGGGTGATTGCGGAAAAATTCGGGAATGCTAGAACGCATATAGCTGGCATAACTGGGTGTCATAATACCTTGATCATCCCCTAGATGGATGACAGAAGTGATATTTGCCATCCCTGCTGCGCGTCTATCACCACAACAAATTAAAACAACTGGTGCTTCGCCTATTTGGCGTTGGTTAAATGCACAAGCTTGCAGTTTTTCTTTGTTTTGTTGGCTTTTAACGACAATAAATCGCCAAGGTTGGAGGTTAAAGCCTGATGGTGCTTGGGCGGCTAATTCCAGAATTTCTTGTAAAATGACTTCGGGAATGCGATCGCTCTTAAAAGCTCTAGCGGCTCGACGTTGCTTAATGGCTTCTATCAAGCCAATATAAGGGTGCATTTCTACAAACATAATCCTTGGACATTTGTTAGGTGTGTCTGCCTATCCTATTGTCCCCTTATCTTTGAGTATCCATCTTCTATCTCTGGGTTAACTCAAACCGCGAATTTATTTCAATGCCTCAATCCTTGCTCTTTCAGAATTGCATCTATCCAAGCTAAATTCTCTGCTGAAATTGGAGGTAATGGTTGTTGAGTATAGTCAATTACCAAATCATAGTTACCTTCTTCATACAGCTGATTAATTAATGTTTGTAAATCCAGTAATGGTTCGGTATCGCCTTCACTTAAAGGTAAGAGAAAAGTAGGTATAGGATTTGGTAAATTAAAGGGGTATAAATCAGCTTTCGGACGTTTTGTCGCACGACTGACCAAAATTCTATAGTCAGTTTGTAAATTATTTTGGAGTGGCTGGATTGATTTACCATCCCGCAGTAAATCAATTTCTACCAAATTAGTGTAACTGCCTAAAACCTGTAATCGTTTTTTTACATATGCATTTCTTCCTTCCCCTGGACGTTTGTTTTTTGGAGATAAAATTTCAATTATGGTGACAACTTCTTGTGTTGTTATATCTCTCACTTCCAAGTAAGTTTCTTTGACAGTTTCTGGCATAGCAACATCAACTGTCACAGCTTCAACAGAGGGTGATTTTATAGTTAAGGTAGTCGGTTCTGCTGATGATTTTTGTGTTGTACTCTGCACTGAGACATCAGCAATTCCAACTAACAGTGAATCTTCATCAATTGTCTGATAGACTCGCTTTTCTATAGCAACTTTATATTTAGGACGCAGTTGAGGATTCAATTTTCGGAAAATTGCCGCAATTAATAGATTGTGAACTTCCGACCAAAATAGTGGGTTCTCTAAATACGGGTTCATCCCTGGAAATGGTGAAGCCATTGGCACACCTCCAAATAGTTACTATTTTAATTCTTCATCAACTAATTGGTCTGAGTTATTGTGTCAGGGTTGCTCATTAACTCAAACCTAGTTCTCGTTTTAGTAAATTAATTGAATTCAATCCAATATAATTTTCTACCTTCATTAATTTTGGTGGTCGAATAATATCTTCCGCAGCAGCTTGCACTGCTATTTGTACTGCCCTAAAACTAGCGACATCACTAATAATGACTTCAGCTCGCTTGACAATTGCCTGAAGTTTATAAGTATCTTTTGGTTGTGCAGTCATCACTAATAGTTCATCACCGCGTAAACCGTGCAGGATAACTTCGGCTGCACGGGCAATACCTGTACTCAGGCTGACTATGCCTATACAATTATCTTTTGGCAAATTCTTAACTAGATTCAATTCTTTACTGTAGTCATAGATATCTAAGGGAATAACTCTAACGGCTTTTGGCGCAGCAATTTGTTCAACTTCACCAATAAAATAGCGACTGGTAACGACTGTAGCCGAGTTAGTTTTATCCAACACATTGGCCAGTTCTTCCATTGGAATTAGCTGGATGGGTATTTTGAGTGATTGCTCTAATTCATATACCATCAATTCTCCAGCACCGATATCTTGAGAAGGGACTGCAACTAGTACTTGGGCGCTACAACGCAAACGCCAATCCATTTCTGCTAAAAATAACTCACGGGCTTGACTGAGAGAACAGCCTTGGGCAAGAAGTTGGTCAAGTGCTTGCTGTACAACTTTATATGCTTCGGGGTTTTGTTGAAGAATTGGTGATTGTAATCTGCTACCGCCCTCATGACCTTGAGCGCGGACATAAATTCCTGAACCGGCCAGACTTTCAACTAAGCCTTCATCTTCTAGCTGTCGATAAACCTTACTAATAGTATTGCGGTGTAATCCAGTTTGCATAGCTAATGCCCTTGTACTGGGCAATTTGTAAGCAGGAGGATATTGACGAGAGGCGATCGCAAACCTGATTTGATTAAATAACTGGGTAGAGGCGGGAATTTCGCTGTCTGGCTGAATACGGAATTGAATCATCACCAAAACTCCTGAATCAAGTAGCAATCAGCAATTAGCTACAATTGCTACTTGTAGTATTTTTTATTTGTAACACTTAAGAGGTAGGATACGATACAGGTCAAGTATAAAGCCATCTCATCTGGGTTGGAGCAATATCTATATCTCTAAACCAATTACCGTTAGTTCAGGTGGATGTTCCAGGGTAAATTGATAATATATCTCGCGTCGTTCTTGAGGTAAAACGCTGAACTCCCATTCTAAAATTCCCATTTCCCCAAGCTGAATTTGTGGTTGAATGCGGGTTAAGCGAATTTTTATTTGTTCGTTGCGGCTAACTGGTAATTGTTCTGTAATTTTTAAATTAGTTTCTTGATTGAGTAAATTAGTAATTAATACCCGATAAGCGTAAGTAGTTCGACGTTGATTCACAATCATTTTTTTGTCTACTTGCCGCTCAACTAAGTACAGCTA
>JAGKSW010000050.1 GCA_018993265.1 Nostoc sp. TH1S01
CCTGCCTTAAAAAGGGGAGCCACTGCGTTGCGGTGAACCACTTGCGGTGGACGGGTTTCCCGGCATAAGCAAAGTGGTGTTAGCGCAGCGATAGCGACGCAGGAGCGTCACCCGAAGGGAGGTTCCCTCCGTTGTAGCAAGTGGCGTGGATTTAGGGGGATCTGCAAGTCTCAAATACAACATTAAAAAGTTTTCAGACATCCTCTAAGATTGCTAAATTTTTCTCAATAGATTAACTTCTCTATTTACGGCTTATGTGAGTTGGGGTAGTAAAAAAGAAGGGGAAACCACAAGATAAAGGTAACGACACCAAAGCTTGAGGTCTCCCTAATGAATATGGTAGACGGTTCGACCCTGTTAACCACAATTTTCGTGCTTTTTAACGGTGTAATTGATTCAGTAACCAAGCCACTGCACCATCAACGTCTGCTACTTGTTCCCCTGCTGGTACTGTGGGACGTTTAACCATAACAACCTCTACACCCAGTTCTCGCGCAGCAAGAATTTTGGCGTAAGTTGCATCACCACCACTATTTTTACTCACGATCGCATCAATGTTGTGCTGAATCAGGATGTTCCGTTCATTTTCTAAGACAAAAGGGCCGCGATCGCACAATATTATTCCTGGTGGTACTAAAGCATCTTTTCCCGGCGGGTCAATCATCCGCATCAAAAACCATATATCCTGAAGATAGGCAAAGGTGCTAAGTTCTTGTCTACCAACGGTCAAGAATACTCTGTTGGCTTGGTTTTTTAAAATATCGGCGGCGGCTGCATTACTGTCTACTTCAATCCAGCGATCGCCTGTGACTTTCTTCCAAGCCGGACGAATTAACATTAATCTGGGTATCGCAACTTCATTCGCCGCCGCTGCTGCATTATAGGATATTTGATTGGCGAAGGGATGGGTAGCATCGATGAGCAGATCAATTTTCATTTGATGCAGATATTCTACAAGTCCATCCACACCACCAAAACCACCAATCCGCACATTACCAGATGGAACCGATGGTGCGCGAGTGCGGCCTGCTAAAGATGCGATCGCTTCAATTCCCTTGATAGTTGCAACTCTCGCACCTAGTTCCGCCGCTTCTCCGGTTCCACCCAAAATTAAAACACGTTTATTCTCAGCACTCAGCACTTTCAACTCAGCACTTTTTTACAAGGGTGGAATTTTGGCTAATATACCGCGTTTCAAGGGTTCGGGTCGTTCTGACCAAGGCAATACTCCGTCAGTTTTAGCGTAGTATTGACTAGCACATTCCAAGACCGCATCTGCACTACTATCAACATCTAAATCACCAAACAGGTAAGTTAACTTACCTTTAGCTGCAAAAGCAACAACACAAGAACGGTTACAAGCACTCATACATTCAACAGCTTGGATAGGAAATTCCTCTCGCAAATCCCAATCTTTTGCCAATTGCTGAATCTGGTGCAGAAGTTTTTGACCACCACTTTCACCTATACGCTTACCATTTTGCCAAACGCTGGCACAGGTTTGGCAAACAAATAAAGTATGAGTATGAGCAGGAATAGTGTCAGAATTACTTGTAATAGCAGTATGGGCAGCAGTCATCCGTACCTCGCAGATGTGATGGACTTAATAGTATACTTCGGCGGGCATCCTGACTTGGAAAGTTAATTTTCAGCTTTTTGTCTTTCCTTCACAGTTGCGGGACAGCGCCGGATTTTCACCGAACTTTCCCCGTTACCTTTGGTGGCTGTTCCCCACCAAAACCGAATATTCTCTTTATCATAAACTGATACTCACCCAAGTTTTACATTCAGTCCGCAAAGAAGAACGATTAAATTTTTCTGCATAATTATTTATGAATAACAATATCCCTAACTTCGTTCATCAGCCAGGGATGTGATAGAAAGTTAAATTTCACAATTTTAATAGGAAGTACTGAGTTAAAAAATACCAGTCTCTAGCCTCTAGCCTCTAGTCCCCTTTTCATACATAGCTGGTGAAATCAGTTTTATTAGGCCTGCCTTCTGCCATGTAAATTAACGAGCAAAAGTCTTTTGTAAGGATGTTAGTTGGACATCAACCTCATGGAGATAAGTTTGGTCTTTTAAAAATTGCTGTGGTATTTTTTTGGCATTAACGGCAGCCTTCACCAAATCTTCTGCGCTAACATTGCCTGCTTGGTGTTGAAATATCAAAGTGCTACCGCTAGGAATTCCTTGTGATTCTAAATTACCTTGATAAGCAAGATAAACAAGATTCAAAGGTTGCATTACACGAGAAGTAACCACATTACTGGGAGACATATAAGAGTTAATAGATGTGGTTATTACTTGCCCATGTGTTGAAATATGATTAACGTTAGTATTAGGTGATGTGTTTTCACTACCCGTTTGAGCCGAGGCAATTCCTGCGGACAAAATTACAGAAGCGACAGTAAGAAATGAAGCGGTTATGGTTGAGAGTTTCATAGGCTCATGCCTCAGTTCGTTGTAATAATTGGGGTAGAAATTTACTAATACTAATATCTTTTTTTTATAACTTAAGACTTATTATGCTGAATTCACCTGACTGGTTGAATTATGGCTTAATTAACTGAGTGGGTATTTGTAAAGGATAACTACAGTCAGAGTAGTCCGATTCCGGAAAAGACAGATAAAAATTTAGGAACTTTACAGATTTAGATAAACCTCTGTCTGTGAGGTGTGTTTAGATTGGTTGGAGACAATCAGCGATCGCTATGTTTGTGATCTCATGCGATCGCCTACTTCAAGTTTAGCAGGTTGCAGCACGCTTTTGTAAGTTTAATTCTAAGCGATCGCCGGGTTGAGGTTCCAACACCTGAGTTGTCAGATGATTTTTCTGAAATGAAGTACGCAAATCTTCCGCCGTCCCCACAGCCTTTAACAAGCTCGCCATCAACCCCTCATAGGTGGTATCTGCTTTTGCTGCTGTAGGTAGGATAAATTGAGGTTGCAGCCATTTAGCTACTTCCAAAGCACTGTTTGTCCCGCGAATAATTGCCCCGACTAACGGCAATGCTAAATCAACTGTTGGCGTAATTAGTACATCAACAGGTGCAAATTGCTTTAGTTGTGGAGAGTGATAGCCATGCGGCTCGTAGTAGAGCGTGAAATTTGTAGCGAATTCTTTCAGCAAATAACTGTTTTCTATCAGAGTCGGGCCTATGGGAGAACCAGGCAAAGCCCTAATTTCTATTTGATTTTTAAAAGTAAAAGTTTCACCATGCTCTAAACAAGTGAAAGAAGTGTAACCCAACTCTTGAACCACTTTCGTGGCATTAGGAGAAGCCACAACCGGAATTTTATGATCAAGTTGCTTTAATGTTGGCAGATGTGCATGGTCTGGCAAACCTTGAGACAACAATATTAAATCAATCTGTTCTGAAATTAATCGCTCTTGTTTGAGAGAACCTTTAAACAGCCAATCTAAGCCAAAACTTAACTCACCAACCAGCCAAGGATCAACTAGTATCCGTTGACCGCCAATTTCAATTAACCAACTATTGTTGTCTAACCAAGTTAAGTACATAACCAAACCGAAGTAACACCTGCCTTTATTATTACCAGGACTTATGCACAAAGGTTGTCTGTGAAGAATGGGTGTAAGGGTTTTGAACGCCTACACCCTAATATTCCTACTCCTTTTTTAAGGCAGGATGAAGCCGTATTTTTTGAGTACTGCCTTAGCCTGACTGCTCGATAAAAATTGACTAAACTCCTTAGCGACACTAGCATTCTTGCTGCGTTTGACAACCGCCAGTGGATAAACTATCGGAGAGTGGTATTTCTCGTCAGCCGCGACAACTACTTTTACCTTGTCAGAAATTCTGGCATCAGTAGCATAAACTAACCCTGCATCAGCGTTACCACTTTCTACCGCCGCCAAAACTTGACGTACGTTGTTGGCATAAACCAGTTTAGGAGTTACTTGCGGCCAAATTTTTAGCTTTTGTAAAACTTGCTGTGCGTATTGACCAGCCGGAACGCTTCTTGGTTCACCAATAGCGATGCGCTTGACTTTCGATTCTTTCAGATTGTAAAGGCTTGTAATGCCTGTAACATTTTTGGGTACAACTAATATAAGGCGGTTTTTTGCCAAAACCGAGCGTGTCCCTGGAAGTAATAGCCCTTTTTGTTCTAAAGCATCTACTTGCTTTTTCCCAGCAGAAATAAAAATATCAGCTGGTGCGCCTTGTTCAATTTGTTGTTGCAATGCCCCAGAAGCCCCAAAGTTATAATTTATATTGACATTGGGTTTATTTTGTTGATAAATCGGTTTAATTTCTTCCAGTGCATCTTTTAAACTAGCAGCAGCAGAAACAAGTAAAGTGACGTTCGACTGTGCCGTAACAACAGAAGGTACAATGAATGTTGAACAAACAGCAAGTAACAAACTAGCTAGTGCTGTGCCAAGAAAGGAAACAATTTGTCTTCTTTTCATAGAAAGATGGTGTAGCAATAGATTAATCTGCAATTTAATGGCGCTTGGTAGGATCATACCGAGCGTCATTCCAGTCTTTACCAACTGAATTGGTAACATTATGCCAAGAAAAGAACAAGGATGGATCACATTTCAAACATCGGAAGAGGAGCGGAAAATTCTCGAAGAGTTTTGCCAGGACTCTCAACGCACCAAAACCGAGATTCTACGGGAACTAGTGCGTGGTCTTAATAAGCACCAAGGCTCACGAGCGCCAATACCAACCAAACAGGTAAATCAAGAAAGTTCGGAAATACCTGAAGTAGAAATTAGTAGTCCCAAGAAGGCTTTAAAAGTTAGCTCCCGTAATATTCTTAAGGGTGTGGTGAAAAAAGTTGTCACTGGAGCCGTTAATTGTGAGGTGACACTAGAAATTGTTCACAAAGTTGAACTAACTTCAATGATTACTAGAACATCTGCCGAAGAGTTGGGTCTAGCTGCGGGAGAAGAAGCCTATGCTGTAATTAAATCTAACGATATTGTGATTGCTAGAGAATAGAAATGATGAAACTACGTTTAGAATTCATATTTGACTTTTGAACAAAACTTAGATATTTGTCAGGTGGGCATTGATTACTAAATTCTAGGTTGATTGAGAGTTTTACTAAAAATGCCCACCCTACTACCGCAAGGCGGAAGTCAAAAGTCAAAAGTCAAAAGTCAAAAGTCAAAAAGCTTATATCATAAGCTTTTCACTAACTTGAAATGGTATCTTTATTTCCGCCGCGTTGTACTACGTATATTTATTGATAGCAATTTGATAATTAGTTAAGTTGCTGCACAGGAATTTGGATGATAAACTCGGTTCCCTGTCCCACTGTGGAGTAACATTCAATTTTGCCACCAAGTTTTTCGGTGACAATCTGATAGCTAATCGATAAACCTAATCCAGTTCCTTTACCAACAGGTTTGGTCGTGAAAAAAGGATCGAAGAGTTTAGAGCGAATACCTTCTGGAATCCCAACTCCGTTATCAGCGATCGCAATTTGCACCCAGTTAGAATCAATCTGAGAAGTGCGAATTGTAATTTGGTTAGGGTTTTCCTGAGTTTCAGACAAACATCGCCCAACATGAGATTCTTCTAGCGCATCAATAGCATTTGCCAAAATGTTCATAAACACTTGATTGAGTTGTCCGACGTAGCACTCAACTTTAGGTACATCGCCATAGTCCTTAATTACCTGAATTGCTGGATTTTTGGCTTGGGGTTTGAAACGATGGCTCAACAGTACCAAAGTGCTATCAATACCTTCGTGAATGTCCACTTCTTTGATGTCAGCTTCATCGAGACGGGAAAAGCTGCGTAGTGATAGCACAATCTGGCGAATGCGTTCAGTCCCAATCTGCATCGACTGGAGAATCTTGGTTAAATCTTTGAGCAGAAAAGGTAACTCAGCTGCTTGTAGTTTTGCTTGCAGTCCAGTCGGAGGATCGGGGTAGTGGGTTTGATAGTCTTGGAGTAAACTGACAAGTTCTTGTGTGTAACTATCAAGGTAACTAAGATTACCATGAATAAAATTCACCGGGTTGTTGATTTCGTGAGCAACCCCGGCTACCATTTGCCCCAAAGCCGACATTTTTTCACTTTGAACTATCTGAGCTTGGGTTTTTTGTAGTTGACTGAGAGCTTGTTGTAAATCGGCGATCGCTTGTTCGAGGCGGTCTGACTGGATGAATGTCACTTGCTCGGAAACATCTAATAACTGTTTCAATGTGGCAATTTTAGAATTTAATTGCTCAATTTTGCGATCGCGTGCAGTGGTTACTAGTAGAGAATCAACAAAGATTTTGCCATCATCAAATGGTAGCAGTGCTGTTTTTACACTTAATGCTAAGGGGCGAATTAGCTCCAAAGTTGCACGCGAAATCGCCACTTTTAAAAACATCATGACTACAAACATATTTCCAGAAGGCAAAAGTCCGCCAAAGCCTACCACTGATTTAATTTGGAAGGGAATCACAAATTCGCGTTGTGCAGGAATGTAGGGACTACCTAAAGCATCAGGAATGTGAAATACGTTATACATCTGCTGCTCTATATCAACCATTAAAGACGGATCAGGTTTAATCACTGTGCCTGGATCAAGTCCCAATTGGTGAATCAGTTGCGAAACCATTGGAATACTTGCGATCGCATTTTCATGTGCTAAAGGAATAGCCTTGTGTCCTTGAGATTGATGACGAGAATTCCATTCTGGTTGCTCACCAGCAGTTGCCAATAAAGTCAAACATTTCAAATCAGGGAAAATTTCACCATCTTTTAATAACTGACGTGCAGACGCTTGTAGTTCTGGAGTTAATTGTCCATAACAATGAGTTTTGAATAATCTGATCAAAGCGCAAGATTTATTTTGAGTTTCATCATCAATGAAGTTTTCATATAAATATTGAATAATTTCATTTCCAGCTTCTTCCATTGTTTCAACATTCTTTCCTAGCTGGCGTAATGCTAAACCACATTCAGACATATTTCTGAGTGTGAATTGATTGAGGTTATACATCACAAAAATTTTCTGCCAAAACTACATTCCAGACATTCTTAATGCTTATATTTCACAGTTCTTAGGCTTAAATTGCGAAATTAATGCAATTTTTACTGAAAATTCACAAGTTGAGGTTAAGGTTAGTTTATGAAAAAGTATTTGTAACAATGGAATTCGTGGCTATACCGAAGTAGACGCGCACTTCGGCTTACCGCAGGATAAGCTATTGGAATCATTCTTGAAAAACAATATCCCCGACTTATGGCAAAAGCCGGGGATCTGAAAAGCAATAATTCTGACTGCTGATGCAACTATGCAATCACAGTGAAATCGGTATTGCTTAGGATTGGTCGATTAGATAGTTGAGCTATCTGAACCTTAGCTACACTGCCAATACCATCTTGATCAAAGAACAGTTTACCTGTATTTCTGTCGTAGATAAAGCGATCGCTGGCTGTGGTAGCACTTGTACCCAAACGGAATAAGCTAGGGTCAAGTGTACCTAGTGCTTGATTAAGTCCAAAGTCTGACTGAGAAACAACGAGACTATCAATCCCAGACACAAAGTCAGTAATGATATCAGAATTGACAGCGCCATTAGTCAGATAAAAGCTATCTCTACTATTTCCACCAGCCAAAGTATCTCGACCTAAGCCACCGATGAGGATGTCATTACCAGCACTACCAACCAGCATGTCATCACCAGCACCGCCATTTAAGATGTCATTCCCATCTCCACCATAAAGAATGTCACTGCCATTTTCACCATAGAGGCTGTCATTACCAGCCCCACCATCTATCATGTCACTGCCATCTCCAGCATAAATGACATCGTTATTGCCTAAGCCGCTAATAATATCATTACCAGCTAGACCTCGAATGACATCGATTCTGCTAGTTCCCAGCAATATATCACTGCTGTTAGTGCCGTTAATCTGATTGCTAGCAAGAGTAACTGTCAGATTGACTGCGGCTGTGGCGGTTAAATTACCATCACTAACGGTGTAGGTAAAACTGTCAGCACCAGAGAAGCCAATTTGCGGTGTGTAGGTAAAGGTATTGTCGTTATTTTGTACTAGACTACCTCTTGCGGGATTGGTGAAACTGTTGATAGTCAAAAGATTACTATCTGGGTCGCTATCATTAGCTAGAACATTAATATTTACTGGTTGAATGTCAGTGGTTGTGGCGCTGTCATTTCTAGCAACGGGGGCTTCGTTAACGTTATTCACGGCTAAATAAAAATTAGCTACCGCATCGGGAGTGCTGCCAACTGTGGGGTCATCAACAGCTACTATCACACTGTAGCTAGACTTGGTTTCAAAATCTAAGTTAGTGTTAGCACGCAAATACAAGACAGAATTATCGATTTCAAAGAAACTCGCATCTGTACCAGTCAGGCTGAGGTTATTTGTCCCTAACGCATCATCAATAATGGCGATATCTGCAACTTTGATGCGGTTAGTTGTGTTGGTATTTTCATTAATGTTGGTAACAGTGTTGCGGAAGTTAACGGCTGTTGGTGCTTCATTGACATCATTGACAGCTAAGGTGAAATTAGCCACCGCATCGGGAGTATTACCAACTGTGGGGTCATCAACAGCTACTATCACACTGTAGCTAGACTTGGTTTCAAAATCTAAGTTAGTGTTAGCACGCAAATACAAGACAGAATTATCGATTTCAAAGAAACTCGCATCTGTACCAGTCAGGCTGAGGTTATTTGTCCCTAACGCATCATCAATAATGGCGATATCTGCAACTTTGATGCGGTTAGTTGTGTTGGTATTTTCGTTTATGCTAGCGATCGCATTATTGAATGTTACTGCCGTTGGTGCTTGGTTGGCTGGTAAATTAAACCTCGCTAAAACCGGATCATGGTCACTAACTTGATCAACAAATTCTGAGTTGATGTGAACCACATCATAGCCATCTAATCTGTTGAGTAAATTATTACTCACTAAAATGTGGTCAAGTACCTGCGCGTTACCTTCAAAATTGTAGGTGTAACGTTCGTTTTCCGGTAGAGTTTCAATTAGAGCAGTCAGCCCAGCACTTTCAAGCGTGTTAACAGGATTAGAAAACTCGAAATCGTTTAAGTCACCTAGCACCACCACATTCGCATTCGGGTCAATTGCCAAAATTTCTTGGACAAAATTTCTCACAATTGTTGCTTGTTGCTGGCGCTGCACTTCACTGCTGAGAGTCGGCGGTTGATTGACACCATATAAAGCTTGGTCGCCACCTTTAGAGTTAAAGTGATTGCCAATGAGATAAACACTCTGACCGTTGAAAACAAACTCACCAACTAAGGGTTTCCGACTGCTGTTAAAAGCAGAATTGGTGGGGTCAATCAAACCAGGACTAGTAGAAAGAGTGGGAGTACCATCAACATTGGTAACTGAAATACTGGTAGTCGAACCACCGCCGGGACGGTCAACAAAACTGACGCGGTTGGGATTAAACAAAAAGCCTACACGAATATTACCGCCTGGTTCACCTCCATTGGTGTCATCCACTGGGTTAATTTGCCGATATTCGTAGGTCGGGCCGCCAGCTGCTGCGATCGCATTGATTAATGTTTGATAAGTAACACTGGCATCAACTACACTGTCATTCGTCGCCCCATTGTTATCCTGAATTTCTTCTAAAGAAATAATGTCAGGCGATCGCAGGTTATTAACAATGCGGTTAGCGAGGTTATTAAACTGGGTTGCACCGTCACCAGGATCGAGGTTTTCAACGTTGAATGTGGCTACTGTGAGTTGGCTGGTTGTCGGAGTGAGATTGCTGACTTCTCTGGTGAGAGAACTGGGTGCGGTAACTGTCAACGAAGTTGGCAAAACTTCAAAGTTATTGAAACTATAATCAACCACACCTGTAATTGTGTCGAAAGTCGCACCTACGCTGACTTGAGGAGTGCTGCCAGTCAACAAAGTATCATCAATTTGGATGCGTTCTGGATTAAAGTCTCCAGGACTGATCACAATTCCACCACGGACTGTGCGTCCAGTAGCATTTGCGCCATTATCCGCCAATACCCAAATCTCCCCAAAAGAATTTGTCGGGCTAACTGCAACCGGATTATTAATTTGTACCAGCATTCCTTCTACACTTTCGTAGAAATCAATGCCATCATTAGCTGGGTCAAATACACCATTGGTTTCAACACTACCATTGGCATCATCTTCAATCACAGTGTTGGGGATAGCACGTCCACCATTACCTAGAATCGTCGCCGCAGGTAGGGAGTTATTACGTGAAACAATACTAATTGTGGGGCTAGTAATTTCCGTAAGTGTCAAGTTATTTGTGCCACTTGCTCCACCAGCACGAAACTCTGTCACTCTGCCATTAACTAGTACAGAATCGCCTACTTGCACAGTTGGTGCGGAGGAAGTGAAAACAAAAATACCTTCGGAAGTGCGATCGTCATTGTCGGGGTTGGGGTCTTGCAAGTAAAATCCATTGGATCTGATAGCAGTCACAATCCCAGGTACATCAGCTACATTTTGTCCGTTTAACGGTGAAATGTGAGCAGTTCCTTGGATGTCGTGAATTCTTGGTGTGAGAACTACACTCCCAAGGGTAATGCTGTCGGTACGGAACTTTTTGAAGTTATTTTCTGAGAGGTCTTTAGTAGCCGTACCATCGTTGTAAAGAACGAGGTCGCCATCATCACTAATAAATTGAATTTGCGAAGTACTGGTGAGGTTATCAGGAATGCTGATAATACCTTCGGGATTGAAGCCAGCCGGAAATGTCGCTGCTCGTAATTGTGGCGCACTATTAGGATTACCATCCCAAGTGTACAAGCGAAAATCGTTGGGGGCTGTACTGGCGTTTCCGGCTGGGCCAGCAATAATTACATACTGATTCGTGTTATTCTGGCGAATTTCTCGAATTCCCCGACCACCTAAATCTAATTCAATTGGTGCGCCAAATTGCGCCGAGCCTTGTGTTCCACCATCACTGCTTAGTAAGCTGGTGAAATTTGTGACAGGAACGATGAGCGCGTTAGAACGTCCCCCAGGAGGAACTTGTGGAGCGCGGAAAGCAACGTATGCCGTGGTACCATCGGGAGCAATGGTTAAACCTTCAATATTGTAGGCGTTTGTTTGTTGTGAGCCGACACCACTGGCAGCACTAGCAGCTAAACCGTAGTAGTTAGCACCCCTACCATGAAGGTTATTAACATCCCAGTTGATGATATCTTGGCGTAAAAAGTCGTAGCGACCTGTATAAGTGAGTGTGGTACTTGCACCTGTACCTGTAATGTCTGTAGCAAATACGCGGTTGCGATTAGGGCGACTACTACCACTCTCATTATTACTTTCTGAGCCTAACCAGAAAATGCGATCGCCTATCAGTGTTGATGCTTCAATATCTACTTCTCGCAGATTTCCAGAACTGTTAGTTTGTGTTAGTCCTAGAGAACTTGTAAAGTCAAAACCAGCTACAGGTAATCCTGAACTAGAGTAATCGTAAAGGCGCAAGACTTGATTTTCGTCATCCCCTGCTAAGAAAAATGTCCCACCTACAGCAATAGCGGTGGAAGCATCGCTTGTACCTGTTAAAAATTGAGTTGTCGCTGTTCCGTTATTAGCAGAAGCTGCATAGGCAATTGTATAGTTGGCAGTACTATTACCATCACTAACTGTCACTACAATATTGCTATTACCAACGCCGACAGGATTAATCCTGAGATTGCGACTGGTTCCAGAACCAGTTAATGTCAGGTTGGCGTTGGGAACCACAGCTGTGTTGCTGCTGCTAACTGTCACAGTCAAATTCGCTATATCTGTATCAGCATCAGCAATTGTGAAATCCAAACCCAGAGTTCTCGCGGGGTCATTGGGATTGTTAATTACACCACTAACTGCGCCTAAACCTGCAATTGGCAAAGCACCATTAGCATCTAATAAATCGCTGGTGCTGGTGGTGTTTAGGATAATCGTCGGTGCTTGTCCTACCTGACCTGCATTAACTGTTGTGGTAATTGCTGCCGCCGTATTATTGTTTTCGTTGCTTTCAGTAATAGTATTATTAGGATCTACTGTGGCAACACCACTAGTTAGAGTACCTGCGGTACTAGGAATCACCGTCACAGTTAAACTAGCATTGCTACCTGCATTGATACTGCCACCTGTAAAGGTAACAATATTTCCTGATTGACTAGCAGTAAAACCATTAGCAACCGATGCACTGTTGAAAGTGACACCATCTGGTAAGGTATACTGCACCGTGATGCCAGTAGCATTAGCAGTACCACTGTTACTAACTGTCAGAGTATAGGTGAGAGGATTCCCCACAATCACCGGATCAGGAGCATCAGTTAGGCTAACAGTTAAATCTGGTTGAGAACCTATACCACCAGCGACACTAATATTACCTGTTGGTAAACTAGTGCCAGTGTTATTAAAAGTCCAGTTAGCTGCATTGTTAATTGCGGCTAACCACTCAGAACGAGTCCCACTGCTGAGTGTGCTGAGATTAAATGCAGCGTAGGTTGCAGAATTGCTAAACAAAACTGCTGTATTCGCTGCCTGAGATAACCCCGGTGCTACATTACCCGTATTGGAAGTAGTCGCATCTTCAAATGCGCCAGTGTAATCAATTTGAGTAATAGCTGTAAATCCTGACAGCAGAGGGTTTGTACCTGTGGATTGTACCGCCGTAATTTGATCACCTGCTGTTGCACCTGTACCTTGAGCAAGTGATAAATCTGCATAACTACCTGCAATACCAGAAACCACCGATCCTGAGCGCGTCCAGGTGAAATTCGCCGAGGAATCATTAGTGCGAATAACTGTACCAGCAGGAATATCCGCATTAGCTGTAAATCGAATTAAGTTTTCGTTCCCATCAGCATCAGTAGCAGACACACCACGAAAACCTGTCCCAGTCCAGCCATTGTCTGTAAAGTAAATAACTGTACCAGAACCAATAGGCACTAAGTTAACGAAAGAAAAGGTATCAGGGCTACCATTATTGATGTAACCTACGATCGCAATATCACCAGGATTCAAATTTGTAGCTGCCATAAGTAATCAATAAATAGGCAAAAAGATAAAAATACGGATAGTCAACCCAAAATTTCGACCTATCTTGCAATAGCTCGTGACTATGCTGAGTATTCTTGTAAATGCTGCTATTGACTGTGCAGGAATTTTTTTGTGTAACTATTCCCCGAAAATCTACTGAATCAAGGTTAAGAAAATACTAGGAACAGGTAAATTTAGTAAATATTTATCACCAAATCTGGGTAGTGGGTCATCTCTCCACAAGCGATATAACACCACACGGCTTGGCTCTCGTATACCCCTACACCCTGATGACTGAGCGCAGCGCCGCCCTGAGCCTGTCGAAAGGTCGATGTACACCCTTGCTCAAAACCTTGATTTTTTGTCGCCGGAGTTAGTCCTAATGATATAACTCCAGCAGATGCGTACCAGCAGTTGATGGAAAATAGCTATAATTCTGATTCCTGACTTCTGTATTCTTAATTCTGTGATTCACACAAAACAAACATTTTTTTATGTCTAATATTCTTGTACAAATGCTACTCATTGGTTTAGTTGCTGGCGTTGCTGGTGGTATGTTTGGTATTGGTGGTGGTGCAATTATGGTGCCAGCAATGGTGCTGTTGCTAGGAATGGATCAAAAATTTGCCACGGGTACATCCATAGCCGCTCAAATTTTACCCATTGGAATTTTAGGCGCAGCAGTTTACTACCGTAGCGGTAATATTAATATTAAATATGCAGTAATGATTGCTATTGGTTTAGTAGTAGGAAACTTCTTTGGGGCATTATTTGCCAATCAGCCATTCATTAGTAGTGAAACCATGAAGAAATTGTATGGCATCTTTTTATTAATCATAGGTGCAAGATATTTATTCTTTCGTTAATTATGGGGATTTGTTGAGATTGGGTGTAAGGGCGAACGACCGTTCGCCCCTACTACTCATCATTGCACCTGAGAGGGAAAACTACCAGGACGCACAGATAAATTCAGGGTTTGTCCATTACGGCGTAACTCTAAGCGCAAATCTGCCCCAATTTGGCTGCTATCAACTGCTTTTTGGACACTTTCAGCCTCTGTGACAGTGTTACCTTCAATTTTTTGGATGACATCACCTGCACGTAAGCCGGCTTTGGCGGCTGGTGAATTAGGCACAACTTTTACAACTAAGACACCTTTATCTTCATCAATACTCAAACCACTATTAGGATCAGAATTAATATTTTGTTTTAGTTGTGGTGTTAACCCAACCATTTGAATGCCAAGATAAGGATGCTCAACTTTGCCTGTAGATATTAATTGGTTAGCAATACGTTGAGCTGTAGCGATAGGAATGGCAAAACCTATACCTTGCGCCCCTTGAATAATTGCGGTATTCATGGCAATTACTTCACCACGGGCGTTGAGTAGCGGCCCACCAGAGTTACCAGGATTAATTGCTGCATCAGTTTGAATAAAATCTACACGCTTATCAGAGGCACCAATTTGGTTGCTGCTGCGTCCGGTGGCGCTGATGATACCTGTAGTTACTGTATTATCTAATCCTAGAGGATTTCCGATCGCGATCGCCCATTCGCCTGGTTGCAATTGGTCGGAGTTACCCACGGTGACAGTCGGCAAATTGTTGGCTTGAATTTTAACAACTGCAACATCTGTTAATTCGTCTTTTCCTAATACCTTCCCTTGAAAACTCCGCCCATCCTTGAGAACGACTGTTACTGTATCCGCTCCATCTACAACGTGAGCATTGGTGAGAATTTGACCATCACCACTAATAATAAACCCAGAACCAGTACCCCGCTCTACTCTTTGTTGGGTTTCTGGTAGTTGTGAACCAAAAAAGCGGCGGAAAAATGGGTCGTTGAATTCCTCTGGTAATTGACTTCTGACGGTGCGAGAAGAATTAATTCGTACCACGGCTGGCCCTACTTTCTGCACTACCTTAGTCACAAAATTAGGATCTGTACCCGCAGCAATTGGGGGTGCAGCATTAACTCGACTCAAAGCCAAATTCGATGCACTTTGCGACACCTGCGACTGATGGTTAGCAAGATAACCACCTGCCAAGGTCATACCAGAACCTAGCAACACCAATGATAGAGAAGCCGCCGCCTTTCTCCAAGGTGCTGGTTTACGGTATTTGGCATTTGAAGTGCTATTTAATGGGTTATTTCCGTCTGGTATTTGATTTTGCATTGCCGTCTGAAAGGTTGTTTGAATCTATTACTAATGTAGACAGCGTTTATTACACTTTTGTTACAGGGTTATAGCATTAATGTGAAAATGTGACAATTTTCCTACTCAAAAGCCAGACTGTGTATCAAAACAGGCTTTCTACTAGCTTTGAGTCTGAAATACTGTATTTCACTCAAATAACTCTTGTGGTGTGGGCATCCTGCACGCACTGGACGAGCTAGAAGCCCATCCCACAAGACAGTTACAATGCGACATTGTGGCTTTGCCGTGCCACTATGTTAATACTCAGCACTTTGCTATAACCTCCGAAAGAAGTTTTTCTTCTTTATTAAGTCCAGAATAAAAAAGCATTATTTTGGCAAGTATATATCTCAATAAAATGGCAAATTTAGTTGAATTTAAATTGTTTGCGCCTCGGAATGAACAGATCAGTTTAATTGGTTCTTTTTCTCAATGGCAGGATATACCATTAGAAAAAACTGAAGATGGTTATTTTCAAACTCAAATACCATTAGAAGATGGTATTTACTCATATAAATTTCGCCTCCAAACAAAAAGTCCTCAGTTTGAACTTAATGAATGGATTGATGTAATTGATCCCTACGCTACAGATATTGATGAAGCTAGAGAATACGGGATTATTCGGATCAAGAATGGTGAACGAATTGTGGACACATATATTTGGCAGCATGATGATCAGCCTCTGCCAGATAATGAAGAATTAGTTATCTATGAATTGCATATTGCAGATTTTACTGGATATGAAAATGATCCTGATAAACGTGGTAAATATTTAGGTGCGATCGCTAAACTAGATTATCTGCGGGAATTAGGCATTAATGCAATTGAATTAATGCCTGTTAATGAGTATCCTGGCGATTATAGTTGGGGTTATAAAGTTCGCCATTTCTTTGCTACAGAATCTAGTTATGGCACTACAGAAGATTTAAAATTATTTATTGATGAATGTCATGCTAGAGGCATTCGGGTATTTCTGGATGGCATTTATAATCATACAGATGAAGAATGTCCGTTAATGCTGATAGACAGAAATTATTGGTATTACGAGCATAAACACTATCCTGAAGACCCTGATAATTATTGGGGGGCAGAGTTTAACTATAATAATTACGATGAAAAGTTAGATATCAAACCCGCCTGGAAATATGTTGGTGATGTTGTGCAGTATTGGATTAATGAATATCATATTGATGGAATTCGATTTGATGCAGTGCGTCAATTAGCTAACTTTGAATTTTTACAATGGCTGGCGCAAACAGCAAAACAAAGTGCAGCACCAAAGCAGTTTTACAACATTGCCGAACACATTCCCGATACTAATACTGTAGTCAAACCAGATGGGCCTTTAGATGCTTGTTGGCATGAAAGTTTTCACTACTTTGTTATTCCCTTAATTTGTGGAGAAAAATTTGAATTAGAACAAGTCATATCAGTATTAGACCCCAGAAAACAAGGTTATGCTACCAGCATTAATGTAATCAATTATTTAGCAACCCATGACCGAGAACACCTCTTGAGGGAATTAGGCGATCGCGGTATCTTTGATCAAGACGCATTTACCAGAGCTAAATTAGCAGCCGTCATCCTGATGACAGCAATGGGTGTTCCAATGCTATGGATGGGAGATGAATTTGGCGAATACCAACAAAAAAGTGAAAGCGTCACTCAACCCAAAAAAATTAATTGGTCTTTACTAGCAAATGACCAAAATCGTGAATTATTTCAGCATTATCAAAAACTCATCACTTTACGTCAGCAAACTCCCGCTTTGCAAAGTGACAATATTGAGTTTTTCCACACCAATACAGAGGCTAAAGTCTTAGCTTATATTCGTTGGAATGAACAAGGTTCTCAAGTTGCTGCCGTCATTAACTTTTCTGAACAAAATCTCATTGATTATGTTATACCCGATTTTCCCATTGCAGAATCTTGGTGTGATTGGTTCGATAATTCGCAAGTCCAAGTTAATGAAGATAATTTAGTAACTAATATCCCAGGCTATACAGCTAAGATATTCATTTCCTAATACCGTTTCTTGATGAAGATGCAATTTATCGGTTGTTGTAGAGACGTTGTATACAACGTCTCTACAGAATTTATCTAGTGGGGAATTGGCGCTAAAAAAATTTTGTGTTATTGTGTCGTCTTTTACAGGGTTCCCTACTAGCAAATCATGATTAAGCGCCGCAAATTCCCCAAATTTCTAGCATTTCTATGTTTATTAGCAGCATTCGGAATTGATTTAATCATTCCTCAAGTTATTGCCCAGACTAACACACAATCTGCGATCGCCAAAAGTGTAGCATTTACCTGCAACGACAGTGAACTAAGCATCAAAGCGAAAAACGGGCCGAAGATATCGATAGGAGGAAAAACTATCTACATTGGTTATCAACAAGTATCCTCTCTAAACAAAGACCCCCGCATCATTCGCTTTGATAATGGTGTGAAAAAATGGTGTCGCACCGACTACGAAACCACCATTGATGATGGTACAGGTTACGGACTGTTATGGGATGGAGGAAACGTTTTGTATGGTGTTTTCACTTCAACTGGTAGCCAAATTGGTAACGATTTTCGCCGCTTTGCTAAAAACGGTTGGCTATCTTCTTATGGTAGTGGTGGCGGTGCAAAAGTTTCAGTTATCGCCCGCATTAATCCCACCAATGGTAGTGTTTTATCTGCTACCTTTGTCTCTGCTAAAAAGCCAAATGATGGTAAAAGTAACTCTTTAACTGTTACAAATTTGTCATGGAATGGCACAACTTTAAAGATGATAGCCAATTCCGCTTGGACTCCTCGGCGTGCTGATAAAAATTCTATGACTTGCACTGGTTCATCACCATATATATACACAGTTGTATTTACTGGCGATTTAACCAAAGTAAACTCAGCTTCCGCAGTTAATTGTAATTAAGAAGGTTACAGGTTATAGGTGATAAAAAGGGGTGTGAGGGTGTAAGGGTATTGAATACATAAATCCCTACAGATAAGTCAAAGTAAAAGAATTTTTGAATTTTGACTTTTAACTTTTGACTTATATTTTGCCCCTACACCCTGTTTCTTATTCCTAACTAAAACTCGGCATTTTGTGGTGTGCGGGGGAATGGAATCACATCACGAATATTTCCCATACCTGTCATAAATTGCACGAGTCTTTCAAAACCCAAACCAAAACCCGCATGAGGTACAGTACCAAAACGCCGCAAGTCTAAATACCACCATAAATCTTCGGGTTTCATACCTTGCGCTATTACGCGACGTTCTAGAACATCTAAACGTTCTTCTCTTTGAGAACCGCCGATAATTTCACCTATTTTTGGTGCGAGAATATCCATTGCCCGGACGGTTTTTTCATCGTCATTCAACCGCATATAAAAAGCTTTGATTTGTGCGGGATAATCTGTGACAATTACTGGCTTTTTAAATAATTGTTCTGCCAGATAACGTTCATGTTCTGATTGTAAGTCTAAGCCCCAACTTACAGGATATTCAAACTTAACATCTGCTTTTTCTAATAATTGGATAGCATCCGTATACGTCAGGCGTTCAAATTGATTGTTAACAATATTTTCGGCTGTGGCTAAAACAGTATTATCAATGCGCTCATTGAAAAACTGCATATCTTCTGGGCATTTTTCTAATACATAATTAAAAATATGTTTGAGAAATGCCTCGGCTAAATCCATATCACCTTCTAAGTCACAAAATGCCATTTCTGGCTCAACCATCCAAAATTCTGCGAGGTGGCGGGAGGTGTTAGAATTTTCGGCACGGAAGGTAGGGCCAAAGGTGTAGACGTTAGAAAACGCCATCGCCATAACTTCTGCTTCTAACTGTCCACTAACTGTTAAATATGTGGGTTTAGCAAAAAAGTCTTGAGTGTAATCTATAGCTTGGTTGTCAGTGCGGGGAACATTTTTGAGATCGAAACTGGTGACGCTAAATAATTCACCTGCACCTTCGCAATCACTGGCGGTAATAATGGGGGTGTGTACCCACAAAAAGCCACGTTCTTGAAAAAATTGGTGAATGGCTGTGGAACAAGCATTTCTGACGCGGAACACTGCACCAAAGGAATTTGTACGCGATCGCAAATGTCCAATCGTGCGTAAAAATTCAAAAGAGTGGCGTTTCTTTTGCAATGGATATGTTTCGGGATCAGCTTCACCGTAGACTTTCACCGCCTCGGCTTTTAATTCAATGCGCTGTCCTTTCCCTTGCGAAGCTACCAGTACGCCATTCACTTCCACTGACGCACCTGTATTCAGTCTTTTCAAAATCGCCTCATAGTCTGGCAAATCTTGATTGATGACAACTTGCAAATTCGCTAGTGATGAACCATCATTGACTTCAATAAAAGCAAATCCTTTCAAGTCACGCTTTGTTCTTACCCAGCCTTGAACTACAAAAGACTCATCAGGTTGACCACTTCGCAATATTTCTGCAATTCGTCTATTTACCATATTTACCCAGCACAGGATTTTAATATCCAGCCTATGATAACGCCCATTCCACCAAAGCGGACTGCTTGCCAGAAAGGTTTTTTCAAGCTACGCCAAGAAAATAACCGACTTTCTAAATTGATTTCTAGCAATTCCAACTGCTTTTGAATTTGTTGTAACTCAGCTTTGATTTCTGGTGTTTGAGGTTTATTATCTTGTAATTGCTGTTGGCGTTGTTGCCATTCTGCCTTTTGCTGTTGATCGTGCTTGATTTGAGTGTATCTTTCTTTGATTAAGATAAGCGATCGCTCAACTTCTGCTAATTCTTGCTCAAAATCTAGCTCTTGATTTTCTTCTGCCGAAGGATTATGTGATTTTTTAGGCGGCTTCATTGATTGCTAGTAAATTAAGATAAATGTAAGCTTTGCCAATAGTTAAAAGCTACTAGTCAATCCCCAAATTTATAAATATGGAATCTCTTAATACTCAGCACTCAGCACTCAGCACTCAGCACTCAGCACTCAAAACTCAGCACCCAGAACTCAGCACTCAAGAACTAGCACAAGCCCTCATGGAAAGACTCACCATTTCTCCTAACGATTGGCATCGCCTCAAGTCTAACCGCAATTCTCGTGCTAGTGAACAAGCAGCCGCCGCGCTAGTATATCTCCTCAAAAATCAGCCAGAAGAAGCCCTCGCCCGCTTAGAACAAGCTGTAGGCTGGTTAGATAAATCAATATCTGCACCTCCATGTCCCACACATGGACATAAGGGACAAGAAAGTTAATCAGCTTTGATTTTGCGCCACTAAAATACAAAATTTAATTGCGAGAAGTAACGATATAGATAAAGACTTCTCGCAATGGTAGAAAATTATTATATCTTAATCTTGATGGGTGTCAAATTACACCTGTAGCACTTTGATTCAAAAGATGAATATTTATAAATAGCATAGCAAGTAGCTAATTAAAATATAACTTTCAATCACAAGTAAATAATTTTACTTTTAATTTATATTGAGTCTTTAGAAGATAAGCAATAATCATCTTAAATAACGAAATTAAAACGAACTTAGTAAGTACGCTGATGTTATTTTGGAAGCTAAGAGGGCGAACACTTATAGTAAAGGTGGTTTTTGCTCTTTTATCTATAGAATTAGGGCTTATTGCCATTCCTGGATATGCTCAATTCACAACAAGACAGTGGGTAATTGTTGGTAGGACAGATGATGGTTTTTACTATGTAGATGTAAATAGTATTAAAGGAGAAGGAAACTATAGAACTTTCTGGTATAAAAGAGAAGCCAAAGAATCTAGATATTCTCTTGATAGTTCTTATTCGGGTAAAATATATACCAAACAAGTTACTAATTTTTACATAGACTGTGATACTATAAAAATAGGAATAATTCAAGCAGTAGCATATTATTCTTCAGGTGAAATTGAAAAAAGATATGAATCTGCTTTAGATTCTTATCCCGAAAAATTAGATTCTGTTATCCCTGAATCAATAGGTGAGCATTTACTAGAGTACGTTTGTTCTTTGAGAAGCAATACTCAACCGCCTCAAACTCCAAATATTCCTAATACTAAACTTCCTACCCAACCAAATAATCAAAATACTAACGTTACTCAACAGGTGTTACCAAAGTTAGAACTCAACTCTACTGGTAGTGCGGTGGAGTTATTACAACAAAAGCTTAAGAAATTAGGTTTCTTTAAGGATGAGATTACAGGTTACTATGGTGTTGTTACCCAAGATGCTGTGATTACTTTTCAAAGAAGTAGAGGTATCAATGCAGATGGAATAGTAGGACAACAAACTTGGACAGAATTACTTAAGTGAAAATTGGTTTTTATTGCTAAATATCAGATTTTCCTTCTGTACTCCAAGTAATACACTTTAATTCTGAGTTATCTACCCAAAATTCACGACCTAACTTAAAGAACGCTTGAGGTAACTGCCTTGTTGCTAATGGGTTATGAAACAACACAAAATCATCTCCAAATTTGTTTGGACGATTTAGTACATCCATACATGAAAACAATATTGCACTGATACCACTGTATTCCGATTTAAGAAAGATATCAGTTGATACTAATGAACCAGATTGTTTACGTGAACTATCTTGATACTGATAAAATCGCTTTATAGGCATACCAGATTCAGTATCTATATTTATAGATTCATTACCAAAAGGTAAAACACTGCGAATAATTCTTGGAATTTCACGCTCACGTCTAGCAGATGGAATCGAACTTCCATTGATAGCAATAATGTAGCAATCTTCAGGTTTTACAATCTTTTTATCTAAATAATTTTTATATTTTTTATTATATTTCTCTTTAATGGCTGAAAGGTAACGAAGTTTTATTTTCTCATCTGGAACATTTCTAAGCACACCAAATTCCATCTGAGATACAGCATCCACTCCTTGCCCTGGTTTTGGTGCTACTGCCTCAATCCAAATCTTTAATTCACCTGTATCTATAAGTATATCTGGCCCTTCATCTTTGGAATCAATAGATAGTCCTTGAAATATTAGTGAACAAGCTAAATACATTTCCCATATACGCTGATTAAAATCTATCTTTGATTGCTCTAAAAAATTAGTATCAGCATATTGCTCATAGCTTAACCACATTTCTTCAATAAATTTTTTATCATCCAAATATTTTGGTTGATCCCTAATTATTCTGTAAGCCGGATCTGCATTTTTAGGAAGAAGATCAGAAAAAAAATACGTCATTTATTTTTGAAATTTTACTTGCTCACCGTTATCATTAAGTAAGCCAAAACCAATATTTTATTTCGTAGAATACATAGCAGAAAGTAAATAGAACGGATTCAAAAAAATGAAATACAGCAGTTTAGGTATTCGTAGAATAATGTAGAGACGTTACATGTAACGTCTCTACATATTTTTGGGTTTTATGCTTGTACCTTATGTACCCAAAACATACTGTATGTTAAATTTCATACTTCATACTTCACACTTCACACCTTTATTCATCGCCTCAAAGACAACCGGGGGCGATTTTCCATTTGTTTACACAATCTTAATTCTGTACCTTTGCGACCCCATTCTACTTGATCAAAAATTTGATGGAGTAAGCATAAACCGCGACCACTTTCTGATTCATCAGGTGGTAAATAGTCTGTCGGCTCTCTATCAGAATTTGGTTCTGGTGTAAAGCCTTGACCTTGGTCGGAAATCACCCACCAATATTGATTATCTATCAACGAAAAACGGACTACGACTCTTTTGCTAGGATCTAGATTATTACCATGTTTGGCGGCATTTACTAAGGCTTCTTGGAGTCCTAGCCGCAATTCTGCTTGTAATTTAGCTGGAATTTCTGCCAGCAGTAAATCTAATATGGGACAAAGATAGAGAGTAGAGGCAAAACTAAGTGTGCCCCAATAACGTCCAACTGGACGGAGCGAAATACTAATCACAAGAGAAACCCCATAGCTTTCAGTTAGCTAGACATCAGTTTGCTTGTACGCGCACCCTGACAAAGTTGGAGGTGGTCATGCTGCCTTCAAACTTGCGTCTTTTATACTAGTTTTGAAAATGCTAGGGAGCATTTACTCTATTTATGAAATTCGATTGTTGATACATAAAAAGGCTTTTAAAAATCTGCGATCGCAGCCAGCAAATTAAAATATGCTGAAAATTTTTTGAGAACTATTAGAGTGAGTTTTGTATTGCCGATTTTTATGTCAGACAACCTTGTTCATAATTAATGAGAGTCTATGCAACTTTAGTTGTTTTAACAAAATCATTTCTATTTTTAGGTTAATACGATTTTAGCATTGTTACTATGCAAGAGACTACAAATTTGCAATTTAAGATTTTGATAAAGAGCTAGTACTCTCATTTAAAAGTCATAACACAAGAAAGGCAGCAGCTTCTACATGAGATGTTTGTGGAAAAAAATCAGCCGGTTGCACCCTTGTAACTTTATATAAGCCTCCTTCACATAACAATCTCAGGTCACGCGCAAGTGTGGCTACTTTACAGCTGACGTAAACAATGCGAGCAGGTTTCGATCGCAGTAATGAATCGATGACAGTGCGATCGCATCCCTTACGTGGCGGATCAAGTATGACCACATCAGGTATTATTCCCATTTGCGGCAGTAAATTCTCTACCGCACCGACTTGAAATGTTACGTTATGTATACTGTTGCGGTTAGCGTTTAGAATAGCTTGCTCAACTGCTTCGGCTTGTAATTCCAGCCCTATTGCTTGACGCACCTGCTTGGCCAGAGGCAGAGTTAACGTACCAATCCCACAATAAGCATCAACTAGCACCTCATTTCCTTGAAGGTTAAGTTCTGCCTGAATGACTTCTAACAGTGCTTCGGCTGTTTCCGTAGAAACTTGGAAAAATGTATCGGGGCGGACTTGAAATTCTAAATTGGCAAATTGTTCTCTCAGATAAGGAACACCTGCAATAGTGCGAGTTTCGCAACCAAAAATGGCATTTGTTCGTTCTGGGTTGCGATTTAAAGAAACTCCTACCAATTGCGGATATCGCTGCAACCATGCCTCGGCTTGTTCAGTAATTCCCGCTAACTGCCAATCTGTCACCACCAAAGTCAACAGCATTTCTCCCGTCCGTCGGCCGATGCGTAAACCTAAATGGCGAATTTGCCCTTGGTGGCGTTGTTCGTTGTAAATTTTCCAGCCACGCTTTTGTACGTCTTGCTTCACGTCCGCAAGCAGAGGATTTAAGCGAGAATCTTGGACAGGGCATTGATTTAAGTTCACTAAATGGTGACTACCCTTTTGGTAATATCCCGCCTGTACTTGCCCGGTAGTAGAAACACTGACAGGATAAGTAGATTTATTGCGGTATCCCAGAGGTGACACAGCCGCCAATACAGGATCTACTGATGGTGCAGTAAAACCACCGATACGCTGCAAAGCTTGCACAACTTGATTGCGTTTAGCTTCTAGCTGATATTCATAATCAATATGCTGCCACTGACAACCACCACACTTATCGGCCACAATGCAGCTTGGCCGGATGCGGTGCGGCGATGGCTGCAATAGCTGGATGACTTTGCCATGAGCATATTTTGGCTTGACGTGCAATAAACGTACCATGACGCGATCGCCTGGGACTGTATCTGGTACAAATACCACCCGCTCATCATAGCGACCGACCCCATCACCAGTATCAGTGAGATCAGCGATCGCAACTTCAATTAATTCACCCTGTTTCCAAATATTAGTCATTGGTCAATAGTCAATAGTCATTTGTCAAGAGGTCGAAGTTTAATTTCACACTTCATACTTCACACTTCATACTTTTATTTCCCTTCCCCTCTGTACCTCCAACTCGTTAAACTAGCAAATAATATTTCTCGTGATTACAATAATCATGACTGTAATTAGCCAAGTTATTCTCAAAGCCGACGACGAACTGCGTTATCCCAGCAGTGGCGAACTCAAAAGTATCAAAGAATTTTTGCAAACAGGTGAGCAACGGACTCGTATTGCTGCCACCCTGTCCGAAAATGAAAAAAAGATAGTTCAGGAAGCCACCAAGCAACTTTGGCAGAAGCGTCCTGATTTTATCGCACCTGGTGGCAATGCCTATGGTGAACGCCAACGTGCATTGTGTATCCGCGACTTTGGCTGGTATTTACGCCTGATTACCTATGGTGTACTTGCTGGTGACAAAGAGCCAATTGAAAAAATCGGTTTAATTGGTGTGCGGGAAATGTACAACTCCCTTGGTGTTCCCGTTCCTGGAATGGTAGAAGCCATCAATTGTCTGAAAAAAGCCTCCCTTGACCTCCTAAGTGCAGACGACGCAGCAGCAGCAGCACCATACTTTGATTACATCATTCAAGCGATGTCATAATCTAAAGTCTGTTTTGCTTCTTTAGATATGTCTTCCTGAGTTGAAAGTGCTGTTAGCGGTAGCGGGGCGTTTAGCCCGTGCTGAGTTGAAAGTGCTGAGTAAACATACTAGTCGCCCTTTCATACTTGGCTCGTGAAATCAGTTTCATCAGGACTGTCTCTTCAAGTGAGTGCCGAGTGTTAGCACTCAAACATAACAACTCTAATTTGATCATACTCTCCCCACATTTGGTAGTGGCTTTGGCCATCTCTGTGTCAAGCTATCAACCAACTGTGGGGAAATTTTATTTGGTCAATGGTCATTAGTCATTTTTCCCCCTACTCCCAATTCCCAACTCCCCACTCCCCCAAATACAAAAAGCCGACAGTCTTTCATTAAAGCTGTCGGCGATTAGTGTGTTCCCTATTAATGACTCGGCTAGAGTTCAGTTGTATGTAATTATGCCAATTTGGCAAAGGGCGAGAGACGATCTCAATCATGTTTCTATGTGATTGTCGTCACTTGAGTGTTACTATCGAGCGGTATCTACTTAAGTGTGTAATAACGGATAAGGTCAGAGCTAAAATGGCAGTTCCAGATGGGGAAAAACAAAGCACAAATGACCAATGACTATTGACCATTAACTATAAAATAGTTTTCTGTCCCATTGGTGCATTATTCCCATGACCACCACCCCCAAAGATCCGTTTTCACCCCAAGAAATTGCCGCCGAAGGTATTAAGCCAGAAGAATATGCAGAAATTGTGCGACGTTTAGGCCGCCATCCTAACAAAGCAGAACTGGGAATGTTTGGGGTGATGTGGTCAGAACATTGCTGTTACAAAAATTCTCGACCTCTACTCAAACAGTTTCCCACTACAGGCCCCCGCATTCTCGTCGGCCCTGGTGAAAATGCTGGTGTGGTTGACCTGGGTGAAGGACTACGCCTCGCTTTTAAAATTGAATCTCATAACCACCCTTCCGCCGTTGAACCCTTCCAAGGAGCTGCCACAGGTGTCGGTGGTATTCTGCGAGATATTTTTACAATGGGTGCGCGTCCCATTGCTTTGTTAAACTCATTGCGCTTTGGTTCTCTAGATGACCCTAAAACCCAAAGGCTATTTACTGGGGTAGTATCAGGAATCAGCCATTATGGTAACTGTCTCGTCAGTGATGAAACTTTTATTTGGCAAAATCAAGACGGGATACATTTTGATACCATTGGCAACTTTGTGGAATCTCGCCTCACAACCAACGTCACGACTTTAGAACTCAATGATAGTGATGCGGTTCAAACTTTATCTTTAGATCCCGACAGCCAAACTGTTTGCTGGCAACCTGTACGGCGAATATTTAAACGACGTAGCCAACATTTGATCACCATCCGTACAGCCTTGGGACGTGCTTTGGTGGTTACGCCAGACCATCCGATGTTAATTCGCGCCAATGGTGAATGGGATATTGCAGTGGCGCAGTCTTTAAAAGTCGGCGATGAAATCCCGTTAATAACTGCATGGCCACAATTAACAGCAGAAAAAGACACAGCCTTAGATTTGCTGACTGGTTTAAATCCAGAAACTGCCATTGGGAAAGATGTATACGTGCAGCTACCCGAAAATTGGCAAGTCACAGAGTCGGTGCGTACTGCACTGAGATTACTTGAACCTGCTGTTTACAAACGCCATCAATACTTATCTACAGGTAGATTTCCTCTATCTTACTTTTTGGCTTTGGAACTGCTGCTAAATGTATCTCGTAGCGATATCCGCTTATTCCGGCGCGGTAAAGCAAATTATATGAATGCAGTTATTCAGCCAAATAAATTGTTTGCTCGGTTAATTGGCTATTTTCTCTCAGAAGGCTGTGCTGCCAAAAACGGAAATACGTACAAAATTGTTTTCACCTTCGCACATCATGAAACAGAGTATGTTGATGATGCGATCGCTGGTCTAAAATACTTGGGGTTACGCCCTTGTGTAGAAAAACGCGCTTCTACCATTGCTGTTTACGCGACTTCTTGGCTATTCGGGCATTTCTTGAAGAATGTTTGGCAATGCGGCACAGAAGCCAGCAACAAAGCATTCCCTAACTTTGTCTTCCAGTGGTCACAAGAATTGCAGTATGAAGTCCTCAAAGGCTTATTCCGGGGTGATGGCTCAATAACCACCAAAACTCACGGTAATCACGCCAAAATTAGTTTTGCTACCACTAGCCGCAAGTTATTTGAGCAAACAGTCCTATTACTGCAAACTCAAGGAATCATCCCATATATTTATTGCCAACCAGTAGGCGAAGCAGAAATTGAGGGACGCAAGCACATCCGTAAACCCTTATGGCAATTGGAAGTTAGTAATTTTGCGGCATTAAAAGCCTTAGCCACAGTTTTTAGTCAAGAGCGAAATCAGGAATTAGCCGTAGCTTTAAATCGTTACAGTGGTGCAAAACATTCATTTCCTCGGTTTACCCAGTCGGTAGCAGATGTAGCTACTGTCAAGATTCAGAGTATTGCACACCAAACCGTTGCCGAATGTGATGTTTATGATGTGGAAGTAGATAATACACATCTTTTTGTGACTTCATCGGGGATCGTGACACATAATTGCGTCGGCGTTCCGACTGTTGGTGGCGAAGTCTACTTTGACCCTGCTTATGCCGGAAATCCCTTAGTTAACGTTATGGCACTGGGATTGATGGAAACGCCGGAAATTGTCAAATCTGGGGCATCGGGTATCGGTAATCCTGTATTGTATGTGGGTTCTACCACCGGACGCGACGGGATGGGTGGCGCAAGTTTCGCCAGTGCCGAATTAACTGATGCGTCGATGGATGACCGTCCGGCGGTGCAAGTCGGCGACCCATTTTTAGAAAAGTCGTTAATTGAAGCTTGTCTAGAAGCATTTAAAACTGGCGCAGTGGTCGCCGCCCAGGACATGGGTGCAGCCGGAATTACCTGTTCTACCTCAGAAATGGCCGCTAAAGGCGGTGTCGGCATTGAATTAGATTTAAATAAGATTCCGGTGCGGGAAACGGGGATGGTTCCCTATGAATATTTGTTGTCGGAATCTCAAGAAAGAATGCTGTTTGTTGCCCACAAAGGCAGAGAACAAGAGCTAATTGATATTTTCCATCGTTGGGGACTTCATGCGGTTGTTGCTGGGACAGTGATTGCGGAACCCATCGTCAGAATTTTATTCCGGGGTAAAATTGCGGCGGAAATTCCGGCTGATGCTTTGGCAGAAAATACACCACTTTACGAACGTGAGTTATTAGCAGAACCACCAGAATACGCCCGTCAAGCTTGGGCATGGACAGCCGATAGTTTACCTGCTTGCACAACTGCGGGGATCGGCAGCCACAGTTGGAACGATATCTTATTAACTTTACTCAATACACCCACGATCGCCTCGAAAAATTGGGTATATCGTCAATACGACCATCAAGTACAAAACAATACTGTCGTCCTTCCCGGAGGTGCAGATGCGGCTGTTGTTCGTTTAAGACCATTAGAAGCTATCCCCAATTTCACATCGCCAAATCTTAAATCTGCCGTTGCCGCTACAGTAGATTGCAATCCCCGCTATGTTTACCTTGATCCCTATGAGGGGGCTAAGGCTGTAGTTGCCGAAGCCGCCCGCAATCTTAGCTGTGTGGGTGCAGAACCATTAGCTGTTACCGATAACCTGAATTTTGGCAGTCCCGAAAAACCCATTGGTTATTGGCAATTAGCCGAAGCTTGTCGCGGTTTAGCAGAAGGTTGTCGAGAACTAGCCACACCAGTCACAGGCGGAAATGTCTCTCTCTATAATGAAACAGTCGATTCTCAAGGCAACCCCCAACCAATTTATCCGACTCCTGTGGTGGGTATGGTTGGTTTGATTCCTGATTTCACCAAAATTTGTGGTCAAGCTTGGCAAGCAAGTGGCGATGTCATTTATTTATTAGGGTTAACTGTACAGTCCAAAGTGGAATTAGGCGCATCAGAATATCTGGCTACCATCCACAATACTGTAGCTGGTAGACCACCACGGGTAAATTATGAATTGGAACGCCGTGTACAGCAGGTTTGCCGCGATGGTATTCGTTCTGGTTGGGTGCGTTCAGCCCATGATTGCGCTGAGGGCGGATTAGTTATAGCCTTGGCAGAATCTTCAATTGCTGGCAATTTGGGTGCAGAAGCGAAATTAGACATCTTGCCAAATCAGTTACAGCGCTTGGATGAAGTGCTGTTTGGTGAAGCTGGCGCAAGAATTATCGTTTCCGTAGCATCAGAACAACAAGAAATCTGGGAATCATACTTACAGGAACATCTAGGTCAAGATTGGCAAAAACTAGGCATGGTTAGTAATCTCGATGCTGGTTTGACGGTTTTAACTACCGATAACCAGACCTTAATCACAGTTAGTATGGAAGATATGAAGGATCGTTACAATAATGCGATCGCCAAACGTCTAGCTGCACACACTCAGGCCTAAAAAAGTATCTAGTCTGAAGTCAAAAATTTCACACTTCAGACTTCATACTTCAGACTTATTAGGGTACTGTTTTAATAAGTGGTTAAAGATTTGTTAAGAATAGATAATACCAATTTGAGAAGCGATTGCGGAGAAGGATTCTTTCAAAGCTGATCAACTAATTGCTTTACCATCCAAAATCTAAAATCCAAAATCCAAAATGGTATAGCCATCTAAAGCCATTATCCCAGTGACTTGACACCCCAACCAGGAGCAAAGCCAGCATGATTCCCATTGATTCCGTCACTTCGGATGAATACCCCGAATCCAATTTCAACTCAAATAATGACCGTCCTGACAAGCCTGAAGAAGCTTGCGGTGTTTTTGGACTCTACGCGCCAGGAGAAGATGTTGCTAAACTAACTTACTTTGGATTGTATGCCCTCCAACACAGGGGTCAAGAATCTGCTGGGATTGCTACTTTTGAGGGTACAAAAGTCCATCTGCATAAAGATATGGGCTTGGTGTCTCAAGTATTCAACGAATCTATTTTAGAAGAATTGCCGGGAAATCTTGCTGTTGGTCATACCCGCTATTCCACCACCGGTTCTAGTCGCAAAGTTAACGCCCAGCCGGCTGTGGTTGAGACTCGCTTAGGCAATCTTGCTCTTGCACATAACGGTAATCTTGTCAATACAACACAATTGCGTGATGAATTGCTTAAGAGCAATTTTAACTTAGTCACGACAACTGACTCAGAAATGATTGCCTTTGCGATCGCTGAAGCAGTCAACGCTGGTGCAGATTGGTTAGACGGCGCAATTCAAGCATTTCACCGTTGCCAAGGAGCTTTTAGTTTAGTTATTGGTACACCAGTTGGGGTGATGGGAACCCGCGATCCCAATGGTATTCGTCCTTTAGTAATTGGGACTGTAGGTACTAATCCCGTACGTTATGTATTATCTTCCGAAACTTGCGGTTTAGACATTATTGGCGCTGAATATCTGCGGGATGTCGAACCAGGAGAATTAGTTTGGATTACCGAAGAAGGTTTGGCTTCTTACCACTGGAGCCAGCAGCCGCAACGTAAATTGTGCATTTTTGAAATGATTTACTTTGCCCGTCCTGATAGTGTGATGCACAACGAAAGTTTATACAGCTATCGGATGCGCTTAGGAAGACAACTCGCGGCTGAATCTAATGTCGAAGCCGATATTGTTTTTGGTGTACCTGATTCTGGTATCCCGGCGGCGATTGGATTTTCCCAAGCTTCTGGTGTTGCTTACGGTGAGGGCTTGATTAAAAATCGCTACGTTGGGCGTACCTTTATTCAACCAACCCAAACTATGCGCGAATCTGGTATTAAGATGAAACTCAACCCCCTCAAAGACGTGCTGGCGGGTAAACGAGTTGTAATTGTGGATGATTCAATTGTGCGGGGTACAACCAGCCGCAAATTAGTCAAAGCCTTACGTGATGCAGGTGCAGCAGAAGTACACATGCGAATTTCTTCACCACCCGTCACTCATCCTTGCTTTTATGGCATTGATACCGATACTCAGGATCAATTAATTGCGGCTACCAAATCTGTTGAGGAAATTGCCCAACAATTAGAAGTAGATACTCTCGCCTACCTCAGTTGGGAAGGAATGCTTAAAGCCACAGGAGAAGACACCAATAGTTTTTGTTCTGCCTGCTTTACAGGAGATTACCCAGTTGCTATTCCTGAACAAGTTAAGCGTTCTAAGTTGATTTTAGAGAAGGTAGTAGTTTAGTAGGCTAATGAAATAATTCGCTAATCAATAGAATATCCGGCTATTAAACCGCTAGATTGGTTTGATAGCCGGATATTCTAATATAAAAAACTTAGATTTTTTAACATAAAGTCTTATATAAATTTTTTGCTTACTACAATTAGCAGCATAATAAATATTATCTAAGAATGATAACAAAAATCATCTTTTGGAGGATTGCTTTAAATAAAGCGATCGCCTTTACCAAAGCTGTAACTATTGGTTGAATCAATTTTTAATTTTCTACAATTAAAGTAAAATTGTTAACTGTGCCACTTTACATGGCGGAATGTCAGCTAAAAAACAGATAACCAAAAAGTGGTAGCAATATAGCAGTTTCGCTGAAAAACTCAAATCTACCCGAAACTTTACTCACACATGAGTTCACTATCGCCTCGCCCTGACAAAATTTTGGTTGTTGATGATTCGCCGGACAATGTTTTTTTAATTAAAACCATACTAGAAGAAGAAGGTTATATAGTTAGCACAGCAGAAAATGGAATTGTAGCATTAGCCCAACTAGAAACATCTCCCTGTGACTTGGTATTGCTAGATTTAATGATGCCAGGAATAGATGGCTATGAAGTTACCAGGCGCATCCGTGGGCAGATGAACTTGCCGCAATATATTCCAATTTTGTTAATCACGGCGCATGATGCACCCAACGTCGCACATGGATTAGATTTAGGTGCTGATGATTTTATTCGTAAACCTGTAACTGTAGATGAATTACTCGCCAGAGTGCGATCGCTCCTGCGACTCAAGCATAGTATGGATGAGCGTGATGAAATTGCCCGTCAACGAGAAGATTTTGTTTCCCGACTCACCCATGACTTACGTACACCCTTAGTCGCCGCCGATCGGATGTTAATGTTGTTTGAGCAAGGTGCTTTAGGTGAATTATCCCCGCAAATGCGAGAAGCACTCACGATTATGGCGCGTAGCAATGCCAACTTGCTCTCGATGGTGAATACCTTACTAGAAGTTTATCGGTTTGAAGCCGGACGCAAAACCCTAGCGTTTCAACCAGTTAATTTAAAGCAGTTGATTGCCGAAGTAGTTGGGGAACTCACACCTTTAGCAGCAGCTAAAGCACTCACTATCAAACAAGAATATTCCGAGGAACTAACTAACAGTAATATCATGGGCGATCGCTTAGAACTGCACCGCCTGTTAACTAACCTCATAGGTAATGCTATTAAATTTACTGAATCTGGCTATATAGCAGTTCGCCTCTCTCCTATGCAGGAAAATCAAAAGATTTCCTCCTCTGGAAGCACGTCATCTATCTCTAGTAGTGACTATATTAATATAGTGGTAGCCGATACAGGTGCGGGTATTTCTCCTGAAGAACAAACAACATTGTTTCAAAGATTTCGCCAAGGCAGCCACAAAAGTTCCGGCAGTGGCTTAGGACTGTACTTATCTCGCCGAATTGTCGAGGCACATCAAGGGCAGATTTTTGTTAATTCTGTATTAGGTAAGGGTAGTGAATTTCTTGTGCGTTTACCACTTAAACCTTGAAGAATTATGATCCATAGCAGTCCTAAATCATTTGTGAACAGCAAGATCCCCGAATTTTTTTAGAAGTCGAGGATCTGAGCCTCTTTATAAAATATTAGAGGATAAGATCATGATTACTGCTGAATTATCTAGTATTGCTGAACTTATTCAAAAGCAACGTGAATTTTTTCAAACAGGGAAAACAAAAGATATAGCTTTTCGGCTAGAAAAACTCAGAACTCTTAAACAAGCAATAATTGAAAACGAAACAGCTATTTTACAAGCTTTACAAGCAGATTTACATAAACCAGAATTTGAGTCTTACATAACAGAAATAGTTGTAATTAAAGATATTGATTATGCTATAAAAAATCTTTATTCATGGACTAAACCTAAAAAATCAGAAGTTTCCCTAGAACTTTTTAACTACTCAGCTAAAATTTATCCTGAACCAGTAGGATTAGTTTTAATTATTGGAGCTTGGAATTACCCGTTTAATTTAATTATTGCTCCCTTAGTAGGTGCGATCGCCGCAGGTAATTGTTCCATTCTCAAGCCTTCCGAAATTGCTCCTGCTACCTCTAGTTTATTAGCCAAAATGATGGCTAAATATTTTGATCCAGAGTTCATTACTGTAGTTGAAGGTGGCGTAGAAGCCAGCCAAAAGCTACTTGCAGAAAAGTTTGACCATATCTTGTTTACGGGTGGTACGGCTGTTGGCAAAATTGTCATGGAAGCAGCAGCCAAACATCTTACACCAGTTACTTTAGAATTAGGTGGCAAAAGTCCTTGTATTGTTGATTCTGAAATTAATTTAGAACATACTATTAGACGCATTACTTGGGGTAAATTTATTAATGCGGGGCAAACTTGTATTGCACCTGACTATCTTTTAGTTGACAAAAAAATCAAACCAGATTTAATCAATGGTTTGAAAAAAACTATCACAGAATTTTATGGTGAAACCCCATACAATAGTGCTGATTATGCCAGAATTATCAGTAAAAAACACTGTGAAAGATTAATTAAACTTCTCGATAAAGGTGAAATAGTTGTCGGTGGCGAAAACAAAGTAGAAGAACGCTACATTGCTCCGACAATTATTGATCAAGTCTCCTTAACAGACCCTGTAATGCAGGAAGAAATTTTTGGGCCAATTTTACCTGTAATTGAATATACAGATATTACAGAAGCGATCGCCTTAATTAATTCCCGACCAAAACCCTTAGCTTTATATCTATTCTCACAAAACAAAAGCCTGCAACAGCGAGTTTTACAAAAAACTTCCTCTGGTGGTGTCTGTCTTAACGATACAATGATGCACTTTGGTGTTTCATCTTTACCTTTTGGTGGAGTTGGTGATAGTGGGATGGGTAACTATCATGGTAAAGCGGGTTTTGATACCTTTTCCCACGACAAAAGCGTGCTGCGTAACTCCTTCTGGCTAGATTTAAAATGGCGCTACGCTCCATATAAAGACAAATTGGCCTTCTTGAAGCGATTGATTAAGTAGGGTCTGCTGAATAACTTGAAAACTCTTATCTTGTAAGCAATTCGCGGCTATTGTGGGAGAAAAAAGTGCAAGAGAATCGGGAAAGAAGGCTCTTAAGCCTTGCATTTCCAATTGTTGGGATTCCAAAAAATTGGAAACAATATGAGTGAAACTGTTTCCTGTTAAGCGTTCCCTGTTCCCTATCCCTACCACAGAACTTTTTCAGCAAGCCCTAAGTAAAAAATTGAGAGACGCTGGATTGCACCGTCTCTCATTTAGGAATTGAAATAAATTATTCATCTTGTGGGATGAGTTATTTACCATTAGTGTCAAGTTAAAGCCTCAGCCCAAATGTCAAGCGACCTGGCGGCGTTGCGTCGGTGTCGTTGACGAATAGCTTTCACCAAGCCCATAGAACGCTGATGTTCGACTAACCAAGGAAGAAGTTGTAGTCGTGGGTTTTGCGTAGGCGAAGCCCG
>JAGKSW010000051.1 GCA_018993265.1 Nostoc sp. TH1S01
CATCACTGGTAAGGTGAGTAAGCGATCGCGCAAGCTACGTTCTTTGTCTTTGACATCCTTGAGATTCGCAAATGCCCCAGGCGTAACTAGCTCAATCAACCTTGATTCTATTTCCTCATTTGTTGGTGCGGGACAATTTACCCGATGTCGAAAGTCTGGATTTCCTTGCTTTTTCCTTGGCTTACTCATGGCTGTTCTCAACACCATTGTGTTCAGTTTAACCATTGAGTTTTACCCACTTGACAAGTTTCTTTTTTTCTTAACTTGACACCAATGGCTAGATGCCCGCCATTGGGACAGGACAGGTGAGGACACCCATCCGACAAGAAAATTCTGGATATTCTTTGATCAAAATCCTAAAATCCAAAACCACCGCTATAGCGTTCTTCCGCCCAAGGTTCACCGCGGCGGTGATAGCCGTTACGTTCCCAAAAACCTAGTTCTTCCCGATTCAGAAATTCTAAACCATTAATCCATTTGGCACTTTTCCAGGCGTAAAGATGGGGAACAACTAACCGCAGGGGGCCACCGTGTTCTGCGGGTAACGGTTCTCCAAATAATTGAAAAGCAAAGAAATTTTCTTCGCGGACAAAATCTTCAATGGCGATATTAGTAGTGTAGCCACCATAGCAATGTTCCATTACATGGGCGGCTTCTTTTTCTACCTCTATCAAATTCATAAAATCTGTTACCTTAATGCCAGTCCACTTAACATCAAGTTTTGACCAACGGGTAACACAGTGGAAATCTGCTGTAAATTCGTGCTGTGGTAGCGCCATAAAGTCTGACCAAGTGAAAACAGCAGGTTTGGCTGAACCCCAAACTCGAAATTCCCACTCTTCGATATTAACTTGGGGTGTTGCACCATAAGTTAAGACAGGGAAACCCTTAGCTAGATGTTGTCCGGGAGGGACACGTTCACCCTGTTCTTTATCTGGTTTTTGAAAAAACTTGCCTAACATATTCTCAGCAAAATTTCAGTTTAATTGAGATACTTGGCTATTTTGAGATGATGATCTAACCCTGATCTTGAGTTTGACAGAGAGCCTGAGCGTCAACAACTAGACTCAGACAGAGGAGAAATATTAATTTTGCTGAACACCTACATCGTTAGGATATCCAGATAATTTACTGTGTGATTATGATTATCTGATCATCAGTCATGGGTAAGAGGTAATGGATAATGGATTTTCCGAATTATTCATTACCGATTTTTTATGTGCCCGGTTAGTTGCTGCACACTACGTGTGAATTGTTAATTGATGGAAGCAATCTCGGAAAAACTGTTTAAATTGCCAAAAAGCCTGAGCGGTAAAATTCACCGCTCAAATCTTCGGTGATGCTAGGGTTTTTCCCAATCGGAAATTATGATTCTTCTTCCTCTTCTTCAGCAGTAGGATAGATAAATGTAGAACGTCCAGTCAAAATAGACTTGCCAAGGGACAGAGCTTTCTGCGCTTCAACAGCAGCTTTACGTCTCCAAGTAGCTCGACGTTTATCGCGTTTAGATTTAGATGTTTTCTTCTTAGGGACAGCCATAGTAGCGGATATCGCAATTTTTGACAACCTTTCTATTCTAAGCCATCTATTGGCATCTGCAATGGTCTTCCCCTAATTCACAAGCTAGGGGTTAGAGGTTAGAGGCTAGAGGCTAGGGGCTAGAGGCTAGTATTTTTACTCAGCACTTTCTCGTCACGGTGTGGTGGTTGCTGGTGCGACTGTGTTGATAGGGGGGAGATTTACGGGGTTAGTTGGGGTTTGCTCAAAGAATAACAGCGATCGCGCTGTTTTAAAATAAGTCGCCCAACGTTGAGCATCAGGACGAGAACGCCATTGAGGGCGGCTAACTTCTAAAGCTAAAATTGGTGCGATCGCACCGTAGCTTTGTACGGAAACAATAATCGATACATCTGTAGCTAATATATCTTGGTCAAAACTACGCTGTGCAGCGGCTCTAGCTGTTGCTTCGGCTCTGTGCAGTGTAGTTTCATAGTTTTCATCTGGTAATCTCTCAATAATTAAATCAACTCTAGCTGTGTAAGCTCTTACCATCTGAGGTGAAATTATTTCTGCCACAATCCATACAGGTACGCTAGAAAAGAGCAAAAATATTAATGGAAATATCCGGATTTGTTTAGCAACTTGGCTAATAAATAAAAAGGAAATGATCGATGATCGTTGGTTAGCAACATTTTTGGTCATAACCTTAAAGCTCCTTACTAATTAATGGCCTGTAATTGAATTGTCTGAGGATTTTTACTGAAAGTAAAGGCAATAAAAATTACTTAGATTTAGGAATTTCATCATAAACTCCTAGACTATAAGACATAGGTTAGCTTTGTTTTTTCGGCAAAGCCAACCGCAATTTTAGGCAAGTCAACCAATTTCGGATTTTAAATTTGCGATTTTAAATTGATGATGGCTACGCCATCAAGCGCCTTTTCCATTTGTTTAGCGGACAAGCGTTAAAACTTGAGCTAAAAAACAATCCAAAATTCAAAATTCAAAATCTAAAATTGGCACGGTCAACCACAACCTACAAATAGCGGGATGGCAAATCACTGGGCGATCGCAATCGGCATCAATCAATATCAATTCTTTCAACCTTTACGTTGCGCTCAAGCCGATGCCGAGGCGCTAAAAGATTTTTTGGTTCAAGAAGCAGGTTTTTCACCACAACGCTGTCTATTAATGACAGATACTTCGCCGCCAATTGGGGATAGGTCTACCTATCCAACAAAAGAAAATATTCTGCTGTTACTCGAAGATTTGGCAGCAGCTTGTTGGCAACCAGGTGATCATCTGTGGTTTTTCTTTAGTGGTTATGGTGTTAACCACGCAGGCCAAGATTACTTAATGCCAGTGGAAGGCAATCCTGAGTTGATGCAGGAAACCGCCATCGAAATGCGATCGCTCTTGCAAAGCCTCCAATTAGCTGAACTCAATGTTTTGGTGCTGCTAGATATTAACCGCGCTTCTAGTACGCAAGCAGACGCAACCGTTGGACAAGAAACCATTGAACTAGCGCAAGAATTACAATTAGCGACTATCCTTTCTTGCGAACCAGAACAATTTTCCCGTGAGAGTAGTGAGCTAGGGTATGGATTTTTTACCGCGGCTTTGTTAGCGGCTTTACGTTCTGGTCATGGCAGCAATTTGGCAGATTTAAAAAGCTATTTAAATGTTTTCACTCCAGAATTATGCCAACACTATTGGCGACCAACACAAGATCCAGTAGCGATATTACCAACTGCTTCCCCTGCTATCTTGCCGCAGCCAGAGGTGAATCATCCAGTTACACAAGTTCCTAGTACCCTAGAACCAACGGAAGCCGCAACCCATGAATTAGAAACAGCTGAAGCCGAAGGTAGTATTTTTTCTGAAGAGAACTTTGCTGTGGCTTTGGCGGCTCCTCCCTTAGCGCCAACATCACCCAAAAATCCGGCTCACTCTACGCCTATCGGGATTTGGGGAGAAGCATCAGTTTTACAGTCGGCTGTTAGTGCAAGATCACCAGATTTGAAATTCCCAAATTTCACTTTGGGAGAAGCACAACTGTCAAAATCACCTGACTTCATAGCCAACGAAGAATATGGCAACCAACAACCGCAATTAGCTGTTCCTTCTCCAGAAACAAGTACAGGGAGATTCATTCCCGATGTTGCCCAACCTTACATCTCTCGTTTACCTGAGACAAAACAGAAAGCATCATGGTGGCAACAATTTTTCTTTTGGGGCGGTGGCATGATGTTAGTAGCAGCTTTAGTGACAGTAGTTTTTCTCCGCAATCAAGAAAAATTTGTGGCAGGTCGAGAGGCTTTATCTGCACATTCCAATGAACAGGTAATTCCAGCCAAAAATCAGTCTAATGCTCAAATAGCTTCACTTTCTGAGTCTAAGAAGCGTAATCAAGCGGTATTAGACTTGGCGAAAATGTCTCTTAGGCAAACTCAAGCTAGTGACCTAAGTTTAGCAATCGCTACAGCACGAAAAATTCTGCCAGGTGAACCACTTTACGAACAAGCTCAAGAAAATATTAATATTTGGAGCAACATGATCCTCAATTTAGCCGAGGGTCGTGCCAAGCAAAGACAATATACCAATGCGATCGCCGCAGCGCAATTAATCAGTAAAGAAGGCTCACTTTATCCTCAAGCGCAAGCAGCAATTAAGCAGTGGCGACAAGAAGCCAAGCAATATCTAGCTAACAAAACTTTGTTAGATGCGGCTAATGCCTTAATTAAGCCAGAACAAGCTTCTACTTATAATCGCGCCATTGAAGTTGCCAAACGCGTTCCCCAAGGTCAACCAGGATTTGATTTAGCACAAAAATCCATCAATAAATGGAGCGAAAAAATTTTAGACTTAGCTAAAAGTCGTTCTGCTGAAGGTGATCCCCAAGCAGCCATTGCCACCGCTACCTTAGTTCCAGAAGAGACATCTGTTTACGAAGATGCTCAAGAAGCAATCCGCAAATGGCAGAAAAAATAGTTATTAGTCAAAAGTCAATAGTCCATAGTCAAGAGTAATTAACTTCGACTATGGACTATTGAGCATTGATTTCTTGTATATCTGTAGTTTGATGTATAAGGAAAGTGTTGATGAATTCAAGATGTGCAGAAACTAAGTTTATACTCAGCACTCAGCACTCAGCACTCAGCACTTAGCACTTAACAATACTGTGAAATATCCTCACCGCATTCATCAGCTAAATAGCACAAAGCGCGGAAACGCAAACTCACGACTTCTTCGTATAAAGGATTAAGTTTGCACATCGGCGGGATGTGTAGTATGGTTTTCCCGAATAATTTAATATCGCGTTCAAACGGACATTGAGCGGGGATCAGTTGGCACAAACGATGAGCTAATTCGCGATCGCGGACTTGTATATTATCTAATCTTCGTCGTAGAGGTAGGAAAATATCAAAGCCTGATTGAGAATTTGGATGGTGCAACTGGGTTACATAGGTGTTGCTCACCTCTGCCGAATTAAGTGAAACCCAGCTTGCCAGAAAAATCTTTTTTGTGGTATTATCGAATACCTTCATGGTTCAGCCTCTGTATAATTGAGGTTATTCACCTTTCTGATGAATATATACAATGTGACAACTGCATTTACCGGAAAAATCTTGTTCTGACAGAGATACAATAAGACATTAGAGTAACTATTTACGTCAGAACCAATTTCTTTCTACGTTAAGTAAATCGCAATTTTCTCGGAAATGGTAGTGTAGTAATCCGATCTTGTTTATAAATTGACACAGTTTAAATTTTAATAAAGACATCTGCCATTGGAGAGAATTTCGATTAATAGTTATAAAACTTAATATAACAATTGAGATCAGTATTTTTCGCAGATATAAACTTCAGCTACAGCGAGACATTGGTAGACAGCTAAATTTTGCCGAGACAGAAAGACGGATATTCAGATATTTTTGCGATAAATAGCGCGATCGCTCAAGTGATTATCAAGCGACTTGCAGTTTATCATTTGTCCCTGGATTTCCTAGGCTGGCGGGTGAGGCATGAAAACATCGCTTGTATAGACTTTACTAATAAACTTGTTAGGTGTAAAAGCAGATGACAGTTATTAATGGATTAATTCTTACGCTTTTTATTGTGATAGCAACAAGTCTAGCTATTGGCTATGGTTTTGGAGTGAAAGCTCAACGTTTACCCTTTACGGCAGAAATAGGGTTTAACCAGAAGCAATGGCAATTTCTGCGATGGTGGGTCAAATTAGCTTTGGTGGCTGGAGTTGTGTTACCAATATTCTTATTAGTTCTGGCTTGGAGGCAACCTTCCGCATGGGTATTCTGGGGGAGTTACCTATTGGTAGTAGCTGTGCAACTCATCTGCGAACGTGTTTTTAGTCGCTGGCTAGTGCCAAGTATTGTTGTACCTATTGGATTTTTCTACACAGCTTTTCGATTGTGGCAACTGTTGGATGGATTTACGCAATTAACATTTTCCTATTTGACATTGATTGGTTTTGGCGTTGTTGTGTTGTTTTGGGCTGCTAACTTAGTAATGTTGACGGTGATGGCCATTCCAACGGTCTTTGTAGATTCAAAGTCAATTTCACAATCTTGATTTTAGTATTTGAAAGGACTTATGCACAAAGATTGTCTGTTGAGACCGGCTGTAGACACACCCCTACACCCTTCTCTAAAACTTTAATTTTTCGTTTTCTTGCCTAAGTCTTATTCATGAGGATAAACACCAACATCTAATGCTAAATCCTTACACAAACCTGTAGGTGTTGACACTTGGGAAATACTACAAGAGTCAATATTGGGCAATCACTACCTAAAACAGTACTATTGTTCTAGTATAAGCAGAGTAAAAATAGTATTATTAAGAACTGTTTCACTCTGCCTCCCACTATCAGCCTGCCAATATGTCAGATAATAAGCTAGCCGCCGCATCCCTTCTAAATGGGCATTTTCCCCACACCAACAACAGCCAAAATACGATTAGGATTCGGGGTGCTAGGCAGCATAATCTGAAGAATGTGGATTTGGAATTGCCACGCGATCGCCTGATAGTATTCACTGGTGTATCAGGTTCGGGTAAGTCTTCTTTAGCTTTTGATACGATTTTTGCTGAGGGTCAACGGCGTTATGTAGAATCTCTCAGTGCTTACGCTAGACAATTTTTAGGACAGTTAAACAAGCCGGATGTCGAAGCAATTGAAGGTTTAAGTCCGGCGATATCCATTGACCAAAAATCTACCTCCCATAACCCCCGTTCTACTGTGGGGACGGTAACGGAAATTTACGACTATCTGCGGTTGTTGTTTGGTCGGGCTGGAGAACCTCATTGTCCCATATGCGATCGCTGTATTGCTCCCCAAACTATCGACGAGATGGTAGACCGCATCATGGAACTACCAGACCGCACCAAGTTTCAAATTCTTGCGCCTGTGGTTCGGGGGAAAAAAGGCACACACCGCAAGCTGTTATCAAGTTTGGCTTCGCAAGGTTTCGTGCGGGTACGGGTCGATGGCGAAGTGCGGGAACTGTCAGACTCGATTGAATTAGATAAAAATGTTACCCACACAATCGAAGTTGTAATTGACCGTTTAGTAAAAAAAGACGGCATTCAAGAGCGTTTAGTTGATTCTCTGTCTACGTGTTTAAAGCAATCTGAAGGTATTGCAACCATCTTGGTTAGTCCGGCTACTGATAACCCAGAAGCGAAAGATGAGGAAATGGTATTTTCGGAAAACTTCGCCTGTCCTGAACATGGCGCAGTGATGGAGGAGTTATCGCCGCGCTTGTTCTCGTTTAATTCTCCCTATGGCGCGTGTCCTCACTGTCACGGAATTGGAAGTTTAAGAAGATTTTCGGCGGAGTTGGTGATACCTGACCCTGAAGCACCAGTATACGCTGCGATCGCACCTTGGTCAGAAAAGGAAAATTCTTATTATTTGGAATTACTTTATAGTTTAGGCCAGGCGCACGGATTTGAATTACAAACAAATTGGAGCAAGTTGTCGGAAGAACAACAGCAAATTATTTTAAACGGGGAAGATAAAACCACAGAGGCGCAGAGAACACAGAGTTTTAAAGGTGTTCTTCCGATATTGCAACGACAGTATGAGGGTGGTTCAGAGTTAATTAAACAAAAATTAGAACAGTATTTAATCGACCAACCCTGTGAAGTTTGCAAAGGAAAACGGTTAAAACCAGAAGCGTTGGCGGTGCGGTTGGGACAATACCGAATTTTAGATTTGACAGGCGTATCAATTCGAGATTCACAGGAAAGAATTGATCAGTTAAAATTGAGCGATCGTCAGATGCAAATTGCTGATTTAGTATTGCGAGAAATCAAAGCTAGATTGCAATTTTTGTTAGATGTTGGCTTAGATTATCTCACCCTTGACCGTCCCGCTATGACTCTTTCTGGTGGAGAAGCGCAACGTATTCGCCTCGCCACACAAATTGGTTCTGGTTTAACAGGAGTTCTCTACGTTTTAGACGAACCAAGCATTGGTTTGCATCAAAGAGATAACAGCAGATTACTCAAAACTTTAATTAGATTACGTGATTTAGGTAATACTTTAATCGTAGTTGAACATGATGAAGAAACCATCCGGGCTGCTGATCATTTAGTTGATATTGGCCCCGGTGCTGGAATTCATGGCGGTAATATTATTGCCCAAGGTGATTTACAAGCATTACTAACAGCAGAAAAATCATTAACAGGTGCATACTTATCAGGAAGAAAGGTAATTCAAACACCAGCAGAACGCCGCGAAGGTAATGGACGCAGTTTAATAATTAAAAATGCCCATCGCAACAACTTAAGAAACATCGATGTTGAAATTCCTCTAGGTAAACTTGTCGCCGTGACTGGTGTTTCTGGTTCAGGTAAATCCACTTTAATTAATGAATTACTTTATCCATCACTGCAACATCACCTGACAAAGAAAGTACCTTTACCCAAAGAATTAGAAAAAATTCAAGGATTAAATGCAGTTGATAAAGCCATTGTAATTGACCAATCTCCCATCGGACGCACACCACGTTCTAACCCTGCAACTTATACAGGTGTTTTTGATGTAATTCGAGATGTATTTTCTCAAACCGTCGAAGCCAAAGCCAGAGGTTATAAACCGGGACAATTTTCTTTTAACGTTAAAGGTGGACGTTGCGAAGCTTGCAGTGGACAAGGTGTAAACGTCATTGAAATGAACTTTTTACCTGATGTTTACGTGCAGTGCGAAGTTTGTAAAGGCGCAAGATACAACCGCGACACATTGCAAGTGAAGTACAAAGATAAATCTATTTCCGATGTTCTCAACATGACCGTTGAGGAAAGTTTAGACTTTTTCCAAAACATTCCAAAAGCGGTGACACGACTACAAACTTTAGTTGATGTTGGCTTAGGTTACGTTCAACTTGGACAACCCGCAACCACCTTATCTGGTGGTGAAGCACAGCGCGTGAAATTAGCCACAGAATTATCTCGCCGTGCTACTGGAAAGACACTTTATTTAATTGATGAACCCACAACAGGATTATCTTTTTATGATGTGCATAAATTGTTAGATGTTTTGCAAAGATTAGTAGATAAAGGTAACTCAATTTTAGTAATTGAACATAATTTAGATGTGATTCGTTGTGCTGACTGGGTGATAGATTTGGGGCCAGAAGGCGGCGATAAAGGCGGCGAAGTAATTGCCTTTGGGACACCGGAAGATGTGGCGAAGAACTCTAAATCTTATACTGGGCAATATTTACAGCAAGTGTTGCAACAGTATCCTGCGATGAAGTATTAGTATTTTTTGACATAAAAATTTAATAATCCTTACTTACTAAATTGATTTAGTAAGTGTTAATTTTGCTTTTAGCACACTACGCTATCATTTCTCTGTATAGGTAAAGAGCAAAATGATTCCTAAAAATTTTAATGATATTACTGAAACTGATTTTTATGTCTTAATAGATAATTCAGTTCCAGAAAGTAGAACAATTGAATACAAACGGGATTTACCAAGAAGTTCTGACGCTGACAAAAGAGAATTTTTAGCTGATGTTTCCTCTTTTGCAAATGCTAGTGGAGGTGATTTAATTTATGGAATTGAAGAAAATAAGGGAATCCCTATAGCTATACAAGGTTTGCAACTTGATAATATCGACCATACAATCCTTGGGTTAGAACAAACAATCAGAAGTGGAATTGAACCAAGGCTACCTTCTATCTTTATCAAGCCGATTAGATTGTCGAATTCAAAATTTATTGTAATTATTAGAATCAATAAAAGCTGGATAAGTCCTCATCGTGTAGTCTTCAAAGGTTATGATAAGTTTTGCTCAAGAGGTTCAAATGGGAAATATAACCTGAATGTAGATGAGTTAAGAATTGCTTTCAATCTTTCGGATACAAATAACGAAAAAATCAGAAGATTTAGAGAAAGCCGAATAGCAAACTTAGTTGCAGGTGAAACCCCTGTGCCATTTTATGATGAAGATTCACCTACAGTTATGCTTCATTTAATACCTTTTACTTCTATGAATCCTGCCCACACTTATGAAATAAGTAAAATAGATGCTTGCTCGCAATTTCTTATACCAATAACATCACCAAGACATATAGCTACAAGATACAACTTTGATGGACGAGTTGATTATAGTGTTATTGGGCAAAATGATGAAACTTATAGTTATATTCAAGTGTTTAAAACAGGTATTGTTGAAGCTGTGTGGAAACAACTTGAAAGTCGAGGAATGGAAAAAATCTTGTATGGTGATGATATTGAAAATGAATTAAATAAGTCAATATCACGTTATATAGAGCTTTTAACAAAACTAGATGTTGGATTCCCAATATTTATATTTTTCACTATTATTGGTGTAAAAAATTACTCTATGCCAGTCAATCATTTATACAGAATGATTAATAGAGTCTATTCAATTGATAGAGATGTTTTAGTAATACCAGAGGTAATTATTGATAATTATAATGTAAGATTACCTCAACTTTTAAAACCTTGTTTTGATTCCATGTGGAATGCTGCTGGTTTCCAGGGTTCACCCAACTATAATGATCAGGGAGAGTGGAAACCAAGAAATATATAAATTTTGTAACTAGCAAATTTAGTTAGTTATATGTAAAAACTCCGCGTACCTTTGCGTTTACCTCAGCAATACTCTGCGTTGAAAAACTTGTTGCGCGATTTAAACTAAGTGCGATCACAGCTATCAAAACCTTCAAATTACCAAATAATATCTATTCCTGATGCAGTTATCTTGGAGTCTCGACTAAATAAGGGTAAAGCCAAATGCTTGGCAGTAGCTGTAATAATTCTGTCAGGCATATTAGGAACGTTATCTCGTGAGATTTTTGCCAACGCAGCGACTAGCTCATCTGTAAGATTTGCTAGGATTAATCCACTATTTTCAGCTATTAACGCAGCATCTAATTGAGGTTTCATTTATGCTGATATGCGGACTTTTTCTTGTAAATAAACAATTTCTACAAGGCAAATTGTGGGAATATAGATAACAATCTCACCGCGATCGCATCTTTCAAAAGTCTGGTTAGCAGCAGTGCTGAGTTGAAAGTGCTGAGTACAAATGCTAGTCACTCTTTCATCTTTTCTTGTGTACGCAGTTCATGACTGCTACTTAAAGGTCGTATGTTGTGGGATTTCAATAAAACGCGATCGCCTACTTGTCAGATTGGAGAATTGCATTTTTATTATCCTAATGTTAAATACCGAAATTTACTAAAAAATATTTTTGTAAAATTAAGCATAAGTACGGTAGATTCATACTGAGATATGTAGCAAAATAAAATTTATTAAAGTTAAGGCAAAGAACGGTATCAACAGGAATTGTATATATCAGGGAATCTACCTTTTTCATAGCCTTAAGCATTAGACTTATTTTAAAAGTCGTTATTTTCGCATAATGATTTGTATCTTTGTATGAGACAAATCATTATTTATGCATTGATAGAAAGTTCTGTTGATCTGACAATCAATAAAGCTTTGGGTGGTGTTGGTTAGTGCGTGTTAATAACCTAATTTTAACAGTCAGATATTTGGTTGTTAGTTTTAGAGCTATTAAAAAAGAACAGGGAAATCAGCATAATTAAAATTAAGAGATTTGAAACGGACGTATTTTTTTGAGACACGTAGTACGAGAAAAAATGTTTTTACCTCTGTTCATAAGTGAATTAGGGGCTTAAAACCTATTATTCGGGCAGAATTTTCCGAATGTTCCCTGTTACCTATTCCCTGTTCCCTGCCCGACGGGCGTAGTCATAATTTTAAGCTAAAAACAATATATTATTAATAAAATTAAATCTGTATCAAATGATTCTAATTTAGATTTCATTAAGAGTTAAGATGGCAAAATTACGTTAAATTGTGGTTAAATCTACAAAAAATTGTCACAACAATCAATTCATCCGGTTTTTCCAGCTTCGGTTTTACAACTCGACAATGGTTTAACGTTGATTCATCAAGAGATTCCGACTACTCCTGTAGTTGTGGCGGATGTATGGGTGCGTGCTGGAGCAGCCAGAGAGCCAGAACAGTGGTTTGGGATGGCTCATTTTTTAGAACACATGATTTTTAAAGGGACAGCAAAAATTGCCCCTGGAGCCTTTGATCACAAAATTGAAAACCGTGGTGGTGTGAGTAATGCAGCCACCAGTCACGACTATGCTCATTACTGCGTAACAACTGCTGCACCTTATTTAGAAGATACTTTGCCTTATTTAGCAGAACTACTAGTAAATGCGGCAATTCCTGAAGATGAATTTTTCCGCGAACGGGATGTAGTGTTAGAAGAAATTCGCTCTTGTTATGATGATCCCGACTGGCTGGGATTTCAATCTCTGATTCAAAATGTCTATCAACAGCATCCTTATGGGCGTTCGGTGCTGGGTACAGAAATGGAACTGATGCAGCAGTCAGCCGGTAATATGCGCTGTTTTCATCGCGCTCACTATCAACCAGAAAACATGACTGTGGTAGTTGTCGGCGGAATTGGGCAAACCAAAGCTTGGGATTTAGTTAATCAATCATTTGCTAATTTTGCCGAACCGCTTGATTGTCCTCCATCAATCACAGCGCAACAACCAGTGATTCAAGGTATACAGCGTCAAGAACTGTGTTTACCCCGGATGGAGCAAGCGCGGTTGCTGATGGCTTGGACTGCGCCAGGAGTTGACCAACTCCGCACCGCTTACGGCTTAGATGTGTTATCTGTATTCTTAACAGAGGGGCGAACTTCTCGTTTAGTTCGTGACTTGCGAGAAGAACAGCAATTAGTTTATGGAGTATGTAGTAATTTTTCCTTACAAAAAGAATCAAGTTTATTTACCATCACTGCTTGGTTAGAACCAGAAAACATCGAAAAAGTTGAATACTTAATTTGCAATCATTTGCATGATTTACAAACTGAAGGAATTAGCGACCAAGAATTAGCGAGAATGCGTAGGCTGTTATGTAATGAGTATGCTTTTTCAACAGAAACGCCAAACCAACTGACCGGACTTTATGGCTACTACAACACTATTGCTCAAGCGGAAGTAGCAATAACTTATCCACAACAAATTCAGTCATTTACTACCCAAGAACTGCAACAATTAGCGAAACAGTATCTCTCACCGCAGAATTACGCAGTGACTATCCTGAAACCATGTTAATCAGAAGGCAGAAGGGAAGCAAGGATCAGGGGAGACTAATGACCAATGACTATTGACTAATGACCAATGACTATTGACTATTCACAAATGACTCCAACTGTAAAACCTTCCCTGTCTCAATCCTTGATTCATCGCACTGTACTCAATAACGGTATTGTCGTGCTGGTATCAGAAAATCCAGCTGCGGATATCATTGCTGGGCGAATTTTTATCCGGGCTGGTAGTTGTTACGAACAACCAGAACAAGCGGGATTAGCACATTTACTTTCCGCCGTGATGACAAAAGGCTGTGAAGGACTTTCTAGCTTAGAAATTGCCGAAAAAGTAGAATCTGTAGGAGCTAGTTTGAGTGCAGATACCTCTACAGATTATTTTTTGTTGTCCTTGAAGACTGTCACTTCAGACTTTCCAGAGATATTGGCACTGACAGGGCGAATTTTGCGATCGCCTACCTTCCCCGATGAACAAGTAGAATTAGAACGGCGATTAGCATTACAAGATATTCGCTCCCAAAAAGAACAGCCTTTTACTTTGGCTTTTGAGCAAATGCGGCAAGCAATCTACCAAAATCATCCCTATGCGATGTCATTGCTAGGGGATGAAACTACCATGAGCCGCATTACCCGCCAAGATTTGGTGCAGTATCATCAAACTTATTTTCGCCCCGATAACTTAGTAGTTAGTATTGCCGGCAAAATTACTTTAACAGAAGCAGTAACATTAGTAGAGCAAGTGTTTGGTGACTGGCAAGTACCTGCACAACCACTACCAGTTTTGAATTTGCCAGAAATTCCAGTTAACCCACAACATTTACTCAAGCCATTACAAACACAACAATCGATTGTGATGTTGGGTTATTTAGGTGCAGCCGTCAATTCTCCAGACTACGCGCCACTCAAATTGCTGTCTACCTACTTAGGTAATGGCTTATCTAGTCGTTTATTTGTGGAATTACGCGAAAAACGCGGTCTTGCTTACGAAGTCTCTGCCTTTTACCCCACTAGGTTGTATCCTGGTTCTTTTGTTGTCTACATGGGTACAGCGCCAGAAAATACTACCATTGCTGTCGAAGGATTACGTGCAGAAGTTGATTTACTTTCGGCTACTGAAGTATCAGCCAACGCCTTTCAAGCTGCTAAAAATAAAATTCTCGGACAGTATGCTTTAGGTAAACAAACTAACGGACAAATTGCTCAAATTTACGGTTGGTATGAAATTTTAGGCTTAGGCATTAATTTTGACAGCCAATTTCAAGAGCTAATTGCTGATGTGAGTTTGGAAGATGCCAAGTCAGCCGCTAGTCGCTATTTACAAACACCTTACTTATCTCTAGTTGGTCAAGAAGAGGCAATTAATAATGCGTTGAACTAAATAAGTAAGATTTTAGTTTTAATTACAGGACTGTGTTAAAAACGCTTGCACACGATTGACAAAATCTTCGAGTTCTGAAATTAGTTCCATACTGCCTCTGCGTTCTTGATAAATAGCCAGTTGTTCTAATTTTTCCCCAGCTAAATGCATAGATTTAGCACCGATATTGTTAGTAGTGCCTTTAATTTGATGGGCTTGTTGTGCCATTTGCTGAAAGTCACTATTAGCGATCGCCTCTTTCACTAACTCTAAACGAGACTTCATATCTTCCACAAATATTTCTAACAATTGCAATTCAAATTCGGCATCATTTTCTGATAACTGATGCAAATGTTCCCAATCAATAAGTAATGTCTCTACATTCTCCTGGGTGGTAGAAACTGGATGAGCAGAGGTAGTTTCTGTTGGGATTTTCACCAGAAACTGACTCCAATGCTCTAATATGGCTGCCAAATTCTCCTTCATCACAGGCTTACTCAGATAATCATCCATGCCAGCATCTAGACATAATTGTTTATCTTCTTTCATGGCATTAGCGGTCATCGCAATGATTACCGGACGACGACGGTTAGCAAAAGAACTTTCATGCCAACGATGAATTTCTTTTGTAGTTTCTAAACCATCAAGAACTGGCATTTGGCAATCCATCAAAATCACATCGTAAGGAATTTTTTCTAATAGTTGCAAAACTTCTTGACCGTTAGCGGCAACATCGGCACTGTAACCCAAGCTTTTCAGTTGCTTGAGAGCTACTTTTTGATTGACTAAATTATCCTCAGCGACGAGAATTCTTAATTTAGAGGAGCCAGTAGCAAGACGAAGGTGATTATTTTGCAAATTGTTCATTTCTAACTCCTGATGATTTGGTAGATGCTGTTGTTGTTCTGGGGGTGATGGGATGCCTAAGATAGTTATGAGAGTATCGAGGAGCCGGGATGGCTTAATCGGTTTGACTAAGTATGCAGCAAACCCCATTGTGAGCGATCGCTGTATTTCATCTCGTTGCTGAGTAGAGGTGAGCATAATTAAAGGAATCTCAGCCATAGCAGCTTGCGCCTTGATGGTTTTTGCTAACGCCATTCCATCTGTTTGGGACATCTGCATATCAATTAAGACAACATCATAGGGTTTTCTCTGCTGGCTTGCTACTTCCATTGCACTCAAAACAGCCTCTGCACTATCAGCTTGATCTACCTGCATTTCCCAACAGCTAGCTTGATAATTGATAATTTTGTGATTGGTAGTGTTTTCATCCACCAACAGCAGACGGCGATCGCGCAAAATTCCGCGATCATCTATGGCGGCGAGTGGCTGGGGTTGTTTGGCAAAAGGAATTTCAAACCAAAACTCTGAACCTTTGCCTAACTGACTTTCTACACCAATGTCACCTCCCATCAAGGTAACAAGTTGTTTGCAGATAGCCAATCCCAAACCTGTACCACCATATTTGTAATTAGTCGAAGTATGCACTTGGGTAAATGGGGTAAATAGTTTGCGTTGGTTTTCTGTGGTAATACCTAAACCCGTATCTGTAACAGCAAAGCGGATATTAGCTGTGGTGGTATTTTCCCAGCGCAATAAGGCTTTGACGAATACTTCTCCAAAACTAGTAAACTTAATTGCATTACTAATCAGGTTCATCAAAACTTGTCGTAGACGACTAGCATCTCCTTGCAGGTGTGCTGGAATGTTGTGATCAATTAAAGCCGCAATTTCTAATTGTTTTTGATGAGCTTGGGGAGCTAACAAATCTAAGACTTCTTCCACACAAGTAGCTAAATCAAAATTGAGAGTTTCTAAGGTCATTTCCCCAGCCTCAAGTTTGGATAAATCCAAAATTTCGTTAATTAGGCTTAACAGCGCATCACCACTAACGCGAATTGTTTCGATAAAATCTCGCTGTTCTTGGTTGAGGGGAGTTTCTAACATCAAACCTGTCATTCCCAACACAGCATTCATCGGTGTACGAATTTCATGACTCATATTAGCCAAAAACGCACTTTTAGCTTGAGAAGCTAATTCAGCTTGGCGACGAGCTACTTCTAGTTCTTCCCGCTGTTGTGTTTCTACTTTGAGTAATTGAGCTTGGGCGATAGCAATGCCTACTTGGTCAGCTATTTGTCCTAGCAGATGAGTTTCAAAACTTGACCATTGATGAGGAGAAGCACACTGATGGACAATTAATAAACCGCAGAGTTCGTCTTTCACCAGTATGGGGATAACTAAATTGGCTTTTACCCCCAGCTGTTGTAATAATTCCAGATGACTTTGTTGAATGCCCAGCAAATCGACCTCAGCAATCATCACAATTTGCTTTTTGCGGTATTGTTGCAGATAGTATTGTTGTTGATATTCTGTTTGTAAGTAAGAGTCAGCAATATGTTGTTCTTTAATTGATGTCCAACCAGACACTACTGCTTCAATTAACATGTTTTCCGAGCCATCGGCTGACATCTGCGAAATTAAAACTCGGTCAGTTTGGAGAATTTTTTGGACTTCTTTGACCGTGATTTCGAGAATTTCTTCAATTTGCAAAGATTGGCGAATCTTCAGCGTAATTTCTGTCAATAATTGCGATCGCAAATTTTGCCGCTGCAATTCTTCTTCGGCTTTTTTGCGTTGCATAAACTGCCCGACTTGTTCGCCAATCGAATTGATAATTTTGGCTAAATCTTGGTCATATTGTTGAATTTGCTGGCTAAAACAGGTAATCACCCCAAAGATTTTTTGTTCACTACGAATGGGAAAACCAAAAGCACCATGCAATCCGATCTGTTTTGCTAGTTGCTGACGGCAAAAGCTGGGGTCACTCGCAACATCAGTCAACCACACAAGTTTACAACTTGACCAAACACGACCAGGTAATCCGATTTCCGGCGCAAATGTGATTTCCTGAGTCAATGTGTAAAACTCGTGCATATCCAACGATTCATGATGCCACAAGTCGAAACAACTGAGGACATTTGCTTGCTGGTCAAACATCCAAATTTCACTCACATCCCATACCAAACTTTCACAAATAGCTTGGAGAATCTGGGGGATGGTTTCAGCGATCGTTGTAGACTCGGCTAAGACACGAGTAATCGCATATTGTGCTGTCAGCTGCTGTTGGATGCGTCTGCTATCGGTAATGTCAATACCTGTACTAATCACATATTCGACAGCGCCTTCATAGTCTTGGAGAATTGCATTTGACCATGCAATCAGCCGCCGACTACCATCTTTAGTTAGCCAATAGCTTTCGTAATTTTGATAGCCTTGATGATCATTTGCCTGTAACTGGGCAAAAACTGCTTTGACTGGCTCTACTTCTTGCGGGAGTAAAAACAAATTCCAGAAATATCTACCTCTTACCTCATCAAATGAGTAACCTGTAATTTGCTCACAAGCGTGATTAAAGCGAACAATCTGCCCTTGAGAATCAAGTACAATCACTAAGGCACTGGCTGTATCTAGCACTGCGGAAATAAAGTTGCGCTCTTCGTTTAAAGTATCTTCTGTTAACTTTCGCGCTGTAAATTCACAATAAATCAGGTAATAAACCACAGCCAGAATCACAAAGCTCAAACAAATAGCGAAAGCTAAAATCAAAATTGTGTAGCGAGCGCTAACTTTCGCAGTTTGTGATTGCTCTTTTAATAATTGCTTTTCCTCGTTTTCTATCTCATAAATTGTTTTGTGGATCTCATCCATCAAGTTGTTTTTCTGATCGGTCAACATCGCCTGGAATGCCGCATCAAATCCCTTGATTTGGCGCAAATCGATAGTTTGCTTTAATAAAGTAAGTTTCGCTATGAGCAGTTCATTTAGGATGATTAACTGCCGTTTTTGGCGAGGTTTATCTGCTGTGTAATTTTGCAGATTGGTCATTTGTTTATTAATGTTTCCCAGTGCTACCTGATATGGTTGTAAATAAACCTTGTCTCCCGTCAGAATGTAATCTCGTTGCCCAGCTTCCGCATCTTTCACATTAGAAAGTAGTGTTTCTAAGCGATTAATGTGCCTTTGGGTTTTTTGAATTTGATGATTTGTATGAACAAATGTTTTTGTATTTTTATAAGAAATTCCGCCGATCAAAACTAAAATTGCTGATGCTAAACCAAAGCCACCTGCAACTCTTTTAATAAAATGTCTATGTGCTTTCTGTTTATGTTTGCGTTCATTAGCAATTACGACTAAACTTGCTAAATTCCGCTGCATTTCCATTTGTTTGATGACTTGACGACCAAGAATGCGTAATGCCTCGATTTGTGGCAAAGATAAATTGCGTGGTATCCGGTCAATTACACAAAGTGTGCCCACTGCATAACCTTCTGGATTAATCAACGGCACACCAGCATAAAATCGAATATGGGGGTCAGAGGTAACTAATGGGTTTGCGGCAAAGCGTTCGTCATCTGTCGCATCAGGTACAATAAAAATGTCAGTTTCTAAAATAGCATGGGCGCAAAATGCTATATCTCTAGGTGTTTCTATCTCATCCAACCCAACTTTTGCCTTAAACCACTGACGATTATTATCAATTAAGCTGATTAAAGCAATTGGAGTTCCGCAAATATACGATGCTAAATGAGTCAGGTCATCAAATGCTGCTTCAGATGGAGTATTGAGAATTTTATACTCTAAAAGTGCCTCGATTCTTTGTGCTTCGTTATCAGGTAATGGTGCTTTCATCCTATTTGATTTGTGAACTTGCTCGTAAATTTAGAAAATTGCTAATAAGTTTGAAAAAGCAGTCGCATTTAAGCCCCTGCATTTTTTATCAATCAGGTATTTTGTTATTGAATATTTTTAATAAAATTTTTTAATAAATAGACAGTAACGATGATCATCTGTCTGTTCATAACTTAATTTATCGGCGATCGCCGACATGATTTTTAACCCACGCCCTCGCTCTCGCTTATTGTCTTCAAGTTCCGAGATTTCTCGTAATTCTTTTTGTAAATCAAAAGCTTCTCCATGAGAAAATATCCGTATTTCTATCTGTTGATTCGATAACCTAACTTCTATTTCAATGGGAGTTTCTCTTGGTAAATTTTTGTGAGCATGTTCGACAATATTGGCAAAACCTTCTATTAAAAGTGTTTGGCATTGCCACCAGATTTGTTGATTAATAATTAGTGTCTGATTAATTTGCTCGAACCAAGACAAGATATCAGACGAGGCATTCAGGTCTGTATTTACTTTTAAACAAATTTTATTATCCACTTTGCATCGATTAAATGTTGAGCTTATATCATAAGCGGAAGTTAATTTATTTAATTTGAGTATTTTCACTATACATTAACAACTGAAATACAGTTACTTTTAAATGTGAATAAGATATTTAATTATGATTTTATTTAGTAAGCCATAGCTTATGGTCAAAATTCTAGTTATTGATGATGACCCGATTGTTCAGACAGTACTGAAAAGAACACTCCAAAATCAGGGTTATGAAATCACTGTGGCGAAAAACGGCGAAGAAGGAATTACTCAAGCACGGTTAATTCGACCAGCTTTGATTATTTGTGATTGGGTGATGTCACAACTAGATGGATTGGAGGTGTGTCGACAAATTAAAGCAGATCCAGAGTTAGCTACGACTTTTTTTATTCTGTTGACTGCTAAGGGAGCCGCTAGGGGAGAAGAGGAAGATAGAATCAGAGGTTTGGATGCAGGAGCAGATGAATTTATCTCTAAGCCCATTGAGATGAATGAGTTAAAAGCACGAGTCCGGGCTGGACTGAGGTTACATCAATTAAATCAGGATTTGCAAAGTCAAAAACAAGGCCTAGAAATACTCAACCAAACTTTGCACACCCAAAAGCAAATTATGGAAGCAGAATTAGCTGAAGCGGCTGATTATGTGCGATCGCTCCTACCACCACCACTGACAGGAGTAGTCACAACAGAAGCTCTATTTATTCCCTCTGCACAGTTAGGGGGTGATTGCTTTGACTATTACTGGCTGGATGATGAGCATTTGGTAATTTATCTGTTGGATGTATCAGGACATGGCGTAGGTTCGGCGCTGCTTTCTGTGTCTGTACTGAATATTTTGCGATCGCAATCTTTACCTAACACTAATTTTTACCAACCGAGTGAAGTTCTCAAAGCACTCAATCATAACTTTCAAATGAGTAATCACGGTGCTAAATATTTCACCATTTGGTATGGAGTTTATGATCGCATTCAGCATCAACTTGTCTATGCCAACGCCGGTCATCCACCTGCAATACTCCTGTCTGGTACATCTCAAACCAACTTACAAGTTAAACAACTAAGCTCTTTAGATTTACCTATAGGGTTTTTGCCAGAAGTCGAATTTGTAGAGGCTGTTTTGGATATTGCAGACAACAGCACTCTCTACATATTTAGCGATGGAGTTTATGAAATTAATCAACCCAATGGTAATATATTGGGTCTCGATGCTTTTATCGAAATATTAATTAAATATAGCCAAGTAAATAATTCTCATCTCCAAAATTTATTAATGCATATCATGTCATTAAATATTCAACAAAGTCTTGCAGATGATTTGTCTTTGCTCAAAGTTTCTTTTGGTAGTGCAGCCTAAGTCAGGTTTGGTAGTTTTTAATAATTTACATAGTTGTCAATACTTGGCGTTTAAAGTCATCTTGATCAGCAAAACTTTGAACAATTCTATCAATTTTAGTTAATTCAAATAGCATTCTTACTTGGTCATTAACCGAACAAACAAATAGTTTAGCATTAGCAGTTCTAGCCATTTGCATTGCTGACACTAAAAACCCTAAACCAGAGCTATCGATAAAATTAACTTCTTTCAAATCAATCAACAAAATATCTGTGCCATTTTCTAGCATATTGCTAACTTCACACCTTAATTGATTACCTCGAATACCATTTAACATGCCTTCTGGTTGAATTACTTCTATTCTAGAACTCATTGTTTGATTACCTAATTTTGTGATCAAGCTTACACTTCTATATTTTGGCATTGGCAATTTAGAAACGCAAGTTTTTTAATAAATTTCAGACGGTAAAACGTTGTTTACATCATTGCTTTATTCTGTTAGTTATAATTTTTATGAAATCTTTAAGACTCTTTTATTAGTTGCCAAACAGTAGCACGAATAATTACCCACAAAAGCAGCAAGTTATATATAGCCCATACACTATTGAGTAGGTAAAACCAAGAATAATTGAGATGATTAATTGCTAAACAGTAAAGGCTTCATAACATACCTACAATAGTTAGAAAAAATCCAGACCAAAAATTTAAACCAGCGATCGCAATCACTGCTGTAACCACCCCTCCTACAGAAGTGAAAATAGACAAGCCTTTAGGCGGTCGTTGAAAGTCAGAACTCATGTTGTGAAAGCCTGATTTTGTAAGTCATTTTTAGAGTTCAAGTCTTAACAAGTTAATTTTTCCCAGCTTACACAGCCAACTAACATCTGTTAGTGCTAGTTAGCCGTCACGAAACTGGAGTGAAATAAGCTTGGTAATTGAATTAGATAGTTGAGTTTCTCTACCTCAGTGAGTTACAAAATGCTGTAAATCTATAAGCTTATTTATACGTACGTCAAATAGTTTACAAATTAGCTCTAAGAAGATTTTTTAGGTGAATTTTGCCAGAATAATTTAAAGCAAAAATACCGAAATTGTTGGTAAAAAGTGTTCCTTTGACGTACTCAGTACCTCGTTAATTTTGCAATACTTAATGTTAGGTTAACTAACAATTAGATTTTCATGATATTGTGTTGTACAACACATCTTTTCTATATCTGGATGTGTAAACTGTATATGCTAACTCAGATTACTACATTAATTTGTGGTATATGCTCAAGCGCCAAACAGCAGCATTACTAGGTTTGTCAGGCTCAAACAAGAGTAGACATACGAGCTTTGACCCATAAAAATTCACCAATTTAGCGTAGCGTCAAATACTTAACTGACGTTACCCAAACAGCCTTTAGCTAGACGCATAGACAAGAAAAAGCAGATGAGCAAAACACGTAAGTTTCGTTTAGGTGCATTTATTCAAGCCACTGGACATCATGTTTCTGCATGGCGGCACCCCGATTCACAAGCAGATGCTGGGTTCAATTTTGAGCATTACAAAGAAATTACCCAGACCGCCGAACGTGGCTTGTTTGATGCAGTTTTTCTGGCAGATAGTCCAGGAGTCTGGGGTGGCTCTCCAGAGACTCAAAAACGCAATGGCAAACTAGTGCATTTCGAGCCAGTCACTTTGTTCTCGGCTTTGTCTGCTGTCACCCAAAACATTGGTTTTATTGCCACCGCTTCAACTACCTACGAAGAACCCTACACCTTGGCACGTAAGTTTGCCTCACTAGATTACCTCAGTCATGGTCGGGCAGGCTGGAATGTAGTCACAACAGGCAATGAGAATGCTGCTGCGAATTTTGGTCTTGAGCATCATCCAGAACACAGCCAGCGTTATGAACGGGCGGAAGAATTTGTCGAAGTAGTCAAAGGACTGTGGGATAGCTGGGACGATGATGCCTTTATTCGTGACAGAGAATCAGGTATTTATTTCGACCCCGACAAACTGCATATACTTAACCACAAAGGCAAACATTTTTCTGTCAAAGGCCCGTTAAATGTTGGTCGTCCGCCGCAAGGTTATCCGGTAATTGTGCAAGCTGGAGCCTCGGAAGCCGGACGGGATTTGGCAGCGCGTACTGCTGAAGTCATCTTTACAGCCAATCAAACCTTAGCAGATGCCCAAGAATTTTACGCTGATGTCAAAGGTAGGTTAGCGAAATATGGGCGCTCTCCAGAGGATCTAAAAATCATGCCTGGAGCTTTCCCCATCATTGGCCGGACAGAAGCAGAAGCCCAAGAAAAATACGAATTTCTGCAATCTTTAATTCATCCTGATGTCGCCTGGGGTATTTTAAAGACCTATTACAAAGGTGTTGATTTATCGAAATATTCTTTAGATGATTTGGCTCCTGAACTACCCAGCGACACCAATAATAACAAGAGTCGTCTGAAGCTCGTGAAAGATTTAGCCACTCGTGGGACTCTCACACTCCGCCAACTGTATCTGGCCTTGGCGACTGCACGAGGTCATCGCACTATACTTGGTACTCCTGAGACTATTGCTGACCAACTAGAAGAATGGTTCAACAATGGTGCAGCAGATGGCTTTAATATTATGCCGCCAATACTACCTACAGGGTTGGATGACTTTGTTAACTTAGTCGTTCCTGTCCTCCAGAAGCGCGGACTATTTCGGACTGAATACGAAGGTCGTACCTTGCGTGAAAATCTCGGTCTGCGTCGTCCAGCCAATGGTTTTGTTGCTAAACAACTGGATGAAAGATTGGTATTGGCATAAATCAGCTTTAGATATCTGCACAACAAAAGTTTGTCGGAATGGCGTAAATCAATTTTTCACAGATGATGAAGCCACACCTATTAAAGAGCTTTTTCTGTAGATCCCCGCCCTACAGAACATAACAATTTTGTCATTGGTTAATTGTTGAGCAAAGACGAAGGACAAATGACCAATGACAAAGGATAACCCTACTGCGGATGCTCGGAAAAACCTGTGATTTTGGAAGGAAAAAAATATGGTTGAATATAGCAGATTGAAGACTTCTCCCTCTGCCGCAATCAGAGCTACCCTTGATTATCCGGTCATTGATACCGACGTTCACACTAATGATTTCACCCCAGCGTTTGAAGATTACATTGCTAATTACGGTGGGTCGAAACTTGTAGACGAATTACGCAAGGCAGAATCTTCTCGGCTGAACTCTAAGAGCAACGGGAAAGACTGGTATCAAAAAACACCAGAAGAACGTCAATACAATCGCACAATTCGATCGCCTTGGTGGGCGAGAGTCACTCGCAACACTCTAGACCTCGCTACTTACACTTTGCCTGCACTACTCTATGAACGCCAAGCAGAGCAAGGTTCAGACTATTCGGTATTGTTTCCCAATAATGTGCTTGCACCTGCTGGAGCCAGCCCAGAAAACCGCCAAGCACTGCAAAGGGCAGTCAATCACTACCACGCTGATATCTATCGCAAATATAGCGATCGCTTGACGGTGGTAGCTGGTATCCCGATGGGTACTCCTCAAGAAGCAATTGAAGAGTTAGAGTTTGCTGTAAAAACACTAGGTTTAAAAGTAGCGAATATTCCTGGTGGTGTGAAACGACCAATTAAAGCGATCGCTGATAAATATCCCGCTGCTCAATTCCCAGAAATTTCCAGATATGCTTCTTACATTGACTTTTTTGGATTAGATAGCGAATACGACTACGATCCATTCTGGGCTAAAGCTGTGGAATTAGGTGTGCCGATTACTACACACTATGGTAGCCAAGGTTGGACGGGACGCTCTTCCATCAGTAACTATATGAACAACCACATCGGTCACTTTGCCGATGGTTCCCAAGCATTTGCGAAGGCGTTGTTCTTCGGTGGTGTTACCAGACGTTTTCCCCAGTTGCGCGTCGGTATGCTGGAAGGTGGCGCAGATTGGGGCGCTCATGTCTACATTCATTTGGTAGATCGTTTCTCCAAACGCAATATCAAGGCATTGCAAAACTACAACCCAGACCTCACCAACGCAGATGAGTTATTTGAGTTGTTCGAGCGTTTCGGCGGCGACATTACCCAAGGATATTCCCTCAGCAAAGAAGAATTAACCAAGAGTGTACTCGGTTCTTCTTTCAGCCGTCATAGCCGTTCACCAATTGGTCAAGAACTCGAAGATTTTGCTGCGGCTGGAATTGAAAAGATTGAAGATATTCGCGATCGCTGGGTAAATAGTTTCTTCTTTGGTTCCGAATCTGACGATCGCACCATCGCCGCAGCATTCAACAACAAAGCTAATCCCTTGGGTGTGAAGATTAACGCTATCTATTCTTCAGATGTTGGTCACTGGGATGTACCCGACCTCACCTCACCATTGGCTGAAAGCTGGGATTTGGTGAAAGAAGGCGTAATTACTGAAGACGACTTCAAAGCCTATGTATTTGGGAATCCCTACAAGTTCTATACCGAAGCTAACCGTGATTTCTTCAAGGGTACAGCGATTGAATCCAAGGTAAATAACCTGACTTCTCCACAAGTTGATCAGAAGCTTGTCGTGGCTTAAATCTTTTGCTGAGAGGTTACGAGATCCCCGACTTCTTAAAGAAGTCGGGGATCTAACCACCAAACATACAAGGAAGGAATTATAACTATGGCTATTGAACGTCGCTCTGGTTTATTGCCTTATCTGTTCTCGGCTGTTGGGGAAGATGCTAACAAACCCGCGCCTTTAGTATTGTTTTTGCATGGCGCACGCGATCGCGGCAATGATTTAAATGTGCTGCTGAAATGGGGTTTACCTCGGTTTGTGAATGAATCAAGCTCTTTACCATACTTCTTTTTAGCGCCCCAACTTCCAGAAGGGCAGACTTGGGTAGAGCGAGAATCAGATGTGATTGCTTTGTTGGATAATTTCATCGCCTCCCGGCCTATCGATGCTTCCCGTGTGATTATCTCTGGGTTTAGCTTGGGAACTGCTGGGGCTTGGCATATCGCCGCTTCCCATCCTGGTCGCTTTGCTGGTTTGGTAGCGGTATCTGGTCGTGTTCCTCAAACTTTAGAATCAAGCCAACTAGATGCACTCAAGGAAATTCCTATTCAAATATTCCAAGGTGCTAAGGATGAAAAACTATCAATTGAGAGTACACAGCAGATTGTTAATACCTTACGGGGAGTGGGTGGAACAGTAGATTTTACTGTATTACCTGAAGGTGATCACTTTATTGCCGATGAAGTCTACACTGACTTGAAATTGCAACAGTGGCTGATTTCACAGAGCCGTCGTGCTTCTGTAGCTGTTTGAAGCAGAAATCATAGATTTGATGTGAAATCTTCAATACGGCAGGACTTACGCAAAATTATGAAAAACGTAGACGCGCAAGCGGCTTCCCGAAGTGTACCGCAAAGGACGCAAAGGACACGAAGTTATAAGAGTTTGAGAGAGTTCCTGCGTAAGTCCTATACGGTTCAGATAAAAATAATTAACCGCAGATGGACGCAGATAAACGCGGATAAATCAAGATTTCTAATTAACTGAATCGTATTTGCCCATACTCCAATACCGTTCATTTAAGCAGTTTTTCTTATCTTTGAGTCCTACCCTGCGGGAAGCCGCTATCGCGTCTATGTGTCCTTTGCGGTTCGTTAAAAAACTTTGCTTTCACAAAGGACTTAAGCCTTATCTAAACGGTATTTACCTATACTCATCCCCAACTAAACCAACAACTATGACATTACCAACAACGAAACTTGGTCAAACTGGATTGACTGTTTCGCGCCTTGTTCTAGGTACAATGACCTTTGGCTTACAGACGGATGAAGAAACTTCGATAAAAATTCTTGATACAGCCGCCGATGCGGGAATTAACTTTTTAGATACAGCTGATGTTTATCCTTTGGGTGGTGGTTTAGCTACGGCTGGGCGTACTGAAGAAATTATTGGACGCTGGTTAAAAGGTAAGCGCGAACATTTTATTTTGGCTACCAAGGCTGTTGGCAAGGTTGGCCCTGCGCCTTGGGATCAAGGGGCTTCACGCAAACATATTTTAGATGCGATCGATGCTTCCTTAAAAAGATTGGGAACCGACTATGTTGACTTGTATCAATTGCATTCTGATGATGCTTCCACTCCCCTTGATGAAACACTAGAAGCATTAGATACAGTGGTGCGGTCTGGGAAAGTGCGTTACATCGGTGTTTCTAACTACTTAGCTTACCGACTCGCCCGTGCTTTGGGTCGGGCTGATGTGCGGAATTTAACTCGCTTCGTCTCGATTCAACCCCGCTACAATTTGTTATTCCGCGAAGTTGAGCGAGAATTATTACCTTTGGCAAAGGAAGAAGGACTGGGTGTAATTCCTTACAATCCTTTGGCGGGCGGTTTGTTAACAGGTAAACATAATTTTAATCAAGGCCCCACAGCAGGTACTCGTTTTACCTTGGGTACTGCGGCTGAACGTTATCAAGAGCGTTACTGGCGCGATCGCGAGTTCAATACTGTGGAAGAATTACGCACAGTGGCGGATCATGCTGGTTTATCTCTGACAACTTTAGCATTAGCTTGGGTTTTAGCAAATACGATTATTACTGCTCCCATTATTGGTGCGAGTCGTCCAGAACAACTCAATGACAGTCTCAAAGCTTTGGAAGTCACACTTGATGAAAATTTGAAACAAAAACTCGACGATATCACCGCCGAATACCGTAGAGGAGATTCGCTGCGTTAGTACGAGTTAGGTAAGTTAAAAGGCAAAAGGGAAAAGGTAAAGGGCAAAAGGTAAAAATAAAAGCAGAATTATGGTTAACCGCCGTCGTTTTCTCAATGTTGCCACATCGGGTATATGTGGTTTTTCTATGGCATATATGTTGGGAAGTTGTAGTCAACAAACCCAACAACAAGTAATCAAAACTGCCAATTTAGAAATCAAAACTAAGGTTCTCCGGATGGGATATCAGAGTGCGGGGGATCTGGTACGAAATCGCCAAGTTTTAGAAAAACGCCTAGAACCATTGGGGATTAAGGTGGAATGGGCGCAATTTGTCCAAGGGCCGCAACTGATGGAGGGAATGGCCGCAGGTAAAGTTGATGTTGGTTCCGTGGGAGAAACGCCGCCAATTTTTGCACAAGTCGCTGGTTCCAAATTGGTTTATGTCGTTGGTACACAAAGAACGCCAACAACAGGAACAAGTAGTGTGATTGCTGTACCACCGGAATCTTCTTTAACCAAATTTGAAGAAATTAAGGGACAGGAAGTATATTTTCAAAAAGGTTCAGCATCCCACTATTTTATTTTGAGAGCTTTACAATCTATTGGTTTGACTATCAAAGATATAAAAATCAGAAGTATACCGACTATCGAAGCACGGGCGGCTTTTTTGGAAGGGAGAATTCCTGTGTGGATGACTGGTGATCCCCATTATGCGATCGCCCAAAAACTCAACCGGATTCGTGTCCTCAGAGATTCTGTAGGTTTAGATTCTCCTGGTAGTTACTATATTGCAGATCGAAAATTTGCGGAAGAAAATCCTGGCTTACTCAAAATTATTATCGAGGAACTTCATGGTCTTGATCAATGGGCAGATGCAAATCGAGATGAAGTCAAAAAATTGATGATTACAGAACAAAAACTAGCGCCAGATGTAGCTGATTTAGTAATGTCTCGCCGCACTTTCGCCGGACGCAGAGGGCTAAGTCCAGCATTGATAGCAGAACAACAGCGTGTAGCCGATTTATTTTTTGAATCAGGTGTTATACCCAAGAAAATCAACATTCAAGAAGCATTACTTCCGCCTGAGTTATATGCTGCCATCACACCATCAGAAATTATGGTTTAGTTTCTTGCGGCAGTTTTTTTGTAGATAGTTATGGCCTTCTTTCAGCAATTGGACGGCGGATTGAGTCGTCCATTTTTATTCCGTCCATCTGTTTAAACAATGCTACGATATCGATTTTACATGACGAAAAAGATTAGAAAATCCAAATCTTTTCAACGTGCTGCGACTGCGCCAAATTTACCTGATACACCATTCAGATTTATTTGCTATTTCGTTAATCAGTTTCGCTGGTGGTATTTATTAATGGTGGTTTTGGAAATAATGCACGCAACTTGTGGCATTATGTTACCTTATGCCATTGGCGAAATTATCCGCAGTGTGACGCGATCGCCTAATAACAATCAACAAATTTTTGATGTAATTCGTCAACCTCTGATACTGTTCACCGCGTTGAGTGTGGGTGAAGTAATCTTTGGACGCGCGGCTGGACTTTTGCAAACTATTCTGCATCCCATCCACCGCCAGCACATTGTCAGATCCTTATATGCTTATTTGCAACATCATTCCCATCGTTACTTAAGCAGTAGTTTTGCTGGGGCTTTAGCACATCGCATTGGGGAAACTTCTCTAGGTGTTACCCAAACGATGCAAATGTTAATTACAGAATTTATGTCTGTGATTGTCGGATATATTGTTGCCACAATCTTACTGTATCGCGCCCATCCTCCCTTGGCGGCATTTGTCGGGATATGGGCAGTTTTATTTATTACTATTTCCTTTTGGTTAGCGACTCGCTGTCGAATTTATTCTCGCAAAGCCGCAGCCGCTCGCAGTGAAACTACAGGCATTATTGTAGATGCAGTCACAAATCTTAGTAGTAGTCGGCTGTTTGCGCGTCTAGGTTTTGAACGACGCTATTTAAATGAGCAATTAAAGGGCGAACTCAAACAGGTAAGAAAGTCTAACTGGTATTCTGAGCGAATTCGCTGGTTTCAGTTTATTTCAGCAGCGATTTTAAAAATTGGCACGCTGTATTATTCTCTCACCCTCTGGAGTCAAGGTGCGATCGCTGCTGCTGACTTTGTTGTCGCTACTAGCTTGTCATTATTAATCATCAGTGAAGCACGTAATTTAAGCCGTCGCTTTCTGGAAATGTTTGAACATATTGGTAATATCGCCAATGGTGTGATGACAATTGTGCAACCCCATGAGTTGATTGATCGAGAACAAGCGATCGCCCATCCCATCAGTCAAGGTAAAATCGAGTTTCGCCAAGTTAATTTCAGCTACACAGAAGATAAGAAAGTATTCGATAATCTTTCAATCACCATCCAACCAGGTGAACGTGTCGGCTTGGTAGGTTTTTCTGGTTCTGGTAAATCTACCTTCGTGAATTTGATTTTGCGTTTGTTCGACCCCCAATCAGGAAAAATTCTGATTGATGGGGTTGATATCCGAGATATGACTCAGGATGCTTTACACTCGCAAATCAGCTTAATTCCCCAAGATCCATCTCTGTTCCACCGCACATTGATAGAAAATATTCGTTATGGGCGATTGGAAGCCACTGATGAGGAAGTCATTGAAGCTGCACGTAAAGCTTACGCCCACGATTTTATTAGCCAAATCAAGGAAGGTTACAATTCTTTAGTGGGTGAACGGGGTGTAAAATTATCGGGAGGACAAAGACAACGAATTGCGATCGCACGAGTCATCCTCAAAGATGCACCAATCCTGATTTTAGATGAAGCCACCTCTAGCCTCGATTCCATCACCGAAAAAGCCATTCAGGATACTCTAGACTTAGCAATGAATGGCAAAACCGTCATAGTAGTTGCTCATCGGCTATCTACAATTGCCCACCTCGATCGCATTTTAGTATTTGACCACGGTCGGATTGTCGAAGATGGTAGTCATGCCAAACTCTTAGCACGCGGTGGCGCATACCACAGATTATGGAAAATGCAGGCTGGTGGATTTCTCCCTGTTGAAACTGGTAATAAAAATGTATCCGACCTGCAACTCAAATCGTTGTGAACCCTGATTGACATACTCCCCGCAATTGAATTGCGGGGATTCTAGCTTCAAGCAGTGATTGCAGGCATAGCCTGTCTGACATCACCTAAGCCAACAGTCGATGCCCCGACTGCACAAATTACTTTAGATGCGTTTTCGTCCCTCCCGTTCACTGACTGGCAGGACGGACAACGCCACTCTCTAATAGACAAATGAATACTTTCTAAAACATGACCACAGTGAGAACAGGTCTTAGTGCTGGGATACCACTGGTCAATATAGACAACCAGTTTATTCTTCTTTTTGGCAACCCATTCTAAAATTTGCAGGAACTCGCCAAACGCCAAGTCTGATATTTTTCTTCCCCAAAGTCGTTGCATTCCCTTGAGATTTAAGGTTTCAAAACAGAGAACATCAAATTTATCAGTCAGTTGATGCGCTAACTTCCAAAACCAATCATGACGACGATTAAAAATATCTTCATACTTGCGTACTAAATTAATTCTTGCTCGTTCCCGATTAGATGAACCTT
>JAGKSW010000052.1 GCA_018993265.1 Nostoc sp. TH1S01
TTATTTAGTCATACCAATTAAAAATGAAGCTGCATATAATGGAGAAAAGCAAACTTGGTAAGTTAACCCAAACATGAGCCGCCCATTTAAAATTGCGATCGCCGAGAGTGAAGAGGAACTGAAAAAACGCCTACAAACAACGTCTTCGGGAATCCAGAAAGAAAAGTTACAAATGTTGTGGTGGCTGGCGAGTGGTCAAGTTAAGCAACAGCAAGAAATAGGGCAACGTTTGGGTAGAGATACATCAACGGTGACAAGATGGTTGCAAAAGTATAGAGCCAGTGGGCTGTCTGGCTTGCTAGAAATTAAGAAAGCACCTGGAGCAAACCGAAAAATTAATGATGAGGCCCTCGCTGCGCTCAAGCAAGAACTGGAAACAGAGAAAGGGTTTGGTAGTTACGGTGAAATAGTCGAGTGGTTGAAACGCCAACATGGGCTGGAGCTTGAGTATGGAACAGTCTATGGTTGGGTGCGATATCGATTGGGTGCGAAATTGAAAGTACCACGCCCTCAAAGCCAAAAACAGGACGAAGAGTTAGTATCGGAATTTAAAAAAAACTCGGCATCATTCTCGTAACTTTGAAACAACATAAGAGCGCAAAACAAATGTGTTCGCTACTTGTGTCAGGATGAAACAAGGTTGGGACTTCACTACTCTCACGGGAAAAGTAATTACCGCTTCAGGCTTTAAACCTACTGTTGAGGTGAAATGGCCGCGGGAAAAATGCGTGGATCTATGGTGCCATTGAACCGTTAACTGGAGATCATTTCCTTTATGAGTACCCAAAACTGGATGGCGAGTGTTTTCAGCAGTTTTTGGACTGGCTATCTGTGCAATTAGGTAGCGATTACGCTATTTTACAGGTTGATCAAGCTCCTGCTCATACCAGTTCCGCAATTAGCTGGCCGGAGAATATTATTCCGCTGTTTCAGCCACCATCAGCACCTGAACTTAACCCAATTGAGAGACTTTGGCAGCTTCTCAAAAAACCTCTCAAAAATCAACTTTTTTCTTCTTTACAAGCTTTACGCGAGCGCATCCAAGAAATCTTCGACCAACTGACATTTGAGCAGGTAATTTCTATCTCTTCTTATAACTTTATCCTGGAAGCTCTATTCTATGCAGCTTCATATTAAATTGGTATCAGGCTCTTGACTCTAGTTGGATATGACGGTATTTAAATGCTTAATATGCTGTAGTAACTCCAACCATGTCTACCGAACAAAACAAAGCCATTGCCCTAGAATTTTACCAAGCCTTTGACAATGGCAGTGTTGAAAAAGCCAAAAAAATCATAGCTGCAAATTTTACTGCTCATACAACAGGCGCATCGGAACCTCTCGATTTAGATGGTTTTATCGAGTATGGGTTGATGATGCGTAATGCTTTTCCTGATGGAAAGCATACATTTGCAGATGTGATTGTTGAGAATGATAAAGTCGTTACCCGTGGGACATTTAGCGGTACTCATGAGGGAGAATTACTGGGTTTTCCGCCCACAGGTCAGCAAGTTAAATTTGCCGTTATGCACATAGACCAGATTATTGATGGCAAAGTCACCGAACATTGGGGACAAGCAGATATTATGGCTTTGATGCAACAACTGGGTATTCTTCCCCCATCAATGTAAGTAATTCAAACTCAGCGTTACTTTGTGTTTGACAAATAAGCCTGACTAATAAGTCTGTGTATACGAAACCGTCAATTCTTGGTATCTCGTTTGATGATTTGATTTTAGATTTTAAATCATCCTGACTGTTTTTCATAGGGTTTTCGGGATATCTTTAAGCTCATACCCATTAAAGGGTAAAGCTTTCAGGCTAAAATTTATGTAGGAGGTAATTTATATGTTAAAAACCATTCAAGGAACTTATAAAGACGGCAAAATCGAATTAGATGAAATACCATTAGGCATCACTGAAAGCAAAGTTTTCGTAACTTTCTTAGAAAGCGAACCCACAAATTGGCCAGAAATAATCATGGAATATCAAGGTTTAGAAGAAAGTATCATCTTTGAATCATATCGGGAGGAAATGTTACCGCCGAAGGAAATAGAAATTTAATTATGGGTTATCTACTAGACACTTGCGTAATTAGTGATTTTGTTCAAGGAGAAGCAAACACCCTCAAACAATTAAAATCAACATCTCGTGCTGATATTTTTGTTTCATCGATCACAGTTATGGAAGTGAAATATGGATTAGCTATTAATCCACAACGCGCTGTTAAAATTCAATCTATTATTGAAACTTTATTAAGCTCAATTACAATTTTACCTTTTGACTATAAAGAAGCCGAACAAGCTGCTCAAATTAGAAGCTTGCTCAAATTAGCAGGTTTACCTATAGGTGCTTATGATGTACTGATTGCAGCCACCGCAGTCATCAATAATCACGTTTTAGTAACATCTAATATCCGAGAGTTTCAAAGAGTGCCTAATTTACAAATTGAAAATTGGCGTTCTAATTAAATAGCGATCGCCTCCTCAAAAGAGATAAATTAATTACATAAATCCGGCCGATTCGTATAACCTTTGCACCATCGCCGTAATTTTTGCCCCATAGTCTAAATCTGCTGACCAACGACCAGAAAGTTGACTAACTAAAGGTGCAATTCCGCGTGTGACAAAGCGAAATCTGGGGTCAACCACTTCATTTACTAAAGGTTCTAAACTGGCGTAAGCTTTTAAATGTTGAATATGCGCCCTGACTCCAATTCTGGCACTTTCAAACGCAGCCGCATCAGAACCACCACCAATACTACCAAGTCCAGCAAAGTTGTTTTGTTCTGGTCTAATATCACCACCAAAGCGTAAAAAACCTGTTTCGACACACATTTGACAAAAGGCGATATCATAATTTACACCTTCAATTGTGGCTTCTTCTCGATACAGTTTTGGAAGGTCAGGAAATTTCACCAAAGCAGTTTCATTGTTATTTCGCAGAAATAGTTGTAGCTGCACTTCGGAAGTATTACCACGGGAGATAATTTGATCCATTTGACCTTTGCAAATCACCAAAATCGAACGGAGGTTAACAGTACGTGTGGCGCTATCCCAATTGACAGAAATATTAAAATCCCTGAGTTCTACAGCTTTGACATATACAACTCGGCGATAGGTAATTCGGTTGACATTTTGGGCTGTTGTTAAGTCAATTCGCAAGCGGTCTACTAAATCAACGGGAATATAAGCGTTACCATTGACTAATATGCCTTGTTCTGAGTAGTTCTGCCCGTTGATGTTGATATTGATAGATGGATAAGTTGGTTCGGTGGGAGTTCCGGGTGTGGGGTCAATAACACGACTCCAAGAAGCCAAACCATCAGCAATACCCAAAGCAAAATCACGGCGACGGTTTTGCAGCAAGGCGCGGTCATCGGGGCTGCTGAGAAATCCAACTTGCATTAATAATGAAGGCAGTGTCGTTTGACGACAAAAGGCTAAACGTCCTAAGCCACTATCAGTATCTGGTTTGACTCCCCGATTGGGTAATTGCGGAACACGGCGTAACAAACCGACTAACAGCAGTTCAGCATTACTTTTACGTTCATTATTATTAGCAATATAAAATACACTAGCTCCACGCACCGTTGGACTACTGGCGGAATCAGCATGAATTTCTAGGGCGACATCACCCCGACGACCACGAGAATTTATCCAAGCAATAGTTTCGGCGGCGCTTAAATCGTCAGGAACAGCCAAAACTTCAAAAGTCCGCGCCCGCAGTTCTGTAACAATTAAATCCCGCAGCAGAATCATTTCTCTCGCTTCCGTGGTTCCCCCAGCAATTGAACCTGGATCGATTCCTCCTGCTTCTTTGCCTCCGTGCGCCGCCGAAATAAAAATACGCCCCATCTTCAGTATTTCCTCTTAAAAAATTAAGCGTAAGCAATTCTATACATAATTCTTCGTCTAGCAACAAGAATATAATAGCTATCAGAAGTATTTTGTCATTAGTCATTAGTCATTAGTCCTTGGCAATGACTAATGACTAATGACCAAGGACTAATAACTATATGTACATTCCCCGCTTGCACCCAGACACAATTGAGGAAATTAAACAACGTGCTGATATTGTGGATGTGGTATCAGAACACGTAGTTTTACGCAAGCGTGGTAAAGATTTTATCGGTTTGTGTCCGTTCCATAATGAGAAAAGTCCTAGCTTTACAGTCAGCCAAAGTAAGCAAATGTATTATTGCTTTGGCTGTAATGCAGGGGGAAATGCAATTAAGTTTTTGATGGATTTGGGGAAACAATCTTTCACGGAAGTAGTGCTGGATTTGGCGCGGCGCTATCAAGTGAATGTACAAACCCTCGAACCTGAACAAAGACAAGAATTACAGCGTCAATTGTCGTTGCGAGAACAATTATATGAAGTTCTGGCAACCACAGCGCATTTTTATCAGCACGCCCTCCGCCAAACCCAGGCGCAAAAGGCGTTGCAGTATTTACTTGTGAATCGCCAATTAAAAGATGCAACTATTCAGCAGTTTGGCTTGGGTTACGCCCCCGCCGGTTGGGAAACGCTGTATAGGTATTTGGTGGAAAATAAACATTATCCTGTGCAGTTGCTAGAAAAAGCAGGATTAATTAAGCCGCGCAAAGAAGGGGGCGGTTATTATGATGTCTTCCGCGATCGCCTGATGATTCCCATCCGCGATATTCAAGGGCGTGTGATTGCGTTTGGCGGACGAACGCTTACTGACGAACAACCAAAATATCTCAATTCCCCAGAAACCGAACTATTTAATAAAGGTAAAACGTTATTCGCCATTGACTTAGCCAAAACCGGAATTGCTCAACATGACCAAGCGGTCGTAGTAGAAGGATATTTTGATGCGATCGCGCTTCATGCGGCGGGTATTAACAATGCTGTTGCTTCTTTGGGTACAGCCTTGAGTTTAGAACAAGTCCGCCTAATATTACGTTACACCGACTCAAAACAGTTAGTTCTTAACTTTGATGCCGATAAAGCCGGGACTAACGCGGCGGAAAGAGCGATCGGAGAAATTGCTGATTTAGTATATAAAGGTGAGGTCAAATTAAGGATTCTCAATCTACCTACAGGCAAAGATGCTGATGAATTTCTAAAAACTCATGGCTCATCGGAGTATCAAATTCTAGCAAGTACCATTGCTCGATTAACCACCTTACAGAAATATAGATATAGGAAGATAGATGAGTTATCCGCAAATGAGCGGAAAGAACTGCTTGACAGCGCCCCACTCTGGATAGATTGGCAGATACAGCAAATTATAAAAAACCGCGATTTAAGACAAGCAACAGATTTTCAGGAAGTATCTCAAGAGTTTGTAAAAATACTTAAAAAAATTGAAAATAAAGAGACACGAGACTATTATCTTTTCCACTGCGCTGAAATTTTGAGCTTAAAGGATGCAAGTCTTATACCCTTAAGAGCAGAAAATCTTTTAACTCAAATTTCTCCAGCTACAGCTACATATTCTAAGTCAACACCTACAAAGAGAGAATGGAATAGCAAAAAACCATCTCCATCTTCTATACCGCAAACAGATAAAAGTCTTTTAGAACAAGCCGAGGCTTTATTGCTGCGAATTTATTTACACTGTCCCGAACAGCGACAAGCAATTATTAACGAACTGGAAGAACGAAATTTAGATTTTAGCTTGTCTCATCATCGGTTTTTGTGGGGACAGATTTTAGAATTAGAGGAAGCAGAGGAATTTCATACTCAGCACTCAGCACTCAGCACTCAGCACTCAAAAGAGAATTTAATTTCTAGTTTGCAAGATATATATTTAGAATTAGGTGAAGAAATAGAATTAATTTCTCATTTGTTTCATTTAAATGAAAAGAGTAAAAAAGAGATACTCCGCACCCCGCAAGTTGTTCTTGCTGCAACTGCTTGTATGGAAAGAGTATTGCGAGAAAAACGTTATCGTTACTTTTTGGAATTATGGCAAGAAACAGATCCAGAAGTAGAGCCGGAAAAATGGCGATCGTATTATGAGGCATTTTACAACGAAAAAATCAAACTTCAAGAACTCGATCGCCAGCGCCAGTTTTCTCTCACTGATTTGTTATAGTTGAGTTCAAAAAGGAACAGGCAACAGGCAAATCTGCATAAATAAATTGAAGATTCTGCACATAAATTGCCCAATTTCATAACAAATTGGTGACTTTAGTCATATATCAATTAGAAATGAGTAGTGACTAAAGTCATACAAGAGAACAGTCCGTTTTGGCTGATAATTAAGTTGCAAACTTGAAATTTTCTGCTTATATAGTCACTATAGCGATTGTATAAGATTAGGCAATTGAAAGTACGAGCAACCAAGTGGTTGGACTTGAAGAACTAGCTCAGTAGCCATTTTGGACAACGGACAAAGTTATGAAACTTGATACATCAAAGCCTGTAGATTCATCAGTTCTACCTTTAGAACAGAAAAAACAAAAAAAGTATAATTGGCTACTTTGGTTGCTCATGCTCAGTCTGTTGGGTGGAATTGGCTATGGGGTGTATTACCGAATAGCAGTAGTACCTGGCCAAGAAGCTAGACAAAAGATATTAACACAGTCGGTAGAAAGACGAAATTTAGCGATCGCAGTTTCGGCTAATGGTACAGTCAAACCGGAGCGATCGATTAACCTCAGTCCCAAAAATTCGGGTGTACTCAAAACCCTGCTGGTTAAAGAAGGCGATACGGTCAAACAAGGCCAAATTCTCGCTTACATGGATGATTCCAACCTGCGGGGTAGTTTGGTGCAAGCCCAAGGACAGGTAGCCCAAGCCGAGGCAAATCTGCAAAAAGCTCAAGCCGGGAATCGCCCACAAGATATCGCCCAAGCCCAAGCACAACTCGATGAAGCCGAAGCAAATCTGCAAAAAGTCCAAGCCGGTAATCGTCCCCAAGATATCGCCCAAGCGCAAGCACGCTTAAGAAGCGCCCAAGCCAGCTTAGTTCAAGCAGAAGATGATTTACGGCGCAATCAACAACTATATAACTCTGGTGCTATTTCCCTGCAAACGGTTATTCAAAAACGGTCAACCCGTGACAGCGCCCAAGCCCAAGTCAATGAAGCGCAACAAGCATTAGCCTTGCAACAAGCTGGTTCACGCTCAGAAGATATTCAACAAGCTAGAGCGACTGTGAAACAGCGACAAGAAGCTTTGGCATTACTAAAAGCCGGAAACCGCCCAGAAGATATTGAAGTCGCCCGCGCTCAAGTTATTTCAGCCCGTGGTTCACTGCAAAACATCCAAGCCCAAATCAACGACACAATTATTCGCGCCCCCTTTAATGGGGTAGTAACGCAAAAATTCGCTGATCCTGGTGCTTTTGTGACTCCTACCACTTCCGGGAGTGCTGTTTCTTCCGCCACTTCTTCTTCGATTTTGGCTTTAGCGTCTGTGAATCAGGTTGTAGCCAATTTATCAGAATCAAACATTGCCAAAATTCGCCTTGGTCAACCAGTAACCATTAAAGCTGATGCTTACCCAGGAAAAGTTTTTGAGGGGAAAGTAAGTCAAATTGCGGCGCAAGCAACCGTCGAGCAGAACGTTACTAGTTTTCAGGTCAAAGCATCTCTGTCCGACCCGCAAAATTTACTCCGGTCGGGAATGAACGTCGATGTGGATTTCCAAGTTGGTGAGCTAGAAAATGCTTTAGTTGTCCCCACCGCCTCAGTTGTGCGGCGAGAAAGAGCCACAGGCGTGTATGTTTTAGGAGCAAATGAGCAACCTGTATTTACTCGCATTGAAACTGGCGTGACTGTGAATAACTTTACAGAAGTGAAGTCTGGATTAACAGGTGATGAAAAAGTCTTGCTGAGTTTCCCCCCTGGTTCACGACCCCAGTCAACGCCACGGGGAGGTGTATTTCCTGGCGTTGGCGGTGGAGGAGGCCGTTCTTCTGGCGGCGGTGGGCGTTCTAGTCGTTAATCAAGTTAAAAGTCAAAAAGCAAAAGTAAAAAATTCGGCGTTGCATAAATGCGGTATGAAATCATAAAATTCTACTTTTAAAACTCTTGCTCTTTGCGTCTTTGCGTCTTTGCGTGAGACAAAAATCATCCCCTCAATAAGCAACGCCAAAAACTCATACATTAATGCTTTAAATTTAAAATTGGTTAGTATGCTTCAGAGTTTATCTAAAATTCCCAAAATCCAAAAAAGACCTAGTAAGTCTACTGTGCCGTTGACTGAAATAATATCAATGGCTGTAGAAACGCTGTGGAGTAATAAATTACGCACAGGACTAACGATGCTAGGGGTAATTATTGGGATTGCTTCTGTGATTGCTATTACTTCTGTGGGTCAAGGGGTGCAGAAAAGTGTTGAAAATCAAATCCAAGCTTTAGGAACAGATGTATTGCAAGTTTTAGCAGGTGCAGCCAGAAGTGGAAATATCCGTCAAGGCGTGGGTTCTACTAGTACCTTAACTTGGGAAGATGCCAAAGCGATCGCTCAACAAGCACCATCAGCCGATTTGGTTTCGGCATATCTGCAAAGAAATGCTCAAGTAGTATATGGTGGCGAAAATACTTCCACCACAATCTACGGTACAGACTTAAATTATCCCGATGCACGCAATACTCATCCGCAAGAGGGACGATTTTTCACCCAAGAAGAACTCGATTCTAGTAAGCAAGTGGCGGTGATTGGGCCAACAGTCAAAAGAACATTATTCGGCGATAGTACTAAAGTTATTGGTGAACAAATTCGCATTCAAGGAGAAACGTATGAAGTAATTGGCATCATGGAACCAAAAGGCGCTCAAGGGCCGATGGATAGAGATGACCAAATTTTTATTCCTTTAACTAGTATGTCGGGGAGACTAGTAGGGAATAATGCTTTAACTGGTGTTTCGGTAAATGGAATTTTAATCAAAGCTAGCAATCAGGACAAATTAGAAGCGGCGCAATTTCAAGTTACTAATATTTTGCGCTTGCGCCACGAAATTTATCCCCCGCAAGCTGATGATTTTCGGATTACGAATCAAGCTGATATTGTTAGTACCTTTACTAATGTTGTCGGTTTATTTACAATCATGGTAGTAGCGATCGCCGGAATTTCTCTGGTGGTTGGTGGCATCGGAATTGCCAATATTATGCTGGTTTCTGTAGTAGAAAGAACCAGAGAAATTGGCATCCGTAAAGCAGTCGGGGCAACTAATTCAGCAATTCTCAATCAATTTTTAGCCGAGGCGATCGTGATTTCGATTGTCGGTGGCGGTATTGGTATGGGCAGTGGTATTTTAATTGCCTTTGGCGCATCGAGTATTTTTAAATTTCCCTTTGTGATTTCTTTTGTATCAGTAGTTGTTGGTTTTGGACTTTCGTTATTTGTTGGGCTAGTTGCTGGTGTGATTCCGGCTCGCAATGCTTCAAAATTAGACCCGATTACAGCTTTACGAAGTGATTAGTTTTAGAAATAAAACCTTATCACTTTTCTCTTCTATTCATATATTAAATAAAACTGCCACATATAGCCTTTCCTAATCTGCTGAGGTACAAATTTATCTGCGTCCATCTGCGTTCATCTGCGGTTAATTATTCTTGCTTGTACTTCACTAGAAGAAGAAACGCTATAACTAATATTTTTACTCACTACTCAGCACTCAAAAATATGACCACAATGATTTGGATGGAATCTATCACAAAAACATATCAACTTGGAGAAATGAGCGTTCCAATTCTCAAAGGTATTCACCTATCAATTGAAGAGGGGGAATATGTTGCAATTATGGGTGCATCAGGTTCAGGTAAATCTACACTGATGAACATTCTGGGCTGTTTAGATAGACCTACTAATGGAAATTATATTTTTGAAGGCAGAAATTTAACTACTTTTGATGATGATGAATTAGCTTATATCCGCAATCAAAGGATAGGTTTTGTGTTCCAACAATTTAATTTATTAGCAAGAGCAACAGCACTAGAAAATGTGATGTTACCAATGGTTTATGCTAACTTACCAAAACACAAACGTCGGGAAAGAGCCTTGACAGCTTTAACAAGAGTAGGATTAGCTGAACGTATTCTCAACCGTCCAAGTCAACTTTCTGGAGGACAACAACAGCGAGTTGCGATCGCGCGTGCTTTAGTTAATCGACCAGCATTAGTTTTAGCCGATGAACCAACCGGTGCGTTAGACACAGAAACTTCTTATGAAGTGATGAATTTGCTCACAGAATTGAATGAGCAAGGTATCACAATTGTGATTGTTACCCATGAACCAGATATTGCAGCGCAAACTAAAAGAACTATTCGCGTCCAAGACGGTTTAATTGTTGGTTGATTTAGGTGATTACAAAATAATTAACCGCAGATAAACGCGGATGCACGCGGATATCATTCTCTCAGGTGATAGTCAGACAATATGACGTAATTTAAACTTTATTAACCACTCTCCACTCCCTACTCTCTATGTTATTTTCTGTGCATTCTACCTGGTTTGTTGTAGCGATCGCTCTCTTAATTTCTGCTGTGCCAAAGAGTGTTTATGCTCAAACTCCACCGCAGACAACACCAAAAATTCCCACAGAAAACTTAAATCCTAATGCCAATCCTTTACAATTTCCTACTAAACCAGAAGAGGTGCAGATTCAAAGAACTGTGCCACTGAGTTTGGCACAGGCTTTAGAATTAGCCAGACGCAACAATCGTACTTTACAAGTCACAATTTTAGAGTTAGAACGTAGTCGCGCAGCACTTCGAGAATCTCAAGCAGCTTTGTTTCCCACTCTGGATATCAACGGGAGTGTGACAAATAGTGGTAATGGCTTTAGTAGTAATTCTTCTCAACCAAGTACTTCTTTTAACGGTACAGCACAACTAAATTATGACCTTTACACATCTGGTAATCGTCAAGCTATTATCAGACAAGCCGAAGAACAGTTACGTATAGATGAGTTAGATGTGGAAAACCAATCCAGAGAAATTGAACTGAATGTCAGAACTCAATACTACAATTTGCAACAAGCCGATGAGCAAGTCAGAATTAATCAATCTGCGGTAGCCAATGCTCAAGCGAGTTTGCAAGATGCTCAAGCCAGAGAAAGAGCAGGTGTAGGTACAAGATTTGATGTACTACAAGCGCAAGTAAATTTAGCTAATGCCCAACAAGACTTGACTAATTCTTTATCAAACCAGCAAATTGCCCGTCGTCAGTTTGGAACTCTACTCAGTTTACCCCAATCAGTAGATATCACCGCCGCAGATACAGTAACACTAGCAGGTCTTTGGCAACCAACCTTAGAACAAACAATTGTCGAAGCTTTTCAAAATCGCCCAGAATTGCGCCAACAAATAGCCCAAAGAAATATTTCCGAACAACAGCGACGACAGGCATTAGCGCAGGTAAGACCGCAAGTTAGTTTAGTGACGAGTTATAACTTACTCGATCGCTTTAACGATACCGCCAGCGTTACTGATGGTTATTCTATTGGTCTGCAAGCCAGTACGAATTTATTTGATGGGGGAGCCGCCAGAGCTAGAGCAGCGCAAGCTAGAACTAATATTGCGATCGCAGAAACTCAATTTGCCAATCAGCGTGACCAAATTCGCTTTAATGTTGAACAATACTACGCTCAACTACGTTCTAATTTAGATAATGTGCAAACTTCTAGTGTCGGTTTAGAACAAGCCAGAGAAGCGTTGAACATCGCCAGAATTAGATATCAAGCTGGTGTAGGTACGCAAACAGAAGTCATTGAAGCAGAAAATGACTTAACCAGAGCCGAAGGTAATCGAGTCACCGCAATTTTAGATTACAACCGAGCTTTAGCCAATCTCCAACGGACTGTGAGTGCAAGAACCTTGCCTTAGTGGTGTGGCAAGACTAAAGAAGTGCATAAATAAAGCTCTTGTGGGATGGGCTTCTAGCCTGTCTGCTAAGGGTAATATCATGTCCGGCAAATCAGTTATGATTCAGCATATCTGTGCAGACACATCAAAACCCTCTCCCCTGCTTCCTCTGCTTCCTCTGCGGTCTTAATCATAAGTCTTTTATCGGACACGATATTAGCTCCTCATACCAAACAAAATGTTGGAAAAAGGCATCAAACTAGATTACCGTCAACCCAATGCAGCAGATTCACTTCTGCCCCAGCCTTCAGTTTTATCAAGTGCAGGTTGGCGGAATTTACATCTAGAGGTTTTTCAACAACCTAAATTTGAAATTGCTGAACATCAACACACAATGCATGTGATTGCTTATGCACCTACTTCTGCCAATTTTCCTTTATGCTCCACAGGAGAACGGTGGTTAGACGGTAAGCTTTACCATGAAACACGCCGACAGGGAGATTGTGCAATCATTCCTGCCCAGATTTCCCACCGCTGTAACTGGAATACCTCAGTTGAGTTTATGGTTTTGGCAATTGAGCCTATTCTACTAAAGCAAATTGGTCAAGATTTAGTAGCAGAAGATCACATCGAACTTATCCCCCAGTTTATGAGTCAGTCTGATGCCTTAATTCAAGGCATTTTTGCTACCTTAAGGCAGGAAGTAGAATTGAGTAAATTTGGTGGTGATTTGCTGATTGATAGTCTGCAAACAACATTAGCAATTCATCTATTACGCAACTATTGTGTTACCAAGCCTAAACTCTCTACTTATTCACAGGGTTTATCTCAATCAGCCTTACAACAAGTGACGCAGTATATTCATGAAAATCTTCATCAGGATTTGAAACTAATTGAATTAAGTACCATCACCCAACTCAGTCCTTATTATTTTCTCAAGCTTTTTAAGCAATGTATGGGAATTACACCCCACCAATACATTCTGCAATGTCGTCTTGAACAAGCCAAGTATTTATTACAAAGCAGCAAAATAAGTATTGCAGAGATTGCAGTCCGAACGGGTTTTTCTGACCAGAGCCATTTGACGAGGTGTTTCAAACGCAGGTTTCGTGTCACACCTAAACAACTACTGCACAATTAACCACAAGATTTTACTAAAATCTCGCAACTTTTTTCTATAAGTCTGAATTGCTGGCTTTTTAAGCTATCAGTAGACTCTAGTGAAAAAAGAAGATGAGAATTACAAAAACTGAGGTGCTAATTTCTACGCCCTGTGGGCAAATGCCTGCTGTGTTAATCACACCAAATCAACCCGGACGTAAACCCGCTATTCTGCTGTTGATGGAGGCATTTGGACTCACACCACACATTCAAGATGTCGCTGTCAGAATTGCCAATCGAGGCTATGAGGTATTAGTACCAGATTTATACTACCGTGAGTTGCCCAATAACAAATTTGGTTATGACCAGGTAGAGCAGGCGATGGCTATGATGTGGCGGTTAGATTTTGGTCAGCCAATGGAAAATGACATTCTAGCTGCATTGATGTATTTGAAGTCTCTGCCAGATGTTGATGCAAATCGAATTGGAGTCACTGGATTTTGTTTGGGAGGTGGATTGACTTTTTTCACAGCTTGCAAGTTGTCAAACCAAATTACAGCGGCGGCTCCTTTTTACGGCATGGTTTTAGATGAGTGGATTGAGGCAGTGCAAGATATTACTGTACCTGTGTATTTGTTTTTTGGTGGTCAAGATCCTTTTATTTTGAGCGATCGCATCCAGCAAATCAACACTCGATTTCAAGAATTGGGCAAAGACTACATCTTAAAGGTTTATCCCAACGCAGGGCATGGTTTCTTCTGTCACGAACGCTCAGACTACAATCGCGCCGCAGCGGAAGATGCTTGGTGTGAACTAATGGGATTCTTCGAGAAATATTTACCAAAAACATGGGTTTGAGGTTCCTCGCCCTTGAAGGGCGACTTTGCTTAATTTAGGAAAAATCTGGAGCTAAAAACTCAGATATAAATACACTAGACAGTTCAAATAATATTACTATATAGTTATAATATCAATTAATACGGCATCAGGATTTAGGCATAATGTTATTCCGACAACTATTTGACGTAGAAACTAGTACATATACTTACTTAATTGCAGATTTAGGCACAAAAACGGCGATTTTGGTCGATCCGGTATTAGAACAAGTGGAGCGCGATCGCCAATTGCTGCAAGAATTAGGACTAACTCTCAAATATTGTTTAGAAACCCATATCCACGCCGATCATATTACTGGCACAGCGAAACTGCGAGAAATAACAGGTTGTTTGGGAATTGTGCCAGAGAATGCCCAAGCTGGATGTGCAGACAGATTTATAAAAGATGGCGAAGTTATAGAATTAGGGAGCGTAAAAGTAGAAGCGATCGCCACTCTCGGTCATACAGATAGCCATAATGCCTATTTAGTGAATGGTACTCACCTACTCACGGGAGACTCGCTGTTTATTCGTGGTTGTGGACGGACAGACTTTCAGAGTGGCAACGCTGGAATGATGTACGATGTCGTCACCCAAAAATTATTCACATTGCCCGACGAAACCCTAGTCTATCCTGGTCATGATTATCGCGGTCACGCAGTTTCTACCATTGGCGAAGAAAAACAATGGAACCCTCGGTTTGCAGGACGTAACCGCGAAGAATTTATTCAATTAATGGCAAACCTAAATTTACCCAACCCGAAAAAAATCATGGAAGCCGTACCCGCCAACCAACGCTGCGGTAACGTGGCGGCGTAATTAAGGGAAATAGAGGCTAGAGGTTAGGGACTAGAGGCTAGAGAAGATTTATAGAATCTCTGCGTGCTTTTCTTTGCGCCTTTGCGCCTACTCTTCTCCTGACGGAGACGCTACGCGAACGAGAAGCCGCTACCGCGTCTATGCGTGAGATAAAAATCATCCCCGTCATCAGCAACACCAAAATTTTCAGATTTCACCGTATCTCTGCGTTTAAAAATATTCCTCAAAGGTAAACAGTAATGACCATTTCTCATACACGCAAATTACAAACCATTGATGCTCAAACTCTCCAACAGTTACTCAAACAACAAACTGTCACCCTTATAGATGTGCGTGAACCATCTGAATATGCTGGAGAACATATTCCCGATGCAACACTGATTTCCTTGTCCAAATTTGATCCGCGCAAAGTGCCGCAAACCCAAGACACTCAAGTAGTTCTCTACTGTCGTTCTGGGAATCGTTCAAAAATGGCAGCGCAAAAACTATTTGATGCTGGATTTACAGAAGTCACCCATCTTGAAGGCGGTCTGGCCGCTTGGAAAGCCGCAGGTTATCCCACCAAAATTAACAAAAATGCTCCAATTAGTTTAATGCGGCAAGTGCAAATTGTTGCAGGTTCGTTAGTGTTTACAGGTACATTACTGGGTGCATTTGTTTCTCCTTGGTTCTTGATTCTGAGTGGGTTTGTCGGAGCCGGATTGATGTTTGCGGGAATTACAGATACCTGCGCGTTAGCAATGCTACTTTCAAAACTGCCTTATAATCAACGGAGCAGTGTATGACCTGGATAATTGGACATTTACTAGCTGCTTGTATTGGGTTGAGCTTGGGTTTGATTGGTGGCGGTGGTTCGGTATTGGCATTGCCAGTTTTAGTTTACGTCATGGGTATCCCACCAAAATCTGCGATCGCTATGACTTTGGCGATCGTCGGTACTGTGAGTTTGTTAGGTATCATTCCTCACTGGCGAGCTAAAAACATTCAGTTGAAAACAGCATTAATTTTCGGTTCCGCCACTATGCTGGGAGCATTTGTGGGAGCAAAAGTTGCGTTGCTACCTTTTGTGACCGAAACTTTCCAAATGTTGCTGTTTGCCATCATGATGTTGTTGGCAGCAGTATTAATGATTCGCCGTAGTTCTCAAAAAACAGCCGCAGATGATCCGTTAGCTTTGTATCCCCCACCAGTCTGTAAATATTGCTGGTTGTGGTTAATGACTGAAGGATTAGGAGTAGGGATACTCACTGGCTTGATTGGTGTTGGTGGTGGATTTGCGATTGTTCCAGCTTTAGTGCTTTTGGGAAAAGTACCCATGAAAAAAGCAATTGGCACATCACTCATGATTATCGTGTTTAATTCAATTGCTGGCTTTTTGACCTATTGGGGACATATTTCTTTCAATTGGCAGTTGATGTTATCTTTCATTGTGGCTGCTAGTGGCGGAACAATTTTTGGTGCATATTTGGCAGAATTTGTTCCTGCTCATAGACTGCAAAAAAGCTTTGGCTATTTTTTACTAGCAGTTGCAGCTTTGGTGCTGTTCCAAAATCGCCATTCTTTTCAATCAAGCAAAGTGTCAGAGTACACGCCTAATATTCGTGATCGACTTTATATTTCTGGGAACAAGAATCATAATATCAATACTATATAGTAATATAGTAAATAGATATATTTAGACATGAGTATGTTAGAAAATTCACCTGCTGCCCTTGGGCCGATTGCAGATTATTTTAAAGTACTTTCAGAAACTAGCAGGCTCCAAGTTTTGTGCAGTTTAAAATCGGGTAGCAAAAACGTCTCAGAAATTATCGAAGCTACCGGACTGGGACAAGCCAATGTGTCTAAACATTTAAAAATTTTGGCACAAGCAGGTATTGTTCAGCGCCAACCTCAAGGAGTAAGTATTTACTATGAGATTGTTGACCCTTTGATTTTTGAAATCTGCGAGTTGGTGTGTGATCGCCTCTCCATTCGTTTAGAACAACAAACAGCGCAGTTAAAACAACTAGAAGCTTTACGCAGCCGTTGAAATCACTCTGGGAGTAGGGAGTGGGGAATAGGGAGTAGTCAATATTACTCAATCACATTAAGAGGTTATTTATAAAGTAAAAATAAAATTCTCGTAGGGTGTGTTAGGCGCAAATTGTGAGCTAATTCATCACCAAAACTAGAGCCGAGCGCCTAACGCACCATTATAATCTGGCGGTGCGTTAGGCTGAAGCCATAACACACCCTACTTAAGATTTACTTCATAAATCGTCTCTAATGCAGCGCAGTTTAGTAACTAAACTGCGCTGATTTTTTGCTTGATTATATTACTAATAAGTTATATAATAAATAAATAGCAAGCAAGCCTTGTTAATTTTGCACCATTCCATTCACATCTATAGAAAAATGACAACGCTTATAAATCAGCGCGGTAGCGCCAACTTATGGGAAAGATTCGCTAACTGGATCACCAGTACTGAAAATCGAATGTATGTTGGTTGGTTTGGAGTCATCCTGATTCCCACAGCCTTAACTGCTGCGATCGTCTTTATCCTTGCATTTATAGCCGCGCCACCCGTTGATGTCGATGGTATCCGAGAACCTGTATCGGGTTCACTGTTGTATGGCAATAACATTATTACTGCTACTGTAGTTCCCACTTCAGCCGCTATTGGCTTGCACTTATACCCCATTTGGGAAGCGGCTTCTCTAGATGAATGGCTGTACAATGGCGGCCCTTATCAGATGATTGTACTGCACTTCTTACTAGCTATCTATGCCTATATGGGTAGGCAATGGGAATTGAGTTATCGCTTAGGAATGCGCCCTTGGATTCCTGTAGCTTTTTCTGCTCCCGTGGCAGCTGCAACAGCCGTATTGTTGATTTATCCCATTGGACAAGGTAGTTTTTCTGATGGCATGATGCTGGGGATTTCTGGAACTTTTAACTTCATGATTGTGTTTTCACCAGAACACAATATTCTTATGCACCCATTTCACATGATTGGTGTTGCAGGAGTATTTGGTGGCGCGTTGTTCTCAGCGATGCACGGTTCTTTAGTAACTTCCACATTGGTTCGGGAAACATCTGAAGCAGAATCAGCCAACATTGGTTATAAATTTGGTCAAGAAGGCGAAACCTACAACATCGTAGCTGCACATGGTTACTTTGGGCGCTTAATCTTTCAATATGCCAGCTTTAATAATTCCCGTTCCTTACATTTCTTTTTAGCGGCTTGGCCAGTAATTGGCATTTGGTTTGCTGCTTTAGGTGTCAGCACAATGTCGTTTAACTTGAATGGTTTTAACTTTAATAACTCGATTTTGGATCACCAAGGACGAACAATTAACACTTGGGCAGACCTTCTCAATAGAGCCAACCTGGGTATTGAAGTCATGCACGAGCGCAATGCTCACAATTTCCCTCTAGATTTAGCATCTGGTGAGCCTCAACCAATTGCACTTGCAGCGCCTGCAATTGCTAGTTAGTTATTACTTTTTTCTGGTGAGTCATGTTATTTTTGCACCCTCTTTCTGAGGGTGTTTTTTTGTTGTTATCTGATAAAAAAAGTCTTGTTGAATCATCTGGCATTAATCAAAGACAAATTTTCCATCCAAACTGTCTATAAGTTTGAGCCTCATTCAAACTTGTCGGTGTGTTGCTCTAAATATTAGAAAAAGTAACAAAATTATCCCAAATATCACTTGTTATATTACTGTCTAGTTATATAATAGATATATAATTATTAAAGGTGTCATTCAGCCAATAGAATGACGGAGCTTTATTTATGGGCAAATTATTTAACGAGCTGAAAAAAGATATTTTGTATCAGCATGGGATGAATGCCTGTTTAAATTGTGGTGTGTGTACTGCCGTATGTCCAGCAGCAGAGTTTAGTGATTACTCTCCTAGAGAAGTGATGAATCTCGTGCAGTCGGAAGATGACGAACAGATTGAGGAGTTACTCAAGTCAGACAAAATTTGGTTTTGTGGACAGTGTTTTTCTTGTAAAACTCGGTGTCCTAGAGGTAACAGTACCGCCTCGGTAATTCTTGCTTTACGTCGCCTGTCAATTAGACATGGTTACTTTGCTGAGTCCGAAAAAGGTAGACAACAATTAATTGCGAAACGGGTATTTGGGGAAAATGTTCTCAAACGCGGTTACACCTTGCTGGGAGAAAATATCGCACCTTCCCACTTCCCGGAACTCGGTGAAAACTGGGAATACTATTACGAACATATGCAAGAAATGCGGCAATGGTGGGATGTACCGATGAATCTGGAAAATAGTCCAGGTTCGCATCGAGTGATTCCAGAAAAAGATATGGAAGAAGTACGAGCAATTTATCAAACCACTGGCGCAGTCTATTTAATGGATGCAGTCGAACAAGGTATGGAGAAGAAACTAGGCAGCAAGACTGAAGTAGAGAAATATTGGCAAACCTGGCTAGAAACTGGCGATAGCAGAAACTACGAACTTAAATCCACTAAATAGGGTGAAAAATAATGAAGCTGGCAGGGAAAAATCAAGCTTGGGAAAGACACCAAAAAACAGTTCCCACTGTAGACGATGAAGGTGGCAAGTTGTGGGGATGCTTTCGGAGTTGTTTTCTGCAAAGTGCAGCCCCTTATACAGAGGGTATTGCTTATAAGATTTTGAAAAACGAATTAGGTATGGAACTGCGGGAAGCACCCGGTCATACTTCCTGTGGTGCTATTGGCTATCACGGGGATGTATCCAACCTAGAAACACAAATGGTAATGGCAGCGAGAAATTTTTCTGTTGCTCATCATGACCTGGGTGTAGATAATCTCTTCTCTTTTTGCGTTACCTCCTTTGCTAACTACACGGAAATGATTCAACTTTGGGAAGAAGAACCAGAGTTGAGAGAGTATACACAAAAGACCTTGAAAGAAACCACCGGACGGGATTTTTGGATTCCTCACGTTTCTGGCGGTAGACCTTCTGTGGTTCATGCTTCGGATATTTTCTTCGCAAATCGGCATAAATTAGCTGCCAAAGCCAAGTATAGTCTCAAGGGTATCAAAGCTACTGACCACGTTGGATGTCACTACAGTAAGATTTTCCCAGAGGAAGCGATCGGTGGAACTGAGTTTCCGCAGGTGCTAGTTGGGTTATTAGAAGCTTTTGGTGCAGAGATTGTTGACTATCCGGAACGCAGACATTGCTGTGGAATGGGTTTTCGGCAGTGTGCTTTTCCAGAAAATAGAGATTACACCGCTAGTAGTGTTTATAAGAAATTGGTGAGTCTGAAGGAGGCGCATCCAGACTGTAATTTAGTCCTGACTAACTGTCCAGGGTGTACGGTGTTTCTGGATGCGGAACAAGGAACGATTAAAGAGGTGTTAGAAGAAGAGTTTAATGTCAGTATCCTGGACTATGCTCAATTGACTGGTTTGTTGTTGGGTTATGACCCATTCAAGGATTGTGGGTTGAATGCTAAGGCTGTGCCGATTGAGCCTTTGTTGGACAAGATTGGTATTCCTTATGACAAGAGTAAAACGGCAGAGGAGCGTAGGAGGCCGTTTTAGGCTTTGGATTTGTTTCGCGCATAGACGCGGTAGCGGCTTCTCGTTCGCGTAGCGTCTCCGTCAGGAGAAGAGTAGGCGCAAAGACGCAGAGAGTAGGAGAGTTTAGAGGTGAAAGTCATGGGTAAGAATGTGGTAGTGATTGGGGGCGGTGTTGCTGGGATGGCTGCGGCGGGGAGGTTACAGGATTTTGGGTATGAGGTGGTGTTAATTGAGAAGGCGGCTGCGATTGGCGGTCATGTTAAGAATTGGTATAAGGTGTTTCCCGATTTTACGGATGCTACTGAGATTATTAGTCAGTTGAAGGGGAATTTGAATAGGACGAGAATTTTAACTGATTGTACGGTAACTCTTATTGCTGGGTCTGCACCTAATTTTCAATTGACTACTTCGACGGGTGAAATTATCGATGCAGCTGCAATTTTGGTGGCGACGGGATTTAAGCCGTTTGATGCGGCTTTGAAGGAGGAATATGGTTATGGTATCTACGATAATTCTGTGACTTCCATTGAATTGGATGCGATGTTGAAACATCATACGGTGAAGACTGTTGCTGGTAAAACACCTAAGAAGGTGGCGATGATTCACTGTGTCGGTTCTAGAGATGAGAAAGTTAATAATAATTACTGTTCGAGGGTCTGTTGTACGAACACGATTAAGGTGGCAATTGAAGTTAAACAGCAGATTCCTGATTGTGAAATTTATTGTCTCTACATGGATATTCGGGTGTTCGGTCGTGGTTATGAAGAACTGTACCGCACATCTCAGGAAGATTATGGGATTCAGTTTATTCGCGGTCGGTTGTCGGAGGCGAATGAGAAAACTGATGGCAGTTTATTGTTAAGACTAGAAGATACACTCACAGCCAGACCGATGCGGTTGACTGTTGATATGTTGGTGTTAATGGTGGGGATGTGCGCCAATACGGAATTGTCGGATGTGGCAGGGTTGAAAGTCGGTGCAGACCGTTTTTATGTGACTGCAAATATGCAATACTCCAACAATTCTTCACCCAGACAAGGCATTTTTCTGGCGGGGACAGCTACAGGGCCGAAAGCAATTGTGGAATCAATTACTGATGGACGTTCGGCTGCGGCGGAAATTGCGGCTTTTTTGGCTAGTCAGCCAGTAGGTTCTCAAAATGGTTACTCGCCTGTGACGGAAATTGCAACTTCACTTCATTAGGGTCTAAAAAAATGGCAGCAAAAAAATGTTTCTTTGGGTTGAAGGTCGATCGCCAGGTGGATGGCGACAAGATGAACCGCGAGTTTCTCAAGAAAGTGCAGGCGGAGGGTGGTGATTACGCCGCGATCGCCAGTTGTATGCAATGTGGTACTTGTAGCGGTGGCTGTACCAATGCTGACCGGATGGATATTTTACCGCGCAGCTTGGTATTGATGATTCAAAGAGGTGATTGGGAAAAGGTGCTGCAAAGTCAGGCTTTGTGGTTATGTACTTCTTGTCAGATTTGTACAACCAGATGTCCCCGTGGGGTGCGTCCAGCAGATGTGATTGAAGCTGTGAAGGCGATCGCTATTCGAGAAGGCATCAAAAATGATTCTGTCAGGTTCAATCAGATATTTGTGGAATTAATCAAAAAACGCGGCATTCTCTTTGAACCGGAATTAATGCAAGAGTATGGCGGTATGGCTGCCGTTCTGGAACAAGCTCAATTAGGCATCAAATTAGCTCTGCGGGGCAAAATGTCGCCATTTCCGGCTCACATCAAAGACCCTAAACAATTTAGCGCAGCATTAGCAAAGGCAGAGAAACAATGAAATTTTCTTATTATCCGGGATGTAGCCTGCATACAACTGCCAGAGAGTTTGATATCTCCACTAAAGTCGTAATGCAAGAACTAGGAATTGAACTTGAGGATTTACATGATTGGTCTTGTTGTGGGGGTTCTGTAGCTGGTGCTGTTTCTCACGATGTGGGTATGGCTTTGGCGGCGAGAAATGTGGCTTTGGCACAGCAACAAAATCTCGACTTGTTAGCATCTTGTTCTGGTTGTTACAACAAATCAGCGAGAGCAGCACAAGCATTAGAAAATCAGACAGAACGAGATAAAATCACCGCAATTTTGTCAGAGATGGGAGTATCTATTACTGATTCCAAGATTAAAGTTAGAAATGTGGTGGATGTTTTACTCAATGATGTTGATATCTCCACCCATATCAAAAAACCCCTCAAAGGTTTGAAGGTAGCTTGTTATTATGGTTGTCTCCTCACTAGACCAGCAGACATTACTGGATGGGACTCTCCAGTGTTCCCAATGTCAATGGATAAACTAGCTCAAAAGTGTGGCGCGGAGGTCGTTGATTTCCGCTCCAAAACCAAATGTTGCGGCGGTTCTATGGTCATCCCTAAAGAAGATGTCGCCTTGGAACTGACAAAGCAACTATTAGATGAGGCTAAATCTCTTGAGGCTGATTGTATAGTTTTGGCTTGTCCTTTGTGTGCTACAAACTTAGAAATTAAACAACCAGATATTGAGAAGAAATATAATGTTAACTATCGGCTACCGATTATCTACATTACAGAATTAATTGGACTGGCTTGTGGGATTGCACCGAGAAAAATAGGCTTGCATAAGCACATAATTTCTACTAATTCAGTTTTACAGAGATTGAATGTATTTTAGTAATTATGAGCAATAAATTTTGAAATGGAAATATCAATTGATTCAGGCAGTAACATGGTGAACAAATATGTCTTTACTGATAATCGAAAACAATAGCCAGATATAGACAATGAAATATCAAAAATTCCTGGCAAATTTACTAGCAATATGGATATTTTTAGGTATTCTTTTTTGTGTCACATATAACTTGCCAGCCTTAGCATTGACTCAAACCGCATCTAACCCAATTACAAAGGTCAAAACAGTGTTAAATTCAGACTCAGACATAAAAAAAGCAGTTGATCATTATCTGAATTCCATTCCCAAAGGCTATTACACTGTGGGTAATGTAGAAGAATTGCAAAGGTTACTCAGGGAAGATAATACACTTTTGATTGATGTTAGAGAACCTACCGAGTATGCAGATGGACATATTGGTAATGCGATTAATATTCCTTTGCCAAAACTGACACAAAACCTCGATAAAATTCCCTCAAATCAGTCTGTGGTGATTTACTGTACTTCTGGTTATCGTTCAGCAATGGCAGTGATGAGTTTACGCCTTTTGGGTTATGAAAATGTGGGTGGTTTTCCCCCAAGTATCAATGGTTGGAAAGCCGCAGGTCAGAAGTTAAATAGTGTTGCCTCATAATTGAGCAAAATTAATGTATTATATGTAATACGCATCTAATCTAAAATGATGCATGAAAATTATCTTGTGGGATGGGCTTTTAGCCTGTCTGGTGCGGGCAAGATGCCCACACCACCACAAAACTATATTTTTGCACTACTTTAGGCTTGCCAAACCACTACAACCACCAGGGTTTTTCTCCGGTGCGAGGATCTGTTTCTGTCCAGGGTGATATCAAAATGCTGTTCTCGATGACAGCAACTTGGACAATCTTCAGTGGGAGAGGTGCAGGGCCACGAACCACTGTTCCATCAGGTGCATAGAGAGAACCATGACAGGGACATTGGAATTGTTGCTCAACAGGATTCCAGGGGAAAGTACAGCCAAGATGAGTACAGTTATCAACAATTCCGATCGCATCAAGGTTGTGGTCTTGTGTAACTGTTAAGTAAGTTGGTTCACCACGCAAACCTGCAACCAACGCACGGGTTCCCTGCGGTTCTACCAGAATTTGCGAAGCCGGAATTGGATTCCCCAGAATATCTTTAGCAATGATGGCTCCCCCTGCGCTTGTTGATTCTGCGGGAGGAATGAAGAATTTACCAACAGTATAAAGTGCGGAACCAGCCGTAGCTGCAACAGTGGCTCCTGTCAAAAAATTCAGGAGTTGTCGTCGTGATAAGGATGGATTTTCAATGGGAAAACTATTGTTCATGATTAATTTCCTGAGTTTATTTGAGATAAATTGACAGTACAAATCGGCGAAAATAAACAGACTATCTGGAATTGCTAAAAGGCTTGTGGTATCACTATTCTTTCTTTTTCCTTTTGCCTTTTTCCTTTTGACTTTTGCCTTTTGCGTAGCGGTACTAGACATTTACTGTCAAATGTTCTTCCCAGCGACGCGCACCACGAGAGTGACGAATATCGCGCCAGATTTGTGTAGCAGCTAAAGCACCATCACTAGCAGCAACTACAACCTGATTTAATCCAACTTTCAAATCACCAATAGCAAAAATACGTGGGTGAGAAGTTCGACACATCCTATCTGTGACTAAGTTATTTCCTTTTAACTCTAAGTTTATTCCTTGCAGATAAGTGTTGTGATAATGAGAACCCATTGAAATCAAACCAGTTTCTAACTCAATCACCGAACCATCAACTAGTTCTACTCCAGTCATCTGATGATTGTGTCCCAAGAATTGCTGAATCTGTGTTTCTACTAGAGGATAACCATGTTCTTGAAGTTTTTGACGCATATTAGGACTGACTGCAAAGCTTCCATGTGTAAACACAGTTATATAAGGTGTGAACCAACTTAAGTTGAATACCATTTCTTCAATACTGGCTTCACTACCTGCAAAGAAACCGCATTTTTTATCTGTCATTTCGTAGCCATCACAGACCATACAGACATGCAGATTATAGCCAGCATAATCATAAACATTTCGCATTTCTGCTAAGGGTGGCAAGTTGTCAATAATTCCACTCGCTGCAATCAAATATCGAGAGCGAAACACAGCAGAAATGCTATTGACACGGCCAATTTTGACTTTGACAGCAAAGGTTTCTCCTTCATCTATGACTTCTTCAACATACGCATTGAGAAAATCACCATCAACAGACGCATAATGTTCTTTTCCTTGCTGCAACAGAACTTTTCCGGGAGTGTTTGGTGGTAAACCCAGATAGTTATGTAGTTCTTGCATCCAGAAAGAGCGAGCTTTACCTTTGTCGATAATTAAACTAGAAAGCCGAAAGCGTTGTAGATAAATACCCGCAGACAGTCCCCCTGCACCACCGCCGACAATAATCACATCATAGATTTGGTGAAGGCGCTCATTGAGATTTTTCTTGGAAAGTTCCATTTTTGTTGATTGATTTTAAAATAGTAACACAAGTCTTTATAATTATTGACTATATTACTAATTAGTAGTATAGTCAATAGTATGAGTAGTATCGGTCAATTATCTTTTTTAGAGTTAGCTAGAACTAAATTTCTATTAAGGAAACATTTTGAGCATTTAATTGTATAGATAATATAATTACATTGCTAATTAGTTAACTAAACTAACGAAACTCAAGTGTGATTAACAGGATAAGCAAGCTAGTGTGAATATTTATCTTTTGCTCCTGTGCCAGATGTTAAAAATGGGGTATTAAACATGGTTCACGTCGTCGTAATCGGTGCAGGGATTGGTGGTTTACCAACAGCTTATGAACTAAGGCATTTATTACCAAAATGCGATCGCATTACGTTGATTTCTGACAACCCCAAATTTACCTTTATTCCCTCCCTACCTTGGGTAGCCTTAGATTTAACCCCTTTAGAAAAGGTTCAACTAGATATAGAAAGTTTGCTTTGGGGGCGGGGAATTGCATGGCTAGAAGGAAAAGTTACAAATCTTGATCCCTATACCCAAACCCTGAGTGTCGCGGGAAAAACCATCGATTACGACTACGCCGTGATTGCCACAGGCGCATCCTTAGCACTGGATAGTATACCGGGATTAGGCCCAGAACAAGGTTATACCCAATCTGTATGTAATCCTCATCACGCCTTATTAGCGCAGCAGGAATGGCGAAAATTTATCGAGAATCCGGGGCCTTTGGTAGTCGGTGCAGTACCAGGAGCAAGCTGTTTTGGCCCTTTATATGAGTTTGCTTTACTAGCAGATTATGTTTTGCGAAGAAGGGGTTTGCGTCACAAAGTACCAATTACAGTAGTTACACCAGAACCCTATGCGGGTCATTTGGGCATTGGAGGAATGACAAATTCTGCTGAGTATGTGACTCAAATGCTACAGCAACAAAATATTGAATATTTGGAAAATGCGGCAGTTGTCGAGATTAGTCCACAAAAGATTACCTTAGCAGATGGTCGGATTTTACCTTTTCAATATTCAATGCTCATCCCACCTTTCCACGGCGCAACATTTTTGCGGTCAACACCAGGATTAACTGACCAAAAAGGATTTGTACCCACTTTACCAACCTACCAACATCCAAAGTTTCCTTCAATATATAGTTTGGGTGTGGTAGTGCAGTTAACTCCACCAGAAAAGACACCCATACCAATTGGTGTACCCAAAACCGGACAAATGACCGAAGCAATGGGAATGGCTGTGGCGCATAACATTGCGAGGGAATTGGGAGTAATTCAAGCCTCCCCAGTTACACCAACTCTAGAAGCGATTTGTATGGCAGATTTTGGCGATCGCGGGATCATTTTTGTGGCTGCACCAGTATTACCTGATTCTGTGACTGGAAAACGCAGGATTGCTGTAGCTCAACGGGGTCGTTGGGTAAGTTGGCTGAAACTGGCTTTTGAGAAATTTTTCTTAACTAAAATGCGTTTGGGGATGTCTATACCTTGGTTTGAGCGTTGGGGTTTGCGAATTTTAGGTTTATCTTTAGTGGAACCGCTTTCAGATTCGCCAATGTTGAGTGTAGAAGATATTGCCCATAGTAAGTAGAGCGACGTAAATATAGGAATCCGACTTGATTATTGAAATTACTTATGTAGGTAGGGAATAGGGAACAGGGAACAGGGAACAGGAAAAGAAGTAACAGAAGTGTACTGAGTTTTTTTCAGAAATCAAATATGATTCCTATATTTGTAGTTGGGAAGAGGCAGGAGGGAAGAGGGTTTTAGGTTAATTAACCTTTCTTAATATAGTTTTGTTTTTTTCTATCGGCTTACTTACACGATCGCAAATAACTTAGTTTTAGTCACAGGTAATACTAAACATTATCAAAAAATCCAAGCTTTAGGATACCCTTTAGTAATCAATAATTGGCGAGAATGAGTTTTTTTGATTGATGGGCATAATTAACCTTTAAAATTACCAATAATATTTCCTACGACTCTTCTAATACTTGCTGATTTGGCTCATAGAGTGGCTCTTGGCAACCAATACCCATAACTAATAATCCAGGCCAATATAAATAAACTAATATTTCTAAATTCTCACCAAAAGTATACAAAAAAAGAATCATCACAATACTCAAGCCAACTTTGGCTGTCGGACATTTGCTATCCATTGACTTAATTAATAAATAGACAAAAGTTAAAGCCATTGGAATAGCTAAGGCGATAAATCCCACAATTCCTTTGACAAACAATAAACCTGCCCAAGTATGATGTGAACCGATAGGCATGTGTTCAACAAGGTGCGGGCCATCTTCTACTACACCATGTCCCCAAATTGGGGCTTCAGCTTTCCACCGATATATAGCAATTCGTTTCAAGGCCATACGTACCCTTGTAGAGCCTGCCCTTGCTGCTTTGAAACTTTCCCAAAAATTATTCACAGCCATAATTATCGATGGTGAGAAAATCCCACCTAAATAACTCAAAAATCCCAGCCCAATTAATATTTTTGGTCGATTCATTCCAGAGAAAACTGTTGTAAATAAAGGAATTAATACTATACAAACCTGTGCTAGGCGCGACTTACAAACAAAGCACATTAATACAGCACCAATTAATCCAAACCAGCGCCATTTTTTATCTTTTTCTTGCAAGGCCAGCATAAAATAAACATTGCCGACAAAACCCAAGGCTGGCCCCCAAGGGGTAAATAGTCGCCAACGTAAATCGCCTGTGCTACCGTCAATTTCGTAAAGAGGCACATCAAAAAATTCATTACCTGGCCCGCCGACAGCTTTGAGTGGGGAGACGTACAGAATTTGAGGTAGATGTAACGAAGGAGTTAATAGTAAAAAAGGGGTAATTAATAAAGTATGAAACCCAACAATACAAACTGCGCGATATATAATTTGAGGGCGGATTTTTAAGCATCCAGCTAAGGGATAAAGCGCCAGTGCTGCCCAACCTTTTGCCCAACCAATAGAAGATTTAATAATTAAACCAGTTGGCAAATTATAGTCTAGATGTCCAGCTATTAATGATATTTCCATCAGGAGCATCCCAATTACCCAAACCCAGAGAATCCAAGAAATCGAGATTTTTTCTGCGGGTGGTGTGTCTGGGGTTTGAGCCAGAATTTTAATGAGGAGAAATAATAACAACAGCCAACCCATGAGAGCGCCAACAACATATAGCCCTCCCACTACCCAGATAAAATAGGTGTTAGCGATCGCCCACCAAACTACTTTTTCTGGTATGTTCTGTGGTTGGATATCATCTGGATGAATCTGTTTTTTGGGTTTTTTGCTCATTTTAACCAAGCCACTTCGATAGCTTATCTAGCCAAGGTTTACGAATCCATAACAAGCACAAGCCAAGGGTAGAAAACATAGAACCAGCCGCAGCACCAGCTAAAACAAACCCCTTCTTCGGTGCAGTAGGTTCGTCGGGAATACTCGGCTCTACCAACATTTGCGCTAAAGGATAAGCGGCAAAAATATCTCCTTGTCCCAAATCTAATTTGGTTAAGGTGGAAGCAAACATCGCCTCTGCAATTTGTTCATCCCGCTTCAAATTGTCCATCGTAGATTGCCGTTGAGAAAGAGTTTCTAAACGCTTCTCTAATCGCTGAATCTCCAAATCTAAAGTTTGAACCTGAGCTTTGAGTCCTTGTTGGTCAGATCGGTAAGAGACTAAATTTTGAAATAATGTATCTCGACTTGTACCACTCGCAGGTAAAGCTAAACGGTTTAAGGCCTCTATGGTCATCGGTTTTTTTAATAACAGTTCACTGCGCTGTAATATTCCTGTCAAAGCAGATTCTTGCCTTTTAGTTTCCTTAACTACTTGGGGATGGTTAGGGCCAAACTTCGTGATTAAAATTTCGAGACTAGCGGTAGCTTCACTGTAGTCTTTGACATTTTGCTGAAAAATTTGGTCTACTAACAATAGAAAAGCATCAGCTGCTTCTTGAGAAGATAGCCCTAAGTTCTTCTCCAACTGCTGCAATCTTTGGGTAGTAAACTGTTCTTGCGCTCTGATTTCTGCCCGTTGTCGCCGTAATTGCTCAATATTGGATGACAAATTACCTATTTGATCAGGGAAACTTAACCCAGAGCGCATTTTGTATTCTGAAAGGCGTTTTTGCGCTTGTTCTAGTTTGTGTTGAGCAGCTAATAAAGTTTTTTCTGTCGGCCCCTTGCGCTGACTAAGTTCTCCAGAGCGTAAAAAATTGATTTGAAATACTATAGATTGATACAAAGCTAGAGATTTATTCCGCGCTTCTTGGGGACTTCTGCCGATAACTTCAAACTGCATGATTGTTGTGTTGTCTAGCAGTTTGATACGAGGTTTATTAAATTGGGCTTCGGGAATTTTTGCGATCGCAGCAGCTTTCTTTAACACTGCATCACTAGTAAAAATATATTCATAATTTGCCCTAGCATCATAAGTAGAACCACCAATACCAGAACTACTAAAAGATGATGCTTGACCAATGTCTGGCAAGTTAACGTTAACACCAAAACTGGCACCAGAGAGAATCAAGGCGAACTCGCTGGTATAAGTTGGTTTAGTAACTTTTAAATAATGCAGTGCTGACACCCAAATTAAGGCGTTACCAATCATACTCAAAATGAAATAACGGAGCCAACGACCTTGGAGCAGATTGATAATTTGGATTTTTTGCAAAATTGAAACCTTTTGAATCATTTGAATATATCTCGCAGAATTGGAATCGGAGATAGGATGGTTTTAATCACATCCTGAAATTGAATAACTCTGGAGTCATAACAAGTGATAATATCGTTTGGCTTTAAGAAGGGGTTGTTAGTATCATCGTTTGATTTCATTAGCAAATTATTAACATGACGCTCTAAGTATGTAGTTTTGCCAGTCAAATGTTCAGTCGTGACTAATATGGCTTTGCGTTCTGCATTCGTTCCCCGCGTTCCGCCAGCGCAGTTAGCCGCTGCTACTGCATGAGAAAAGCGAGAACCATAGGGAAAGGATGTGGCATCACGACCAATCCCGGAAACGGCGTTGCCTGTAGCAGGTACAGTTAAATTAGAGAGAAAGACTTTCACCCCGATAGGTGTAATTTGTGAGGGACGCACAAATTCATTGTGCATTTGTCCTGAATCGGGAACGATGACGCGATCGCCTGCAATTAACGGCACATCTGCAAAGGGTTCACCTGTTAAAACTCCAGATAAATCAATTATCCGAGTCTCTCCTTGACGAATTAACTGCACATTTTTAATATCGGCGGTGGGGGTGACTCCTCCAGCATCACGAATTGCTACCGTTAAATAACGGTTGTAGGCATATTGACCAGCTACCGGCACAGGCGGTTGTGATTTTTCTCCGGGAGAAAATTCATTGATCATTACCCGTCCTGGTGAAAATGTAGCTCCACTCACAAACACTATAATTGGCGACCACTGCACCACACCTAAATTCACCCGCAAAAAAGAAGGCTGAAAAAAGCCACCATCAATCAAAGCGTGGGTGAGATTTGCTTGAACTTGCGCTGGTTCTAAACCAGCTACGGGTAAAGGCGATAAATAAGGAATTTCCAAATTCCCATCTAAGTTGACCTCAAAAATGCCGCTAAACTCTTCTCCTTCGGGAATACTAACCCTCAAGCGATCGCCTGGAGAAAGCGGTAAGGCAAAACAAGGTGTTGCTATGGTCAAGGTAGCAGCGATCGCATTCAAAATAATTAAACGTTTGAACATGAACCAATAAAACCAAGTGTTAATTCAGTACAAAAGTATTAAATACAGTAATCAGCTACGTAAAAATACGCTTTAATACGTTAATAGTAACCGTCAAAATCTATACCTATTTTTTCTTCATGCCAAATATATAATCAGGATATATTTTTACTCTAGGTATAAAAATTTTCCAATTGAGATTTACAAAATAACTTTTACAGCTTTCGCTTGATTTATCTAACTATGTAATTCTACTTTCGTCTTCTCAGTAGAGAATCAGTACTTAAAAAAAAAGATACAAAAAATATTAGACAAATATCCAAAAATAGTTTATAAAAAAAATACATTCATTTTGCATATCTGAACCTTTCTTCAAGTTAGCTATTTGTTGCTTGAAGAAGTTAGGGTTTATGCACAGATCAGGGGAAATCAGGCGTGTTAACGAGTGTAGGTATTAATAAACTTCACACTCGCAGAAAAAGATATCAAGCATCTACCAGTCACGTAACGATGGAATTCATCACTCTGTTGGGCAAACATGGGACTCACCATTGGACTGGTAAATACATATTCAACTTTAAATATTGGTGATGCGGCAATTTATAGTGCGCTGACTGCTTTAGCATCAGAGGCTAAAGTTGTAGCGCAATTTCAAGATGCACAACCAAACTACATCCCCGGATTGCAGATTTTACCGGAGATTGGGAAATGTGATGCTTATATTAGTGTCGGTGGGGATATTTTCAACAACGCCCGTGAAGGTTTAATTACAAAAGCCTTTATCCGCAATTTGCTTCAGTTAAGGCGATCGCCAGGGCAAACCTTTCTATTCGGACAATCAATTCCGCGATCGTGTCATGGATTGAGTTTTCAGGCTTTGACATTTTGCTTACGTCGCTTGGCTGCTGTATGTGTGAGGGATGCTGAAAGCCATAAACGTTTAACCCAAGCTGGTGTCAATGCAATTTTATCTTTTGATGCAGCTTTCAGTCTGTCAGTTAGCGAACAGGCGAAAGCCACAGCCAAAAATGTTTTACAAGCCTTAGATATCCAACCAGAGTCAGCCGCATTGATTTCGTTGCGTGCCTTTGACTCCATGTATAGCCATAATAATCAAAAGTTTCAACAGCAAATCGTGACTCTGAGCCGTAACCTCTACAAGCAGGGATATCAGCCAGTATTGTTAATTCAATCTCAAGCTTACGGTGCAGATAATGACTTAGCCGTGGCAGAACAAATTGCTGTGCAAGCCCCAGAGCTAAAAATTTTTAATCCCTTTGCTGTAACTCATAAACAATCTCATTGGCAATTAGTTATGGGAGTGTTAGCTATTTGTCGTTTGATTGTCGCCGTTCGTTATCATACAGCAGTGCTGGCGCTGGCTAGTGGCAAAGTTCCATTTAATTTGTACTACTCAAATAAGGGCAAAGATTTAACCCAACGCTTAGGAATTCCTGGGTGTAGCCTAGACAAGTTTGATCCAGATAAATATATAGATGCGATCGCTCGTACCTCAGAGCAGACTTTTGATCATGATGCCATTCGTACTCAAGTAAAACAAGCTTTTAATCAATGCTGGCAAAGTATAAAAGGGTAATTTTATGAATCATCTACATCCTGAATTTGATAATAACCTGACTATTCAGCAGCAAATAGGCGATCGGCCTTTTGTCTTAAATGTCAGTGATAATCTTCCTCGCAAACAGTTGGATATTCTTCTAGAAACCTATGCGCGTCTGCGGTATCATCACCCAGAATTATTATTGGTGAGAGTCGGCCCAGAATGGGAACCAGAAATGCAGGCACGAATCGAGCGATTAGGCATTCGTTATGGTATCCGATTGTTCTCTCAACTAGAACAACAAGATTTAGTAGAACTTTATCAACGCGCAGCAATAGTGTTAATCACTAGTGAAAGCGAAAGTTTGGATCTACCTTTGGTTTGTCGTCACGTAGCTGTAGTAAGCGATGTACCCGTACTGCAAGAAGTAGAAGAAAACACTGTGGTTTACTGTCGAATTGACAAGCCAGATGTTTGGGCTAATACCATCACCCGTTTACTCCATCATCTAGAAGCAGCCTTGGGATTATCTCTGCGATTAAACTCAGGAAAAAAATCTTCTTGGTCATCTCATCCTGAGAACATCACTCAACTCAATAACCATTACAAGTTTTTGCCTCATGAAAGTACTGCATATAATCAGTTTGCATGGTAGTTTAATGGCTCTTGCAGCTGCTAAACCGAGTCTAGAGCATCGATTCAGTAATCAAAAACCTAACCCCCCAGCCCCCTTCCCTGGTAGGGAAGGGGGAGCCAAACTCCCCTCTCCTCGTAGGAGAGGGGTAGGGGGAGAGGTTCTTTCAAGATTACTGAATTGGTGTTCTAGGAACAGATATTAAAGGAGTGTAAATGAACTGGACGCGAACTCTACAAAAACGTCTGTTCCAAGACCGCTTCATCCGTAATATTGGTTGGATGGGGGCGGCAGAATTAGTCATTCGAGTCTTTAGACTGGTCACGACTGTGATTCTGGCGCGGTTCCTCAGTCCAGAAGATTATGGACTTGCAGCCATTGTCTTAATGACTTATGAATTTATTCGTGTTTTCACCCGTAATGGCATAGCCGATAAAATTATTCAAGCAGATGCCTCTGAAGTAGAGGATTTATGCCGTACTGCTTACGGTTTGAATTGGTTAATTGCTGGTGTTTTATTGATCGTGCAGTGTTTGGCATCCTTGGCGATCGCCAAGTTCTATAATAATTCCCAACTCATCCTCCCTATTTGTTTAATCGCCATTACCTATCTCATCTATCCCTTGGGAATGGTGCAAACAGCCTTAATTAGAAGAGAAAACCGCCTCAACATTTTGGCATTGATTACTTCGGTGCAAGTATCTACAGATAACGTTTTGACAGCCATCTTGGCCTTATCGGGGATGGGAATGTGGGCGATTGTTTTACCAAAATTTCTAGTGGCTCCTATTTGGATTATTCTTGCTTTTAAATATCATCCTTGGCGAATGACTCAATCTCTGAGCTTTGCGAAAGGCCGACAAATTACTTCCTTTGGCTCCCGTGTTTTGGGGATTGAGTTACTCTCTATCTTTCGAGAAAACGTGGATTATTTGTTGATTGGTCGGTTTGTCGGTGTGCAAGCTTTAGGTGTATATTATTTTGCTTTTAATGCCGGATTAGGACTGAGCCTGAGTGTAATAAATGCTATCAGGGTATCATTATTTTCTGATTTATGTGACCTTAATTCTCAAGCCAGCTTATTTGCTCAACGCTATATGCAAAGCCTACGTAAAATAGCTGTGATTATTGTGCCGCTAGTCATATTCCAATCAAGTTTAGCGCCCTTCTACGTTCCCTTAGTATTTGGAAATCAATGGGTTGAGCGCGGAGCCTTACCAATTTTAATTTTGATTTGTTGTTCGGCTTTATCTCGTCCCTTTGCTGATGCAGCTTCCTTGATGTTTCGTGCTTTTGGTCAGCCGCAAATCGAATTGCGTTGGAATCTGATATTTACTGTTTGTCTAGCCACCGCTATATGGATAGGAACACAGTGGGGTATTTTAGGAGCCGCAATTGCTGTGATGACAACTCACCTAACTTTGCAACCTTTATATACTCTTTGGGCGACTCGTCAGACTCTACCTAAATTTGTGCAGGAGGCGCAGATATGAATGCAACTAGCCCAATGGTATCAGTCGTGATTCCTGCTTACAATGCTGCTCAGTTTTTACCAGATGCGATCGCCTCTGTACAACAACAAACCTTTGCTGATTGGGAACTATTGATAGTTAACGATGGTTCTACAGATGACACAATAGAAGTTATCCGAGAATATCAAAAAAATAGCGATCGCATTCATTTGATCAATCAACCAAATCAAGGTGTTTCCACTGCTCGCAATCATGGAGTAGAAAACAGTCAAGGTCAAATCATCGCCTTTCTTGACGCTGATGATCAATGGTATCCCGACAAACTCAGCCAACACCTAACACATCTGCAATCAAATCCCCGTTTAGGAGTCAGCTTTGCCCAAGTCGAAATTCTCAATCAGACTAGTGAACCAACCGGACAGATTTCTAGTTCTCGTTTAACCCAATTAAAACCAGAATATTTCCTCTCGGAAAACCCTACTACCACCACTTCTAACTGGGTAATTCGTAAAGAAGTTTTTACGCAAGTAGGAGGATTCAGCCCAGAAATGAGTTATTCCGAAGATTTGGAATGGCTACTCAGAGTCATCTGTACAACTGATTGGCAAATAGCCGGGATTAACCAAGTTTTGACGCGCTATCGTACAAGTTCCAGTGGACTTTCCTCCCAGTTATATCGTATGGAAGCAGGCTGGAACCAACTCATAGCCAAAGCCAGAATCTATGCACCCCAATTAGTTGAGCGTCACTTTGCTTTAGCCCAAGCTGTACATCTGCGTTATTTAGCCCGTCGTGCTTTTCGTCTGCAATTACCTGCTAAAGTCGGTATTGATTTTATCAGTCGTGCCTTACATTCAGATTGGCGATTGTTGTTTCATCAACCGCAACGTACTTTATTGACTTTGGTAGCGGTATTTGCAAAGTTGTTAATAGAAAAGCTATCTATCACATCCCAACCAGCACAGCCAAGGTTAAAAATTTGAACTATGGTAGGTGACAGGTTACAGGTAATAGGTTACAGAGTTAAATCTCATAAATAACTGGGCTATGGCTATCAATATGAATTAGGCTCAAAATCGCTTCAATAATTGCCTTTTCCTCAAGATAATAAGACTTACACAAAAAATTTCTGACACTTTCTTTTATCCCTCCGTGTCCTCCCGAAGTTTGCTCAACGCGGGGAACCCGCGCACGCAACTTCTCTCTGCGTCTGTGTGGTTCGATATTTCAATTACTTGCGTCTAAGTCCTGACGATAAATCTTCACACCAACTCAATTACACACTATGAATTTATCTGTGATTATTCCGGTTTATAACTCGGAAAGTTCAGTTGCAGAAACGCTTCATTCCGTCTTAGCGCAAACTTACCGCGACTTTGAAATTATCATTGTTGACGATGGTTGCACAGATAAAAGCATTGATATCTGCAAAAGCTTTGATGATCCGCGCATCAAAATTATCCAGCAACAGAATCGTGGACTGGCTGGGGCGAGAAATACGGGTATTCGTCATGCTCAAGGTGAATACTTAGCTTTTATTGATAGTGATGATTTGTGGCTACCGCAGAAGTTAGAAAAACATATACAACATTTTGCGCGATCGCCCAATGTGGGAGTGAGTTTTTCTCGTTCTAGCTTGATTGATGACCAGGGTAAACCTCTGGGAATTTATCAAATGCCCAAATTGACAGATATTACACCCGAATATTTATTCTGCCGCAATCCTATCAGTAATGGTTCTGCGGTAGTAATTCGACGGGCGGTTTTGGATGAAATTAAGTTTCCAGAAAATCTCTATGGAGAGGTTGAAGACTTTTACTTTGACGATCGCTTTCGTCAATCGGAAGATATTGAATGTTGGCTGAGAATTGCCTTACAAACTAATTGGCAGATAGAAGGCATACCCGAAGCTCTGACTCTCTACCGCGTCAATATGGGTGGTTTATCGGCAAATATTCTCAAGCAATATGAATCTTGGGAAAAAATTATCGTGAAAACCCAAGTTTATCATCCTGATTTTGTTGAAAAATGCGGAAATAAAGCTAGAGCTTACCAATTGCGATACTTAGCACGTCGGGCTGTCAGACAGCGATCGCCAGAAATAGCTGTTAGTCTTCTGCATCAAGCTGTCAAAACCTATTGGCGAATTCTGTTAGAAGAACCTCGACGCACTTTCATTTCTTTGAGTGCAGCTTATTTACTGTGGATGCTGCCGAAAAATATCTATCAACAACTAGAACAATTGATGATGCAAATCACTGGTATCACTCAAAAACGACGTATTCAAAAAGAAGAAGTCAGAAGTCAAAATCAAATAAATTCCCCCCTTTTTCAGGAGAGGCTCAAGGGGATATAAATACAGTCTGTTACTTTACAAACATCTTCAAAACAATCAATCTGAAGAAAAGAATCATTTATGAAAGTTTTACTTGTTTGCTCTTCTGGTGGGCATTTTAAAGGACTCCAACAACTGCATCATTTCTGGAAAAATCATGAACGAATTTGGGTAACTTTTCATACTGCTACAACAGAAGCTGCTTTAACTGGAGAAAAAGTGTACTGGGCTTATAGTCCAACAAATCGCAATCTTCCTAATTTATTGAGGAATATGTTATTGGCTTTTAAAGTAATCAATGAAACCAGACCACAACTCATCTTATCTACAGGTGCAGGTGTTGCTGTTCCTTTTTTAATTGTAGGGAAACTCTTTGGCAGTCAAACAGTATTTGTAGAATCGGTAACACGAATTAAGACTTTGAGTTTATCCGCCAAGTTAGTATTACCTTTTTTGAATGTTTTGTATGTGCAGTGGCCACAACTGCAAGCTCGCTATCCCCAAGCCGAACTCATTACACCCCAGGAAAGTTTATGATTTTAGTCACAGTTGGTACAGAACAATATCCTTTTAATCGCCTCATGTCTTGGATTGAAGTATTGCTAGAAACTGAATTAATTCAAGAAGAAATAGTTGTGCAGTATGGTAATTCGACGATTTTACCTGCTGGCGCAAAAGTTTATCGTTTTGTCAAAGAAGATAAATTTCAGGAGTTGATTAATCAAGCAAGAATTGTGATTGCTCATTGTGGAGAAGGCACTTTATTACTGCTAGATTCTCTAGAGAAACCTTATATTTTAGTATCTCGCAGCCAGAGATATCAAGAACACGTCGATGATCATCAAGTAGAACTAGCTTTAGCACTATCACAAATCAATGTTCCGATTGCTTGGTCGCCTGGTGATTTAATGCGATTTATCAATGAACCTAGAAAAGTATCTCTGGCAGAAATTTCTCAAGCTTCAGCACAGGCTATTTGCGAAAGTCTCCACAACCGTTTTGCTCAACCTCTTAAAACAGAACTATCAGTAGGTATATCCAGATGAGCAGTCTTAACGCTAAAACTCCATTTTCTCTAGTTACTACTCGCATGAATAGCACTTTATTAGTGCAGTTACCACCAAGATTAACTGTGATTGATGCTGTTGCTTTTAGAAAATATTTTCAACAATGGATTGAAGACTCTAATTTGACAAAAATTATCTTAGATTTTGGTCAAACTACAGTGATTGATAGTAGTGGCGTGGGGTCATTAATTAGTAACCATAAATCTGCACAAGTAAAAAACATTCAGTTACTTTTTTGGAGTGTACAACCACAGGTGAAATTAGCTTTTGCCTTGGGAGGTTTAGAGCAGATATTTAATATCGAGGCGAATACGGAAGCTATAGTTCCTACAGTAAATCGCCGAATTGAACAGCGTCCACCCTTAACTCATCCTTCGGTGCGATCGCCAATCAAACGAGCCATTGATATTATTGGTGCGATTATTGGCTTGGCTGTGACGGCTTTACTCTTTATACCGATTGCGATCGCCATTAAACTTGATAGTCCAGGGCCAGTGCTGTTGAGTGAAATTCGCTGTGGTTGGATGGGGCGACGGTTTCGTACTTGGAAGTTTCGTTCGATGGTGACAAATGCTGAAGTTCTCAACGCTACTGTTGCTCACCAAACTTCTGAAGCTTTTTTTCATGATGAGCATGACCCACGCATTACCCCTGTTGGTCGCTTCCTTCGTAGAACCAGTTTAGATGAATTTCCCCAATTTTGGAATGTTCTTATCGGCGATATGAGCTTGCTAGGGACGCGTCCACCAACACCCGAAGAGTTAGAAAAATACGAAGTGAGTAATTGGCAAAGATTGGATGTTAGGCCGGGACTGAGTGGCGAGTGGCAAGTTAATGGTCGTTCAAAAATCCGTAACTTTGAGGATGTGATTGAACTAGATTTGCGTTATCAACAGAATTGGAGTTTACTCTATGATTTTAAATTAATGCTCAAAACAATTCCTGTGATTTTCCATAAAGATTCAGGGGCAGTTTAAATGCCACTGGAAACAGATTCATTGATTCGTCAATCTACCCTACAAGTTGCCAGCAATTTAGATGCAATTGTTACGGTGGTAGAGTGGTTTGATCAATTCAACTGTAAACAACTACCTTTTCAAATGTGGATTGAAGGCCAAACTGCATTAGTAGAGGGGTTTACTAATGTGGTTCGCCATGCCCATAAACACCTAAATCCACAACCGCCTGTTGAGTTAGCAGCGGCAATTTCATCTGATGAATATTTCCAAATTTATATTTGGGATCAAGGTGAGATTTTTAATTTAGAAGCAGAGCTGGAAAAACTCAATCAACAAATAAGCGATCGCAATTTCAACCCTTTAGATCATGAAGCTCACTGGGGGTGTATTTTTCTCTTAAAGCTCAGGAAAAATTATGGTTGGAATGTCAGTTATATTCGTGAATCAGGAGAGAGAAACTGTTTGTTACTCAAGAAAAAAATAAACTTTTAAATCATTATTATTAATAATGGGCATGAGGTATAGCGTTCTGTTAGTCTAAAATTCCTCATGTCCAAACTTCTTTAAGTGATTATCACACTAATGGTATTTTCCACAAAGATTATGAATTCCAAAGTAAAAGTTATTAAACCTAGTGGGATTTTTGATGGTAGAAAAGGCAGGCAAGTCAACGAAAGAGTTATTAATTTAATCGACTCTGGTTTCAAAACTTTTTTGATTGATTTTCAAAGCGTTAACTTTATGGATAGTGCTGGATTTGGTACCCTAATTTTAACCTTGAAAACAGTTAAAGATAAACAAGGTCGGCTAGGAATTTGTGCCATCAATGATCAAATTAGCATGATTCTAGACATTAGTGGTACAGCAACAGCCTTTGAAGTATTTTCTGACCAGGAATCATTTGTCAAAACAGTTAATCAAGTTATGACTTCTAAAGTAAAAGTTATTAAGCCTAGCGGAATTTTTGATGGCAAAAAAGGTAGACAAATTAACGAGCGTGTCAGCAAATTACTTGACTCTGGGTTTACAACTTTTTTGATTGATTTTCAAGCCGTTAATTTTATGGATAGTGCTGGGTTTGGCACCTTAATTTTAACTTTGAAAACAGTTAAAGATCATCAAGGGCATCTCAGCCTTTGTGGAATTAACGAGCAGATTAAAATGATTCTAGATATTAGTGGTACCACAAACGCTTTTGAAATATTTCCTGACCAAGAATCATTTATCAAAAAAGCTACTCAATACCAAACTTAACTTCTAATAAAGAGAAATCATCGTTAAAAATTTGGCTACCTGTTGTACTTTTAACTGCATCTAAAATTACATCTAAATCTGTAGAGAATTGCTGATGACATAAAGTAAGTAAATTGATAAAGCTGTGTAAATTCCACATCTTGCCATCAGACTTTTCGACTTCGTAAATGCCATCACTAAACACATACAGTTTACTACCCGATTTAATGTCACATACCGCATGATAATATTGGTGTGTGGCATATACTCCAATAGGTACGTTGCGGGTCATTAATTGTTCTACCTGTAAATCAGATGCTGTGGCAGGCGACAATAATATAGCGGGAGGATGACCTGCACTAGCATAGGTTAGCTGAGAAGAAATCCTATTAAAAACTCCATACCAGATAGTAAAGTATTGGTAGTTTTGCTGATCCATTTGAAACACTTTATTTAAGCTTTGGAAAACTTCAGATGGATTATAAAGACTAGCCTGGGGGAGAGATTGCGATCGCAACAGATTATGTATCGAAATTGAAGGTAGCGCCGCAGCTAATCCATGACCGGATACATCAAGTAAATACATGACTAAATTATCTTCATCTAGCCAATAATAATCAAAACAATCACCACCCAATTGACGGCAGGGGAAAAATCGAGAATTGATGGTAATTTCTCCTGATAGGGGTTGGGGAAGAATAGATTTTACATAATCAGCAGCTTCACTTAATTCTGTTTCTAAGAGTTGTTTTTGGGTTTGTAAATCTTGCGCTAACTTCTGAAGTTCTTGATTTGCCTGATATAGTCTGAGTCCGGCTCGGACGCGAGCTTTTAATTCATTCACCTCAATGGGTTTGCTCAAGAAATCATCTGCGCCTGTATCTAAACCTTCAACTCGGTCTTCTACAGCTTTGCGTGAGGTGAGCAAAATAAAGAATGCCGCTGAAAGAGAAGGCTCAGATTTAATTTTGCGGCATAGTTCTAAGCCATCCATTTCTTCCATTTGCCAATCAGAAATAATCAGCGCCGGATTATGTTGATAAGCTTGTTCTAATCCTTGTATACCAGTTGATGCCAGAATTACCTCATATCCCTGAGATTGTAGAGCTTGTTTTAAAACTATTTGAATCAGGCGATCATCATCAATTACTAAGATTTTGAATGGAGAATTTGAGGTTTCAGACATATTTTATAAAAATTAATATATTTTGCTATGAAAAAATTTTCTAGTTGATCATTCCGATGAATTAATGTTTTTTAATTCTGTAATGACCTTTTTATATTCGGCTTCAAGCTGATTAATCAGGACAGAGATTGCCTCTAAAGATTGAGTTGTAGCAGCATCTTCTAAGGTTTCACAAATCTCTCCTAAGTTAACAGCGCCAATACTCACACTAGGCGATCGCAAAGCATGAGCCGCTTTTTGTAACTTTGTTCTGTCTCCTACGGCAATGCCGTCTTTAATCATTTGCATTTTCATCGGCGTATCCTCTAAGTAAACTTGGATGAGTTCAGCAACTAAATGCTCACCATCACTACCTGCCATGTTTTTTAGCTCTTCTAAAAAACTGGAGTCAATTGCAGCTGGAACATTGGCATCTGGAGATATAAAAGGTAATCCAGACTCAGGTACATCTATTAACTCAGGCGGTGCAGGATTTTGGTGTTGTTGAATATCCAACTTTTTCAGAACGGTTTCGAGGGCTTCTAGACGAATTGGTTTACTGATGTAATCGTTCATCCCAACTCTGAAGCACTCTTGACGATCTTCCAGACGAGCATGGGCGGTCATCGCAATTATCCAGGGTTGAGCATTAGGGGAAAATTCCTGGCGAATCCGCATAGTAGTTTCCCAGCCATCCATTTCTGGCATTTGGATATCCATAAACACAACATCATAGAGTTGCCTTTGCAAGGCTTCTAGAGCTTCACGCCCATTATTGGCTACATCTGCCCGAAAACCTAATCTATTCAGCATTTTCAGCGCAATCTTCTGATTCACCAACACATCTTCCACCAAGAGAATCTTAATTGGCAAACTTTTGGCAAGTTGGGCATCAATTGTTGGTAGATGTGGTGCAGGTAAGCGCGAATAAGAAGGAATAGTAATTTGAGCCTCGGCTCGTCGGGTAGACCAACTACCACGCACAATTTTTAAGAGCGTATTATGTAACTGGTACTGTCGCACAGGTTTATGCAAAAAGGCAGCAAACTCAGCAGCTACCTGTTTTATTTCTAAAGTTTGCTTGCCTTTAGAACTCAACATCACCAAAGGCAAGTTTTGCTGTTTGGGTATAGCTCGAATTTGATCGGTGATTTCTTGAATATCCAGATGAGGACAATCGATATCTAATATAGCGAGGTCAAAGGCTGGTTGTTTTTCTAAGCATTGGTTAATAGACCTTAATTCTATTGGTTGGACATAGAGTCCCAAGCTCTGAAGTTGCCAGGTTAAACATTGCTGTAAATTGGTATGAGAGGCTGCCAGCAGTAATCGCTTGCCCACCAACTCTGGATAAATACTGTATGAACTCTCGATCGCCGAAGGATCAACTTGCAGTGTGAGTGTGAAATTGAAAGTAGAACCTTTACCAAATTCACTTTCTACCCACATTCTGCCTCCCATAATTTCGCTGAGGCGCTTGCTAATGGCTAATCCTAAACCTGTGCCACCATAACGCCGAGTCATGGAAGCATCGACCTGACTAAAGGGCTTAAACAGTCGATCTAGGCGATCGCTCGGAATCCCAATCCCTGTATCGCTCACCGCAAATAGAAATTCGTAATCTACATAATCACTAGTTATAGCTTCTGGTTTATAAACTTGCTGTTGTCCGGTGATTGTCACAACAACTTCTCCAACTTTAGTGAATTTCACAGCATTGCTGACTAAATTCCAGAGAATCTGACGCACGCGGGTAATATCACCAATAATTAAAGTTGGTGTGTGGGGTTGGAATTTGTACAACAGTTCGATGCCTTTCAAAGCTGCTTGGGGAGCCAGTAAATCTAGGGCTTCTTCCACACACACTTGCAAATCGAAAGGTTGTTCTTCTAACTCTAAATTGCCAGACTCAATTTTAGAAAAGTCGAGAATGTCATTAATAATAGTTAATAAAGCATCACCACTATTGCGGATAGTTTCGACATAATCGATTTGCTCAGGTTTCAGGGAAGTATCCAAAAGTAATCCAGTCATGCCAATGATGGCATTCATGGGAGTGCGAATTTCATGACTCATGGTAGCCAGGAAATTACTCTTGGCCATATTGGCAGCCTCAGCTGCTTGCTTGGCAAGATTTAGTTCTTCATTTTGCTGAGCTAGCAAATCGGCTTGGCGAGTTTCTTTCTCCAGCAATTGGGCTTGGGTGAGAGCAATGCTCATTTGATCTGCTAAGTGATTGAGGAGGTCTAATTCTAAATCACTCCATTGTCTGGGGCGCTCGCACTGATGTACAATTAATAACCCCCATAAATTTTCCCGCACCAAAATTGGTACGACTAGATGGGCTTTTACCTGACAATCGTCTATCTCACAGCGGTGAAATTCTATTTCCCCTAAATTGGAAACAGCACTCATGTGCCTGTCATGATACAAATTGAGATATTTATCCTGTAGACAAGCATCACACATATCTTTGTTTAAAACCACTGACCATTCCGGGACTACTGCTTCCTGAACAATTGTGCCAGAACCATCAGGGTTAATTTGGAAGATTAAAACGCGATCAGCCTGTAAAATTCGCTGTACTTCGGTGACTGTTGTCTGGAGGATTTTTTCTAGTTGTAAGGACTGACGAATTTCTTCCGTAATTTGCTTAAGTAGAATAGCGCGTTCATATTGCTGCTGTAGCTCTTCTTCTGCCTTTTTGCGTTCGGTAATATCTAAATGGGTTCCCACCATTCTCAGAAATTTTCCTTGGAAATCGCGGTTTACCAACTTACCCCGATCCAAAATCCATTTCCATTTTCCTGATTTAGTGAGAAAGCGTGCTTCCGCCTCATAAAAAGGTGTATGACCTTTGAGGTGAGCTATGAGTCGTTGTCGCATCAACAGTCGGTCTTCTGGATGAATCAATCCATTAACAACTTTAATATTGTCTTTGATTTCATCTGGATGATAACCGAGCATTGTATACCAGCGTGCGCTACGATAAACTTCTCCGGTAGCTAAATTCCAGTCCCAAAGCCCTTCTTCTACCGCATCCAGCGCCAATGTTAACCGTTCTTCACTTAATCTCAGGGCGTTTTCTGATTGTTTTCTCAGGGTAATGTCACGATATTTCCATAAGTGACCATAGAATTTGCCATCAACAACAATGGGGGTATAGTCTTGTTCTAAAGTTCGCCCATCTTTGAGTTGCCATTCTTGATTGACAACTATTTCTCCTTGGTTGATAATCTCATCGAGACGGTGGATAAATTTTTCTGGCTGAGCGAAAAGTTGCTTGCTTGCTTCGGATGCTTGGCGACAATCCATACCCTGTAAAGCTTCTGGCCGCAGGGGAATACTAAATAGATGGCAGAATTCTTGATTGACCAGAACAACGTGCCGGTTCTCGTCTTCTAACAAGATACCAATTTGTAAACTTTCAATCAGTGTTGTTAACCTGGAAGCTGTGGCTCTTAATTCGGCGCGTTGATCTGTGAGTTTTGTGGTGAGTTTTTTGGCATCTGTGAGGGCAGAATTCTTAGCTTGTAAGAGAAATAGATAATCTGAAACTGAGTCATATAAAGGAAAATCATCGATACTCAGTTCTAACTTTTTGAGAGCAGTAATATCTGTAATCCAGGGAGAGCCAAGAAATACCAAACAATTGCCATCTTCCACATATACCATCTGTCCCTTGAGCTGCATATCTTTGTGGAGCGATTGCAACAGGAAAAGCGATCGCGTTTGCTCTGAGATAGCTTCAAAACTAGCTGGACAGCTAGGACGATTGATGCAGAAATGTTCTTCTAAGGAAGTATTGATAATTGTAATCGGTTCTAGTAACCGTTGAAGCACCTCACCCACCTGGATAATCTGCATTTCTCGATCTATCACCAGATGGAAGGGAAACAGTGCTGCAAATTGGTCAGCACTGGGACTGAATTGTCTTAACTCCGCATCATTCTTGGTCATCGGAATGGGAATCTGTGTATTGAATAGAGAAGGTATCGTGAGGATCTCCTTGGTCACGAAAACTAGTTTGACTAACATCCACATTTGTGTGAAAACGTTTTCCTAGTCCGTAGAGCAAACCAATCACCATTGGCGCTAATCCTTGACGAGTTGATTGGTAGTGAAGATCCATAGATTGTTCACTACTGTGTTCACAGTTAAAAGAAGGGGGACGAAGTTGCGAAAAACTCAAACCCACTCTGGCATGGAGATTGTCTAGATTTTCTATAAATTGCGGTAAAGAGGTTCCAGCACTATCTAAAAGTTCCCCATAGCCTTCTTCCGCAGTATAGTTAACCCAATATTCACCAAAAGCTTTCAAAATCTCGTGTGCAGGTGTACCCAATACTTCACAAGCAGCTTCCACTAAACGATAGGTGACTTCATCAGGATAACCATCCATACCAATAAAAAAATCTATATCTTCATATCCCGCCTTGCGTTTGATAATTTCCCAAGTATCCTCTCCGTGGCATTCACAAATCATGTCTTGAATTGCTTTGTTAACCAAACCGTACATTATCCAACTCCTGTGTATAATATTTAATCAAGATTTTAAGTAAAAATTGCGAGTCGGCAAATATTGCTCATATAAATACAAATCAATATATTCTAAATATAATGAGGCTGCTAAAATTTATAACTTCCGTTATCACCTTTTGTCCACTTGAAAAGCCAAGTATAAAATAAACATTCTTTAAGATGAATGGCTCAGACAAGTACTTTTGTCAGGGCACAATACTATGCGCCCTTATGAGCCTTGTAATTTTAAGCGGTAATTGGAAGGGCAATCACGAATTCTGTTCCTTCACCTAAAACAGAATTGACTGTGATTTTACCGTCGTGTTTTTCTTCCACAATTTGACGGGCGATCGCTAATCCTAAACCTGTACCTTTACCTACTGACTTAGTAGTAAATAAATGGTCAAATATCTTTTGCTTGACTTCTTCACTCATCCCTTTACCATTATCAGCAATTGATATTTTTACGTATTGATGATCTATTATTGATGTTGTAATTGTAATGCGGTTAGGATAAGCTTTGATCTCGGCAAAACTCTTACCAATATTTGCTTCTTCTAGCGCATCAATAGCATTGGCAAGAATATTCATAAATACCTGATTCAATTGTCCAGGAAAACAATTGACTAAAGGTAAATCACCATAGTTAGTAATTACTTCAAATGCTGGGTGTTGTTGATTTGCTTTGAGGCGATGCTTGAGAATTAAAATTGTGCTGTCAATGCCTTCATGGAGATTAAATTTTACTTTGTAGTCTTTGTCAGCGCGAGAAAATGTCCGCAAGCTAGTGCTAATATTTTTCAGCCTATCGCACGCCATGACCATTGAATCGATTGTTTTAGGTAAGTCCTCTAACAGAAAATATAAGTCAATTTCTTTACCATGATTTTGAATTTCATGACTAGGATTTTCTAAGTTTTCTTGATAGAGTTTCAAATGTTCTGTGATATCGGCAAAATTGGGTTTAGTTTGTTGAAGTGTAGCAGAAATAAAGCCTAGAGGATTATTCATTTCATGGGCGACACCTGCAACTAAATTACCCAACGCAGACATTTTTTCACTTTGGACTATCTGCAATTGGGCATGTTGTAAATCAGTGAATGCTTGCTCTAACTTTTGGGCATATTCCTGAGCAGATTCATAAAGTCGGGCATTTTCTAGAGAAATGGCAGCTTGAGCGCAAATGAGATTGAGTATTTCGATGCGATCGCTCGTAAATGCTCCTGCGACTAAGTTATTTTCTAGATATAAAATGCCCATCAACTTACCTTGACGCAAAATCGGACTACACAAGATACTCTTAGGCTGTTGACGCACAATATACGGGTCATTGGCTAAGGTGGTATCTGCGCTTGCATCCAACAAGACAACCGTTTGTTGACTGTGCTTGACTTTGTAAATGAGCTTGTGGGGAATATCCTGACTGTCTTCAATGGCAAGACTTTGCAGCACAATGGGTTGTTTTCCCTGAGTAATTGAGCCTTGAATTAGCAGATGATTGTCTTGCAATAGCATTAACACACATTTATCAGCCCCAGCATTTTCAATCACGATGGAAAGTAACGATGAAAGCAGTTTTTCTAGTTTGATTTCACCGGAGATAGTTTGAGACGCTTTGAGAATTGTTGTTAAATCTAGGGTATCTGAGACACTGGTGCTGCTGGATGTGGCAGGAATAGTAGATGTCATAGTCTCTAAAGGAACAATAGTTTCCTTAGTAGAAAAAACAGAACGGCTTTGTTGTAATATCGGCGCAAGTAATTGGAGATAGCGTTTTTCCAAATCGGCAACTTTGGCTTTTGCTCCCCAACGAGCATAACAGTAGTAGGCTTCTTGCATATAGCCTGCGGCAACTTTCTTTTTCTCCCATGCAAGGTAAAATTTTGCGGCTAGTTCGTTGGCTAAACCTTCTTCTTGGATGTAGCCGCTGGCTTTAGCTTGAGAAATAGCTCGGTCGTAAAATTCTATTGCAGCGGTTTTATCACCTAAAACTCGATGTTTTTCCGCCTCCACTAAATAGAATCGATGCAACTGATTCATAGGTGCATAATTTGCCCACTGTTGCATGATTTGTTGATTTTCTGCTACCTGCTGTAAAATCTCCTGTTGTTGTATGGGTGATGCAGTAGGAAATAAAGCGAGTTGCACTAAAGAATCATACCAGTTGAGCAATGAGATGTTAGGCAGTGCATATCCTGAACCAGAATATTGTTTAGCTTTAATCGCATATTCCACTGCCAAATCTAGGACTTGAAACAGATAACAAAGCATCAGTTTGTTGACACAAAAATGCCAGAAACTATTAGGGTCAATACTTTGCTCATTTAATACCAGCGTTGACTTCTCATCGTAGGCTGTACCAACTAATTCCCAAGGTGTAGCTGTTGATTCGATTAAATTCAAGACTATTTGGTGATAAATATTGTGATAATTTAGTGTCGCTTGTTTGTGAATTTTGACTAAAGCTGCACTATAAATCGCCAATTCATTCGCTAGTGTAGTTAATTCTTGACCAGCGACATAAGCGTGGTAGCAATAAACAGATGCACCGTGACAGGCAAAAGCTAAGTCTCCAATTTCTAAACCTCTGGCATATGCTTGCAGTAAGGGCTTGAGGGTAGCGGCTAGAGGTTCTTTCCAATGGGTGATAAAACCATGAACAACTACCAGGACTCTGGCTTCATATTCATGGTCTGAAAACTTGGAAAGCAGTTGCAAGGCTAACTGACCAAATTCATAACCTTGGAGGATACTATTTGACTGACCACTCAGCATCAGCCCATACCCTGAATAAACAAAGGCACTGGCGGAGGTATTACCGTATTTGATGGATAGAGGCACTTTCTTTAGCACTAGCAAGCGGTGGAGTTCCGGTTTTGCTAAATAAGCAGGGATGTCTACTTTAACTAAGACACGCAACGCAGTACGTAATTCCATCTGCTGCATTTCTGGTAAGTCAGCTAACTCAGCTACTGTTTTATCACTGAGAAGAGCTTGAATTTCCTGTAAACCCAGAAAAAAATCTTCATCTGTTGGTTCTGGGGGAAACTCAATGCCAATTGGCCGCAAAAATTGCATGGCTGTATCAATAGCTGCCAAGAACTTACTTTGGATTGTGTAGGATTCAATTTTGACTTCGTAGACTTTGGCTGTATCAATGATTGCTTTGGCTTGTTGTAACACTTCCTGAGCAAAGTTTTCCATTAAGTCTAGTTCGCCACTGAGATAACTGGCTTCGGTTGCTTCGTTATATAAGCTTAAGGTGAAATCATAGTCAGATTGCCAAGGGTTGGTGGGGAGTAAATCAATACTGATTTTTAGGTAAGCTAGTGCAGCATTGTAGGCCGTTGAGGCTTTAGCTTTTTTGCCAGCAATAAAGTTTAATCGGGATAGTTGATGGCGTTCTTGTGGTTCACGGAATTGTTCAATGCCAATATTTAATTGATTTGCGATCGCAAAAACCTGTTCCTCTAGTTCTGCTTCTGGGGTGTTTGACCACAGTAAACGACCGATTTTGACATGGGTTGTCTGTTTTTGGTCTTCTGGGATTAATGAGTAAGCCGCTTGTTGGACGCGATCGTGCAGGAATTTATAAACAAAAATTTCCCCATTGTCTTGATTCACACCTTGGTTTTCTGCATCCACGAAAAACTTATAAATCTCTGTCTGCGGTAAAATCAAGCCTGACTGCAAAGCATTCCATAAACAAGTTGCAGTTTCTACTATAGATTCTTGACTAACTAAAGCTAATGTTTTTAAATCAAATTCATTCCCAATACAAGCTGCTATCTGTAAAATATTGTGTGTTGCTGGTGGTAGTTTTTGCAGTTGCACAGCCATAAACTCAACTACATCATCAGAAATTGCTAAGGCTTTCACTGCACTAATGTCGCACTGCCAATTGCTCCCCTCCCAGTCAAATGTAATCAGTCCATCCTCATACAATGACTTAAGAAACTGCGTACTAAAAAAAGGATTCCCCTGGGTTTTCTGATATACTAATTGAGTTAGTGTTTGAGCAATTATTGGTGAACATTTTAGCGTATCTGCGACAAGTAAATTTAAGCTAAAATCATTCAATGGTGCAAGGTTAACAGTATTTATTGTGCCTTGGAACTTAATAATTTCAGCTAAAGTGAGCATCAAGGGATGGGCGGCTGAAACTTCATTATCTCGATAAGCCCCAATTAATAATAAATATTCGTTAGCTGATTCATTCATCAACAATTGCATTAAATTTAAAGATGCTGAATCTGCCCACTGTAAATCATCTAAAAATATGACTAAAGGATGTTCTTTAGTTGTCAGTACCCGCACAAACTTCTGAAATAATAAATTAAATCTGTTTTGAGCAGCATTACCTGATAATTCTATGGCGGGTGGTTGTTGACCAATAATGCGTTCTAATTCGGGGATAACTTCAATAATTACCTGTCCGTTTTCACCAACAGCCGCTAAAATCTGACGCTTATATTCCTGGATTTGAGCATCATTTTCTGTTAACAATTGTCCCATTAAATCGCGGAAAGCTTGCACAAATGCCGAAAAGGGAATATTGCGGTTAAATTGGTCAAATTTACCTTTGATGAAATAGCCGCGTTGTCTTAGTATTGGTTTATGCACTTCGTTAACAACGGCTGTTTTCCCGATTCCAGAGAACCCAGCCACCAGCATCATTTCTGTTGCGCCTTGGCTGACTCTATCGAAAGCTTCTAGTAGGGTTTGTACTTCGGTTTCTCTACCATAAAGTTTATCGGGAATAAGGAAGCGATCGCACACATCCCGACTAGCAATATCAAAACTTTGAATCTCACCAGTTTCTTTTAGCTGAATTAAACATTTTTCTAAATCAAATTTCAATCCTAATGCACTTTGATATCTATCTTCGGCATTTTTCGCCATCAGCTTGCTGACAATTTCTGAGATAAATGAAGGGATATCTGGATTAATTTCGTGTATGAGTGGGGGAATTTTAGCAATATGAGAATGTACCAATTCCATTGCATCATGAGACTGGAATGGTAGCTCATCTGTAAGTAATTCATAAAATGTCACACCCAGGGAATAAAAATCTGTGCGATAATCAATTCCGCGATTCATTCTCCCGGTTTGTTCTGGAGATATATAAGCAAGTGTTCCTTCTAAAACATTGGGGTTAACTAGGGTTTGAGTTTCTCTGGGTAATAATGATGCAATACTAAAGTCAATTAATTTAATTTGTTTGGTTTCGGGATTTATTAAGATATTGCTGGGTTTGATATCTTTATGAATAATGCGCTCATGATAGAGTAAATCTAAGATGTCGCACAGAGCGATCGCTATCACTAAAAATTCTTCTAAAGATTTTTGGGTTTCTCTAGTTCGCCACTCCTTCAGAGAAATTCCCCCAAAGTCTTCCATAACTAGTGCATAACCATTTTGACAAGGTTCTAGACTGTAGGTTTGGACTATCAGGGGGGAGTTGAGATTTTTGGCAATTGTGTACTGGTTGCGAAACAACAAAAGTTCGTTAAAGCTGGGATAAGGATTTTTTAGTAATTTAACGACTACTGGTTGTTGATCAACTTCTCGATAACCTCGATAAACTTGGGTTCGGGAGCCATTGTAGAGTTCTTCGCTGATGCTATATCCGGGAATATTCACAAGAGTGCCAATCATATACCTAAATCTTGAAAATGTCTGGATTTAGTATTCCCAAATGATCACCTGAACTCTATTTCAATGTAAAAATTTACACTGGTATTTGTATGATAAATTCTGTTCCCTTACCCTGAATAGAGTTGACTGCAATTTGACCGCCGTGTTTTTCTTCCACAATTTGCCGGGCGATCGCTAATCCTAATCCTGTGCCTTGACCTACTGATTTAGTAGTAAATAAATGGTCAAAGATGCGACTTTTCACATCTGCACTCATCCCTTTGCCGTTATCTCGAATATGAATGTAAACTTGATTGGCAGTTACATAAGTACGGATAATAATTACTTGCGGATGAGTTTGTAATTCAGCAAATGTCTGCGTTTGCGCCATCTCATCAAACATATCAATGGCATTAGCCAAGATATTCATAAAGACTTGGTTTAACTGCCCTGGAAAACATTCAATTTCTGGTATATCACCATATTCTTGCTGAATATTGATAGCAGGACGGTTTTCGTTAGCTTTGAGGCGATATTTTAAAATTAATAGGGTACTATCCAGACCTTCATGAATATTAGCTATGACTTTGCAATCGGTGTCAGCACGGGAGAAAGTACGCAGACTATTACTAATCGATTTAATGCGTTTATTTGCTTCAGTCATAGAATGCAGCAACTTGGGTAAATCTGCAACTAAAAATTCCAAATCAATTTCTTCGGCATTTTGTTGAATTGGGGCAGCAGGTTCACTATAGTATTGTTGATAAAGTTTTAGATGTCCAATTAAATCTCGAATATATTCTTTGGCATTAGTGATACTACCATTGAGGAAACCAATAGGATTATTGACTTCATGAGCCACACCAGCAACTAAGTTACCCAAAGATGCCATTTTTTCATTTTGTACCATCTGGAGTTGGGCTTGTTTGAGGTCTTGTAAAGCTGTTTCTAACTCCTGAGATTTTTTATGAATTGCGGCTTCTGCGCGTTGGCGATCGCTAATATCTAAACCCATCGAAACACCACCGCAAACATTACCATCCAAGTCAAGCATGGGTGCATTAAACCATTCACAAACAATCCGCTGTCCATCTTTAGTAATGTTTTCATTAATGGCGTGAGAACCTCCAGTTTCAGCCAAAATGGAAGTAGCAACATCATCTACATAAGCGTGATATTCTTCAGGAATAATTGTACGCAAATGCTTCCCAATAATTTCTGCTGCTTGATAGCCAAATAATTTTTCTGCGGCGGGATTCCAACTTTGAAATTCAAACTTAGTATTCCACTCTAAAATGGCTACTGGTGTTTGTTGAATCATGATTTGCAATCTTTTTTGAGATTGCTCTAAATGGTAAGATTTTTCCCGTTCTTGGGCGTGGAGTCGAGCATTTTCTAAAGAAATAGCAGCTTGGGTACAAAGAAAGTTGAGAATGAGAATGCGATCGCTAGTAAACACTCCACTAGTAAACTGATTTCTTAAATATAAAATCCCAACCAAATTTCCTTGATTGAGAATTGGTAAGCACAACACACTTTTTGGTTGGTGTTGAGTTAAATATTCCCCGATTACAGGTAAATTAGTTTTCAGGTTATCGAAAACTATAACTTCTTGGGTATTTTTGACATACTGTATTAGCTTAATTGGTAACTGAAAATTACCTTCAAAAGGTTCAGAAAAAAGTTGTATAGTTTCCGGTGTAGCAATAGCTTGAAGCTGCCAGTGACCCTCGCTATCAGGTAAGATTAAGGCACAGTAATCTCCCCCAGAGTTTTGCAAAATAATCTGAGTTAGTTTTTGTAATAGTTCATCCAGTTGAATTGTACTGGACAATACTTGAGAAGCTTTGAGAATGGTAGTAAAATCTATCGCAGTATTAATGTTAGCACTAGAAGAACTGTTGACTGTTGTGGAAGAATGACTCGACGAAATATTTGGTAAAACTAAAGTCTCCAGAGCATCCCAGATGTTAAGGACAGGATTGGCCTGTGGGAAAACGGAGCGCAATAAATGAGGATAGCGATATTCTAGATCCTCGGTTTTCGCTGTTGCACCCCAATTAGTATAGCCATAGTAAGCTTCTTGCATATACACTGAAGCTATTTTTTCTTTACCCCAGTTAAGGTAAAATTTGGCAGCTAGCTCATTGCTGAGTGCTGCTTCTTGGAGGTATTCATTTTTCTGCGCTCCAGCAATAGCACGATCATAAAGCTCTATCGCCTGAGAAAAATTACCGGAAACTCTAGCCATTTCCGCCGTCAGCAAATAATATTTATGCAGAAAGTTTTCTGGACAATTGTCTGCCCATGTTTTGATGAGTTGCTGATGTTGCTGAATTATCTGCCAATAAGATTGTTTTTCTTCTAGTGTTGCTGTTGGGTAGAGAGCAATTAAACTCAGTGGGTAATAAAAGTGATATTGAATGATCGGAAAAAAATTCAGGTTAGCAGCAAGTGTTTCCTCGTTCATGATTGCAGTTTTCACTGCATCAGTATAATCACCATAAATGTAAGATAATTGAATTCTCAAAAAGCAATACCAATTAATTCCTGATGGAAAATTATTTTTGCGCCAAGTGTTAATACAATTTATGTCTTCAATTTCCCAATCTGCTAGTAATTCAGTTTCGGAAATTAACCCTTGTAAATGTAGTAAAAATTGCCTTTGTTGAGTAAAAATATGCAATATATTGACATCATTTACTTGCTGAATATAGTTGGCATATTTCTCAGTTTCCGCATAAATCTCTCCTAGACATTCACCCTGCATCAGCATCGTCCATATCAGGAAGATAACTGAACCAACACCAAATACTAAATCTCCACATTCACTACAAATTTTGAATGAGCGTTGATAGAGAGACAAATTGGTTTTTAAAGGTTTAATATAAGGATTAATTGTGTGACAAAATATATTACTATTCTGGGCAAGATATTGAATATTATTGAATTTTTGATCGAGTTCTAGGGCTTGCTGAGCAAACTGATAAGCAACTTTGTATTCTCCTTGTTTGACCAGAGCCATCCCATAATAACAGTAACCAAGACCAGAAGTTTCTGAATTACCATACTCCAAGGAAGTATGAGTCATTAACAGACAAATCAATTGAGTAATTTCAATGTTTCCTGCTAAATAACTGGCTGCCAATAAAACTGCTAACAGCTTCATACAAGCTTGCTTAATGGGATTGCTCATTGCAGGAAGAGAAAGCAGGTCGTAATAAATCTTATTTGCCCGAAATGCTTGCAATTTCTGAAGTTCAGCATCAAGGGCAATTTGAATTTCTGCTGGTGTATTTGGTAGAGTAATGCCCAAAATATCCAAACCTCGGAACCCAGCATCAATAGCAGCATTAAAGTCTTCACCTTGAGTGATTTTTAAATTTATTAATGCTGCGTAAATATCGGCTTGATCAAAAACACTTTTGGCGTGCTGTAAGGTAATATCAAATAGTTTTTCAGCTTGTGCAAAATTGCCAAGTAAATATTCACATTCCGCCCGTTCTTGATACAGGAAGAATGTGAGTTTATAATTGTTTTCCCAACTATCTGCTGATAAAAGATTTATCCCAGCAATAAAGTATTTTATTGCTGCTTTATACGCATTAGATTTTTTGGCTTTTCTGCCAGCAGTTAAGTTCAATTTGGCTAATTCATCTTTTTCTAGTTGTTGAGTAATAAAATGAACGCCTAGATGCAGGTGATTGACAATATCAAAAATTTTATTTTCCTGTTGAGCTACAGGGGTATGATGTAATAATTTTTGTCCAATTTGGTAATGAGTTATCTGTTTTTGGTCATAGTCAATCAGAGAATAGGCTGCTTGTTGAACGCGATCGTGCAGAAATCTATATGTTGGATTGATAGTATGTTCCGTTTCAAAATCCTCCATATCCTCGTGAAAGAATTGGTAGACCTGGCTATTGGGTAAAATTAAGCCTTCTTGCAATGCTTTCCATAATGCTGTAGCCGTATCCATTGGTGATTGTTCAGAGATAAGCATCACCGTTGCTAAATCAAAAGTGTTCCCCACACAGGCGGCTAACTTCAGCACATTTTGTGTTGATGCTGGCAATTTCTGTAATTGCAGCGCCATAAATTCCACTACATCATCGGTAAGTGATAGTGCATTTACTTGGATCAGATCACATTCCCAATAACAGCGATCGCAATTAAAGGTAATGTATTTTTCTTCATGTAATGCTTTGAGAAACTGAATTGTAAAAAAGGGATTACCTTGAGTTTTTCGCTCGATTAATTCTGTTAGAGGTTTGGCAATTTCTAAGGAACAATTTAAGGTGTCTGCAACCAAATGATTGGTATCTTCAAAAGTCAAAGGTTGCAGGTTAATCGTATTCACACTCGCCTGTGTTGGCTTCATTTGTTCTACCATCAACATCAATGGATGAACAGGCGACACTTCATTATCTCGATATGCACCTAATAGCAGCAGATAACTACTCTTGTGCATTAAAACTTTAATCAATTCCAAGGAAGCTAAATCAGCCCACTGTAAATCATCTAAAAATATGACTAACGGATGGTTGATGGTGGTAAATATTTCAATAAACTTTTGGAATAACAAATTAAACCGATTTTGTGCCGCACTACCCGATAATTCAGGTGCCGGTGGTTGTTTACCAATAATTAGTTCTAATTCGGGAATCACTTCAATTAGAACTTGGCCATTTTCTCTGACAACTGCCAAAATCTTGGCTTGCCATTGCTGGAGTTGTGTGTCAGATTCTGACAATAATTGTGCCATCAAGTTGCGGAAGGCTTGCACAAATGCGAAAAACGGAATGTTGCGATCAAACTGGTCAAATTTGCCTTGAATAAAATAGCCGCGTTGCTGGGCAATCAGTTTATACATTTCGTTAACGACAGCTGTTTTGCCAATCCCAGAAAATCCTGCAACCAGCATTAATTCTGAAGAGCCTGCGCTCACACGTTCAACAGCATTTATGAGAGTTTGGACTTCGGCTTCCCGTCCATAGAGTTTTTCTGGAAAGAGAAAGCGATCGCAAATATCTCGCTCGGCAATGGTAAAGTATTCAATCTTGCCAGTTAATTGATATTGAGCCAGACATGTTTCTAAATCAAATTTTAAACTCAAAGCACTTTGATAGCGGTCTTCGGCATTTTTCGCCATCAATTTCATGACAATCTCTGCAATTACCTGGGGGATTTCTGCACCGTTGAGTTCATCTGGTTGTTTAGCAATATGACAATGCACTAACTCCATTGGGTCATCACAGATAAACGGTAAATTCCCCGTTAATAATTCATAAAAAGTCACACCCAAAGAATAAAAATCACTGCGGTAATCGATACCTCGATTCATTCTCCCGGTTTGTTCTGGAGAAACATAAGCAAGTGTGCCTTCTAAGACATTCGGACTTTTGATTTCTTGGGTTTCTTTCGGAAGTAATGAAGCGATACTAAAATCGATGAGTTGAACTTGTTTTGTTTGGGGATTAATTAAGATATTCGCGGGTTTGATATCTTTGTGGATGACCCGATTTTGGTGCAAATTTTGGAGAATATTAGCTAATTGGATGGCGATCACTAAAAATTCACTAAGGCTGAGGGTAGTAGCTTTGATATATTCTCTTAACGCAATTCCCCCCGTATCTGCCATCACTAAAATATAACCACTACCATAGGGTTCTAATGCTAAAGAATGAACAATCCCAGGAATACGAAGATTTTTACTAATGTTATATTGATTGCGAAATTGCAGTAATTCTTGAAAACTAGGAGATTCTGAGGTCAAAAGCTTGATGACTACTGGCAGTTGATCAAATTGGCGAATAGCGCGATATACTCTGGTTCGAGAGCCTGCATACAGTACTTCGCTAATTTGATATCCAGAAATTATGGTAGAGCAAACTTGAGTTGCCATTTATACATGCCCCTATGCCAGTTAATTTTTGCTTATCTATATAGATGAAGCTATTTACGTCAAAGCTTAGTATTCCCATTTATTAGGTATTAACTAACAACAATATTCAAAATACGTATATTTTCATACATAAAATTAAGTTTTAGAGTAGGGTGTAAGGGTGTAGTTTTTCAAAACCCTTATACCCCTATACCCTTACCCCCCAATACGGTTCGGATAAGAAATTTATTCGTGAGGGTAGGTAGGGGAGCAGGGGAGCAGGGAGGAACGAAGCAATGACAGCTTACATTTAAGAATGTTTATTTACTTATCAAAACTCAATTACTCATAAATTTTGCCATGATTCCGCAGATTGAAAACATATTTTTACGGCAAATGGCCTCTGGCGATCGCCTATATTTACAAGTTTATAAATTTATTGGCGCTCACCCAGGCAAAAAGGTTTACATTCAATCTAACTTACACGGTTCAGAAATTTCTGGTAACGCTGTTATTCAGCAACTTATAGAATTTTTACTCAGTATTGAGGATACAGATTTAGTCGGAGAAATTTGGTTAGTTCCGGTGTGTAATCCAATGGGAACCAATGAACGCGCACAACATTTTTCTCCTGGTAGACACTGTGTTTACGAAGCTAGAGACTGGAACCGCATTTTTTGGGATTATGAAAAAGTAGCTGATAATTTAACAGAATTTGCTCAATCGCAATTGCTACTTGAGCAAGAAACTATTCGCCAAAACTATTTGAGTAAAATCAAAAATGAATTTACTAAAAAATTAGACGTAATTAATTCACAGAGTAGTTTGCCATATACTGATCAATTTAGTTATCAACTGCAAAGTTTGAGTTTAGATGCAGATTACTTGATTGACTTGCACAGTTCCACCAATCAAGGTTTAGACTACATATATTACTTTCGCGATCGCCAAGATAGTGCCAAATATTTTTTGCTCAACTATGGCATTTTACTTGATAAATACGATGGCGATGCTTTTGATGAAGCATTTATCAAACCCTGGTTAGCATTGGAAGCAATTTTTCAAAGTTTAGGCAGAAATATTCAATTTGATGTTGAGGCTTGGACACTAGAATTAGGTGCAGGAATGCAGATAAATTCCCACTCAGTTACTAAAGGTGTGCAAGGAGTGAAAAATTATTTAGTCCAGAAAGGTATCTTAAAAACCGGAAACTTTGCTCACGAACATATAGAAAATCATGTCATGGCTGTTTTCCACAGCAGTAACAGAACTAAGTATTATGCGATCGCTGGCGGCATGATTCAATCTAGAGTCGCATTAGGTAGTGTCGTGAAAGCAGGAGATAGACTTTATCAAATTATTAGTTTTAATAAAGAAGGTGAATTGCCGAAATTGATTGATATTTATGCTGAACATGATGGATTAATTTATGATGTTGGCACTAATCAGGCTGTGAATCAAGGAGAGTTTGTCTTAGGAATTATTTATTAATTAAATGATGGTACAAGTTTATGAGAGCTTACGAAATTCAAAGCAATGCCGGAATTGATGCTTTAAAATTAGTCGATCGCCCCCAACCCGAACCCGCAGCCGGACAAGTTCTAATTAAGGTAAGAGCAACATCTTTGAATTATCGTGATTTGCTGGTGGCTGAGGGAAGCTACGGTTCCGGGTTGAAATATCCGCTAATTCCTATGTCTGATGGTGCAGGGGAAGTTGTTGCTGTGGGTGAAGGTGTCACACGGGTAAAAAAAGGCGATCGCGTCGCCGGGATTTTCTTCCAAACTTGGATTTATGGCTCTTTAACCAGAGAAAAAATGAAATCTGACTTGGGTGGCGGTATTGACGGAATGTTGGCTGAATACGTTGTGTTACATCAAGATGGACTAGTAATCTTACCTGATCACCTTTCCTACACCGAAGGAGCCACTTTACCTTGTGCTGCTGTCACCGCTTGGCACGCTTTGGTGACGAAAGGTAATATCTGTGCAAATGACACTGTATTGTTGCTGGGTACTGGCGGAGTTTCGATTTTTGCCCTTCAGTTTGCCAAAATCCACGGTGCGAGAGTCATCATTACTTCCAGCAGTGATGAGAAATTAGCACGCGCGAAACAACTGGGTGCTGATGAAATTATCAATTACAAAATCACACCCGATTGGGAAAAGCAAGTTTACGAGTTAACCAATCGTATTGGTGTAGATCATATAGTCGAAGTCGGCGGCGCAGGTACTTTACCACAATCACTCCAAGCCACCAGAATTGGGGGGCGTGTCAGCTTAATCGGTGTGCTGACAGGTAGAGGACGTGAGATTGATCCCATGCCCATCTTATTTAAAAGTCTCACAGTACAGGGAATTTATGTAGGCAGTCGAGAAATGTTTGAAACCATGAATCAAGCAATATCTCAACATCAAATCTTCCCCATAATTGATTTAGTTTTTCCATTCACCGCCGCCCCAGACGCTTATCGCTACCTCAAAACTGCCAACCACTTCGGTAAAGTCGTCATTGAAGTTTAAATTCATACTTCATACTTCATACTTTCCTTTGGCTTCCCCCTCTCAGAAGAAATTCATTTAGGCGATACTCAGTTATATTAGGATGCACAGAGTTGAGTATCCACGAAAAAACCCAATATCAAGACTGTAATGACTTATCTAGAAACAGCAGCAGAATTTTACCGCGAAGTTGCAGAAACACCCGAAGTCGGACTGTGTTGTGTCCAAAGTTCACCCTTGCAATTCCCAGGCTTGAAAATTCCTTTGCCGATGCAAGAAATGAACTATGGTTGTGGTACAACGGTTCACCCTACAGAACTCATCAACCAACCCACTGTGCTTTATGTTGGTGTTGGTGGTGGATTAGAGGCGCTGCAATTCGCTTATTTTTCTCGCCGTGCTGGTGCGGTAATAGCTGTTGAACCCGTGGCTGCTATGCGAGAGGCTGCTACACGCAATCTAGAAAATGCTGCCACCGAAAATTCTTGGTTTGAGCCAAATTTTGTGGAAATTCGGGCGGGTGATGCTTTTAATTTGCCTGTAGCTGATGCTTCGGTGGATATTGTCGCACAGAATTGCCTGTTCAATATTTTTGAGCCAGAAGATTTAACCAGAGCTTTAAAAGAAGCATATCGTGTGCTGAAACCAGGTGGACGTTTGCAGATGAGCGATCCCATTGCGACACGTCCAATTCCTACCCATCTTCAACAAGATGAGCGACTACGAGCCATGTGTTTGTCAGGCGCACTTACCTACGAAGAGTATACTCAGCGTATTATTGATGCTGGCTTTGGTCAAATTGAAATTCGCGCCCGTCGTCCTTATCGCTTACTGGATGCTCAAACTTACAACTTAGAAGACAACCTTCTTTTAGAAAGTCTTGATTCGGTTTCTTTCAAAGTTGCAATTCCCGAAGATGGCGCTTGTATTTTTACTGGCAAGACAGCTATTTACTGTGGTGCAGCAGCTTTGTTTGATGATGGTGCAGGACATCTGCTTCAGCGTGGTGTTCCCGCCGCCGTCTGTGATAAAACTGCTGCCAAACTGGCGGCTCTAGAGCCGAAACAAATCGTTATAACTGATTCAACCTGGCACTATAACGGTGGTGGTTGCTGTTAAAATCAAAACCCAAAATGTTAATTATTAGTTTATTTTTGGCTACATTATTTTTGGCTTACTCTCATGGAGCAAATGACAACTTTAAAGGTGTAGCAACGCTGTTTGGTTGCGGTAGAACGAGCTACCAAACAGCAATTTTATGGGCAACTATTATGACCTTTGCAGGTTCGGTTGCTTCAATATTTATGGCTGGTACATTAGTGAAAAACTTTTCTGGACAAGGCATTTTTCCAGATGAAATCGCTAACGTGCCAGAAATTCATTTAGCAGTGGCGATCGCATCTGGTGTAATGGTGTTGATGGCTGCTTTAACAGGATTTCCGATTTCTACAACTCACAGCTTAACAGGTGGGTTACTAGGGGCGGGATTAGTAGCGATTGGTCTTAAAGTTAATTTTAGCGTATTAATACAATCTTTTCTTGTACCTTTATTGTTTAGTCCCGTAGTTGCCATTTTACTAGCAGCAGGGATTTATAAATTAATTGAATATGGTAATTCTCAATTTAATTTATTTACCAATCAAAAAATCTTAGATACTCTCCATTGGATCAGTGCAGGAATTGTTAGTTTTGCTAGGGGAATCAATCAAACGCCAAAACTAGTTGCTATTATTTTGATTATTGAATATTTTTCCATTCAGGGCGGCATGTTAACGATCGCAATGGCCATAGGACTGGGTGGTTTACTCAACTCCCAAAGAATAGCCGCAACCATGAGTACAAGAATTACTACTATAGATTCTACTCAAGGTTTGTCTGCCAATCTCGTGACTGGATTTTTAGCGATCGCAGCTACTTGTTTTGGGTTACCCATTTCTACAACTCATGTTGCGGTTAGTTCCATTGTTGGCGCTGGCTTAACTGAAAAAAAAGTTAATTTACGTGTTTTCTCTCAAATAATTATTGCCTGGATTTTTACTTTACCCGCTACCGCAATTATTAGTGGCATAGCTTATAGATTATTGCAAGGCTAAAGATTTATCTCAGCGGATATTTTTCATTTTAAAATTAGGAAGATAAACTCATGCAAACCACTTCAATATTTACTAACTTCAATCAAAAATTAAAGACACCTTTAACTAAAAAGAAAATTACTGTTTTGCAAATTAACTTGGGTAAACGTTGCAACCTCGCTTGTACGCATTGCCATGTTGAAGCCAGCCCAAAACGCACAGAAGAACTGTCTCCAGAGATTTGTACACAGTTGATTGAATTAATTCATAAATTTCCTGAAATTGAGATTGTTGATTTGACTGGTGGCGCACCAGAAATGAATTATGGATTTAAACCATTAGTAGAAGCAGCTAGAGCAACTAATAAACAGGTAATTGTGCGGTCTAATTTGACTATTTATTTTGTAGAGGGCTTTGGTGATTTACCAGAATATTTTGCCCAAAATCAAATTAGAGTTGTTGCTTCTCTGCCTTGTTACTTAGCCGATAATGTTGATAAAATGCGAGGTGCTGGTGTTTTTGATGATTCTATCAAAGCTTTGCAGTGGCTTAACCGCGTCGGCTATGGTCATGAACCTAATTTAATTTTAGATTTAGTTTATAATCCCCAGTTGCCTAGAGGTGAAAAATTTGCTTTAGCACCTGAACAGAATATGTTAGAGCAAGATTATAAGAAATTTTTAAAAGACAATTTTGATATTCAATTTAATAATTTATTTACCATCACCAATCTACCAGTTGGTAGGACTAAGCTGTATTTAGAGCGCAAAAAACTCTATCTACCCTACTTACAATTTTTAGAATCCCATTTCAACGCCAGCACTGTTGAGCATTTAATGTGTCGAAATGAAATTTCGATTGACTATTTGGGTAATGTTTATGATTGCGATTTTAACCAAATGATGAATCTACCCGCGAAAAATGCTCATGGGGAAAACTTAACAGTTACTCAATTGTTAGCAGCTAGTAATTTAGACTTAATTTCTGAGGTACAAACAGCCGCCTATTGTTATGGTTGTACAGCAGGTAGTGGTTCTAGCTGTGGTGGAGCTTTAGTTGAAAATTAACTCCAAAAAGCATGAAAAACCTAAGAATTTAGGTTTTTGTCATCAAACGATAATCTGGCTGCAAATTTTATTAAATATGGGTAAATAATCTTCCAATGGGTTATATGATGAGATTAGTTAAGTCTCCTCACACCACACTATAAAACCGTAGAGATTATATTCTTCTACGGTTTTTATTTTGTCTAAAAAGAGTATATAAGAATTCGGTTTGATTTGGGAATTTACTTGTGTAGCCAGGGAGTAGGGAGCAGGAAAGAAGCTTTGTCTAAGTCTACTGATTTTTCTCCAATTCAAATATGAGTCCTATATTTGTGAATTAAGTCTGTACTTGCCGAAAATTTCTGTTACCAAAATTGTTACGAGCGTGTAGCAAACTAGTTAGTTACCGTATCATGAGATTTAGTTAAGCTCCTCATACCACACCGAAAGCCGTGCAATTTAAAATTGCAGCGGCTTTTTTCTTTTCGGTCTCTAAACCCTTACACCCTCACACCCTGACACCCATTTTTATTTGATTACTCTCATGTTGATTAATATCATGTCCGGCTAATTAGTTATGTTACCGAATCTATGCAAAAAACCCAAAAACTCTTCCTCTCTCTGCCCCTCTGCTCCCCTGCTCCCTCTGCTGTCTTCATGATAAGTCTTTAACCGGACACGATATAACGCTATCATTCCTCATAGTCTTGAAGTGAACCAAGGGTTATGCAAAAATTGGGGTCTTTCGCATCTGAGGAATTGAGACATGGCGCGTCTAGCACTGCTGAGTGTATCTAATAAAACTGGTTTAATTGACCTAGCCCGTAGCTTGGTAGAAGAATTTGCATTTGATATCATCAGCAGTGGGGGAACAGCCAAAGCCCTCAAGGATGCGGGAATACCAGTAACTAAGGTTTCGGATTACACAGGTTCGCCGGAAATTTTAGGTGGACGGGTGAAAACGCTACATCCGCGCATTCATGGGGGGATTTTGGCACGACGGGATGTACCTCAAGATATTACAGATTTAGAAAATAACCAAATTCGTCCAATTGATTTGGTAGTAGTCAATCTTTATCCGTTTGAGGAGACTATTGCCAAACCAGGGGTGACATTAGCGGAAGCTGTGGAACAAATTGATATTGGTGGCCCGGCAATGTTGCGGGCATCATCCAAGAATTTTGCCCATCTCACGGTATTATGTGATCCGGCGCAGTATGATGAGTATCTGCAAGAGTTACGGCAAAATCAGGGTGAAGCTTCCTTAGAATTTCGGCAAAAGGCAGCCTTGAAAGGATTTTTACATACTGCAAGTTATGATCAGGCGATCGCATCTTACCTCGCAGGCACACAACAGCACACCCTCAACGGTACGGAATTACAATCTCTGCGTTATGGCGAGAACCCCCATCAACCCGCCGCTTGGTATCAAACTGGTGCTACACCTACAGGATGGGCAGCAGCCAAGAAACTCCAAGGCAAGGAACTCAGCTACAATAACCTAGTTGACTTAGAAGCGGCGCGGCGGATTATTGCCGAGTTTACTGACACACCAGCCGCAACCATCATTAAACACACCAATCCCTGTGGTACAGCGTTGGGAGATACGATTGTTGAAGCTTATCAAAAAGCTTTTAATGCTGATTCTACTTCGGCGTTTGGTGGGATTGTGGCTTTGAACCGTCCCATTGATGCAGCTACAGCCAGCGAGTTAACCAAAACATTTTTAGAATGTGTGGTAGCACCTGACTGTGATGCAGAAGCACAAAAAATTCTCTCGAAGAAAACGAATGTCAGGGTTTTGACATTAGCAGATTTGAGTAGTGGCCCGAAAACTTTAGTTAAACAAATTGCTGGCGGTTTCTTAGTGCAAGCTGCGGATGATATTGTGGCTGACACAAGTAAATGGCAAGTAGTGACTGAACTGCAACCCACCCCTGACCAGTTAGGCGAATTGCTGTTTGCATGGAAAGTCTGCAAACATGTTAAATCTAATGCCATTGTAGTCACAAGCGATCGCACGACTCTTGGTGTTGGCGCTGGTCAAATGAACCGCGTTGGTTCTGCTAAAATCGCTCTCGAACAAGCTGGTGACAAAGCTAAAGGCGCAATTCTCGCCAGTGACGGATTTTTCCCTTTTGATGATACTATCAGAGCCGCCGCCGCCGCTGGTATTACTGCCATTGTCCAACCAGGAGGTAGTTTGCGCGACCAAGATTCCATCAAAGCTGCTAATGAACTAGGTTTGGTGATGGTTTTGACAGGAGTACGTCACTTTTTACATTAATAGGACTTACGCACAAATTTTGACTTTTAACTTTTGACTTTTGATTTTCCTCCACACCCAGCCCCAACCAAAAATTTTGGGTGCTAACTCAATCCAGATAGTGCAGTTATAAAAGTGTCACTAATAACACTTGCCTTTATTTAACAGTAGTGTTATTCTCTAGTTGTGTGAGGAGCAAGTTGAAATTAAGAAGCGTCTGGGGTGGAAACACGGCAACACTCCCGGACGCTTTTTAGTATTTATCCTGGTTTTATGCCAGTATAAATAATGCTCCTGTTGTGGTCATGGTCAAGCTGATAAGCAAGTATTTCAAATTGATGAAAATTTTCCTGATTACCGTCGGGCTAAACTTTCAGCCCGTGCAGAAAGGTTGAGTAAATATTACCAGACTCACAATTATTCTAAGGCTGTGGCTGGTGCGATCGCTCTCACTTGTGGTTTATCCTGGCTATTGTGAGCTAGAACACCAATTCAGTAATCTTGAAAGAACCTCTCCCCCTACCCCTCTCCTACGAGGAGAGGGGAGTTTGGCTCCCCCTTCCCTCGCAGGGAAGGGGGCTGGGGGGTTAGGTTTTTGATTACTGAATCGATGCTCTAGAAAAACATCAAACATAGATGCTGTGGGCAGAAACTACATCCAGATTGCCGTAAATTCCCGTAAAAGCAACATAATTTAGACTTGTCACGCTACTACAATTCTCTTGTAGAGACTTTAACCAGCAAGTAACTATGAGCGATTCAACTCAATACAACATCGGGTTGTTAATCTACCCAGACTTAACCCAATTGGATGTGACTGGCCCTTATCAAGTGTTCTCCTCATTGCCTACTGCGCGTGTGCATTTAATCTGGAAAAATCTAGAACCTGTAAAAGATATAGGAGGATTAGTTCTTCATCCCACAACTACGTTTGCTGAATGTCCACAACTAGATGTGATTTGTGTTCCGGGTGGTGGAATGGGTACGATTGAAGTTATGCGTGATGTGGAAGTGTTGACGTTTCTCCAACAACAGGCAAAAAACGCTCAATACGTCACCTCAGTTTGTACGGGTTCGCTGATTTTGGCGGCGGCGGGATTACTGAGTGGTTACAAAGCAAGCTGTCATTGGATGTTCCGAGAATGTCTTGCTGCTATGGGAATCACGGTCAGTAATGAACGTGTTGTTGTGGATAGAAACCGAATTACAGGCGGCGGTGTTACCGCAGGTATTGATTTTGGACTCGTAGTGGTAGCGAAACTCTGTGGTGAAAGTACAGCAAAATTCATCCAATTAATTTTAGAGTATAATCCGGCTCCACCATTTAATGCAGGTTCTCCTGAAACAGCAGGTATAGTCACAGAACTTGTCACAAAAGCGGGGGCAGAAATTTTAGCAGCAACATTGGCTGAGTCTGAACAGGTAGCAATTCGCTTAGGTGTCAAGCCAGAATAGTGACTCACGTAAGTATTATTTTTAAGGTGCGTTACGCTTTGCTTCAACGCACCCTACAATTTTCTGAATTATTCAATAAGGCATTAAAGTATCTAATCTGCCAAATACTGCCATATCTTCTGCATCTAATTCTACTGGTGTGCCACTGCGAATTAATTCAGCAAAGTCCTCATTGGGAACCATAATTGTTAAGGTATACAAGCGACTAGAACCTGTATTTTTAATTAAGTGTGTGCCTGTGGGCGGTACTAACAAACTATCTCCGGCTTTAATGGCAACTTTTTTACCATCACAAATAGCAATACCTTCGCCTTTGAGAATAAAAAACATTTCCACTGCCCATTGATGGCGATTGGGAGGTGTGTGTCCACCAACATCAAAAATTTCTACACAACAAGTTAAAGAAGTATTAGCGTTGTTTGAATCAAAAATAATTGCTAATCGATTAGTATCATGAGGACTGATGCGGTAGGCTTGATAATCTTTGGGAGATTTAATAACAGGAATTACGCAACGAGTAGAGTGCATTTTAATCATCCTCTCCTGTTAATTTTGGGTGATTTAAAGCTGTGAAAATTGCTTGGGAATCGGTGACAAAACCAAAGCATTGTTTAACGTTATATAAAGTTGCTAACCAACAATAATCGGGTGAAGTTGTCGCGGTACAATCTGTAACTAAAATGCAGTCATATCCTAAGAAATTAGCATCACACAGTGTAGTTAATACACATTGATCAGCATTCACACCAGCAAAAAATATTGTAGTAATTCCCAAATTCCGCAGAATACTATCTAAGGGTGTATCCCAAAAGCCACTCATGCGGTATTTGTCAATGCGAATATCTTCGGGTAACTGTGGTAGTTCATCAACTACAGCTGCTGCCCAACTACCTGCCATTAATACCCTAGCACCGTTTTTAGGTAAGCAGTCGCCTAAGCCCACACCATCACCGGTAGGGTTGTAGACGTGACGTGAAGCTGCACTGATATTGAGTAAGTCGGGACGATTACCCCAATTTACCCAAATTACTGGCACGTTAACATGACGCAGTTTGGGCAGTAAATTATTTAACGGTTCAATGGGTTGACGTGCAGGGGTGACATCTACGCCAATATGCGCCAACCAGCCATCGGGATGGCAAAAGTCGTTTTGCATATCAATTACGAGGATGGCGGCTTTTGCCAAGTCAAGACGCAGGGTTTTAGTTTCGGTTGTTAAGATAACGGGTTGTGGGGTTTTAGGAGAACGGGTAATATCTGCGATCGCATGATTTACCATCCAAGCATTTGGCGCAACTCCCAAAGTCCGAAGAGGCTGATTCATAAACTTGTAACACCCAACACCTATTTCTATTTTGTAACTTGAAAACAGGTAGAGCGTTCAATTACTTAATCAAGGTTTAAATCCTGAACTTTACTATTAAACGTTCGTTAAAAAATCTGACTTTGATCCAGAGTTTTAGCCTTAAGTGAACCGTATTGGATCGTGCTGGGCGATCGCAAAAAGCAACATCCTCAACAATGACCGAACCGGCTGGGCTGATCCCAATTCACAATTCGCAATTAAAAAACTTACAGGACTTACGCAAAAATAACGTAACTCCGTCATTACGAGCGATAGGGAAGCAATCTCCCCTGACCCTGGGATTGCTTCCCTACACGTCGTTCCGGTCGCAATGACAATATCGGCGTTGCGTAAGTCCTAAATAAACAATTTGTGGCAAATTTTTGCCGCGTGCTTCTGTAATGCGATCGAGTGTGTCTAAAAATTGTTGGATGGGACGAGTTGAATTTGAAGAAGCAATATCAGGTTGGATAATTCTGAGATTAAAGATTGAGTGGGGTGGGTTAATTCCCACCCTGGTTAAATAACTAATCGTGCTTATCTCGGTAGATGGTTCGAGAGAGCCGATTTTGACGGCGGTTGAGTTGTCTTCTTTCTTGAGGAGTTAGGTGTTCACCACTACGAATATCCTGTCTTGTTGAAACTTCCAGAGATGCTTCTCGCCGTTCTAATTTACGTAATTCTGCTCTATTAATTGAGCCGTCTTCAACACCGTGATAGATGCGTTGCTGCTGATGGACTTCAATGCTGAGTTGACAGAATTAGCTATCGGGTTGTTGGCGTTGTTCACGGCGCTGTTGGCGATTTTGATGTAATTGCTGAAGTTTGGTTTTTTGTTCGGGAGTCAAAACAGCTTCAATTTGTTGTTTAGAAGATTCACGTATTTGCCGTATTTGTGCTTTCTGCGCTTCGGTTAAATTCAAATCAGCAAAATCCTTACCACCTCGACGGCCTAAACGTTGACCTGGATTTGCTTGTCTTTCGGCGCGGCGTGCTTCAATGGCTGCTTTGATTTTTGCTTTTTGTTCTGGGGTGAAAACATTTTCAATTTGAGTGCGGGTGTTACGTTGAATTTGCTCAATTTGGCTCTTTTGAGCCTCACTCAGACCTAATTCTGCCCAAGGGCCTTTTTTACCTTGCCTGGGGCCTTGTTCTCCGGCTTGGGCAACTAATAAAGGTGAATGAGATAATGCTTGAGCTTTCATAGCCAAGGATGTTGTAGTCAGAGTCAGAGCGATCGCACCAGCAATTAATGATAATGATTTGAGCTTCATTTTGTACCTTGTTTTCTAGTCCTTTTAAAGATGTCATCATCATAGGAATTTACTCTTAGGAATCACATGAGGCGAAAGTCATGGTTATACCCATGACTTTAGTCATGCTTTATTTTTGGGTTATTTGAGTAACAATACTAGTACATTCAAGTGACAACAAAAGGCGGGATTAGGTATAATCTCGCCATTTTCTAGTAACGCTCTTAATCTAGAATCCTAAATCTAAAATTGCGATGAATCAATCTATCCAAATTAATAATCATCCCTTTCGATTTTTGCTGTATTTAGAATGGATATTGCTAACTCTGGCTATTTCGACATCTACCTTTCCTGACCCTTCACCGCGCTTTGCTAATCATACCAATCAATTTCCTGAACTTACTATTGGCTGTTTAATTATCTTTGGTGTCATGGGTTTAAGAATACCCACAGGTAAACCCATAACTAAAATAATTTACACAGCTATTGAAATTTTATTACTATTTATTACTGGGATGTTTGGTGGTAGAGTTGCGCGGTTATTTCCATTTATCTATTTAATTTTAGTAACTCGCAGTTGTTTAATTTTTCAATTACCTGGACGTTTAGTGGTGACAGGTTTATCTTTTTCCTTATTTTTAATTACGTTGAATTCTCGTTTACCTAGAGCTTTACCACCACAAGCCCAAGAACGTTTTCGCTTTATTACTTTCAACACAGCACTATTATTTGGATTAAGTTTGGTTTTCGTTTTATTATTGATGAATACAGTATTAGCTGAACGGCAAAGTCGAGAAAAATTAGCGATCGCTAACGAAAAGCTGCGACAATATGCTTTACGAATTGAAAATCAAGCTACTCTAGAGGAACGCACCCGCATCGCACGGGAAATTCATGATTCTTTAGGACATTCTTTAACTGCATTAAATTTACAATTAGAAACAGCTTTAAAATTATGGCAATCCAACCCAGAAAAAGCCCAAACATTTTTAGCTAGAGCTAAAGAACTTGGTTCTAAAGCTTTAAAAGATGTGCGCCAGTCAGTTTCAACTATGCGGGCTAATCCCTTGCAAGAAAAAACTTTAGAACAGGCAATATCTGCGCTTTTAGAAGATTTTTATCGAGCTAATGGTATTCTTCCACGTTGTTTTATTAATTTAGATTATCCACCACCCACAGATATTAATATTGCTTTGTACCGGATTATTCAAGAATCATTGACAAATATTTCTAAATATGCACAAGCTACAGAGGTAATTATTGCACTAACTAGTAATAAGCAAAGTTTACGTTTGATGGTTCAAGATAATGGTAGAGGTTTTGATCTTCAGCAAAATACCACTGGTTTTGGCTTACAAAGTATGCGCGATCGCACTTTAGCCTTGGGTGGTGAATTTAATATTCATACAAGTCCAAATTTTGGCTGTCAAATTACAGTTGATATTCCTTTATTGAGTGTTGGGCAATGATTAAAGTATTGTTAGTAGATGACCAAAATTTAATTCGTCAAGGGCTAAAAGAATTATTAAAATTAGAACCAGATTTAGAAATTATTGGCGAGGCAGAAAATGGTAAAGTTGCTGTAGAATTAGCGGCAAAATTACAACCAGATGTTGTGCTAATGGATATTAGAATGCCGATTATGGATGGAGTTGCAGCTACAAAAGAAATTCATCAAAATTATGAGGACATCAAAATTTTAGTTCTGACAACTTTTGATAATGATGAATATGTTTCCGCCGCATTACAACATGGTGCAATGGGTTATTTACTCAAAGATACACCCTCAGAAGAATTAGCTGTAGCAATTCGTGCTGTTCACAAAGGTTATACCCAACTAGGGCCAGGAATTGTACAAAAACTATTAAATCAGTTTCCGCATGGTATCCCAACACAGTCAGAACCTGTTCCGCCGAGTTTAACTGAACTGACACCTAGAGAAAAAGAAGTTTTAAAGTTAATTGCTACAGGTGCTAGTAACCGCGAAATTGCCCAAGAATTATATATTTCTGAAGGTACGGTTAAAAATCACGTCACCAATATTTTGAATCGCTTGAGTTTGCGCGATCGCACTCAGGCTGCTATCATCGCTAATACATTTTTATCTTATTTAAATGAGCCTGATTAACATCTCAATTCATCCTATAACGATAGTTATTTTTCCATAAACAAAGCCAAACATTCATCTTTTAAAACACCTTTTGTAACCTTGATATTTCTAAAAGACTTGGCTATTATCTCTTCGCAAAAAATACTAATCTGCGACTGATTTATCGAAATTAAATCTTGGATGGACGCACCGCAGATAATTTCTGATATACCCGTCCATACACAAGCTGTCGCACACATAGGACAAGGCTCACAAGTCGTATATATGCTGTAACCTTCTAAAGAATGGTTTTTGAGTTTAATTGTTAACTTGCGAATAACATTTATTTCTGCATGAGCAGATGGGTCACTATCTGTTTGCACAGTATTATATGCTACCTCAAAAACTTCGTCATCCTTGACAATTACAGCACCATAAGGCCAATCACCTTTTTTTGCGGCTTCCAGAGCTAAACGCATAAAATATTCTTGGTTCATTGTGGTTATTACTAGTTAAAAATCAGGCTCAATCATATTCCATATAGATTAAATTTCAGTAAAAGTTTTAAAGGTCGAAAAAATATGTTAATAAGTAGAGAAAAAACTGAATTTTACTTAACAGACTTGGAAACGCCTACTGGTAAAGTTATTAATCTGACAATTGCAGCTTTAGTGCTAATTTCGTCAGGAATTTTTGTTGCCCAAACTTATAATATTCCTTATAATATTAGATTGCAGCTTGATTTTATTGATACTGCTATTCTGGTAATTTTTGCAGTAGAGTATATTATTCGCCTCTGGAGTGCCGAAAACAAGCTGAAGTATGTTTTGAGTTTTTATGCAATCTTAGATTTAATGGCGATATTGCCATTTTTCTTAGGCGCAGTAGATATCAGCTTTATTCGCCTTCTCAGATGGTTTCGGATTTTAAGATTAATTAGGTTTATTGATCAGAAGTTTTTGTTTGCCAGTGTCAGCAGTGAAGATAGTTTAATCTTCGTGCGGATATTATTTACATTATTTGCAATTATTTTTATTTATTCGGGGTTAATTTATCAAGTTGAACATCCCGTAAACCCGCAAGTTTACACTACATTTTTGGATGCGTTTTATTTTTCTGTTGTCACGATGACGACTGTCGGGTTTGGGGATGTCACACCAATTTCCGAAGCAGGAAGATTGTTGACAGTATTTATGATTTTAACAGGTGTAACCTTAATTCCTTGGCAAGTGGGAGATTTAATTAAGCGTTTGGTAAAAAATGCTAATCAGGTAGAAACGGTGTGTTCCGGTTGCGGTTTAGCTTTTCATGATTTAGATGCGGCTTTTTGCAAAAGGTGTGGGACGAAATTAAGAATTAGCAGTGGCGAGTGAAAATTAAATTTTTCTAATTTTCCGTAAAAATATTGTTCGCAATTGTAGCATTTGCTCAAGAAAATCAATTCTGACAGCAGGAGTTGAATGTTACCAATGGATAAGTTATTACTGGCAATTGTAGCGATGTTGCTGATAGTGACCATTCCTAGCCCATTTAGTAACCCCATCGCTAATATGTATGGGCCACACTTTTTGGTGTTTTATGGTTGTATCATTACTGTAACTATATTTGCCGCCTATTGGAATTTCAAACAAGACGCAACGACGAAATTACCTTTACCATTAATTCCGGCTAATCCAGATCCTTATAAGATTGCATATTTACGTGGTGGAGAAAATGAAGTTATCCGCTTGGTAATATTTAACTTGACTCAGGATGGTTACTTGCAAATTGAGCGAGATACAATAGAGCGATCGCCTACTCATCCTAACACTAAAAATTTATCTACCATCGAGCTTCAAGTATTTAACTATTTTTTAGTTCCCCAATCAGCTAGTCAAATATTCCGTTCATCTCTTCCTGATACAATTAGCCACTACTGCACAGTCTATGAACAATCACTACTTGATGAGCAACTTTTGTTGCCAGAATCAGCAAGAGAACTAGGAGAAGTAATCAATACGTTAGGAAATTTAATCATTGTAGGTTTAGGTGGTTACAAGTATTTCATAGCGTTGTTCAATGAACATACCAATGTTGAGTTTCTCATCTTCATGGGATTTATCTCGTTTTGCGTTTTTCAAAATATCTCTCGTCCATCGCGACTAACTCAATTAGGAAAAGCTTACTTAAAGCAACTTCAGCAAAGTTTTGAACAACTTAAAAATCGTGTTTCTCAACCTGTATCTGATTATCCAGATGGTACAGAATTTAATATATTGTTGCCTGTTGCTATTTTTGGCACAGGAATTTTATATGGAACTTCATACGCTGATTTTGCTCAGTGTTTCACGCAATCATCTGCACAATATGCAAGTACAAGTATAGGTAGTGGTAAAGACGGAAGCTCTTGTGGTGGTGGAAGTTTCTGGGGTGGCGGAAGTTCTTGCAGTAGTGGAAGTTCTTGTAGTAGTGGAAGTTCTTGCAGTAGTGGAAGTTCTTGCAGTAGCGGAAGTTCCTGTAGTAGTGGAAGTTCCTGTAGTAGCGGAAGTTCTTGTGGTGGCGGTGGTGGCTGTGGTGGTGGTGGCTAAGGCTGAATATGATACAATACTGTGCAGAGTTGAAAAAGCGAGATGTACTAAAAAACCGCTGCCAAGATTTTGACAATTGATTGTTCCTAACTTTAGGCATTTCCTAACAAGGAGTAAAAGTAATGGATGCATTACTGCACAATTTCGTTGCAGATATGTATGGGCCGAACTTTCTGCTATTGTATGGTATTGTTATCATCGCAACTTTGTTATTGTGTGGGCGGTTAGTCCAAGATCCGACAAAAAATCGGCCTTTACCGCTAATTCCGGCTGAACCAGATCCTTACAAAATTGCTTACTTGCGTTCTCAAGCAACAGGAATTGCTCATTTAGTATTATTCAATTTGATTCAGCAGGGTTATTTGCAAGTCAGCAAACAGATTATTAGCAAAGCACCCAACCATCCTGAGATATCAAATTTACAACCAGTCGAACGGCAAGTTTTTGAGAAAATTTCTGAACCTGCTACGGCTAAAACATCTTTGTGGTTAGCGACTCAGTGTGTACAGTTATTCTGCAAGGCTTATCAAGAAAAGTTGTATGATGAACAACTGCTGTATGGTGCGAAGTGGCAAGAAAAGAATATTAACGTCGGCTTAATTGGCGCAATGCTAATTTTTAGCTTGGGTGGTTATAAGCTACTGATAGCTTTAGGTAAGGGACACCATAACGTTGGTTTTTTGATAATTATGGGCGTGTCGTCCATTATTTATCTGCTGTGGTATGTGAGTCAGCACAAGTTTCTCAGCCATCTCGGAAAAAGGTATCTGCAACAACTTCAAACCACTTTCAACAAACTGCGCGAAACTTCTATCGTCAACAACAACTTACTGGTATTAGCACTGTTTGGTGTTGAGTCTTTGGCGGGAACTACTTACGATGCTTACTATAAAGCATTCTTGCCGCCGGCTTATTCTACGACAAGTAGCCGCAGTAGTTCGTCTAGTAGTTCATGTAGTAGTGGGAGTTCTTGCGGTGGTGGTAGCAGTTCATGTAGTAGTGGGAGTTCTTGCAGTAGTGGTAGTTCCTGCGGTGGCGGTAGCAGTTCATGTAGTAGTGGGAGTTCTTGCAGTAGTGGTAGTTCCTGCGGTAGTGGTTGTGGCGGTTGCGGTGGTGGTTGTGGTGGTTAGAGAAATGTTAACTAAACCTGTACCAAGCACAGTTATAAAATCGCTAATACTCAAGTTACTCATTATCTCACAGGTAATGTGTGTAGTGTTGGCGATCGCTAAAATCATCACAGACATGAATAACGTTGATTTTCTGCGTTTCTGCGGCGGTGGCTGCGGTGGTGGAGACTAAAAAATGATGTTTCAACTTCCTACTTTGGGTGTCGGGTTGGGTTTTCGTGAACCATTCAAAAGTGATTTGTTTCTCAACCGTCAACAAGTGGACTTTCTCGAAATTGTGGCGGAACATTATCTTGATGCACCCGTACAAAAACAACAGGAATTAGAAATACTGGCTGCACATTTCCCGATAATTCCCCACGCCATTAATTTGTCGCTGGGTAGTGCGGAAGGTTTAGATACAGATTATTTACGCAAACTTGCTGCACTCATTCAACAAGTTAACCCGCCTTGGTGGAGTGAACATATTTGTTTTACCAAAGCTGGCGGTGTGGATATTGGGCATTTGTCACCCTTACCTTACACCAAAGAGGCGGTAGATATACTCTGTCGCAATATTGCCGAGGTGCGGCGCTTTGTTGATGTGCCGTTAATTCTGGAAAATATTACCTATATGGTCAAACTTCCTGGTGCAGAGATGACAGAAGCGCAGTTTTTGGCAGAAGTGGTAGAACGTGCTGACTGTGGGTTGCTGTTGGATGTGACGAATTTACATACCAATGCGGTGAATTATGGTTATGATGTCCAAGATTTTCTCAATGATTTACCTTGGGAACGTGTTGTGCAGTTGCATTTTGTCGGTGGACATTGGCACGATGGCGTATTAATTGATAGTCATTCTCAGTCCACACCAACCGAAGTCTGGCAAATAATGGCGGAAGTTGTAGCCCGCATTCCCGTGAAAGGGATAGTGTTAGAACGGGATGAAAACTTACCCCCGTTTACAGAAATAGCCCAAGAATTGCAAACAGCACGAAAAATTATGAACGCATATTTTACACCAGGCGGTTGAAGTCACAGTTCATCTTGCACACAGACAAAACTTTCTCCTCTGCCCCCCTGCTTCCTCTGCCCCCTCTGCGTTCTTAATAATAAGTCTTTCAGCAAATACGATATTAGGAGTTATCAAAGATGGGGTTAGCACAAACCCAGCAAGTTTTAGCCCAGCTTTACACCAATACTGAATTTAGACAGCGTTTTTTCGCCAACCCGCAAGCGGTGGGTGTGGAGTTGGGTTTGAGTGATGATGAAGTACAAAAGTTAGCCGAAGTTTCATCACAGGAAGTCAATATATTTGCCAATTCTCTCAAGTGGAAGCGGTTAGGGGAAATACGGGAACTTTTACCCAGAACGGCTAAGGTGTTGGGGAAAAATTTTAATACCTTGTTTTGGCGATATGCAGAGACTTATTTACCCACGGGAATTAAAAAACATCGGGATGATGCGATCGCTTTTGCTAACTTTATGATTAAGGTGGCGCAAAATGAAAACTTAGAACCTGCTTGGATAGGTGATTTAGTCAGGTATGAACAAACTTGGCTGTTAGCTTATCAACCTGGAGTTTGTTTAAAATTTTGTTGGTTGCGTTACGCCATCCATCGTGATTTTACGGCAAAACCAACTTTGGCAATCTGGTGGCGTTTATCGGGGCGATCGCAGTTACGTCATATAATATTACCTCACGCAGAGGCGCGGAGAGTATCAGGAGTTTTAGATTAGTTTACTCATGAATAAAATAGACCGCCAGAGAGAACATCAAGCCAATGAACGAACTTTTTTAGCTTGGTTGAGAACTTCTATTGCCTTGATTGGGTTTGGTTTTGCCATTGCCAGGTTTGGTCTATTTTTACGCCAATTAAATACAGCAATTACGCAACAAGAACCTGTAGTTCATCCTTTATTTAACTCTGAGAATTTAGGAGTTGCTTTAGTAATTGTGGGAGTAGGTGCGATCGCCTTAGCCGCGTGGCGATATAATCAGGTTTTCTGGCAAATTGAACGGGGAGATTATCAACCCAATCGTTTAGCAGTTTGGATTCTCACCGCAATCGTGATGATTTTAGGCTTATTGAGTATTCCTCTACTATTTTTACGTAATCATATTACGCCGCGTCCGTCTTCAATATCACCTCAGCCACAATCTAAAAATATTAACCCAAAATAATTCCCGATTTATTCATGACTATAGGTATATTTAAATCATGACTATAGGCATAATTTTTTAATTAATTTTGTGCTTTTAAATATCAGACGCTAAAATTTTAGAATAGATTAATCAGGCAGACAAAACTGTTTTGAAAACTCAAATCAGTTCCCGCACCTCTACCCCCACAAATCAAAAGCATCTATTTAAAAGTCTTAACTAGAGATTGTTTTTGCGCTTGAGTACATCGTTAATAGATATTATTAAATAAAGTATTTCGGATGAGATACTAAGAGCATACAATCACTATTTAGAGTCAACTCCAAAGCCCGCAAGTGGTCAATCAAATATTATCCTAACCAGGGATAATCCTACCTACACATATTGGATTTTCCAGTTGGATGCAGCTAAAATGAACCACCAACTTTCAGGCTTTAACTATTTCTAATTAGTATCACAACGCTGTCTGATAGTGCCGTTTAAAGGCTAGGACTACAATTATGAGTCAAACCTTTGCAACCATCGACGGGAATGAAGCTGTTGCCCGTGTTGCTTACAAATTAAATGAAGTAATTGCTATTTATCCTATTACTCCCTCTTCCGCGATGGGTGAATGGGCGGATGCTTGGTCAGCAGAAGGTCGTCCCAATCTTTGGGGTACGGTTCCCAGCGTTGTGCAGATGCAAAGTGAAGGTGGTGCGGCTGGTGCAGTTCATGGGGCATTACAAACAGGTTCTTTGAGTACCACATTTACAGCTTCTCAGGGACTATTGTTAATGATTCCTAACCTCTACAAAATTGCGGGGGAACTCACTAGCACAGTTGTTCATGTGGCTGCACGCTCATTGGCTACTCATGCTTTATCCATTTTCGGCGATCATAGTGATGTGATGGCGGCGCGGGCGACTGGCTTTGCCTTGTTGTGTTCCGCTTCAGTGCAAGAAAGTCACGACTTAGCCCTCATCGCCCATGCAGCGACTCTCAAATCAAGAGTTTCGTTTATGCACTTTTTTGACGGGTTCCGCACCTCTCATGAAGTGCAGAAGGTGAAATTGCTGGCGGATGACGATATTAAATCGCTCATTCCCGACGAATTAATTTTAGAACACCGCGCCCGTGCTTTAACTCCAGACCGCCCTGTGTTGCGGGGTACTGCCCAAAACCCTGATGTTTACTTCCAATCGAGGGAAGGCGCAAACCCTTACTACAACGCCTGTCCAGAGATTGTCCAGAACATCATGGATCAATTTGGCGATCGCACAGGTAGATATTACCGCATTTTTGAATATCACGGTGCTGAAGATGCGGAACGGGTAATTGTCATCATGGGTTCTGGTTGTGAAACTGTCCATGAAACAGTTGATTATCTCAACGCCCGTGGGGAAAAAGTCGGCGTGGTGAAAGTACGCCTCTACCGTCCCTTTGATATCCAAAGGTTTGTGCAAATGTTACCAGAAACTGTACAAGCGATCGCGGTTTTAGACCGCACAAAAGAAGCAGGTAGCGCCGGCGAACCACTATATCTCGATGTGGTTGCAGCTATCCACGAAATCTATGCTGAACGCGGTAGTGGTAGAGACAAAGTTCCCTCGGAAATTGTCGCTGCCCGTGGTAGCGGCAGAGACGAGGTTCCCTCAGAAATTGTCGCTGCCCGTGGTAGTGGTCGAGACAAGGTTCCCTCAGAAATTGTCGCTGCCCGTGGTAGTGGTCGAGATCAAGTCCCACCGATGATTATCTGTGGTCGTTACGGCCTTTCCTCCAAGGAATTTACTCCCGCGATGGTGAAGGCCGTTTTCGATAACCTCGACCAACCAAAACCAAAAAATCATTTCACTGTGGGTATTCACGACGATGTTACCCACACATCCCTTTCCTTTGACCCCAACTTTTCCATCGAACCCGATAGCGTCGTCCGGGCAATGTTCTACGGCTTGGGTTCCGATGGTACAGTGGGGGCAAATAAAAACTCCATCAAAATTATCGGTGAGGGAACCGATAACTACGCCCAAGGTTACTTTGTCTACGACTCGAAAAAATCCGGTTCCATGACCGTATCTCACCTGCGGTTCGGGCCGCAACCGATACGGTCTACCTACCTGATAGACAAAGCTAACTTTATTGGCTGTCACCACTGGGTATTTCTAGAAAAGGTCGATGTACTGCAAGGGGCGGCAACTGGCGCGACAATTTTGTTAAACAGTCCCTTTGATAAAGAAACGGTTTGGCAAAATCTCCCCCTGAAAGTGCGACAGCAAATTTTAGATAAACATCTGAAATTGTATGTGATTAATGCCAACCAAGTCGCCCGTGAAAGTGGTATGGGAGGACGCATCAATACAATTATGCAAGTGTGCTTCTTTGCCTTAGCTGGGGTATTGCCACAGGCAGATGCGATCGCCAAAATTAAAAAGGCGATCGAAAAGACTTATGGTAAAAAAGGCGCAGATATTGTCCGTATGAACTTGCAAGCGGTCGATATGACACTGGATAATCTGCATCAAGTCAATATCCCCACCGCAGAACAAGGTAAATGGCTAGATGAGGAATTATTCTCGACCAATTCCTTACCTGTGAGTGCGCCTGAATTTATCCAAGAAGTCTTGGGTAAAATCATGGTTTGGCAAGGTGATGATTTACCTGTCAGCGCCTTACCAGCAGATGGAACCTTCCCCACAGGTACAGCCAAATGGGAAAAACGCAACGTCGCCCAAGAGATCCCTGTTTGGGAACCGGATGTCTGCGTACAATGCAGTAAGTGTGTAATGGTTTGTCCGCACAGTGCCATCCGTGGCAAAGTTTATCAAGAAAGTGAATTAGCTAATGCACCGTCCGCTTTCAAGTCGGTGAATGCCAAAGATAAAGATTTTAATCATCAAAAATTTACTATTCAAGTTGCTCCCGAAGATTGTACAGGTTGCGCTATTTGTGTCAATATTTGTCCTGCTAAAAGTAAAACTGAACCGACGAAAAAAGCCATTAATATGGCGCAGCAACTACCTTTAAGAGAACAAGAAAAGCAAAACTGGGATTTCTTTTTAAACTTACCCAACCCCGACCGGAGAAATTTAAAATTAAACCAAATTCGTCAACAACAATTACAAGAACCCTTATTTGAATTTTCTGGTGCTTGCGCTGGTTGTGGTGAGACACCCTATTTAAAATTATTAACACAATTGTTTGGCGATCGCTCAGTTATTGCCAACGCTACCGGCTGTTCCTCCATCTACGGTGGCAACTTACCCACCACCCCTTGGACAACTAACGCTGACGGCCGCGGCCCGGCTTGGTCGAATAGTTTATTTGAAGATAACGCCGAGTTTGGTTTTGGTTATCGCCTATCTATAGATAAACAAACAGAATTTGCTGCCGAATTATTACAACAAATCAGCAGTGAAGTAGGTGATAATCTCGTTAATTCCATCCTCAGTGCCGAACAAAAAAACGAAGCAGATATTTGGAAACAACGAGAACGTGTCGCATTATTAAAAGATAAATTAGAACACATTTTAACTTCTGCGATCGACCCTAATTTAAAATCTAAAATTATCAATTTAAAATCAATTGCAGATTACTTAGTTAAGAAAAGTGTCTGGATTATCGGCGGTGACGGTTGGGCCTATGATATTGACTTTGGCGGTATTGACCATGTGTTAGCCAGTGGTCGCAACGTCAATATTTTGGTGATGGATACAGAAGTATATTCTAATACTGGCGGTCAATCTTCCAAAGCCACCCCCAAAGCAGCCGTAGCGAAATTTGCCGCCAGTGGTAAGCCTGCACCCAAAAAAGACTTAGGCTTAATGGCGATGAACTACGGTAATGTTTATGTAGCGAGTGTAGCTTTAGGTGCAAAAGATGACCACACCCTCAAAGCCTTTTTAGAAGCCGAAGCTTACGACGGCCCATCATTAATTATTGCCTACAGTCATTGCATCGCTCATGGCATCAACATGACCACCGGGATGAATCACCAAAAAGCCTTGATAGAATCAGGGCGCTGGTTATTATATCGCCACAATCCCCTATTAAAAGAACAAGGTAAGAACCCCTTGCAATTAGATATGCGCCCTCCTACACAATCTGTAGAAGCATCCATGTATCAAGAAAATCGCTTCAAAATGCTGACCAAGAGTAAACCAGAAGTTGCCAAGCAATTGTTAGAACAAGCACAAGCCGAAGTTGATGCCCGTTGGCAAATGTATCAATATTTAGCGAATAAGTAGTAGTCAGTTATCAGTCTGACTAAGTTGGCGGGAAAAAAGACAAGTTTCTTAATTCAGTAGGTAAGCTGGATTAAGGAAAACTCACTATCCAAAACGATCGCCCCTAGTTTACCATCTTCAATCACTAGGTTACTGATCTTTTCCATAACCCCGCTTTCTTGAAGAAATCGGGGTTCTAATTTTTTTGATTATTCAAAATTGTTATATAATCAAAATATAAAATAAATATAATTAATAAAATTATGCGTACAGTACCAATTCAATTACCAGAAACTGTATTTTCAGCACTTCGCAAAAACCCTGAAGAATTTGTTCAAGAAATGCGAATTGCAGCAGCAGTCAAATGGTATGAATTAGGTGAAATATCCCAAGCTAAAGCAGCAGAAATTTCTGGACTGACTCGTGCTGAATTTATCAATGCTTTAGCACGTTATCAAGTAGATTTTCTGCAATATACTGCTCAAGAGTTAGCAGAGGAACTGATGAATGCCGATTAGTCGCGTCATTATTAACTCTTCACCTTTAATTGTTCTTTTAAAAAGTCAACAATCTCAATTAATTCCACAATTATTCACAGAAATTTTAGTACCATCCGGTGTTATTGAAGAAGTTACAACAAAAAATGACCCAGCATCAAAACTATTACCAAGTATTTCGTGGATACAGACAGTAGAAGTTAATATTATTGTACCTGAAGTAGCTGCTTGGGACTTGGGGAAAGGAGAATCACAAGTATTGAGTTTGGCACTACAAAATTCAGAATTTGCTGCTATTGTTGACGATAGGGCAGCACGTCGTTGTGGTCAAGCTTTAGGAATTACTATTATTGGGACAGGAGGTTTGCTGATATTAGCAAAAAGACGTGGACTAATCTCTAGCATATCTCCTGGAATCGACGCTCTGCGTGATGCTGGTTTGTGGCTATCCGATACTTTGGTCAATTTGCTAAAACAACAAGCAGGGGAATAAGGAATTATGTAAAAAGCGATCACGCCTTTATTTTCCCACTCAAATCATCAAGCGATCGCTCTTCATCCTCTTACTTATACTTGCTAACATGGAATTGTAAGCACATGGCAAATGCTCAAATTCACCGAAAGTTATCTGAGATTAGTTCGGGACTTGGGTATTTACTGCCAGTAATTTGTACTCCCTATGAACTTATTGGGTATAACTTAGAACTTTAGTTTATGTATAACAATGAAATTCTGGAAGAAATTCATAAATATAGAGAAGAATATGCAAAATCAATTCAATATGATTTAAGAGCTATTTTCAATGATTTAAAACAAAAACAATTAGCCCACAAAGATAGGCTTGTAAGGCTTCCAATTAAACGTAAGTCTAACAAGTTAGTGTAAACTGCTGCTGGAATAATAACGTCAAACCCCCCCCTCTGCTCCCCTGCTTCCTCTGCTCCCTCTGCGGCCTTAATGATAAGTATTTGACCGGACACGATATGACATCTTTGCAGTTAAATGTGCGATCGCCACACAACATATTTAGCTTTAGCGATCGCCGATTCCACCCATCTCATTACTTAGACAATTTGCTATTAACTTGATTACTTTGGGATTTGGGCTTACTCAACAGAAACCACCAAATTTCTAAACCAATTAATCCTAAACCAATTCCTGTAACTGCATCTTTAATTAACAGTGGTTGCTCAATGCGGCGGAACTGAGTGTTTGGTGATTCTGTTGAGTTGGGGATTTGAGCTTTCGCTACACCACCCGCTAAACTCAACATCAATCCGCAACTAACGAGATTACTAATAATTGCCTTGCTATTCCACATAGTTACTTCTCCTTAGCCAATTACTTTGGCTCGAAAGTTACGCAAACGCAGCGCATTAGTGACTACAGAAACTGAACTAAAAGCCATTGCTGCACCTGCAATGATTGGGTTGAGCAACCACCCAAATATCGGAAACAGAATTCCAGCCGCGATGGGAATACCAGCGACGTTGTAGATAAAGGCAAAGAATAAATTTTGGCGGATATTACGCATTGTGGCGCGGCTGAGTTGAATAGCTGTCACGATGGCTTGCAAATCACCAGAGATTAGGGTGATATCACTAGCTGCGATCGCTACATCTGTACCCGTACCAATGGCAATTCCCACATCCGCTTGCGCCAAAGCCGGTGCATCATTAATCCCATCACCAACCATCGCTACAATTGAGTGCTGAGTGCTGAGTGCTGAGTGCTGAGTGCCGTACACTGAGCGAAGTCGAAGTGTGAGTGCTGAGTAATTCTCCCTTGTCTCCCTTGTCTTCCTCCTTCCTTCCCCTTGCAACAATTTAATTGCTTCTACCTTCTGCTCAGGACGGACTTCGGCTAAGATTCTGGTAATCCCAACTTCACGGGCAATACTTTCGGCGGTGTGGCGATTATCACCTGTGAGCATCACAACTTCTAAACCGAGTTTTTGTAATGCTCGCACAGCTTGGGGAGAAGTCGGTTTAATTGCATCAGCAATTCCCATTAATCCTTGGATTTCACCATCTACAGCTAACCAAACTGCTGTTTTACCTGAGTATTCTAAGTGTTCTTGAGTTGGTTGCAAGTCTGCGGTGTGAATATCTAACTCTTCCATCCAGCGTTGTGTACCGATTTGCACCCGACGATTCGCCACGATACCCTGCACACCACTACCAGCGATCGCGGCGAAATCTCGAACATCTATGAGGCTGACATCCTGAGATTGAGCATATCTCACCACTGCTTCTGCTAATGGGTGTTCGGAATTGCGTTCTACAGAGGCGGCTAGTTGTATTAACTGAATTTCGTTACTATTAGCCGTACCGTTAACTGTGATAAAATCTGTAACTGTGGGTTTACCTTGGGTAATTGTGCCTGTTTTGTCTAAGACAATTGTTTGAATTTGGTGGGCTAATTCTAGACTTTCTGCACCTTTAATTAAAATGCCGTTTTCTGCACCTTTACCTGTGCCTACCATAACTGAGGTTGGTGTGGCTAAACCCAAGGCACAAGGACAAGCAATAATTAATACTCCGACTGTGGTAATCAACGCCAAGGTGATATTACCTGTGATGTTGAACCAGATAATAAAAGTGAGGATGGCGATCGCAATTACCGCCGGTACAAACCAGCCTGTAACTTGGTCTGCTAATCTTTGAATGGGCGCTTTTGAGCCTTGCGCCTGCTGTACTAATTGCACAATCTGCGCCAATACCGTATCTTTTCCTACTCTTGTCGCCCGAAATTGGAAACTACCAGTTTTGTTGATGGTTGCGCCAATGACTTCATCTCCTGGTTGCTTTTTCACTGGAATACTTTCGCCAGTCACCATCGCTTCATCAACTGTGGATGTCCCATCAATTACTTCGCCATCAACCGGAATTTTCTCCCCAGGACGCACCAGCACCACATCGCCAATTTGCACTTGTGCGATCGGTACATCTATTTCTCGTCCGTTGCGAATCAACCGCGCGGTTTTTGCCTGTAAACCTATCAACTTACGGATAGCTTCGGAAGTTTGCCCTTTAGCGCGATTTTCAAATAACCGCCCTAATAAAATTAAGGTGATCACAATCGCCGCAGTTTCGTAATATACATCTGGCATCAATCCCTGATTCATGAAAAAGCTGGGAAATATTGTGGCGAATAGGGAATAAAAATATGCTGCACTCGTACCCAAAGCTATTAAAGTATCCATTGTGGCAGTATGACGCTGGAACGCTTTCCAGGCATTGACATAAAAACTTTTACCACACCAAAACTGTACAGGAGTGGTCAGGACTAATTGCAGCCAAGGGTTATGCAACCATACAGGAATGAAAGGTAGGTGCAATCCTGTCATCATTGGCAATGAACCAATCACCAGTAAACTGCCAATTATCCCCCCTAGTATGACCTTTCGCTGCAAATCACGGGATGCTTGCTGGCGATGTCTTTTTTCTTCATCGTCTTCACCCGCCATCAAATTTTGTTCTTGCAGGGGATAGGCAGAATAACCAGCCGCATCCACTGCATTTTGGATGGCTTGCAAATCTGTTTTTCTGGAATCATAATTAACTGTTGCTTGTTCTGCGCCAAAATTCACACTACATTCATTCACACCAGGGACAGCACTAATAGCATCTTCAATATTTTTGGCACAGGAGGCACAACTCATCCCGCGCAGCTTCAATGTGGCGTTCTCCATTTGACTCACCCCAATTTTTAAGTAGCATTAGCTAACGACTAACTTCATCTTGAAGTCTCTAGTCAACTGGAGAGTCAAGGGGTTGTTGGCAGAATTTTTTGTAAGTGTGGGGTGATGTTATCCGCAGATGGATGCACCTACCTATAACTTTATCAGGAATAGCAGGAGGTCGGAGTTTCGCTTTGTTGAGTTCGGTTTCCTTCCACAAACGGAATCTTAGGTAATTATGCCGCGATCGCTATATCGGATTAAGTTTATTTCTGTGGAGACTCATTCTCTATTTGCTGCTGAAGTTTCTGCACTTCTTCTATTGATTCAAAAAAGGTGCGTGAATGAAACGTCGCACACGCTATAACATCAGGTGAGCGTAATATTATAAATGATTATGTTTAAATTTATTTTGATGTTAACAATACAATTATTTCAAGAATAATACTAGAAATAGCAAGGCCTGTATAAAGATAAAATAATTCTCTATATTTCATGATTCGTGAAACGCTAGTGTAGACTTCATATTCTTGAGTTCCTCTATATTGCGAGCCTAGCACATCAATAATTTTGAAATTGATAAGTTTTTGCTGTTTAAAAGATTCAGTCAGGTCTTCACTATTCAAAAATTCTTGAATTTTCTTTATACGTAAATAAGAACCTCTGTGAAAATGCACCCACCATGCGTCTATAAACCAAAATAAAATAGGTAAAATAGCCGTAAAAGCGACATATTTCCTTAGCTCACTTTGCCCAAGAAATATGGTGATACTGGCTACCCAGACCACCACTGAGAAATTTTTTACGTTTTGAGTTATGGTTTCTAAACGTGCTATTGCTCTATCGACTAAATCAAGTTCTAGTTTTAAGCATTCTAATTGATATTTAAAACTTTCCTTTTGAAATTCTGGCAAGCAATTTTCTTCTTTTATAAGCTTTTGTTGTTCCATTGAATTAACTCCGTAAAGTAATTTTAAATATTTTTAACCAAAATCTACCTTTAGCTGATTTACATGAAACGTAAATGACAAATGACCAAGCATCAATCACACACAACTTCTGTGCTGAACTAATTCCAATCTTGTTCTTCTTTTTTACCGCGACTTTTGTAAATCCCTCCTACGTCGTGAATTTGGCGGGTTTTAGCGAAAAGTTCTGCTTCGGTTAACCCCCATTGTTGCAAAACTTTATCTAGGTCTTTTTGGATGTCCCGTGCGCCAGGAAAGCCTTGATAACGGATGCGTAACCGGGCTAATTCTGCCAAATGATAGTCTGTTGCTGCTTGAGAGAGTAAAATATCAATAAGGGGGCGATCGCGGTTGTAAAGTGGATGTTGTTGGTCTTTACTTCCGTGCTGTTCTGCCATAGTTTATACCTTTAGTCGGATTCTTAATTCATTCTGAGTCTAGAGTTGAGATTCCACCCAACGCCAGATAATGAAAGATGAGGGCAAACACACCTTTACGCTTACGGCTCTCACCACTGCCAGTCAATCATAAATAAAGATACATTGTCTTTAAGAAAATACAAAAAGTTTTAACGAGGGTGAACCTCAATCACCCCAAGTCCAAGCAGCAAGGGAGCAAGAACCCGCTATGTTTGAACACTTCACTTCCGAAGCCATTAAAGTCATCATGTTAGCTCAGGAGGAAGCACGTCGTCTGGGACACAACTTCGTAGGAACTGAACAAATTCTCCTGGGTTTAATTGGAGAAGGAACGGGAGTTGCTGCCAAAGTGCTGAGTGAGTTGGGCGTTACCCTCAAAGAAGCACGACGCGAAGTTGAAAAAATTATTGGTAGAGGTTCTGGCTTTGTACCGCCAGAAATTCCTTTTACTCCAAAAGTCAAAAACCTCTTCGAGCAATCGTTTAAAGAAGCTCATAGTCTAGGACATAACTACATCAACACTGAACACTTGCTGTTAGGTTTAACTGAAGCGGGTGAAGGTGTGGCGGCGAAAGTTCTGCAAAATCTAGGGGTTGACCTCAGACTAGTCCGCACTACTGTCTTACGTCGTTTAGGTGAAGATACCAATGTGGCTGTAGGTAGTAGTAGTCCCCGCCGCAACCAACAAGCACTCACCCTAGAAGAGTTCGGCAGAAATCTCAGCAAACTCGCCCAAGAAGGCAAGCTAGACCCTGTAGTTGGTCGAGAAAAAGAAATTGAGCGTGCCATTCAAATTCTCGGTCGCCGCACGAAAAATAATCCTGTGTTGATTGGCGAACCAGGAGTTGGGAAAACTGCGATCGCAGAAGGTTTAGCACAACGTATTGCTAACCAAGATGTTCCTGATTTGTTGTTGAATAAACAAGTCATTAGCCTCGACATGGGCTTATTAGTGGCAGGAACTCGCTTCCGTGGTGATTTTGAAGAACGCCTGAAGAAAATCATGGACGAAATCCGCTCCGTCGGTAACATCGTCCTGGTAATTGATGAAATTCATACCCTTGTGGGTGCTGGTGGCACAGAAGGCGGCTTAGATGCAGCCAATATCCTCAAACCAGCTTTAGCACGCGGTGAACTCCAATGTATCGGCGCAACTACCCTGGATGAATACCGCAAGCACATCGAACGCGATGCCGCTTTAGAACGCCGTTTTCAACCAATTTTGGTCGGTGAACCTTCTGTGGAAGAAACCATCCAAATTCTTTACGGTTTGCGCGGTGCTTACGAACAACATCATAAAGTTGAAATTTCCGATGCGGCGGTGTTAGCAGCAGCCCAGTTGTCAGATCGTTATATTAGCGATCGCTTCTTGCCCGATAAAGCCATAGACTTAATTGACGAAGCTGGTTCTCGTGTCCGGTTGCGGAACTCACAAATTTCCAGCAACAAAGAACTCAAGCGTCAATTAGCCAGTGTCACCAAAGCTAAACAAGAAGCCGTCAGAGTTCAAGATTTTGACAAAGCTGGGGAACTGCGCGACCAAGAATTAGAACTGGAAGCTCAGTTACACGCAGAACAAAATATTTCTACCCCAATTGTTGACGAAGAAGACATTGCTCAAATCGTCGCCTCTTGGACTGGTGTCCCAGTCAACAAACTCACCGAATCTGAGTCAGAATTGCTGTTACACCTGGAAGACACCCTGCATCAACGGTTAATCGGTCAAGAACAAGCAGTTACCTCTGTATCTCGCGCCATCCGCCGGGCTAGAGTTGGGTTAAAAAATCCCAACCGTCCAATCGCCAGCTTTATCTTCTCCGGCCCTACAGGCGTTGGTAAAACAGAATTAGCCAAAGCCTTAGCATCTTACTTCTTCGGTGCGGAAGAAGCGATGATTCGCTTAGATATGTCCGAATTCATGGAAAGCCATACTGTATCTAAGTTGATTGGTTCGCCTCCAGGTTACGTCGGCTACGATGAAGGTGGACAACTGACCGAAGCCGTGCGGCGCAAACCCTACACAGTGCTGCTGTTCGATGAAATCGAAAAAGCGCACCCCGATGTCTTCAATATGCTGCTGCAAATTTTGGATGATGGTCATCTGACTGATGCTAAAGGTCGGAAAGTTGACTTCAAGAACACTTTGATCATCCTGACTTCTAACATCGGTTCTAAGGTGATTGAAAAAGGTGGCGGTGGTTTAGGTTTTGAATTTGATAATCAAGCCGAAGCCAGCTATCACCGCATTCGTAACTTAGTCAATGAGGAACTCAAAACTTACTTCCGTCCAGAATTCCTCAACCGAGTTGATGAAATTATTGTCTTCACTCAACTGTCTAAGGATGAAGTCAAGCAAATTGCTGACATTATGCTGCGCGAGGTTGCTAATCGCTTGACAGAAAAAGGTATCACCCTGGAAGTAACTGAAGCATTTAAAGAGTTAGTAGTCAATGAAGGCTATAACCCTAGCTATGGTGCCAGACCCTTACGTAGGGCAATTATGCGCCTGTTAGAAGATTCTTTAGCTGAAGCACTACTATCTGGCGAAATTGACAATGGTGACACAGCCATTGTCGATGTAGATGATGACGGCCAAGTGAAAGTCCGCAAGTCAGACACGCGGGAGTTACTCTTGGCAAATGCTCGCTAATCTCAAGAATCTAATAGTTTGAAAATCAAAAATCCCTTGGTTGCTCAACCAAGGGATTTTTGGCAATTTATATTACCTGAGCCAAATTAGATGAATATAGCAATCCCATTTAATTGTTGAACTTACTTGTGAAGGTAGGGAAAACCTCGACAAGCCCTTACCTCGACTTCGCTCGGTACAAGTCGGCTACGTTCAAGACATCGCAGGTAACGAGGAACATACAACAGAAACTGTACTGAGTTTTTTTTCACAAATCAAATAGGAGTCCCATATATCAATACAGTTCAGATAAGAATATTGAACCGCCGATGTACGCCAATGAATAAAGGATTTAATTGATTGATTTAGTTTATTTATCAGGAACCTAGCCTTAACTAAACCTTATTGTCCTATATCTAGTGATAATATTTAGAGCAGTTGTCTAATACATCATCTCCTGTTCTCTGCTCTCGCTTACCCAAAAAAACCTTGCTAACGCTTATTACTCTGTGTCTGTTTGGTTCTTTCTTGATTAATTGTGTATAAGTCCTGCTCACAATATAAGTAATTTGGCAAGAAAGCAAATTTACACACCTTCACCAAAAATCTATGTCTATCAAAGTTTGATTGCAATGGTAAGAGACAAAAAATTCCCAGATTTCAGAACAGTTTCAGGAAATACCATCAGGCAGAAGTCAAGCTATTAATACAATCGCTTTCAGCCACATACCTGCCAAAGGTAATGTTTAATATTTTCTTAGTGAGTATTGTCGTGGTATATGCTAATTAATATACAGGCGAAATTACGTTTAATGTATCTACTACTGTGTAACATCATTTCAAATAAACTATAGCTTTTTAATTATATATTCAGAATAATTTCGGACTATTTTAAGCTAAGGGGGTTATCTTCAATATTATTAAACTTGCTTAAGCTAAGAATTCTGAACTATAGCAATCCTATTTGATTTACAAACTTATTCGTCAACAGAGGAAACATGGCACAGATTTGTTTGGATCTTATTTAGGATGACTGTATATATTTTGTGAATAAATTAGAATTACGGCATTCTTCTCTTAAAAAGCCACAGAAATTAAGTATAAGTTATAATTAATACCTTTTTTAATACATGGTTTTACAGAATTGGAGACGCAAGCGTGGTGTTGCACTTACTACTAGGGGTTTGCAAAAACTTCAGGACGCAAAACGTAAATCTGAAGCAGAAGACAATTTTGGTAATAGCTACACACTTGAAGACATTAGCTCACTTTCAGGGTTACATCCAAGTACAATATCAAAAGTCCTGAATCGGGAAGGAGGAGTTGATAAAAAAACTCTAGAAAAACTATTTTTGGTTTTTCATTTAAAAATAAATGAAAGTGATTATTTAAGCTCAAATACTCGCCTAGATTGGGGAGATGCTAGTTTTTTACCAGTTTTTTATGGACGTAAAGAAGAGCTTGCCACATTAGAGCAATGGATTCTGGATGAACATTGCCAATTTGTAGCCTTGTTAGGTATGGGTGGTATTGGTAAAACTGCGCTGTCTGTAAAACTAGCTCAACAGATTCAGGAAGACTTTGAATATGTAATTTGGCGATCGCTCCGTGAAGCTCCACCAGTGAAAGCTATCTTAACTCAGTTATTGCAATTTTTATCTGATGAGCAAGAAACAGAAGCTAACTTACCAGAAAGTTTAAGCGATCGCATCTCAAGACTAATTGATTATCTACGAAATCATCGCTGTCTATTGATTCTTGACAATGCCGAGTCGATTCTACGTTATGGGAATCGAGCCGGCAAATATCGAGAAGGATATGAGGGTTATGGTGAGTTGTTCCGGCGTTTAGGAGAAGCCACTCACCAAAGTTGTTTAGTATTAACTAGTCGGGAAAAACCCCAAGAAGTCGCATTATTAGAAGGTGAAGCACTACCAGTTCGTTCCATACAACTAAGTGGTTTGAAGGTAGTGGAAGGCCTGGAAATTTTAAAAGTCAAAGGATTATCAGCCGCCGAAGATGAATGGCAAGCCATGATTGAATCTTATGGTGGTAATCCCTTGGCTTTGAAAATAGTGGCGACAACCATTGAAGATGTATTTGGCGGCAATGTCAGTGAGTTTTTACAACAAAATACAGTTGTTTTTGGCGATATTCGTGATATTTTAGACCAACAGTTTGAGCGTTTGTCAGACTTAGAAAAAGAAATAATGTACTGGTTAGCAATTAATCGGGAACCAGTGACACTCTCAGACTTGCGAGAAGATATTTTATCGCCAGTGCCACCACCAAAATCTCTAGAAGCTCTGGAATCTTTGGTTAGGCGATCGCTAGTAGAAAAAAGCACTGCAACTTTTACCTTACAACCTGTGGTTATGGAATATATGACTCAGGTATTAATAGAACGAGTTTGTGAAGAAATTGTCACTCATAATATTCAACTTTTAAGATGCCACGCTTTAATCAAAGCCAGTGCTAAAGATTACATTCGAGAAACTCAAGTCCGCCTGATTCTGAAACCAGTCATTGATGGTTTGTTGACTGTATTAAGAAGCAAAAAAGGTATTGAAAACCAATTAAATCAAATTTTAGCCAGACTCAGAGAAGAATCACCGCAAGAACCAGGATATACAGGTGGAAATATTATCAATTTGTTGTGTCAACTACAGACAGATTTAACAGGTTATGATTTCTCGCAACTGACTGTTTGGCAAGCAGACTTGCGGAATGTAAAACTACATAATGTCAATTTTCAACACGCTGATTTAGCGAAGTCTATTTTTACTGAAACCTTTGGTGGTATTGCATCAGTAGCTTTTAGTGCTGATGGTAAACTTTTAGCTACGGGAGATACCAATGGTGAGATTCGCTTGTACCAAGTTTCAGATTGGAAACAACTTTTAATTTGTAAGGGACATACTAATTGGGTTCCATCACTAGCTTTTAGTCCTGACAATAGTATCTTGGCAAGCAGTAGTAGCGACCATACTGTAAAGTTATGGGATACTAACACGGGTCAATGCCTTCAAACTTTCTACGGACACGAACACGAAGTCTGGACAGTTGCCTTTAGCCCAGATGGTAACAAACTAATAAGTGGTAGCAATGATCGCGCAATAAAGCTATGGAATGTGAGGACTGGTGAATGCCTCAAAACTTTTCAAGGGCATACAAGTTGGATAGTATCTACAGTTTTCACTCTGGATGGACAAAACTTGGTAAGTGGTAGCGATGACGACACGATTCGCTTATGGAATATTAGCACTGGTGAATGTCTCAGGATTTTGCGAGGACATCGTGATGGCATACGCTCAATCAGTATCACTCCTAATGGTCAGATGATAGTGAGTGGTAGTGATGACCAGAGCGTGAAGTTGTGGGACGTTGCCACTGGTAAATGTATGAAAACTCTATATGGGCATAATGCTGCGGTCTGGTCAGTTGCTATTAGTCCTCAAGGCAATCTCATCGCTAGTGGCAGCCTCGATCAAACTGTAAAATTATGGGATTTTAATACGGGTCAATGTCTGAAAACTCTTCAGGGACACTCTGGTTGGGTACTTTCTGTTGCCTTCAATTTGCAAGGGAATCTTCTGGCCACTAGCAGTGATGACCAAACAGTGAAACTGTGGGACGTAAATACAGGTCAATGTATTAAGACTTTTAGTGGATATACCAGTCAATCTTGGTCAGTTGCATATAGTCCAGATGGTCAAATCTTGGCCAGTGGCGGTCATGATCATACTGTGAGATTATGGGATGTCAATACAGGACAACCTTTGCAAAATTTACTAGGGCATAGTGCTGTAGTGCGATCAGTTGCTTACAGCCCAAATGGTCAAAAACTGGCAAGTGGCAGTGATGATCGCATAGTGAAGTTGTGGGATGTGAATACAGGCCAATCTTTACGAATTTTTCAGGGACATAGTGCAGCAATCCAGTCAGTTAGATTCAGTCCAGATGGGCAAAAACTGGCAAGTGGCAGTGAAGATCAAACAGTGAGGTTGTGGGATGTAAATACGGGTCAATCCTTGCAAACTTTTCAAGGACATCGCGCCGCGGTTCAGTCAGTTGCTTTCAGTCCTCAAGGGAGGATACTGGCGAGTGGTGCTTGGGATCAAACAGTCAAGTTATGGGATGTGAATACTGGTGAGTGCAAACAAACATTAGAGGGTCATACAAATTGGGTGTGGTCAATCGCTTTTAGCCCAAATGGAGACTTACTGGCAAGTGCCAGTTATGACGGAACAATCCGGTTGTGGAATGTTAAAAGTGGTGTCTGTCTCCAAATTTTAGAGGTTTGTGCAAATAGTATTGTTAAATCAGTCATTTTTAGCGGAGATGGTCAGATTTTAGCTACTAGCAGCCCGGATTATACAGTTAAGTTATGGGATGTGAAGACAGGTGAATGCAAAAGAACCTTAGATGGGCATTCAGCTTGGGTGTGGTCAATTGCTTTTAGTCCAGATAATCAAACTCTAGCTAGTAGTAGTGCTGATGAGACAATTAGAGTTTGGGATGTCAACACAACCGAGTGCTTAAAAACTTTAAAAGCTCAGAAATTTTATGAGGGTATGAATATCAGAGGGGTTACAGGTTTAACTGCCGCGACTATTGTTACTTTGAAGGGATTAGGAGCTGTTGCTTAGAAAAAACAGCCTCAGCCGATAACTATTGAATTCTATTTCGATAACTCACTCAAAAAGCCCACAGCATAGCTGCTTAAAAATCAATACAGTTCAGATAAGAAGACTAAATAACAACAAATAGTCTATAAAGCAATACGGTTCATTTAAGCAGAAAAGTAGGTTGGGTGGAGCGATAGCGAAACCCAACAAGGTCTTGAGGATGTTGGGTTTCGTTCCTCAACCCAACCTACGCCAGAGTTGGTTTTTAGTCTTAACTGAACCGTACTGACTTATGCCCTATCAATTAGTCAAAGAGGTGGATACTAAAGATCAGCCATAGGAATGTCGCTAGGCAAACCATGTGCGAATTCCTCGAACATAATTCTTTCTAACTCTAAGTCTGTGCCATCTAAACTTGCTAAACTATGTTCGCTGAGATGACTATCAGACTCCTGAGTATTTAAAGACTGATGTTTAATTACAGAGTAATTATGAGTGGAAGATGGCTGGTTCAGAGTTGTAATGATTGATGCTGCGGTTTTCATAGTTTTTTCCTAGAAAATTGCACTGAATTGTCTGTTGTTAAAACTTGTTGGCAAAATTTCAGCTTGACTTTTGATGAGTAAGTCAGCCGTTGATAACTCAAGATCACTTGTACTGAGTTAGTTCTAGTGGTCTTAAAACATTTTCCAACTCCTCGTCTGATATGTAAGCTTCTTGAGGTGGGCTAAAACGCAATAATGCGGCTTGGTAACAAGCTTTAGCGACGCGATCGCGCTCTTGATCAGTTAGCCCGGCAATCATTGCCACCGTTTCTTTAACGTGCTGTACCTCTGTGGTGCTAATGGCACTATGTACACGTAGACAACGAGTGGCATTGATACCTTCAGGTAACAACGCTTCAACTTTTTGGATGTAAGCTTCTCCTATACATGTGCCCAAACGTTCCGCTGTATAGGAATAGCCCACGCAATCAATAGGATCTGAATTCTGGGCGCTTTGAGCGAAATAATCCATTAATGCTTTGGCAGCAGGAGGATAAAACGCTTCTACAACAGCTTCGGCATCATACCCCATTGAGCGAATATCCCGCAGAGCCAGTACATCATGACCTGCTTCTTCTATAGCTTTTTGTTCCGCCCACTGTGCCAAACTCTGACGATTTGCTGCGGCGAAATGCGATCGCGCTTCGTCCATTATTCGGGGAGTAGAATGACACAAATGGTAAAAACCTGCAAGTCTCCATACCCAACGTGTAGGAGTTAAGGCTGGTGGTCGCCGATCTGACTTAACTGCGTGCCAAGCAGATACTATGGCATGATCTAAAAGTTTTTTAGTTTTAGTTAAGGTATCTGCTTCAATCATCATTTGTTTTGTACATTGTTATGTGGAATCACCAATACAAGTGGGTCGTCAAAGCCTGATTTCTTCGTTGCTTAAGTCAATTTATTAAACAGAAGATAAGTCAAAAGCTTAACTTCAAGCTCAAAATCTTGATTTTCACTGGTAAAGATTTTTCGGTATTGGCAATATCTTAGTAGTCTCCATACAATTTAAAAAAAATGGATAGAACAGCTGCGCTTGGATTCTCTAGTTTTACGCTCCCCAGTAAAAAACAGGTAGTCAAGCAAATCACTCTAGACTTGACTCCAGATGAAGCTAAAAACCTAGAAAATTATTGTAAACAGACAGGCCAAGCAGTCACGAATGTGATCGAGGAACTCATTCGAGGCTTACCTGTAGCTTAAGTTTTTCAAAGCAACTCTAGAAGCTGACAGTTGAGAAAATTCTCAATGCAATGGTTTTAAATACAGACCATGCTTGAATCCTACTCAGTTCTTGTAGTAGCCAATCCGCGAATCAGTTCTCGGATTACATCTGTTGCTGGCCTGCCTGTCTGGTCACAATACTTTTCCAAGTTTTTAGCTTCGTTTAATGCCAGGTTGATGGTTATTCGCTTGACCGCCCATTTTTTATTCATGCTATAAATCTGGTGTATTGGATAAAACTACAGAAATTTTCATTAATTCAGACCATTCTCTTGCTTTAAATATCTGCGCTTTAGCGCGATGAGCAAGAGAGGGGTTGATTTACTTAAAAATAGCTAACAAAAGCGGGGCTTTGCTTTTATGAGCTATCCTCAAAAACAATAAAGAGGTTAATTTGCATCGCTATGGGCCGAAGCATATTGCCTCTTCATAACTTTTCAAACACTCCTTTAAAGTTGCCGAGTTTTTTGTTCCTGGTATGTAAGCCAGTTTTGAAATTTCTTATTGAGAATATTACCACCAAGTCAAACATCAGCCAAATATGATGTCATCATCAGATATTTTTAACCTTAGCATAATAATGTAAAGAATTATTGCTGTGATTGTGATTTAGGTTGGCAAAATCATTCATAAGTCAAGATAAAAGCTCAAAATTAGACTTTTAGATATAAAAATTCTCTGTAATTAACTTTTAATGGCGAAATTTGTCTTTTTTGCCGATTATTGCTGTTGTCATGAGTTATGTATTATGAAGGATAGTTAAGTAGATTTAATATCTTTATATAATAAATATTAAATAATTTGATAAAATATCCCTGGTATAAATACCGAGGGATATTTTTTATCATTGATGAATGCAAACAGAACAAGCGTTGCGTAAAGATTAACCTTCCAGATAGACGATCAAAGTTAAATTTGCTACATTAAACCCTGAAAAATTCCAGAAATATGCCAAGACAACAAGCACAAAAAACTTGGGAATGTTTTCGATTATGTGTGAGTAATGTTTAAATTTTTGCTTTTTAAAACACCTATTTCTTGTTGCATTGGCAAAACATCCAAAATGTCAGTTTGGGAACAATATTTCAGGTCTTCATGACATTCCAGACGTAATAAGCGTTTGCCATGACTAGCATGATGGAATAATCCCAATAAATTATCTTGCCACTGGGTGTAAAGCGAGATAGCACCAATTAATTCATCATTACCAGCTAATTTATCTGGAGACACCTGAGTTTTTTCGAGAATGCGATGAGCGATCGCACCCGCACAAACTGTATCTTCTAAGGCAAAACTCCCTTCCCAGCCAGAACCAACAATCCAGACTGTTTCTGGCTGTTTTTCTAAAAGATAATCTACTATTGCGGCTCGATTGATTAAAGCTGCTGCTAGTACAGATGGAGAATTTTGTATTCGTTGTAAAGCACGAGTACCGTTAGTAGTACTGATAAACAAGCGACGACCATGCACTAGCTCTGGTGTACAGTCTAGGGGAGAGTTACCGAGTTCAAAGCCAGTAACTTTGGCTCCGCCACGTTCTCCGGCTCTTAAACGTTTTTCTGCTGGCCATTGTTCGCTGACTTCTATGAGCTTGTCTAAATCGCTGAAGACTTGTACTGCTTCGCCGCCAGCCGCTAAGACTGTGGCAATGGTGCTAGTGGCTCGCAAGACATCGACTGCGATCGCGCAGTCTGGAATTTCATCCTTAGGAGTTAATTCCGGAGTGTGGTATAAGAATAACTTCACGCGCTGGATACACCTGCTCTAAATATTATTATCGAGATACATTCTAATTTGTGTTAACAACCATAATGACAATTCAAGCAATAGGAATTTCTAGAGGTTATGGCAAGATATTGGCCAATGAGGGCAAATAACCTTGATATTAACTGTTATTTAACTCTTGTTTAAGATAGCGAATGGCTGCACTAGTGTTACGTTGATATGCAATCTGCACACACTGAGCAATAACGCTGTGCAGATCAAATCCTGGAAAATAGCGACTCTGGGTTTGCAGTTGGTAATCGCTTCCCTGCAATTGGTAAATTAATAGCTGCTGTTTTTTGAATAACCAAACTTCTGGCACACGATAAGGCAGATAATCTTCCACATCGGAATAACTAGTGACATCAATTTCAATTACCAAATCAGGCGGGGGATCTTGTCTCCAGTCAATTCGCTTTTTACCTGAAACAGCTTGCCAATTATCAATGTAAAAACAATAGTCAGGCTCAATACCGCTTTCTTCCGGTAGCGTCATAGTCACAGGAGTGAACGCATCATATTCCCTATCATCATGATCTAACAGAGCTTTCACAATATCTGCTACTAAATTGGCATCTCGTCCATGTACAGGCAAAGGTGACATCAGTAATACTTCTCCATCACGATATTTAATGCGGGGAATTGAGCCATCTCCCCGTTGTTCACAGAGGCGCTGATACTCTTGCCAAGTAGCAGGTAGGCGCACTACAGAACCAGCAGGTAACTGAATTTTGTCACTTGAGACGAGGGCATACATAATTGCAGATCCTTTGAGTGGCAGTGAAGGACAATGATTATAAAGATTTGCGATGGTATTTTAAGAGGTGCGATCGCTTGATTGATTTAATGGAATCAGGTATTTAAAAAACAAGGGATTTAAAATAAGTCTACCTTGGTCAATCAAGAGGGGAATTTTGCATCAAATCTGCCAATGTAAACTCTAGGATCTAAAATCGACATGGCACCTTTACCCGATTACCGCCCAAAACAACTGTCTGTAGGCCCTTTGGAAGCAGAAATTTTAAATATTGTCTGGGAACTTGGTTCCGCGACAGTTAAAGATGTACACGATCGCATTTTGGCTGATCCTAACCGAGAATTGGCTTATACTTCTGTCACTACAGTGCTACGTCGGCTCACAGAAAAAGGTTGGCTGGCCTGCGACAAACAAGGACGAGCTTTTTATTGGCGACCTTTGCTGAGTAAACAACAGGCGCAAGTGATTAAAGCTCATGATCAGTTACAACGCTTTCTCGCTGTAGGTAATCCAGATGTGATTGCTGCTTTTGCTGATAGTCTGGATGAAACAGCCCAAGCGCAAATAGAAGCAATAGCCAAGCGGATTCAAGCTGCACGCCAAGCCAGGGAGGAACAATAAATGCACCTAATCATGATTTTGACGGCTTTAGCAGTTTCTTGGATATTGAGATGCTCTTGGGTGAATACTCCAGGTAATTGGAACTTGCGGTGGCGGAAAGCTTTATTTATCTTTCTGTTTCCGCCTTTATTACTATTTATGACTGCGATCGCGCTGCTGTGTATGGGGCCACAAGGTAAAATGGGTGGAGCCTACACAGGCTGGTTGAGCTACGATTTAGCATTTATTGCTCTTGGCTATTTTACCTTTTTGGGCATTAAACTCACTTTCCAAGGTTGGCAATCTGTAGAATCTGCTCGTCATTCTCCCTTGGTTAATCTTGATGGTAGATTAGTCCGCCTGATTAACACACCGGTATTGTTCGCTGGTCAAATTGGTTTTTGGCAACCAGAACTCGTGGTTAGTCAAGGATTGCTCCAAAATCTTTCAACTGCTCATGTTGAAAGTGTCTTAGCCCATGAGCAAGGACATCATTATTACCGCGATACATTTTGGTTTTTCTGGCTGGGTTGGGTGCGTTCTTGCACTGCTTGGCTACCTAATACAGATGCGTTGTGGCAAGAATTATTAGTATTGCGTGAACTGCGTGCGGATAGTTACGCTGCTTCCCAAGTTGATCCACTGCTGTTAGCAGAATCGTTAGTGTTGGTTGTGAGCCAAACTTCTGTCCTACCAGAATCTGAAGTTTGCTGTGCGGCTTTGGGTACTGGTGTAAGCGATCGCTTGGAACAAAGAATAGATGCTTTACTTGCACCGCCAGAACCAAAATTAGCGATGAACTGGCAATTTTGGCAAGGATTTCTCTTGGCTTTTATACCATTATTCACTGTCTTATTTCATACATAAAGTATGGAGTTGCTTGCAGAAATAATATTCCTACTCTCACCCCAAGTAGAGACGTTGTATACAACGTCTCTACAACTTTGACCAGCCCCTTCGGGGCGGGAACAGGGAATAGGGAAGAGTGAAAGAATTAGCCTCGAATTTTGGAAGCCCCTAAATTTATTTATGAAAATTAGTAAAAACATTTTTTTCGAGGCACGTAGTGCAAGAAAAAATACGTCCGTCATTAACAAATCCCCATAATTAAATAATGGGAATTTCCCTGTTGCCTGTTGCCCGTTCCCTGTACCCCTTTTAATATCAACAGAATTTTTTATTGATAATTTTTTTGGAACCTTTGCAATGCCAAGGTTTCCCATGTTCTGTATCTACTGAAAGACCAACTATTTCAAACTTGAGGAGGATGTAAGTGATACTCTAGTTTTATAGTGTCTTAAGTAGTGTTGCGTAAAAAAGGAACTTATACTCATGCATATATTAATGCAAGCAGCAGATTCAGTAGCAACAGGTGGAGGTCATTTTCCCTTTGCTTTTACATTGGTGTATGTAGTTGGTTTTATTGCTGCTGTCACCATTGGTTCTATTGCTTGGTACAACTCTAAACGCCCAGTTGGTTGGGAAAGCAAAGAACGTCCAGACTTTGTACCCAAAGTAGAAAAAGAAGAAACTCCTGGTGTCGGTGAACCGAAAGCATAATTAGTCAATAGTCAACAGTCAATGGTCAATGCTCAAAGTTTTAGATTCGGGAATCTAGACTTTTGACTTTTGACTCTGGACTCTTGACTATAGACTTACCCTATTAGTTTTGCACTTCGACCCAACGACGATAAAGCTTTTGAATTTGTTTAAGCAATGCATTATGAACTGGTTGTTGGGCAGAATCGTGTTCAGCTAAATCCTGGAGTTGTGTCAGGAGTCTGGCTTCTTCGGTGGCGACTTCGCCATCGCTATAAATTAAGCCACTAATGGCTTCAATCAAACTTTCGCACTCTTCTAAACTAGGGCGATCGCCTAAATATTCTTTCACCCAAGCGTAACATTCTTTTGGTTGCACGGGTACCAATTCGTACAACCAAGGTTTAATTTCTGGATCGGTAGCCAAACCTTTTGCTTGTGCAATTTCGCGGAGATACTGTCGTTCCTCTGGTTGAATTATCCCATCAATCCAAGCGGCTCCAATCAAGATTTTAACTAAGTTCTTTACGTTGGAATCAGTAACCATTGCTGCCTCCTGTGGGAGATTGGGGCTTCCATCAAATCGTACAATCCCTGGCAGTAATCACCCTGAATCATTAGTTTTTCTTAAGCGCACCATAAAAAAGCCATCCATATCCCAACGGTGAGGCCAGACTTTGAGCCAGCCTTGGGGTGTGGAATAAACAGAGTAGGGTGAACTCACTTCCAAAGGTTCAATTTGCCATTGCGGATTCTCAGCTAAAAATCCGGAAATCACCGCTTCATTTTCTGCTGGATGCAGTGTACAGGTGGCATAAACCAGTACCCCACCGTTTTTGACAAAATTTGATGTGTGTGAAAGTAATTGTTTTTGCAGCTGTGAAAGTTCTTGGATAGATTCTGGTGTTTGTCGCCAACGTGCATCGGCGTGGCGGTGTAAGGTTCCTAAACCAGAACATGGGGCATCTAACAACACGCGGTCAGCAATATTATAAAATTGCGGCAAGTTACGACTATCGCCAGTACAAATTTCAATTGATTGCAAATTTAGCCGCCGTGCATTTTCTTGGAGTTTTCGCAATCGGGAAGGAGTGCGATCGCACGCCCAAACTTTACCTTGATCCTGCATCAATTCCGCGATGTGTGTTGTTTTGCCTCCAGGCGCTGCACAAGTATCAATTACCACCTCACCCGGTTGGGGGTCGAGTAAATGACTTACCAGTTGGGCGCTTGCGTCTTGGACAACCCACCAACCTTCAGCAAACCCTGGTAAATTTTGCATCGCCCCGGTACTGCTAATTAATCGTAAAGCTTGGGGTAAATGGGGAATTCTTTGAGCTAAAATTCCCGCAGATTCTAGGGCTGTTTCTACTTGTTCTAGATTGGTGCGTAGTGGGTTGATACGTAAATCAATTGTCGGTGTTTGGTTCATCCATTCGCAGAGTTTTTCTGTTTCCGTGAAACCAATTTGGTCTAACCAAACTTGAATAATCCAGTCGGGGAAACTATGCAAAATCCCCAAGCGTTCAACGGGGTTATCTGGTAACTTCAGAGGTTCAGGAGATTTTTCCGTCAGACGGATGTACTGGCGTAACAAACCATTCACAAAACCAGTGAGTCCCGAAAAACCATTGGCTTTAGCAAGTTCCACAGTCGTATTTACAGCCGCCGAGGGGGGAATGCGTTCTTGGTAGCGCAGTTGGTAAAAACCGAGATGCAGAATGGTACGCAGTTCTGGTGGCTGTTGGTAAGCTTTTTTCGTGGCGAGTTGGTCAATTAAGGCATCAAGAGTGCGTAATCTGCGGACACTGCCATAAACTAATTCTGTAGCTAGACGGCGATCGCTATCTGGCAATTTAAATTTTCGCAACACTCGATCAAGGGCAACATCAGCATAAGCCCCTTTGTGAACATCTCGCAAAGCCATAAAAGCTATTTGGCGGGGGTTGGTCATAAGTTTTCATCTACCCCCTGTAGCTGGGGACATAAAAAATCTGATTTTGAAATTTTAAAAGAATTTATTCCATTAAAAAAAGAAAACGACTCATACCATTTTGATATTCAATTGGATAATTCTGATACCAATTCACCAAAATATTGATACACATACAAGAACTTGTAGGGGCGAACGGCCGTTCGCCCTTACACCTATATTTGGATCATCCATAAAGTGAAATGGTATGACTCCTGAATTCTGTTTGAGAAATTCATCCTGATAAATCTACCTTGAGGGGAAAGGTAGCTTCGGTAAAATTTATTATGCTCATTTATAGGATTTATCAAGATTGGCAGGTTCAAAGGGTGTAGGGGGTAGGGTGTGGGGTGTGGGGAACCCACGTTTTAAAACGTGGGATTGTAACAAGGACGCTGTATTTCTCGCGCTACGCGCCTCAAAATACATCTTTTTTTAAACTGGGCTTTAAACCCAGAACTAAAGTTTTTATTTTTCACCCTACACCCCACACCCCACACCCCACACCCTGTTTTTTTTGTAATAAACAGTTCTGCTAATCTAGCAAGGATATAAATGGTTGATAGCCAAAACCAGGCGAATATAAACAGTCTCATCGTTATTGGAGCATCAGCAGGTGGAGTAGAGGCGTTAACTTCTTTAGTTGAGCAGTTACCAACAGACTTAAATGCTGCTGTAGCTGTAGTTCTTCACGTACACAGCCAAAGCCCTGGTGTTATGCACTACATTTTGAATAGTGCGGGAAAATTGCCAGCCTTTACCGCCCAGGATGGTGCAGCAATCAAAACTGGACAAATTTATGTTGCTCCACCCGACCACCATTTGTTGGTAAAACCGGGATATTTGCAATTGACACGGGGGCCAAAAGAGAACCACCATCGCCCAGCTATTGACCCATTATTTCGCACGGCGGCACGAGCCTATGGGCGAAGAGTGATAGCTGTAATTCTCACGGGGATGCTAGACGATGGTACTGCTGGACTGATGGCAGTGAAAATGCGGGGTGGCGTGGCAATTGTGCAGAATCCCGATGATGCAATGTATCCAGGAATGCCCAGGAGTGCTGTCGAGAATGTAGAAGACATTGATTATATTTTGCCACTGTCAGAAATTCCTTCTATCTTAGTAGACTTAGCTAATACAGCGATCGCACCAGTAGCCCAAAAGTCTGTACCCAGCCAAATAAAGTATGAATCGGATATGGTGCAATTAAATTCCCAAGCACAAGATAATGGCTCTTTTCCTCCTAGTAAGCCATCAACCTTCACCTGTCCTGATTGCGGTGGTACACTTTGGGAGATCGAAGAAGGAAAAATGTTGCGCTTTCGCTGCCACGTAGGTCATACGTTTGGTGTAGAAACTTTGCAAGCACTTCAATCGGAGGAAATCGAAGAGGCATTGTGGACTGCTGCTAGGGCGCTGAAAGAGAAAGCTATGTTATCAGAGAGTATGGCTTCCAGAATGCGCGATCGCAACCTACCATCAGTAGCAGAGCGATTAGAACAAGAGGCGCAAGAAGCTCAAAAGCGTTCTGCTAGTATCAAGGAAGTGCTAAATCTCAGCAGTGCGACAACTTCTGAGGTTGAAAAATAATATAGCAATCCTACATGAGATGTAAAAATTGAGAGGCTCAGATCCCCGACTTCTTAAAGAAGTCGGGGATCTTGTTGTTCACAAATGATTTAGGACTGCTATATGGATGGACAAGCAGCACCTCAAATCCCTTCTCCTCTAACATATACACACAAGTCAAAAATTTTCGTGTTCAACCACATCCCGCCTAGAACTAAAGTTCCAGGCTCATAGCCAAAGTCCACAAAGCGTGGACTGTCAGACATTTTTGGTTGATATCATGTCCGGTTAATCAGTTGTGATTCGGTCAATCTGTGCAGAAACGTTAAAACCCTCTCCCCTGCTCCTCTGCTCCACGGGCAGTTTGCTCAAGTCGGGAAACCCGCCCACGCAACTGCCCTCCTCTGCTCCTTCTGCGGTCTTAATGATAAGTATTTGGCCGGACACGATATGAGTCATCTTCAGATGACTTGCGCTATGAGACTCGGAATTCATTCCGAGGCGGGACAGATGCACTCAACGAACGGCTATGCACGAGTTTTAATAGTATCAATGTCAACTAACACCACCACAGCACCGTCAATTTTATTATCTGAGGTTTTATAAGGACGGATTCGCAAATCATACCAGTGACCGTCTTGGTCTTGCACTTCCTGAGCTTTTAAGTTGAGAGTGCTAATTACTTCTAAAATTGCTTGCTCTAAGTTAGGGATATTTAAATTATGTTTAATATCACTCAGTGGTCGTCCGACATCCGTGGGTATGAGGTTGAAAATTCTGGCTGCTAGGGGAGTAAAGCGCCGGACTCGCAAATCGCTTTCCAAAATGAGAATAGGAATATTAATACTACTAAGTACATTCTGCAAATCATTACTAGCTTGAATTGATTCAGCATTACGCCGTTGCAATTCATCGTTAATTGTGTTTAGTTCTTCGTTAGTTGCCTGAATTTCTTCTTTGGCTGTTTGCAGTTCTTCATTAGTACTTTGCAACTCTTCATTACTTGATAAAATTTCTTCGTTGGCAGCTTTGAGGCTTTGATTAGTACCTTGGTGTTCCTTAATAATTGCTTGTAGATACTCTTTAGTGTTGGCTAGCTCCTGTTTGAGGATCATGTTCTCTTGCTTGATACTCAATTGCTTGTTCTGCCTAGATTTGCCAGGGCGATCGCTAAGTACCACCGTTTCAGAATGCTCGGAAAAGAGTATATCTACAAATAAGATTAAAAAGTAGTGTTTTTCATCTGAGAAAGGTTTGAAGGGAATCACATCAATTCTTACCAGCCGCAGTTGATCTGCTTGTCTAAGTTGTAAGTCTTCCTTTTTGATTGATGCTAATTGCTCTTTTGCTTGCTCGATAGCGTTACCTAGCTCCAGCCGCAATCCTTCTTTGGTCATTTTTAGCAAATTCAGGCTGGCTTTTCCTGGCGCGGGTTCGAGATAGGGACTGACTTGTCCCCGAAATTGCACAATGTCTAAATCGTAGTTAATAATTACACCAGCCGGTGCGTATTGATTGAGTACAATTTGGTCAGCTTGCTTTTCCAACTCCATGTCTTTATTTGTATTTTCGCTCACTTCTGAGTGAGGGCTAAGGGTAGTTGTAGGGTATTGTTTGGCAAGCATATCAAAGCTTGGTCGCTCTGAGACTACATTACTGGTGTAAATCTTGTATTTGTTGTCTACCAGCTCAAATAACTTGGTAAAATCGCCTACTGTCTCTGAGACACCCAACATGAGAAAGCCTTTTGGTTTAAGCCCATAGTGGAACAGCCCCAGGAGTTTCTTCTGGACAGTAGCTCCCAAATAAATTAGGACATTTCTGCAAGTAATTAGATCCAGTGCTGAAAATGGTGGATCTGCCATAAGATTATGTTTGGCAAAGATACACAACTCGCGCACTGGCTTGCTAATTTGATAACCTTCCTCTACCTGAATAAAGAAGCGTTGTAGACGTGCGGGAGAGATATCTACTATCTGGTTTAGCTTGTAGATACCGTTGCGGGCTTTCTCAATTACAAAGTCATTGACATCTGTTGCAAAAATTTGAATTGGTGGATTGATTCCTTGAACTGTCAAATACTCTAGTAAGCAAATAGCGAGAGAGTAAGCTTCCTGACCCGTTGAGCATCCTGCTACCCAAATGCGGATGGGTAAATCTGGCGTTCTTCCATTAACAATTGCTGGAAATACCTTAGTTTTTAAGGCTTCAAAAGCTTCAGAATCTCGGAAAAAACTGGTGACATTAATTAGCAAATCTTGATACAGTGTAGTTACTTCTGTCGGGTTGTCGTGGAGATAGCGAACATAATCCTCCAGCCTTTCTAGATGGTACAAAGCCATTCGTCGCAGGATGCGCCGCTTGAGAGTGGTTGGTTTGTAATAGCTAAAGTCAACTCCACTAATAACCTGTAGCAAACTAAAAATTGTTGAGAGAGCTTCGCTATTATCTGGCAGTTTTTGGGTTGATTCTCCCGGCGGACTGTTAATATACGGATGATGGCTAATTTTTGCCAGTTCAGCTGCAATCTCTTGCGGGGTCATAATGAAGTCTACATAACCCGAAGCAGCTGCGGTATTGGGCATAGCACTGATTTGTGCAGAGTCTTGACACTGAGCAAAAGTAATCCCGCCTGCTTCCTTCACTTTTTGCAGTCCCCGTGCGCCATCTCCATCACCACCCGATAACACAACCGAGATCGCTCTACTGCCATACTCTGCTAACGAGAAAAAGAAAGTATCGACTGTCATATAATGACCACGGGTCTTCACACGCGGTATGAGTTTCAGCACCCCTTGAGAAATAGTCATGCTTTTGTTAGGCGGAATCACGTAGACATGATTCGGCTCTACGAGCATACCATCCTGTACTTCATTTACAGGCATTTGGGTTGCCTGAGCAAGAATTTCGCTCAACATACTTTTATAGTCGGGGCTTAAGTGTTGAATCAGCACAAAAGCCATCCCAGTATCATTGGGTAAATTAATCAACAATTCTGTAAATGCTTCCAATCCTCCCGCAGAAGCTCCTATCCCAACAATAGGAAATAATTCTTTTTGATTATGCTGCTGCGCGTCCGTAGATGTTGTAGCTGCTGTGATATCAGTTTGAGATTTCTGAGAAGAACGTCTAGATGACATAATGTGCAGCAGATAATACTTGGAATTTTTATATTTTTATTTAGTTTATATGATTCGGCATCGTAGGGTTGCTATTACCAAATGTAAATTTCAGCAAATAAAGTTGATAATCTAATTGTATGGTGAATAAAATTTCTTTGGCTGTCACTAATCTTTATAAATACACTTGTTTTAAAACAATAGATATTACTGTAAATTAATATAGACATAAGCGTAGAAGATAATTATTCACCAAAGACAAGCAGCAAAAAGTTTAACTCTGGCGATCCCCCTAAATCCCCCTTTTTAAGGGGGGCTAGGGGGGATCAAGCGCAATATTTAGCGCAATATTTAATACTTCTCAGACATCCTCTGAGAAATGAGAAAATAAAAAAGCCCTTGCTCACTAATAAGGGCTTTTGAGCTAGTTGTTAATTGAGAACAATTCTTTTACTTCATTAGCATGATAGTTGCCTGCTACACATCAAAACTATCAAGAACTATAAGGGTCTACACTGCCAATTTCAAACTCACAAGCTCTTGATACTAATTCTGGTGGTAATTTATCGAAACTGACTAGAGGTAAATGAGCAGAATCTCTGATTAATTCTTTAGCTAATAAGAAACCAGCGATCGTCCAGGTTTGGTATTTCCTAGCTTGTTTACCAATTAATCTACCTTTCTTACCATCGTAATATTCAGGCCATTCGTCTTCACCAATCCGGTCTTCCGCAATTTCAATTGCTTTTCTGGCCAAATTAGTTCTATTAGTTTTAATAGCTGCTGCTGTTAACATCCACATCAAAACAGGCCAGCTACCAGCATTATGATAAGACCAAGGTATATTTTTGGGGTCACATCCAGTAACAATTCTGTACTCTTCATCTTCTAAAGCTGGGAAACAGATTTTCATCGGCATATCTCCTACTAAATCGTCCCATCTTTCATCAATCAGAGTCATGATTGCTTGTGATTGTTCTTCTGTAGCTAAATCAGAAATTATCGCCATCAAATTACCCAAGGCAAAAAAGCGAGTATCTAACTGTGAAGGCCCAACGTTACCTGCGAGATAACCGCCTTTTCGGGGTAGCCATTTATCTAATTCATAGTAGGGAATCGAGTCTACATAAATGTTAAATAGATTAACTGCCGCTTTGCCATATTCTTCACTTTTGAAGCGATAAATGGCATTTAAGCGATTAATATCTATCCAATAATGCTGTCGAATATGAGCGCACAAAAGCGGTAAACGATTATCAATCGCCATCACAATATCTTGATTGCCTTTGCAAATTAGTAATTCCCGTGCCGCCCGTAGTGCTGTGTAGAATAAAACTTGTATTTCTAGAGGATGTCCATATATACCCATACGACGGTCAATCATACAAGCACCGTCTGGAACTAACAGCGTCGGGTACATATCAAACCGATTGGCCAAACAAATTTCCATAATCAACCGAATTCCATTTTGAAATTCTGGTTGATAGGCTACGGAAAAATCTTTTGTAGCTACAACATAAGCACGTAACAAAATAATCCACCAGAGACAAGAATCAACAGGTGTAACTCTGGCGATCGCGTGTTCCCCAAAATCCGCTTCTAAATATTCTTCGCCATTCTCTGCAACAACTTTGAAGCTAGCAGGAATTAAACCTCTCCCCGGCTTATAAGCATCTAATTGCCGTTCTTTTGGCTGTAACTTTAAAGTTTCTTCCAAAAAGTTGCGAACAATATCTGTTCTACCTTTAGCTAGAAAAATTAATGCTGAAGAGAAAAAATCTCGAATAAAACACTGGTCATAATTGAGTGCTTCTACAGAATTATCATAAGCTGCGACTGTACCAATCGGTCGCCCTCGATAGTAAATAATAGATTTTTCTAGTGCTTCCCACGCTGCTTTTTCTGTAATTTCATCTGTTAATAAATTCTCTATTTGCATTGCCTAAAAAACTCCATACAGGTTGTAGATTGGTGGTAAATGCTCCTGATATCCTGAATTTCTGCCATCCTCATCATAACAAAGAGAATTTAATAAATAGCAGAAATATTATATTTTTAAAGTTAATTTTTCGGATTGCAATTAACAGCTTGAAAGCAATTTCAACGTTTATTAATTTACTAAAATTCAATGATGCTTTTGGTGAATTGCATTTATAAGTTTTTCACCTCAGCAAAAATGTAATACTGAAAATAGTTAGAAAAGATATATTTTGAGATTAATCAATGTTCTGTTTTTAGTTTAAAAGCAGTTATATCAATCAAAATATATCTTGTAACCTATTTACAAGCTATGTAAAGCTTAAATATGTTTCAGTAAAATTACGTATGGTAATTTTGTTTTGGAAACTAGAATTTTGATTTTCCCCTATAAATTAATAATTTATAACCTTTTTTAAGAATGTGCAAGATAAATTGCTATAGAAATTGAGATGTCAATACATCAAAAGATGTATAAACACATAACTATAGTTAGATTTATTAACTAAATAAGCAGAATAAATTGAGCTATAGTGAGTATTTTTCCTCAAAATTTCTATTATTAGTTAACGATGCTGCTGAAATATTACTGTCATTTCAAGATGATAGATTTTGAGTAACTTTTGATTCGAGGCGAGGAACAGTTGCTACTCAAAATCAATATTGAAAACTAGGTTTTGGCAAATTTGAGTTTACAACCAATATTTATAAGCAGCATAGGCCATCGTTACCACACCTGTTAAAATCGCCGACTCATCGACTTCAAATTCGGGATGGTGTAATGGGTAATTGATGATTCTATCTTTGAAACCGACACCCAAGCGAAACATCGAACCAGGAGTGTGTTCTAAATAAACTGAAAAATCTTCCGCACCGAGGGAAGGTTCGGGTAAAACTTGGACGCGATCGCTACTCCAGGCTTCTTCTGCGGCTGATTGCAACAACTGTGTTAAAGAATAATCATTTTGAACGCTGGGGACACCTTGACGGTAATCAACTTGATATTTTGCGCCATAAGCATGACAGACATTCGCCACAATATTTTCAATCCAATTGGGGAGATGGGCACGGGTTTCAGGATGAAGCGATCGCACGGTTCCCCACAATTGCACTTTATCAGCAATTACATTTGGCGCTCTACCACCCTGAATTTTCCCAATACTCAACACTACTGGACGTAAAGGATTCTGAGTCCGGCTGATGGCTTGCTGTAAAGCAGTAATTACTTGTGAAGCAATCCAAATTGCATCAGTCGCTTCATGGGGACGTGCGCCGTGTCCAGACTCACCAATAATTGTAATTTCTAAATCATCAGCTGCGGCTGTCAACGCCCCGTAACGTATACCAATCGAACCAGCGGGTATAGAAGGAAAAACATGAACTCCTAAAATAGCAGAAACATTCTTCATTGCCTGATCTTGCACCATCCAGTGCGCCCCTTGGGCAATTTCCTCTGCTGCTTGAAATAAAAATCGTACTTTACCGCCCAGTTCATCAGCGATTTGGGACAATACCATTGCCGTACCTAACCCGACAGTAGTATGGACATCGTGACCACAAGCGTGCATAACCCCATCTGTACGGGAAGCATATTCTAAACCTGTACGTTCTTGAATGGGTAAAGCATCCATGTCCGTCCGAATCGCTAATAAACGATGATCGGTACCTGTACCCTGAACTTCCCCAATCACACCAGTTTTACCAACACCTTCTTGCACATACAGGCCACTAGAAGACAGAACGCCAGCTACAAAAGCAGCTGTTTGGTACTCTTGACCACTGAGTTCTGGATGAGAGTGGAGATGACGGCGAATTTCAACTAAACGGGGCGCTAGTTTTGTGGCTATGTCTTTAATACGGGTTAGCATCAATCAATTTTACTTACGAGCTTTGTTCCCATGATAAAGAAGTGCTAATGAACAAAATGTTCTTGATTAAAGGGAACAGGGAACAGTGGACGAGAATTTCAACCATCCCCACTCCCCACTCCCTACTCACAACTCCCTATTTCTGAGTCCCCACTTCCTCTGACTGGGTATAACAAGTTGTACCTCGCGTAGTCCCTGCTCTAAATTTGTTACATTGTTTGGGAATTACACGTTCTGTTGACCACCAGTAAGGCTTATCAGAACTCACATTTCCCAAAGGCAAGGTAGTTAGCCGGAAGTTTGCACCGCGAAAATTGGTAAAGTATAACTTAGCACCTAACATATTTGCTGCTGTCAAATTAGCACCAAGAAAACCTGTATAAGACAAATCGGCATTATCTAAGGATGCTGAGGTTAAATTTGTACCTGTAAAAGAAGCACCTACGAGATTGGCAGATTTCAGCACTGCACCTTCAAGATTTGCACCAGTCAAATCTGCATTTGAGAGATTGGCTTGAGATAAATTTGCTCCCTTTAAATTTGCCCCTCGTAAGTTGACACCAGCTAAATTAGCTTGAGTGAGGTCAGCACCACTCAAGTCGCATCTAGGACAAGTACCAGATGTTTTTAACTGATCTAGGTCTTGCTGATTTAGCCCCAAGGCTTTTTCTGTTAACCCCGTACAAACTATTAGAGCAACAAGGGCGGTAATCTGGAGTTTCATAAGTTTTACGGATATTTTTCTGGGTGATAAGTTAAGTGTTAAGCTACTGCCATACTTAACATATACACATATACCGCTGGCTCAGCAAATCCTAGCAATGAAGTGGCGATGAAGAAGCTATAAAAATAGTATAAATTCTGATTTTCAGACTACACAAAACAGAATTTAAGTCTTAAGATTGATTCGTAAGGAACTATACAGAACTAACTATAGACTATCACATATCTGATCCCCCTAGCTCTACGAATAAAGTAGCTAGGGGGATCTTAATTTGGGCATTTATACTGTGTCTGGTTAGTTAGTGATGACTCGGTATCTCTGTCAGGACTTACGCATCAAGATTGTCTGTTGAGACTGGGTGTATGGGTGAAATCAAGTCAAAAGTTAAAAGTTAAAAGTCAAAATTAATATCATGTTCGGCTAATTAGTTATGATTTTTTTGTAATTGGAAGTCCCTTAGCGCCATCCCAAAAAGCGCAGTCCTGGAACAATTAAGTAGTGACTGACTCCCAACCAAAAACTCATAAAGATGGCGACTAAAGCAAACAAAGCCAAAGGTAGACCTAATTCTGACCACAGTGGCTGAGGAGAAAAGTGAAAGACTGTGGCGGGGAAGCCTAAAACGAATAAGCCGGCAAAAATGAGTGCTGTACCCAAAGCTGCGACTAAGGCATAAACTATGTGATGGCTGCGAAACCCAAAGCTAAGGGATAACAAAAATATCGATACAGCCATCATGACGACTAAACCATCACTGCTTTGTTTGGGGGAAATGAGTTCCCAAAATAACCAACCAAATCCATAGCTAATCATACCCATGAGCGACGCTACTAAAAACCGCCGCCGTTGACTAAAACATCCTGATATGGTGAGTCCCCAGGCGGTTCCCAAACCAGCACTGACAAATACTAAAATGTCTGCACCAAAGTTAGTTTGAGAATTGGGTATTAATTCTGGTAGCTGACCCAAGATTAATTGCACAACGCGATCGCCTAAAATTGTGCGGTAAGCTATAAAAAAACCGATAATTGTCCCGATACAAGCTCCTAAGCTAGATAGCAGCATCGCCCAAACAATCGCCACACAAGCTTGAATAATTTTGAGCAAGGCTTTGGCGATAAACAAGATTGTCTTGCCAATTGCTTGCAGGAAATCACTTAAAGCTCGCTCAATGATTTGAATGAGCAGTGTGAAGTAATTAGTAGCTGGAGCTGAGTTTGGTGGTTGTGAGGATAACCCTGGTTTGGCCGATTTATTAATTTTTGCTAATCTTTTGAGGATGATGGCTGCATTTGTGGGACGCGATCGCACATCCTCCTTTACCATCTCATCAAGTAAATCAGCAAACTGTGAGTTAATATTGACTCGATTCCGCCAACGCAATTCCCCAGTTTGCACATCTTCCATCTCTGGCGGATACTTACCTGTGAGTAATTCAATCATTGTCCGGCCGAGAGCGTAAAAATCAACCGCAGGCCCCACATTTCCCCCAGTTACTTGTTCTGGCGGACTGTAACCAGAAGAAAATAACCGCGTTGAACTCGACTCTCGACGCTGCATAGCTGCGTTGATTTGCTTAACACCGCCAAAATCAATTAATACTAATTGTTCCCACCCTGTTCCCGCTTGAGTTGGTGGTGCGGTTGAGGCTGGTATCCGCAACATTAAGTTAGAAGGTTTAATATCGCGGTGAATAATTTGACATTTGTGCAATTCTTGTAAAATTTTCACAGCTTGGGTGAACCAGTTCAGTACCAAATTCTCTGGACATCCTTGAGGATAGTTATTCATGATTTCATCCAGAGTCGGCCCGTTAATTTTTTCCATCACCAAACAAGCTAACTGGCGCGGTTTTGGACTAGTGATATTTACCTGAAAAAAACCGTCAGCTTCAACCTTCGGAACACCAGGATGCTGCAAACTAATTAAAACTGCGGCTTCTTGTGTAAATAATTCCTGAGCTTTTGGTGAATCTTCCACCAAAACTTTTAGCACCTTTTCGGTTTGAGTTTTTTCATCCCAAACGGTATAAATTTGGGCAAAACCACCAGAACCCAGTGGTTGAATAGGGACATAGCGGTCTAGCAGCTGTAGCAATGCGCCACAGCTGTTACAAAATTTGTTTCCCCAAGGTTGGGGGTAAGGACGTTGACAATCAGGATTTATGCAGTGAACCGCCCTTTGAGGGATATGGGACACAACCGCTACAATACAAACGCTGAGTTGATTTTAACCTATGTTAAGGAGGCAGGAGTTGAAAGGCAGGAGGCAGGAGAGAGTTCCCTTAAATTTATTTAAGGGATTTAACAAGGGCAAAATTTCACACTTCATACTTCATACTTCATACTTCACACTTCATACTTCCTAACTGTACCCATCCCAAGCAATGGGGAATGTGTAATCAGAAAATAGGGAAAAATTTTGATTGTCGCTGCGGGTTTCTTCGTCCAAAACATTGACAACTTTGTTATAGATATCTTCTGCTTGTTGGGGAGAATCGCCAATGCTGGTTAATCCCAATTTGCCAAATTGAGACAGACATCCCATCAAATGAAAGACTGTACCTGTTTCTGTACCACTATCAAAATGTAATCTGTGATGGGCAATAATATCCATTAAATCGTTGGGTAATAATCCTCGATAGCGGTCTTTTTGCAGGTTATCGGTGGCAACATAGTATTTAGGACGACCTTGCTGACTGTAAAACAATCCTGTGGACAAATCATAACGGCCATTTGTTAACAGTTTTAAGGTCATGAAAGGATGGGTTGTGCCACCTTTACGTAAGTTAATTTCGATCGCCTGAATATCCCAGTTGTTATTACCCTGGTCAACGGTGATAAAATCAACACCAAATCTTTCTAATGCGCCTTTTTCTGCGAGTTTTCTGCCAACTTTTAAGCCCAATTGTTGCAATGCTAAACGATAGCTTTCATCGGCGGGAAAGCGACATCCGAGATAAATTTGACCGTCTGGGCCACCCAGGATTTGGTCGTGGGTGGAGAGGATTTCGACTTCGCCTGTGGGTGTGATGCGTCCTTGCACACTGGGAGAACGCTTGATTTCTCCTTCGACAAATGCTTCGACAATTGCACCTAACTCAGTGATTCGTCCGGAAAAATTTGCCCAAGTTTCTTGTTTAGCTTGAAAGCGCATGGTAGAAAAGCGATCGCTAATTGCTGCTATTCTTTGTTCACTCGAAGCTTGTCCTGGCGCTAAATTCATAATTGGTCTTAAATCTAGCAGGGCATTGCCTTCTCCAGAAATTCCTTCGTTGAGTTTTACCACCATCCTGGTTAATTTTGGTTGGCGTTCCCATAAATCGCTGGCTGCTTCTGCCAAATTTTGAGCAGTCCAGACTCTTTCACTACCATCTGGATGGGGAACTCCACTTTCAGCAAAAATCTGCCGACTGCCACTTTTTGTACCCCAAATTTGTAAATCTGGTGCGGCTGCATATAAAGGCACATTCAATTTTAAAGACAATTCTGCTTCTAATTGTGTGGCGTTATAGCAAATCATGAATGATTTTTCTAACCTTAACGCTTGCTGAATTCGATCTAACAACCGAGGACGTTCTAAAATTTTTTGGCTAAGAGGTTGCAGGGACGAATCATAAGTAGAAAGTAAAAGTAAGCGATTACGTGCATGAGAAAATGGAATGCCAGGTAACAGTTGCAAATAGTAGTCAATAATACTAGGATGCAAGGGCATTGAGGTGATATAAATTAGCCGAGTGCGAGGATTCCGCAACCGCATTAAAGAAAATAACAATCTTTCTTCATAATGTTCACAACCTGCAATTTTTCGGAGTTCGCATTGATCAATGCTGAGTGAAGGAATAACTACTATATCTGCTTCACTATTATCGAATAGCTCAATGGTTTTCCAGCGATCGCGCAAAGTTGACTGCAAGCGGCAAAATTGATCAACCTGCTCCAATTCCGAAACATTTAAAGTTACCATAATCCTTGCCCTATCATGATCCCCAACACTACCGTCTTTATTCGGTATACCGCACAGCCAGCTAGATGCAACCGAGCCTTAATACTTCTTGATTGCAAATATTAATTCTTTACTCTGTCATCGTAGAGATTTTTGTAATTGCTTGCCTATGCATCTAAAGTAGGAAAATTAAGTATTCGGGCAAGCAGGTAACAAGGATAAGATAAAAATTAATGCTGTGAGATTGCTGATATTTATTTGAGCGATCGCTGACAAACAAAAAATTTGTCACATCTCTGCAAAATAAGTATGTCAATAGAGATAAACATAAATAAGTTAAGAAACGTAAATCTATACCTAAACCCTACCAATGACCAAGGGCAAATAACAAATGACAACTTTATTTGTATCAACTTATTTACATAATTATCTGGGCAATAAACTATGACACAGATATCTTTATGTATAGAGATGTTGCAGACAAGATACGGAAACAAGTTACTTGCTAATTGCCTTCTAAAATAAAAAAACGGTGTCTGCAAAATTGATTACTAAATTTGTTTGTGTCGGGGGTGGGTAATGAGCCGTCCAATAATTCTTGGGATTGTAGGTGATAGTGCTGCTGGAAAAACAACATTAACTAGAGGTATTGCTCAGGTACTAGGGCCAGAAAATGTCACGCTGATTTGTACAGATGATTATCATCGTTACGATCGCCAGCAACGTGCTGAAATTGGCATTACAGCCTTACACCCAGACTGCAACCATTTAGATATTATGCAGCAGCACCTGTCGCTACTCCGCACAGGGCAGCCAATTCTCAAACCTGTGTATAGTCACAAAACAGGAACTTTTGAGCCACCGCTTTACATTAAGCCAAATAAATTTGTAATTATTGAAGGCTTGCTTGGCTATTCGACCCGTGCTGCCCGTGATTGTTACGATGTGAAAGTTTATCTTGCGCCACCCGAACCATTACGCGCTAAATGGAAAGTTAAACGAGACACGCAAAAACGCGGTTACACGCCCGAACAGGTATTAGCAGAATTAGACAAACGCGAACCAGACTCAGAACAATTTATTCGTCCCCAACGCCAATGGTCTGATATAGTGGTGAGTTTTTATCCACCTAATGGTGAAGAGGATGAAAGCAATGGTCATCTGAATGTGCGGTTAGTGCTGCGTCCCACTATTCCCCATCCAGATTTCACACCTATTATCAACTTGACCAGTGGTGATGCTGGATCGGCCATTCGTTTGGGACTAGACCGCGATATGAATAAACCGGTGGATGTGTTGGAAGTTGATGGTCACGCCACTTTAGAGCAGGTGAATAAACTAGAACATATCATCTGTTCTGATATGCCGCATTTACGCAGTGTATGCGATCGCGAAAGTAATCCCGAAATCGGCAAAATTGCCGGTACAACTGGCGAAACCTTACAAAGTTATCCTTTGGCTCTCACCCAGTTAATTATTACCTACCACATGCTCAAGGCAACGCAAATGTATCAGTAGGTTTAGCAGAGGATGTAGGGGCAAAATCAAGTCAAAAGTTAAAAGTCCAAAATTCTCTGGCTTTTGAATTTTGACTTCCCCGTAGGGGTGTAGATGTTCAAAACCCTTACACCCAGTTTCAGTTTACCCAATTAACCGTCCTCAAATATTTACGTTTTACCCACTTCTAATCCCCGTCAAGATTGATATTTATTTTTTTCTGGAATTCTACTTGCGAGTGAAGTATCTATTACTTAGTTAGTGCATGAATTGTAGGTGTAAGACCAAGTTGTTCATTGGTGTAGTACCTACTATTTAGGCTGAGATACTTATTTACAAGTAATCGAAAGCACATTATAAATAACAGTGGGGCAGAACTACCACCATAGATAAAACTCTAAATTAATTTCTAAGTGCGGGTATCTGAGGCGGGTCAACTATGAATAGTCACTCATTTTTAACTTCTGGCGATCAGCAAAATAACTGCTGTAAATATGTTTTAAATAATACATCTGATTTGCCAAGGTATGAGGCTAATGGTAGTGGGAAATCTGCTGTCAAAGAAAGTCATTTACGAGCTTGTGCTTTGAAATCAGCGAAACAAGGAGATTATAATCAAGCGATCGCTCTTTTGAACGAATTAATTCGTCGTCATCCCCACAATGCTGTTGATTACAACAATCGCGGGTTAATTTATTTTCAAAGCGGTGAAAAGCAAAAAGCTTTTTGTGACTACAACACAGCACTAGACTTAAATCCTAACTTGGCTAGTGCTTATAATAATCGCGCCAATTACTATGCAGCTTGCGGAGAATTAGCCGCAGCCTTGGCTGATTACGACCAAGCAATTGATTTGAATCCCAGTTATGTGCGAGCCTGGATTAACCGAGGGATTACCTTCCGCGACCTGGGACAATATGAAGAAGCAATTGATAATTTTGAGGTTGCATTGCTGTTTGGTCAATTAGAAGCGCATATTTGGGCAGAACGCGGTCGGACTTATCATCTCTGGGGTGATTGGAATTGTGCGATCGCCGATTATCGTCGTGCTATGGAGCAACTACCCACACTCAATCATAGCGTTGATGTTTCCGGTTATCGTTTGCGCTTACAAATCGAAAATTGGTTAAATGATCTGCTGTCTGAACAGTAGGGAGTAGGGAGTAGGAAAAAGTATTTTTTGGCTGTAATGTTTTTTTCAGCCATCAAATACGACACCTATATACTTACTACAGTTTTGCATAAAACCGGGGCGAATTGAGGGTAAAAATTTAAACGCAGAGTAGCGCGGAGGTTAACGCGGAGGTACGCAGAGAATTCGCTACGAATTAATGAAATATTGTACTTACTTACAAATTATGAATTAGTATGACGACCCTGTATTGCTAATGACTAATAGATGATCACTCAATTAATTTTCAAACATTAGCTATTAGCACTTTATATATTTTCAATGTGTATACATCTATATAGGCAAATATGTATAAAAAGAATCGCAATCATCCCAATTCTTCAAATCAAGCAAAATTTTGCTTAGGGTAAAGAATTGATGACATCAATTTCTTTGCCATCTTGATTCATCAACACAATTGGACGCTGATTAGGTGCAAATCTATATCCTTGCTGTTCTGCAATTGTTTTAGTTTGGCGGGGATCAAAGTTGCGGACAAATTCTGCCTGTAAAGTACTCACACGTCCTTCCATAATTTTGACTTCAGTGCGAACTTCTCGCAACCTTGCTTGCTGTGACCAATGATAAGGCAGAAGTTGTGTCACGGCAGATGCAGCTGCTCCCAAAACTGCCAAATTAACTCCTATCTTGACTGTAGTTTCAATCGCCATTATTTGATGAGAACGTTGGCGGAGATGTCGCTTTGTCCGAAGTGTTGTTCGAGGCGGCTGTATAGGTTGTAACGGCTGTCTAGATGGTTGGAAGGCGTTCATAATCCAAAAAATAACCTTACTTTGAACAACGTAATCAACAGTCTACTGTGGCTAATTAAAGCTGAAGTTAGCTGTCATATTACTTCATTTTTTTGAGATTGCTACACGTATATTTTTTGTTAAAAAATAACCTAATATACGTAAGTAATTGATGGTAAACAGTTTGCTGTACCCAGCTATCACTCTGAAAAACTGCACCTTGTATCCCAGTGATTATTAATCCTTTGTGATTTTATGTCAATTCCCAACCAATAGGTTAATGGCTATTACCCCATACAGTTCTTACAGTATGTGTTTTTTGAAAGCATTCTTCAGCTACCAGCAGCTTCATCTTTGTGATATCCGTTTCTCTCGCGTTTGAGACTTTCTTCTAAAGCTTGAATTTGTTCGCGGCGGGCTTCCAATTCTAGAGAACGACGCGCCAAATCTTGATTTTGCAAAGTCAGAGATTGTCGCCACTGTTCAGCGCGTTCTGCTTCTTGTTGTAATAATTCTGGGGTAATCCCAGTCGTGAGGTAAGACTCGACTAAATTCATTACCCAATTACTAGCTTCTTCTAATTTTTCGATTTCACCTGTGGCAGAAAGTTCAACTAAAACCAGTAATCCTTCACTCATGGTTTTACCTTTCCCTAACAGGATAAACGCTTCTTCTGGAATAACTGCCCAGAGTTGATCAGTGTCTTGACGTGCTAACAAGCGCAACTGGTACTGGTCTAAAAATGCGTTTTTATGTACCTGAGCTAGATATAGCATGATCGTCTTTTTGCTCCAGCTTACAATTAAAAATTAAAAAATAAGTACAAAAATTTATATTAAACAACAAAATTAAAATACTGATTTTGTCTTGAAAATCATCATTGGGCAATGGGTAATTGCTGAGATTTTGATGATGACTCTGCCATTACCCATTGTCGTGATGCTAGACAATCCGGGCTATGTTTACTGTAATGCCTGGAGGCGATCGCGCAAAATTTCGGCTTGTTTCTCAGCTTCAGCCAAGGCATCTTTCGCCCCTTGTACCACGTCGGCTGGAGCTTTATCGACAAACTTAGGATTGCTTAATCTACCTCTGAGAGACTGGGCTTCAGCTTCGATTTTGCTGAGGTTTTTCTCTAATTTGGCACGTACAGTTTCGATGTCAACAACACCAGTCAGGGGAATGACCACTTGAACTGTACCAACTACCCCAGCAATGGTTTGTTCTGAGGCTGGTACTGGTTGTGCAACTGCTGTTGGCTGTTGTGAGACAGTATTCACTGGTTTAGGTTCGGCAAATAATATACTGCGGACAATAAACCACATACTATAACCTAAACCAACAAGTTCAAAGAAAGTACCAGCTAGGGGAATGTGATTAACTGTGTTGGCTACAGCCAAACCGACTCGTAGAAAAATCAGCCCCACAATTACTAAGCCAATTGTCTTCCAACTCGACTGTGATTTTGAGGGTGCTACAGTTTCGCTTTGTTTTTCTCCTCCAGCAATGGCTAAAGTTTCCACCTTCGCCAAATCTTGAATATAAGATTGTCCAGCGGTGAGAATTTGCTGTTCTTGAGGACTATCGGTTTGCAAATTCACCTTGACTTTTGCCCCTGGCTTGACATCCGCCTCAGCCCGTAAATTGCGAATTGTGCGGATAGTACCAATTAGCAATTCAAACTGTTCTTCTAAAGCAGTATCAATGAGGTTTGCATCTGCTTGGGGATAAGCTTGTAAAGCCAAAGTTTGTTGAGAATCTGGGTTTTGTTGGGTGAGGGTTTGCCAAATTTCCTCGGTGATGTGGGGCATAAAGGGATGCAGCAGCTTTAAAATCCCTTCCAGCACGTAGGCGAGAATTTGTTGGGCGGTGCGGCGGGATGCGGGGTCTGCACCTGGTTGTAGCCTGGATTTTACTAATTCAATATACCAGTCGCAAAAATCGCCCCAAATAAATTCGTAAATTCCTTTGGCGGCTTCCCCTAAACCGTAGTTGTTGATGTAACTGGTAGTTTGATTAATAACTTGATGATAGCGAGAAAGAATCCAGCGATCGCTTAATTCAGTGCTGAGTGCTGAGTGCTGAGTGCTTAGGGGTTGTCCCAATTGTGCCGGGGTTTGTCCATCCAAATTCATCATCACAAACCGCGCCGCATTCCACAGCTTATTCGCAAAGTTACGCGCAGCCTCCACCGAGGCTGACTCATCAGTTTTGCGGTTGTACTCTAAGCGAATATCTTGACCAGCACCCGCCACTTCCTTAACTAAGGTATAGCGCAGCGCATCTGTGCCGTATTTATCAATCAAAATCAACGGGTCAATGCCATTATTCGCCGTTTTCGACATTTTCTTATTGTTTTCATCCCTGACCAAACCGTGGATATAAACTGTCTGGAACGGCATTTTCCCGGTAAAATGACCAGCCATCATCGTCATTCTGGCGACCCAGAAAAAGATAATGTCAAAACCTGTAACTAAGGTAGTCGTGGGGTAGTACTTAGCTAAATCGGCGGTTTGTTCCGGCCAGCCTAAAGTCGAAAACGGCCACAGTCCCGAAGAAAACCAAGTATCTAATACATCTGGGTCTTGTTGTAGCTGGACATTTTCACCAAATTGGGCTTTGGCTTTCTCCCAAGCTTCATCAGCAGATTTCGCCACAACAAACGGCGTAGTATCGGTAATTTGTCCATCTGTTTCACTCACAGCATACCAAGCGGGAATTTGGTGTCCCCACCACAATTGTCGGGAAATACACCAATCTCTGAGACTTACCAACCAATCACGATAAACCTTTGTCCAGCGTTGGGGAACAAACTCAGGAGAATCTTTTTGGTCGAGAAATTCTAAAGTGTTGTCTGCTAGTGGGCGAATTTTGACAAACCATTGAGTCGAGAGAAGAGGTTCGATTGGGACTTTACCGCGATCGCTATAAGGAACGGTATGCTTATAATCTTCTACCTTCACCAAAAACCCATCCGCTTCTAAACGAGACACGACATTTTTTCTCGCCACAAAACGGTCTTGTCCTTGAAACTCCCCAGCATTGGCGTTGAGAGTGCCATCTTTATTCAAGATATTAATAAACGGCAGATTGTGACGCTTACCCATTTCAAAATCATTGGGATCATGGGCTGGTGTCACCTTCACGCAACCAGTACCGAAAGTGGGATCAACCAACTCATCACCAATAATCGGAATTTCCCTCTGCATAATTGGCAAAGTTAAAGTTTTACCAATCAGATGCTTATATCTGTCATCATTGGGATTCACCGCCACCCCAGTATCACCCAACATTGTTTCTGGTCGAGTCGTCGCTACCTCCACATAACCAGAACCATCTGTTAGCGGATAGCGGAAATGCCAGAGATTACCATCAACCTCCTTTGATTCCACCTCAACATCCGACACCGCCGACTGAGTAGCCGGACACCAATTCACCAAATATTCGCCACGATAAATTAATCCTTCATTGTAAAGACTTACAAAAGCTTCCACCACAGCTTTCGATAAGCCCTCATCCATCGTGAACCGTTCCCGCGACCAGTCCACCGACACACCCAAGCGGCGTAACTGATTCACAATTGTTCCCCCAGACTCCGCCTTCCACTGCCAAGCGCGGTTCAGAAATTCCTCACGCCCCAACTCAGCGCGAGTTTTACCCTCTTTTTTGAGTTGTCTTTCTAGTATCGTATGCACAGCAATACTGGCGTGGTCAGTACCAGGTAGCCACAAAGTATTGCGTCCTTGCATTCGATGATAGCGTACCAGAACATCAATTAGCGCACTTTCAAAAGCGTGACCCATGTGCAAACTGCCAGTGACATTTGGCGGCGGAATCACAACACAATAAGGTTCACCGCCATGATTTGGGTCAGCTTTGTAAACTTGGTTGTCTTCCCAGAATTTTTGCCACTTAGCTTCAGTGGTAAAGGGATCGTAGAGACTGGGGAGATTCGAGATAGTTGCGGTCATGCTGGGAAAATTAACTGTGGAAGAACTTTAATAAATTTTGCCACAGGGTTGGAGAGGGTTTGATGGAAACGAACCGCCAAGATGCCAAGAACGCCAAGAGAAGAGAACCAAGTCAAGAGTTAGATAAACTAGCCTATGCTGTGATTGGAGCAGCGATAGAGGTACATCAGATTTTGGGGCCAGGGTTTTTAGAGGAGGTGTATCAGGAGGCATTAATTATAGAATTTTTAAGGCGAGGAATAGCTCATGAGTTTGAAAAGAGCGTAACAGTTTATTACAAAGGCCATGAAGTGGGTAAAGGTAGATTAGATTTTTTGGTTGCCAATTCTCTAATTGTGGAATTAAAAGCAGTCCAAAACCTAGCCCCCATTCACGAAGCACAAGTCCTTTCCTATCTAAAAATGACCAAATATCCTCTAGGTCTCCTCATAAATTTTAATGTCCCTCTTCTCAAAGACGGCATAAAACGCATTATCCTTTCTTCTTAATCTCTTCTTGGCGTTCTTTGCGTCTTGGCGGTTCGTTTAAAAAATCATCCTATGTCACGTTCACCTTCCCCCTGGCTTTACATCCCCACCCTATATTTCGCCTCCGGTGTACCTTACATCATCATCAACACCGTCTCCGTCATCTTTTACAAAAAACTCGGCGTAGACAACACCCAAATTGCCGTATGGACAAGTCTTCTCTATCTCCCTTGGGTCATTAAAATGTTCTGGGGGCCAATTGTTGATACTTACTCCAGCAAACGCAACTGGATACTCTACACGCAACTCGCAATGTTCTGTTGCTTGGGTTTAGTTGCCTTTTGCTTACAATTACCGAATTTCTTTTTTATCTCCCTCGCAGCCTTAACAGTGGGAGCATTTATTTCTGCAACTTATGATATTGCTACAGATGGCTTTTATCTATTAGCTTTAAGCCCCGAACAGCAAGCTTTTTTTGTAGGCATTCGCTCATTATTTTATCGAATGGCGGTGATTTTTGGTTCAGGACTATTAGTTGTTTTAGCGGGACAGCTTGAAGGCTATCTCAAGAATATTCCCTTAAGTTGGACTGTAGCCATTGGTTTTTCGGCGGTAGTTTTAGCCATACTTTCTCTGTTTCACCGTTTCAGTTTACCCTTACCCGATTCTGATCAACCACGGCAGTTACAAGCCACAGATAAAATCCCATTCTGGACAATTATTAGTTCCTATTTTGCCCAAGAAAAAATTCTGTTCATTCTAGCATTTATCTTGCTTTACAGATTTGGCGAGGCGATGCTTGTCAAGTTTGCTTCTTTATTTTTGTTAGATAAACCAGAGGCGGGAGGATTAGGTTTATCGACCTCTGAGGTTGGTTTAGTATACGGCACATTCGGCGTAATCTCACTCATTGCTGGCGGGATTTTGGGGGGATTGGTTATTGCCAAATATGGCTTAAAAAAATGTTTATTCCCGATGGCTTTAGCCTTGAATTTGCCAGATATATTTTATGTCTATATGGCTTATACTAAACCTGCTATCAACTTAGTTTATCCGTTGGTTTCATTAGAACAGTTTGGTTATGGTTTTGGGTTTACAGCTTTTAGTGTGTACTTAATGTATGTTTCCCAAGGGGAATATAAAACATCCCATTTTGCTATATCTACTGGCATCATGGCTTTAGGGATGATGCTACCTGGAATAGTTAGCGGTTATTTACAACCGTTATTAGGATATCCATTGTTTTTTAGTTTGGTTTGTTTGCTGACGATTCCGGGAATGATTGTTTTATTTTTCATCCCCTTAAAAGCAGAAGCACAAAAAAGAGCGATCGCACATTAACGCCATGACTTATGTTATAGGAATAGATGGTGGTGGTAGCAAAACCTTATGTATTTTGATGGATGATAAACATCAAGTACTAGGTCGCGGTGCAGCAGGCGCATCTAATTATCAAAGCATAGGTGTTACAGCAGCAATACAATCAATTCATTCTGCTATTGAAACAGCAGCAAATGAAGCATTAAAGTTCACAAATACAATCCAAATATCAGCCATCTGCTTAGGTTTAGCTGGTGTTGGACGTTCTGGAGATATTGCAGTAGTTAAAAGTATGGTGCAGGAATTACAATACAGTCAATTCCTACCTGTTACTTGGAATTTACAGCCAGATAATATTGTAATTTGTCATGATGCGTTGATTGCTTTAGTTGGCGGAGTTGGTCATGATGTGGGAATTGTGGTAGCTGCGGGTACTGGTTCCATAGTTTTTGGTCGAAATCACCAAGGAAAAACGAAAAGAGTAGGTGGTTGGGGATATATTTTGGGTGATGAAGGCAGCGCCTATAAAATTGCTGTTGCTGGTATGCAAGCAGCATTAAAATCTTATGATGGGCGGGAAATATCAACAAGTTTAATCCCAGATTTTCAACAGCATCTAGGGTTGCAGAATATAGCAGAATTAATCGAAGTCATATATCGGCGCGGATGGGGAGTTAAAGAAATAGCATCTTTAGCACCAATTGTAGATTTAGCAGCAGCTTCAGGGGATGAATTAGCTAATAGTATAATTGATGATGCTGTTCACGAGTTAGTAGCATCTACTTCTACCGTTATTAATGCAATTTTTAGTCCTAACTTAGCTTTAGAAATTGTGACTACAGGTAGTGTATGGCGGGGTAAATCTCAAATACATGAGAGATTTACAACATATATAGTTAATCACTTTCCCCAGGTAAAGGTAATTTTTCCTCGTTATGAACCTGCTTATGGTGCTGGTTTATTGGCTTTGCAGAGTTTGGCAAGATAAAATTCGTATTTGTTGTACTGGTTAAGTAAGGATAATTGAAAAGCTCAATATGTCAGTATTGCGATATTAAAAAGGCCACGGGATTTTTATTATTTTGGCAAAAAAGCTCAATCTTGCCAAGGAACTTGCGTTCTCATCATTGATGAAATAAAGCGTTTTAATTTTCAGTGATTTAATAAAAATTGATAAAATCTACTATAAATTTATAATTTTTTAAATCCAGGTGCAAACAGACAAAATATTCTACAGCTTATTTCAAACTTTCCCTAGCATATTTTTTGCCATCATTGGCGAAACTAATGTTAATGCCAGCATCTATGAATTTGTTCCTGTTGAAGTCAAAGAAACTGCCTTTCGTATTGATGGAGTGTTTATTCCCAAAAATGAAAGTGCTGAACAACCTTTATACTTTGTCGAAGTCCAGTTTCAACTAGATGCAAATTTTTACAGGCGTTTCTTTGCTGAGATATTTCTTTACCTACGGCAAAATCCCTCGGTCAATTTTTGGCGTGCTGTTGTTATCTATCCTCAACGCAGTTTAGATCCAAATGACCAGCAGCCTTATCGCTTATTGTTGGATAGTTACCAAGTGCAACGCATTTATTTGAATGAGTTGAATACAGCCGAAAACTCTCTGCAACTATCTGTCGTGCAATTAATTATTGCCAGTGAAGACACAGCAGTTAACCAAGGTAGAGATTTAATTTTACAAGCCAGAGAACAACTGACTGATGAAGCGACCAAGAAACAAATTGTAGAATTAATAGAAACTATCCTGTTGTACAAGTTAACTCGATTAAGCCGGGAGGAGTTGGCCGCAATGTTAGGTATAGATGAAGAATTTAAAAAAACAAGGATGTATCAGTCTATCAAGCAGGATGGCTTGGAAGAAGGTCGCCTGGAAGGTCGCCAAGAAGGTCGGTTGGAGGTTAAGTTAGAAATTGTACCCCGCTTGTTGGCTTTGGGTTTGAGTGTGGAACAAGTCGCACAAGCTCTAGATTTAACAATAGAACAAGTGCAGCAAGCAGCTGATAATCAGTCTGTCTGATACTAAGTAAGCTGCTCCACATTTAATTAAATAATCTGGGCGGGCAAGATGCCCACCCCCCAAGAGTTATTGATATTTCTCATCCACAAATTGGATGTGGTTTAGCTTATCAATTGCTGACTGTGTTTCAATTTTTAAATCTACATCTTGCCGTGTTGCAACACTTGTTGCAGATGTTGGCGAATTTCTTGTGCTTGTTCTATGTCAGACTGGCGGAGTCTTTGGAATAATTCTACACAAGGTTGAGAGTTTGCTTGTTGTGCATCTTGGATGTAAGTTTCATAAGCTTTGACGGCTTCAGCTTTATTGTGCAGTACGGTAACAAAATCGTATTCTAGATTGCTAATGGGTTGTTGAGATTGTCCGTTACCTGTAGTAGTCATATATTGACCTCATTTAAGTTTCTATTTAATTTCTACTCACCCTAAAAGCGCGGTTCATCTCCCCAAAAGCTTAGAAAAAAGCACAAAGGCTGCTGACGCAGCCTTTAACAAAAGTTGGATTTTTATTACCACAGAGTTATCACCTATTGGGTAATTTATGTCAGTGGTTGATGTTCATTACACTGATGTGAATAGCGAAATTCTTGTTCGTGTTGTTTTTCTCTACCCCCTTGATAGACAATGGGACAGAATTTGGTGTTAGCACTTATGCAGTCCATGTGTGGTGTTTTGGCACATACTAGTAGTAAACTGCCTAAAATAAATAACAAGCCACAAATGGCGGCTGTTTGAATCCATGAAATTTCTAAGGCTCCGTGAACTACTACTTCTCGCAGAACTGAGACAATTGTGACTTCGACTGCTACGCCAACAGAAATACTATGCTCTTGCAAGTAAATCATTAATAGTCGAAATAACTCGACTAATATTAATACAAAGAGAATTTTGGCAGTCACTTGTTTATAGTCTAATGTGTGGGTTAGGGCAATAAATATTCCCCATATCTGCATAATCATGACTGCAAATAAGGTTAAGCACAAGATAATCACAAGTAAGTCTTGAAAAGCTTCCATGTTACGAGCAATTGAATGCCGATCAAGCCAGCGATCGCAAAATAAAAAGCGACTTTTGAAGCGTTTTTGCATTGGTATGTTCCTATGAGGTAAATTTCACTCCACACCAGCTAGTCTACCCATTTCTCTTATTTTGACTTACTATTAATCTTCGCGCCTCAGCGTGGTTGGTAATTTAAATTTTGTACTTGTTGCAACAGTTGTTCAGAATTTTGTACCCACTGAACATTTCCTTGAGCTTTATATAAATCTCTGGCATATTGCAGTACTTGTGCAGCTTCGGCATATTTTTTTTGCTGCATAAATACTAACCCTGCACCATAATATGCGTTGGGATAATTAGAGTTAGATTCCGCAGATTTTCTAAAGGCTGCTAAGGCTTCGTTTAATTTCTTTTGATTAAACCAAATTGTTCCCAAATTATAGTGAGCTTCTGCATATTTAGGATTGATTTTAATAGCTTGGCGAAAGGCACTTTTGGCTTTATCTAGCTTACCTTGTTGCAAATAACAGATACCCAGATGATAGTGAGGCTCTGGGGCATTTTTACTATATTCTGCAGCTTTTTTAAAGGATGCGATCGCTTGTTCCCAATTTTGTTGCTGTTGTCTCACTAAGCCTAAGTTATAGTGAGCAAAACCCAGCTTGGGATTTAATTCTATAGCTCTTTGTAAATAATCGTTGGCCTGTTGAACATTATTACCTTCTAACAAGGCTCCGCCTAAATTGGCAAAAGCCAGAGCAAACTGCGGATCAGCTTGGGTGGCTTGATAAAATGCGTCGGCGGCTGGCTTTAATTGTCCGATTTGCCTATATGCTAACCCTAGATTGTAATGGGCTGCGGCTAATTTTGGTTCTAGCTGAATTGCTTTTTTAAAGGATGCGATCGCCTCTTGAACTCTTCCTGCTTGAATTAATTGCAACCCTTGATTTAACCAGTCTACAGCTGCTTGATTTATTGATTGTGCCAGCAATAAAGCAGGCTCAACAGTAAAAGCAGTGGGAGTTAGCCACAGAATACTCCCACTCACTAATATGAGATTTATTAACCCTATTATGGGATATTTATAGAATGATCGCGCCATTTTTCGATAATTTTAATTTAGATTAAGCTAATAAAAAATTTTGTCCTGCTGTTAGTTTTAACAAATATTTTAAGTTTTCCATTAAAGTTTTAATTGCTTAATATTTCTTAAGCTAAATCTTACGACTGACTACAATTTTTTTAGCATCTGATTAAAAGGAGGATAATTACAAATTAAAGAAGGGATGATTCTCTGTTAAGAGAAAGAATATTTATCCCTGAAAAATACATACAGGTAGTGCAGGTAAGAATAACTTACCGCAAGGGAGGTTGTATGAGCGAAAAAGTCAACACGGGTTCGCGGAACGTTGCAATTGTTGGCCCTTATTTAAGTGGAAAAACTACCTTACTAGAAAGTTTATTGTTCGTTACTGGCGCGATTTCTCGCAAAGGCAGCGTTAAGGATGGTAACACAGTCGGAGATAGCGCCACAGAATCGCGCGATCGCCAAATGACTGTGGAAGTTAGCGCCGCCAGCACCGACTATAACGGAACTCGGTTTACCTTTATAGATTGTCCGGGAAGCGTAGAATTTGCCCAAGAAACCTACAATGCTTTGATGGGAGTTGATGCAGCAATTGTAGTTTGCGAACCCATACGCGATCGCGTCCATACTCTTGCTCCTCTATTGAAATTCTTAGACGATTGGGAAATTCCCCATATTGTCTTTGTCAACAAAATGGATCGGGCAAATATTCATGTTCTAGAAACATTAAACGCCTTAAAAGCAGTTTCTAGCCGTCCATTAGTGGCGCACCAATACCCCATTATGCAAGGGGAGCAATTAACAGGCTTTATTGATATGGTGAGCGAACAAGCTTATCAATATCATTCCGGCGCACCAGCTGATCAGATTCCTTTCCCCGAACATCTCAAAGCCGAAGAACATACTGCACGAGCCGAAATGCTCGAAGCTTTAGCAAATTTTGATGACCACCTCCTGGAAGAATTATTAGAAGATATTGAACCACCCCAAGAAGAAATTCTCAAAGATTTAAAAATGGAATTAGGAGCAGATTTAGTAGTTCCTGTGTTCTTTGGGGTTGCAGAACAAGATTATGGCGTAAGACCGTTATTAGAAGCATTACTACGAGAAGCACCAGAACCAGAAACCACCGCCGAACGTCGTTTAAAAGGAATCAACAGCAAAGCACCTTTGGCACAGGTATTAAAAACTTACTACACACCCCAAGGCGGTAAACTTTCCCTAGTGCGAATTTGGCAAGGTAAATTAACCGATGGGATTGTCCTCAACGGTGTGCGTGCGGGTGGACTTTATCGCTTGATGGGACAACAACAGCAATCTGTGAATGAAGCTGTGGCTGGTGAAATCATCGCCTTAAGCCGGATGGAAGGTGTGAAAACAGGTGATACCCTCTCGATAGAACCGCTGAAAACCACATTCTCCAAAGCGGAAGAGTTAGAACCTGTGTATGCGTTGGCTATCACACCCGAAAAACGCAACGATGAAGTTAAACTCAGCAGTGCGATCGCTAAACTACTAGAAGAAGATCCTTCCCTGGCTTGGGAACAACATGGCGACACCCACGAAGTTATTCTCTGGGGTCAAGGTGAAATTCATTTGCAAGTCGCCTTAGACAGACTGCGCCGTAAATATAACTTGCCCATGTCTACCCATCTGCCGCAAGTACCTTATAAAGAAACAATTCGCAAACCTGTAACCTCCGTACATGGGCGTTATAAACACCAAAGCGGTGGACATGGACAGTTTGGTGATGTGTTCCTCGATATCAAACCCTTACCACGAGGTGAAGGCTTCAACTTTAAAGAAACCATCGTCGGTGGCGTAGTTCCCAGACAGTATATTCCGGGTGTAGAAGTCGGTGTGCGGGAATTTCTCGCGCATGGGCCTTTAGGCTTCCCCGTTGTGGATGTATCTGTCACACTAACCAACGGTTCTTATCACACCGTTGATAGTTCCGAACAAGCCTTTAAACAAGCCGCGCGTTTAGCGATGCAAACGGGAATACCCCAAGCGCAACCCACCCTACTAGAACCAATTTTGCGGGTACTAGTAACCACACCCAGCGAATTTACCGCCAAAGTGCTGCAACTGCTGAGTGGAAGACGGGGACAAATTCTCGGTTACGAAGGCAGACAAGATTGGCAAGGTTGGGATAATATTTCTGCCTATTTGCCCCAAGCAGAAATGCAGAACTTTATTGTAGAGTTGCGATCGCTTACTTTAGGCGTTGGTTCTTTCCACTGGGAATATGACCATCTCCAAGAAGTACCAGAAAAACTTGCCGAACGTGTGCTTGCTGGTAACGGTAATGGTAATGGTAATGGTAATGGTAATGGTAATGGCAAGTAATATTCAGTGAAAAAATGTCTTCTGTTTTAAATATTTTGGAGTGGTAATATTTATCACTCCAATTTCTTGTTTCCCAACTCACTTATGAAAATATTACTAAATGTCAATAAAGTGTAACCTGAAATTAATAATGTGTATATTATATCTCCTGAATATTATCCCTCTTCTGTCACTTTCCGGATATAATGAATAGAATAAAGGAAAAATAAAACTCTACAAGGTAAGTAGAGCAATGGATGTAGAATTACAAATCCTAAAACATTTACCAAGAGATGCCCAGCCAACAGTTGCGCTTGTAGATGAATATTGAACCCCAAGGTATCAACCGTCATAAATCGTTTACGTCTTTTGATTTTCTTCCCTGCATCATAAATCAAAAAAGCCCCTTTCGTCAGAAACAGAAAGGAGCTTTTTGAAGAAAAGACCTGGCACCGAGCAATTGTGGCAGGAGGCGACCCTCCAACTATCGTAGCCGCAGCAGCGTTTCACCC